>CADBWQ010000004.1 GCA_902798545.1 Oscillospiraceae bacterium
TCTGTAGTTGTTGAAGAACGGGGTGTGACGGCCGCCTTCTTCCTTGGACAGGACGTAGACCTGGCCCTTGAACTTGGTGTGGGGGTGGATGCTCTTCGGAGCAGCCAGAACCTGACCACGCTCAACAGCCTTCTTGTCAATGCCGCGCAGCAGGCAGCCAACGTTATCGCCGGCTTCTGCATACTCAAGGGTCTTGTGGAACATTTCGGTGCCGGTGACGGTGGTCTCGGTGCTTTCGTCCTTCAGGCCGACGATCTCAACCTTGTCGCCGATCTTGACGCGGCCACGCTCAACACGGCCGGTAACGACGGTGCCACGACCGGAGATGGTGAAGACGTCCTCAATGGGCATCAGGAAGGGCTGGTCCGCCTTACGGTCCGGGGTCGGGATCCAGCTGTCGACAGCGTCCATGAGTTCCTTAATGCAGGCATACTCGGGGGCGTTGGGATCCTGGGACTCGCTGACGAGGGCGTTCAGTGCGCTGCCGCGGATGATCGGGGTATCATCGCCAGGGAAGCCGTAGAAGTCAAGCAGCTCGCGGACTTCCATCTCGACGAGCTCAAGCAGCTCTTCGTCGTCAACCTGGTCGCACTTGTTCAGGAACACCAGGACGGAAGGAACGTTAACCTGACGGGCAAGCAGAAGGTGCTCACGGGTCTGGGCCATCGGGCCGTCGGAAGCAGCGATAACGAGGATAGCGCCGTCCATCTGAGCAGCACCGGTGATCATGTTCTTGATATAGTCGGCGTGGCCCGGGCAGTCAACGTGTGCATAGTGACGCTTCTCGGTCTCATACTCGACGTGAGCGGTGTTGATGGTGATACCACGCTCGCGCTCTTCCGGAGCCTTGTCGATGGAAGAATAGTCGGTGTACTCAGCCTTGCCCTGCAGAGCCAGGTACTTGGTAATGGCAGCGGTAAGGGTGGTCTTGCCGTGGTCGATATGACCGATGGTGCCGATGTTGACATGGGGTTTGGTTCTGTTGTACATCTGTTTCGCCATTGTAATAATCCTCCTGATTTAATAAATGTCTTTTTCTTATCTAATTTATCTGGAGTAGCCCGGTCTTGAATTGACCAGAGCTTCCTGAAGATTCTTCGGCAGCTCGACAAAGTGGCTGGGCTCCATGCTGTATGTTGCCCTGCCCTGGGTCTTGCTGCGCAGGTCGGTGGCATAGCCGAACATCGTGCTCAGCGGCACATGGCAGGTGATGATTGCCGTGCCGTTGTGGATGTCGGTTCCGGCGATCTGGCCGCGGCGGGCATTGATATCGCCCATCACGTCGCCCATGTAATCGTCCGGAGCGGTGACAACGACCTTCATAATCGGTTCAAGGAGCGTCGGATCCGCCTTCTGGCAGGCCTCCTTGAAGGCCATGCTTCCGCAGATCTTAAAAGCCAGTTCGGAAGAGTCAACCTCATGGAAGGATCCGTCGATCAGCGTGCACTTGACATCGACCACCTGGTAGCCGGCCAGTACACCGGAGAGCATTGCGCCCTGGATACCCTGATCAACGCAGGGAATATACTCCTTGGGGATCGCGCCGCCCGTGATCTTGTTGACGAATTCGTATCCCTTGCCGGTTTCGTTCGGTTCGACGATCAGCTTGACATGAGCAAACTGACCCTTGCCGCCCGTCTGACGAACATAACGGGTATCCACCGTTGCGGACTTCCGGATGGTCTCCTTATAGGAAACCTGCGGCTTGCCGACATTGGCCTCGACCTTGAACTCTCTGAGCAGTCGGTCCACGATAATTTCCAGATGGAGCTCGCCCATGCCGGCGATGATGGTCTGTCCGGTCTCCTCGTCCGTATAGGTCTTGAAGGTCGGATCCTCTTCCGCCAGCTTCTGAAGCGCGATCGCCATTTTTTCCTGACCGGCCTTCGTCTTGGGCTCAATCGCCACGCGGATGACCGGCTCGGGGAATTCCATGGACTCCAGTACAATCGGATGTTTCTCGTCGCAGAGCGTATCGCCCGTCGTCGTATTCTTCAGACCCACCGCAGCGGCAATGTCACCGGAATACACATGGTCGATGTCTTCTCTGTGGTTGGCATGCATCTGCAGAATACGTCCGAGTCTCTCACGCTGTCCCTTCGTGGTGTTCATGACGGTTTTTCCGGTCTCCAGCTGTCCGGAGTATACACGGAAGAATCCGAGCTTTCCCACAAAGGGGTCTGTCATGATCTTAAACGCGAGTGCGGAGAAAGGAGCGTCATCGTTCGCTTCGCGCGTCTCGGTCTCGTCGGACTTGGGATTCTTGCCTTCCACCGGAGGAACATCCAGCGGGGACGGCATGTAGTCCACAATTGCATCCAGGAGCTTCTGCACGCCCTTGTTTTTGTAGGAAGTGCCGCAGGTGACGGGGACCATTTTCACCGCCACAGTGGCCTTCCGGATGGCAGCGCGGATCTTGTCCGCAGGCACGTCTTCTCCCGAGAGATACAGTTCCATGATCTCATCATCGAAATCGGACACTGCCTCCAGGAGCTTATCACGATACTCTTCCGCGAGTTCACGCATATCTTCGGGAATTTCCTCCACATGCATGTCCTTGCCCAGGTCATCGTAATAGATGTCGGCGTTCATATCCACCAGATCAATAATACCCTTAAAGGTCTCCTCACTGCCAATTGGGAGCTGAATGGGTACCGCGTTGCACTTCAGCCTGTCATGCACCATATCCAGCACATGATAGAAATCCGCGCCCATGATGTCCATCTTGTTCACGTAGATCATGCGAGGTACGTGATAGTGATCAGCCTGCCGCCAGACAGTTTCGGACTGAGGCTCCACGCCGCCCTTTGCACACAGCACCGTCACGCATCCGTCCAGCACTCGAAGCGAGCGCTCAACTTCAACCGTGAAATCCACGTGGCCCGGGGTATCGATGATGTTGATGCGGGTGTCACGCCAGAAGCAGGTTGTCGCAGCAGAGGTGATAGTGATACCACGCTCCTGTTCCTGCGCCATCCAGTCCATGGTCGCTGTACCCTCATGCGTCTCACCCAGCTTGTAGTTGACTCCGGTATAGAACAGGATACGTTCTGTCGTCGTGGTCTTCCCGGCGTCAATGTGAGCCATGATACCGATATTCCTTGTTTTTTCCAGTGAATACTTTCTGGGCATCTGCTTAAACTCCTGAGTAGCTTACCATCTGAAGTGTGCGAATGCCTTGTTGGCTTCCGCGTTCTTATGCATATCCTCGCGCTTCTTAACAGCCGCGCCAAGGTTGTTGCATGCATCCATGATCTCGCCTGCAAGGCGTTCTTTCATGGTTTTCTCGCTGCGCTTGCGGGAATAATCCACCAGCCAGCGCAGTGCCAGCGTCTGACGTCTGGCAGGCCGAACTTCGATAGGCACCTGATAGGTGGCGCCACCGACGCGGCGTGCCTTGACCTCGAGAGCGGGCATGATGTTGTTCATAGCTTCGGTAAACGCATCAAGGGGTTCCTTGCCGGTCTTCTCCTTGATGATGTCGAAAGCGTCGTAGACGACCTTCTGAGCAACACCCTTTTTGCCGTCGAGCATAACACCGTTGATGAGCTTGGTCACCAGAACACTGTTATACACAGGATCGGGCAATATTTCTCTCTTGGGAACATTACCTCTTCTGGGCACGTTGCTTCCCTCCTTCATTAAAAAATGGAATCACAGGTACTCAAACGCGATTTTCGCGTCCGTTGCGCCCTGAGGTTTATCTATCTATAATAAACGACAGGGCAATTGCCGCCGTAGAATTACTTTTTCTTTGCGGCCTTGGGCCTCTTTGCGCCGTACTTGGAACGTCCCTGCATACGGCCGTTGACACCCTGAGCGTCCAGCGTACCGCGGATGATGTGGTAACGCACACCAGGCAGGTCCTTGACACGACCGCCGCGAATCATAACCACAGAGTGCTCCTGCAGGTTATGGCCGATGCCGGGGATGTAAGCAGTGACCTCATAGCCGTTCGTGAGACGGACACGCGCGATCTTACGCAGAGCGGAGTTCGGCTTCTTCGGGGTAGAGGTACGGACTGCGGTGCAGACGCCTCTCTTCTGAGGGGAGCTCTGGTTGGTCTCCTTGTTGCGCAGGGTGTTCATGCTCTTCTGCAGTGCAGAGGTGGACTTATAAGTGACCTGCTCTCTGCCTTTTCTCACCAGTTGGTTAAAGGTTGGCATTGTTTTCCTCCTTTCTTCAAGATTTTTGCCCGGCAGATTTTCCTCTGCCGGAGCGCGCACTTCACCCGTCACGGTGCAATCCACGCAATTGGTGATTATAGCAAAAGAAAAGGGAGACGTCAAGAATTTTCTCTGTTTTTCACAAAAGTTTTTCTCCTTTTTTGGTTGTTTTGACAATTATCCAGGCAAACCACAGGATGTTGTGTTTTTCCCCTGTTTTTTCCCTGCTGCTATGGTCAGGATCCTCCGTCGCGGGAATTTTCTGCTTGCATTTTGAGGATTCCTGTATTATTGTTGTGTAAAACAATCTGTCCGGTCGAAGCGGGTTCCGTCCCGCTCCGTTATTATTCATTTTTTCGGACATTTCTCCCGCTGTCCGTTTTTTGGGACACGTTCTGTGTTATAATGATCGCAACATAAAATCCTTACAAAAAGGAGATTGAATAACAATGGCTGAAAAGAAAAAGGTTCCTGTCACTCCCGTCTCGAAGGCGGGCAGCGCCGAGGACAGAAAGCAGGCCCTTGATACTGTTCTGAAGAAGATTGAGCGCGACTACGGCAAGGGCACGATCATGCGCCTCGGCGACGATATCCCTGTGAATGTGGAGTCTCTCTCCACCGGCTCTCTGACCCTGGACCTGGCTCTGGGCATCGGCGGTGTCCCGAAGGGGCGTATTGTTGAGATCTATGGCCCTGAGGCCTCCGGTAAAACCACCCTCGCGCTGCACGTGGTTGCTTCCTCTCAGAAGCAGGGCGGTACCGCGGCCTACATCGATGTCGAGCACGCGTTGGAGCCGGCTTATGCCCGCGCCCTGGGTGTCGATATTGATGAGCTTCTCATTTCCCAGCCGGACACCGGTGAGCAGGCACTCGACATCTGTGAGTCGCTGGTCCGTTCCGGCGCCGTGGACGTCGTTGTGGTCGACTCCGTCGCCGCTCTGGTTCCCCGGACGGAACTTGAGGGCGAGATCGGCGACTCCGTTGTCGGCGTTCTGGCCCGACTGATGAGCCAGGCCATGCGCCGCCTGGCCGGTGCCATTTCCAAGAACAACTGCACCGTCATCTTCATCAACCAGCTCCGTCAGAAGATCGGCGTCATGTACGGAAACCCCGAGACCACCCCGGGCGGTCTTGCCCTGAAGTACTATGCCAGTGTACGCATTGACGTACGCCGTGTGGAGACGCTCAAAGTCAACGGCGAGATGATCGGCAACCACACCCGTGCAAAGGTTGTGAAGAACAAGCTGGCCCCTCCGTTCAAGGAAGCCGAGTTCGACATCATGTATGGCGAGGGCATTTCCCGTATCGGTGAGATCGTTGATCTCGCTGTCAAGCTCGAAATAATTGAGAAAGGCGGCGCCTGGTTTACGGTGGAAGGGAACCGCATTCAGGGCCGCGACGGCGTTAAGCAGTTCCTGGTTGATAATCCCGATGTCGCCGAGCGGATCGAAGCCCAGATTCGTGAAAACGCATGGAAGCTTGCCGGTGCGCAGGGAAAACGCGCCGCCATCGCCACCGGCCGCACCTCGGCAGATACCGTCGCTGTGGACGTCTCTGCGGATGACTTTGACCTCGGCTGAGTCCAATCGCTGCCGCAATTTCCGGCAGCTCCCATAAAAAGATTTCGCCCATCCCGTGAAGGGATGGGCGATTCTTATTGTTTTGTTATCTCATGTTGTCGAGATAATCGACAATGCGTCCGACGGTGACGAGCTGTGCCGCGTCATCGTCCGAGATGCTCACGCCGAATTCGTCCTCCAGCGACATGATCAGCTCAACCACATCGAGGGAGTCAGCGCCGAGATCATCGATCAGGTTGGTATCCATGGTGATGGTCTCCGGATCCAGCTCGAACTGCTGGGCCAGCGCGTCTCTGACTTTTTCGAAATACATATTGACGGTTCCTCCGATCTGTAAGAATAGAAATTATGGATCACAGATACGAGTCCAACGTCCTGCGGATGGGGTCATGCCCACTCCCGGCTCTGGGGTTTGCCGGATGTGCTCTGTTCTCCGCGGACATAGCTGACGACGACCCGGCGGTTTGGCTCAGTGCCGGTGGAGGCCGTAGTCACACCTTCATAATTCTGCAGCGCTGTATGGATCACGTGACGCTCATAGGAGTTCATCGGTTCCAATGCCATGCTGCGCTTATACTTGATTGCCTTTTCGGCCATCTTTTCGGCAAGCTTTGTGAGGGATTCCTCCCGTTTGGCACGGTAGTTCTCCGCATCGACACTAACGCGCAGATGCTTCTCGTTGCCATGATTGACCGCATAATTGGTGAGGTGCTGGATCGCATCCAGGGTCTCTCCTCTGCGTCCGATCACAGCGCCCATTCCGGGGCCGGCAAGGTCTACCATAATCCCGCCGCCTTCTCTTTCGCTCATGTTGATCTCTGCGTTGATCCCCATGTGCTCGAGCAGCCCGCTCAGGAAGCTGCGGACCGCGGTATAGTCTGCCGACTCATCGGCCGGAGCCGCTGCGGGTGTGATTGCAGGCTTTTTCTCTTCTGTTCCCTCGGTTTTTACCGCGGGCTTTTCTGCCGGCTTTTTCTCCTCAACAGGTGCCTTCGCAGCAGGGGTCGGAGCCTCATCCTCAGTCTCCCAGCTCACGCGTACCTTCGCCGGCTGAGCTCCGATTCCGAGAAATCCCGGTTTCGCGCGCTCGACAAGTTCAACCGAGACATCATCGCGCTCCATGCCCAGTTCGCGGAGCGCAGCAGCGATGGCTTCTTCCTCGGTCTTGCCGGTTTTTTCCAGATAGTTGATCATGCGTTTTCTCCGTTCTCATTTGCAGCAGGCTCAACAGCAGCGGCTTCGGCAGCTTCCGCGACGGCTTCAACGGTTTCCGTCACTTCCGCGGTCACATTTTCTGCCGCCTGCATCACATCGTCCTCAACGGTTTCATCGATGGATGCGGCATCCTCAGACTCCAGAGCAGCCGCCAATGTTGCGGCTTCTGCTGCCTCGGGATTTGAGAAGCGATCGGGTACATAGGCACGGCCTCTGGCATAGCGGCGGTTTCCCACCTGAGAAGCAGGCTTCTCCGCCCCCTTGATGCCGAGGCGCTCGCGGCGGGCGGCTCGATCCGCACGCTCCAGCGCCGCTTTGCGCTCATCGCTCTTCTGTTTTTCGTTGGCCTGAATTTTCTTTTTGCTGGTATTGCTGTTCTTTTCCGTTTTTCCCTCTGCACGAAGGCGTTCGGTCTCTTCCCGCTGTTTCTCAATCTCCCACTCTCTGGCATCTCTGGCGGCTTTTCGCTCCGCATCCTCCGCATCCAGCTGTTTTTTAAAGACTTTGGTCAGGATGTAATCACGCGCAATGCCGAAAACGGAGTTGGCAATCCAGTAGATACCCATGGCGGCAGGCATAACAAAGCAGATCCAGACGCTCATCAGGGGCATCATCAGATTCATGCTCTTCATGGTGGCCGCGCTTTGGGCGTCCTGTGCGGTGGGCGGATTCGTCGCCGAGCTGATCTTCATGGAAACCCAGGAAAGAAACGCCGAGATAAACGGAATCAGGAACAGGCCCAACGCCGGGAGCCATACGTGCACGTCGCTCCAGTCGGTGTCCACAAAGAAGTTCCACTTCGGCTGATCACCGAGATTCAGTCCCAGGAAGGAGAAGTCGACATTGATAAAATTCGGATCGATTTTCCCCGCAAGTCCGCTCTGAACCAGGTCCCAGTTGTCATGGGCCAGCTTGGTCAGCTTGATTTCCGCATAGGCATCCGCCCGGGCAGTCACTTCGTAGAGGCCATGCTCTACGAAAAACTCCTGCAGCGTGGTGACAAATTCATCCGTGACAAACATCATTCTGGTCAGGGGCTGACGGATGACGCTGTACAGGGCAATCAGGATCGGGAAGGGGATCAGGGACCACAGGCAGCCGGACATCGGATTGACGCCCTCCTCGCGGTAGAGCTTCTGCATCTCTGCGTTCAGCTTCTGGGGATTCCCTTCATGCCTGCGCTGGATTTCCTGAATCTTCGGCTGCAGGCGCGTGGAACGCATCATACTCTTTTTGCTCTTTGCCATGAAGGGTGCCAGGATCAGGTTGACCGCGAGAGCGAAAAAGATAATGGCCCAGCCATAGCTTCCGGTCAGGTTATACAGCCAGATCATCAGCCATGCAAAGGGTTTTGTAATGGTCTTCCACATGATGTTTTCCTCAAATCTTCTGCGGTTCCGTCACGGAACCGGATCATAATATTGGTGCTTCCCGTGATAAAAGGGGTGGCACCGGCATATGCGTCTGAGAGCCAGCCAGCCGCCTTTCAGCGCGCCGTATTTCTCGACTGCCTCCAGCGCATACTGCGAACAGGTGGGCATAAACCGGCAGCAGGGCTGCCGCATCGGTGAGATAAACTTCCGATAGAACCGAATCATCGCAAGAAGAACCTGCTTCATGTTTTCACATCTTTCTTCATCAGGTGAAGCCTGCCGCAGCAGTTCAGCACATCTGCCTCCAACTGTCGGTATTCGGCTTCCACCGCGCGCGTTCTGGCAACAAGTATCAGGTCATGACCCTGCTCCAGCTTCTCGCTGTTGAGGCGCATGATCTCCCGCATCCGCCGCCGGGTCCGGTTGCGTATGACGGCTTTCCCCAGTTTTTTGGAGACGGTAAAGCCGACGCGATTGGTACCGAGACGGTTTTTTCTGCAGTAGACCACGACGCAGGGACTGACAGCGCTTTTCCCGCGGGCATAGATGCGGCGGAAGTCGCTGTTAAGTTTGATGCTTGTGCCGGGATTCAAATCAAAGCCTCCCATTGGCCCGGAAAATGCCGAAAGGGCGGATTACGCCGCCCTGAGAAGCACTTCCGTTTTGCCCCATTCCTGCTCATTGTCTCTGACAAAGATGTCAGGCGCTGAGTTTCGCTCTGCCTTTCGCTCTGCGGCGGGCAAGAACCTTGCGGCCGTTGGCTGTGCGCATTCTTTTCCGGAAACCGTGCTCCTTGCTGCGCTGGCGTTTCTTGGGCTGATAGGTACGAAGCATGTGTCTGCACTCCTTTCACACATTGATACTCAACATCTTCGGCATTCGGTGGGAAGCAGGTCCCATTCGCAATACAAAAGAAGTAGTTGACAGAAGAATTCACCCGGCGGACGCGCCGCCGGGTGAAGATTATACCGTATAAGGCCGTCAGATGTCAACTAAAATTTCGGCCGTCAATGGGAATCAGCGGAGCTGTTCCGCCTTGGCGATGATGAACTCCCTCAGCCAGTCTCCCGCTTCTTCGTTGCGAAGCGCGAAGTCGATGATCGCCTCGAGATAGCCCTTGAGATTTCCGGTGTCATAGCGTCTGCCCTCGAAGTCCACACCGCACATCGGCTCGTGCCGCACCAGTTCCTTCATGCCGTCGGTCAGCTGGATTTCGTTGTTCCGCCCGGGCGCGGTGTGCTCCAGGATGTCGAAGATGCCCGCGGTCAGAACATAACGGCCGAGAATCGCGTAGTTGGAGAATTTCTCCTCCAGTGTCGGCTTCTCGTTCATATCGCTGATGCGATAGACCCGATCGGAGAGCTTCTCTTCCAGTTTTACCGAAGAGTACTTCACGATCAGCTCATCCGGAACCTCGTGGATTGCCACCGCGCTGCAGTTGTTCGCTTCCGTGGCTTCCACCAGCTGCTTCAGGACCGGTTTCTCCCCCAGCATGATATCATCGCCCAGGAGCACCGCAAAAGGCTCATCGCCGACAAAGCTTCTGGCGCGCCACACTGCGTGCCCGAGGCCCTTGGTCTCCTTCTGGCGCAGGAACAGCACATCTGCCATGTCCGCCACCGCGCGGATGGTCTGCGCTTCTTTCTCCTTGCCATCCTTCAGGAGCCGCTCCTCCAGATCCGGCGCATAGTCAAAGTAGTCTTCGATGGGGGACTTGCCGCGGTTGGTGATGATCAGGATCTGCTCGACGCCGGCTGCCACCGCTTCCTCCACGATATACTGAAGGACCGGCTTGTCCACCAGGGGCAGCATCTCCTTCGGGATGCTCTTGGTGTTGGGCAGAAGGCGGGTACCCAATCCGGCAGCGGGAATAATTGCTTTTCTCACTTTCATCGTTGCACCTCGAACTCTTTCTTGTTGTCGTTCTTCTTATTTTTATTATTATTCGGTTGCGGAATGATCACCGTGTTTCAGTCTCTCTGCGGAATATTCACATCCGCAGTAGTTCTGACGATAGATCCCGTACTGATCGCAGAGCTGCCGGGACCGGAGTTCCCGTCCGCGCTTCTTGAATTCCGACGGGAGCCACCGCACGCCGTATTCCTCCGCAAAAGCCTCGCCCAACGCGTTAATGCGCAGCGGATCCTTGTGCCGGGACAGCGTCAGCGTGCTGCAGAACCAGTCAAAGCCGTTCTCCGCGGCATAAGCCGCCGCTTCGCGCAGACGCAGACGGAAGCACTCGGTACAGCGCGCACCGCCCTCCGGTTCCTTCTCCAGTCCCCGGACCGCCTGATCCCATGCCTCGCTCCCGCGGGGACGGGTGACAACCTGGACTGACTCCTCCAGACCCATGGCGTGGATCAGCTTCAGCTGTGCTTCCAGACGCCGGTCAAACTCCTCCTGGGGCCAGATGTTCGGGTTATACCAGTAGAGCGTAACGCAAAAATACTGCGTGAGGTACTCCAGGACCGAGCTGGAGCAGGGGCCGCAGCAGCTGTGGAGCAGCAGGCGCGGCTTTGCGCCCTTCTGTCCGGCGATGATCTCGTCCAGCTCCTGCTGGTAATTACGCCTCATCTCTCAGCGCCAGCAGCTTCTCGCGCTGTTCCCGGATCGTCTCATACAGCCCGGTGTAATCCGCGTCTTTGCCGCCGCGAAGCAGCTCTGTCATCTCAGACGCCGGCTCCGCCAGCGGTGTCAGGGCCAGGTTTCCGAGCATTCCTTTCAGCGCATGGGCAGCTTCAAAGCTCTCTTTGCTGTTCCCCGCTTCCACAGCTGCCTGCAGTCTGCCAAAGCCGGCATCATCGACGGCCATGTTCACCAGGCGCAGATAAAACGCCTCGTTGTTCATGCAGCGCGCCAGACCTTCGTCTACATTGGCTCCGTATGCTCTGAGTTTATCAATTGTCAGCATTTTCGTCTTCTCCTCCCGCTGTCGGCTCTGTTCCGTTTTCTTCAGGGAACCAGGTAATCTCTTCGCCCTCATCGGTGCTGACGCTGTCCACCGCGTTCTCGATGAGCTTGATCATTTCCCAGACCGAGCGGAACTGAATGGTCCTGTCCTCTTCCATCCAGGTGATCCGCCCCTGCCAGCTGCTGTTCTGCCGGTGCTGTACCCGTACGATAAAAGTTCCGATATCTCCGTGCTTTGTCAGAAGGGATTCGTCGCTCATAATTCTGTTCCTTTCGTGGATTTTTCCGTCCGGCTTCGCCGTCTCGGTAAAACTGCGGCTGTTGGTTCCGGGATGCGGAAAGCGCAGCCAGTCGTAAAGCTTCTCCATCCGCAGCGTCATCTGTCCGATGCCCTGGAAAGGCACCGGGCTTTCACTGTAGCTGTGATAAAACTCCCCCGCCAGTTCGCCCTCGTTGTTTCGGTTGATGCACAGGACCACCCCGTTTGGCGCTCCGATATACCACTGTGTTTTCTCCATGGCGCCACTCACCTCACGGTTTCTGTCTCATGCCGGGATCCGTCAGCTCCACGGGCGGAACCCAGAAGACGGAATTGACGTAGTACTGGATTCTGGTCCGCTGCCGGCCGATGATGAATCGCTCATTGACGCGTTTCTGGACGACGCTGCAGTTTTCTCTGGTCGTGTTGACCAGAAGGGCAAGATACTGTCCTTTTCCGTACTGGGTCATGGCATCGCCCCGTCGAATGGAGCGCCGCACGGCGTCTCCCATTCTTGTGGCGAGTTCTTCCAGCATCGGGCCATCGCGGAGCGGGTTTCCCTTCCCGTCGATCACCGTGCAGAGCATCAGATAAACTGACTGCCCGCCGCGTTCCAGCATGCGTTCCACCATCCGGTAGATTCCGACAAAAATCGGATAACTGCAGAGATAGCCGCCCGGGAAATCGTCATTCTGCCCGGTGAGTTCCGCCTGGATCACATCCAGTGATTCATGCTGGTGCTGCATGCCTGTTCCAAGGCGCTCCAGCTGTTCCAGCATCTTCCGTGACGGGCGCAGTCCCTGTTCATTGAAATAATACTGTACCGTATCGTCATAGAGCCTGCGCGCTTCCTCATAACGGCCCAGGGAGACCAGGGCCTCCATGGTCAGCGTCTCCCAGTCCGCAAGCGGATCGATCTTTGAGGCAAGGGTGCCGAGTTCTTCCAGCTGGAAGTAATCCTGCTCCTCCCGCAGGCGTTCCGCCGCGCGCTCCGCACACAGGCAGAAAATCCGCTTGAGTCTCCGGGCTTCCTGGGCTGCCCAGATGACCGCGGTCTGGTTCGGAAGGAATTCCCCGGTGTACCAGTGGGTCGCCTCCTGATAGAGGGCGAGCTGCTCGTCCTTGTCTTCCGCCGCTTCCGCCTCGTGATACAGGCGCTCAAACTCCGCTGCATCCTCCACGATCGGAATCTCATGCGTCCAGAAGAAGACGCCCTTGCGCTGTTCGATGTAGTTTACCGGGGGCAGCCCCGCTTTCTGCAGCTTCTTCTTGGTGTTGTAGATGACGCTCTGCAGCGCGTGGTGGACATTGCTCATGTCCCGGTCTTCAAACAGCAGCTCCTCCAGCCGGTCCCGCGTCACGCCGTGCTCCCGGTTGTGCAGCAGGATCTGCAGCAGGCTTGTCAGCTGGGACTCGTTCGACTTGGAACCTCCGGCAATCAGCTTTCCGTTCCAGCGCACCGAAAATCCGCCCAGCATCCGAACGTAGAGAATATTCGGTTTGGACTCTGTCATTCTCATTTCAGCCTTACCCCCCTCCGTTCCCGGACTGTGACTGTTTCCGTGTATTCAGAATGGTGTAAAATCCATTGCTCAGATGCTCAGCCGTTTTACCATGTTCTCATAGTTGACGCAGGAAACCAGCGCCGTGTCCCTGGTGATTTTCTTCTCTCTGTAGAGTCTGAGGAGGCTTCCGTCCATCGTGCACATGCCGTCTGCCGCACCCGCCTGCATTGCCGACTCCAATTGGTGCAGCTTGTCTTCACGGATCATGTTCTGGATGGCGGTCGTCGTCTTCATGATCTCAAACACCGCGGTCTGACCGCCGTCCGTGGACGGGACCAGCTGCTGGCAGACGACACCTTTCAGGATCTGGGCCAGCTGAATCTTCACCTGCTTCTGCTGGTTGGCCGGAAACACGTCCAGAATACGGTTGATGGTATTGGCGGCGCTGCTGGTGTGCAGCGTGCTGAGCAGCAAAACGCCGGTCTCTGCCGCGGTGATGGCAGCTGAAATCGTGTCATAGTCGCGCATCTCGCCCAGGAGAATCACATCCGGGCTCTCGCGCAGTGCCGAACGGAGCGACTCCAGGTATCCCGGGGTATCAATGGAGATTTCCCTCTGCGTCACGATTGCCCTGTCGTGGCGATGAATGTACTCGATGGGGTCCTCCATGGTGATGATGTGGCAGTCGCGGCTGCGGTTGATGCGATCGATCATGCATGCCAGCGTCGTGGACTTTCCCGTCCCGGCGGAGCCGGTAATCAGGACCAGACCCTTCTTGTTGTCCGCCAGCGACAGGACACTCTCCGGAATTCCAAGCTTCACCGGGTCCGGCAGGCCGAAACGGATCACACGGATCACGGCCGCCAGCGAGCCGCGCTGCCGAAATACGTTGACACGAAAGCGTCCGAGCTGCGGCACCGAAAAGGAGAAGTCGTCGTCGACGCCCTGCTCCAGATTCCGGCGGTCTCTGTGGCTGAGTTCGTAGACGGAATCCACCAGCACGCGGATGTCATCCGGTTTCAGAAGGCCCTCCGGGAGTCTCTCCTGATGTCCGCCGCATTTGAAGGTCACCGGGAGTCCCGCGATGAGAAAGATGTCAGCGGCATCCGAGCCGATCGCTCTCTGCAGTATTTCCTCTATGGTCATTCTCAAAATCCTCCGTCCCAGAGTGTTCCGAGGCTGTCATCCTCTTCCCAGCCTTTCTCCTGACGCCAGGAGACGACGGAATATCCGCCCTCCCGGTCCGGCCGGAAACCGATCTTCAGCGTCGCTCCGTCCTGCTCAAATGCGATCCGGTATATGCCCGCAGCATCCCGCTGCCAGTCCATGAGTCCGTAATCCGCAGGGTCCGTCTCGCTCAATTCCCGCAGGAATTCCTGTCCCTGCCGCTCCAGTGCGTATCGGGTTTCAACGGTCTGTGCGTATTTTTCCGCGAGGCGGAGATCTGCCCGCGCGGTCGTGAATGTCAGGATTGCAAGCGTCGTGAGGCAGATGCTGATCACCGTGAGGAGCAGCGCCAGCGGCCCCAGCTTGATGGGTGTCTGTTTCATCCGCTCACCTCCGGTCGAAAGGCCTTCGTCTCCAGACGGAAGACCGGCTCTGCCGTTTCGCCGCAGTGCACTTCGACCACACTGCCGACCATGGTTCCGGTCCCGGTCTCCTCCGGGAGCCAGGTCACATCCACGCGATAGCCGCCGTCGCGCTCCGGCAGCAGATCGCCATCATACCGGGCTGTAACCCCCGCCGCATCCTGCATCGGAAATGCGTTGTCGTTTTCATTCAGCAAGGCCAGCAGTTCATCTGCCGTTTTGCTCGCCGAGACGGCTTCTGCCGCGTTCCCTGCCAGCACCACCGCGTCGGTAAGCTGTTTTGCCTTCACACTCTGCATCTGAGCCAGGCCGAAAATCTGTGTCAGCACAAGGATGATGGCGATGAAAACCACGATCAGCATCAGGGTCTCCAGATAGAAGCCCGTAATATGACTCTGTCTCTTCATCGGCCGTCCTCCCCGCTCCGCAGGTGCACCAGCACGCTGCCGGCGTCCGTCTCCAGTCTCAGCAGATTACCGGGCAGTTTTTTCGCTTCGAAGCGCGCTGTTTCTCCGAGCCTCTGCGCCTCTTCCGGCCGCAGCGCTGCATCGGCGGCAGCATAATCCTCCAGCAGAATTCCATCCTTATGATAAATCCGCAGAGCGTAGCCGCTGTTTCCGTCTTCAAGCACAAGCACCCGGCCCAGCGCCGGATCTTCCGGGAGCGAGACCGCATCTGCCGCGTCGTAGGCCTTCACGGTGGTGGAGAGATAGGACAGAAGCGCGCGTTTGTGCATGTTGTCATTCTGACCGGCAACCGTATTGCGATAGCTCTGTGCGCCAAACACCACCAGCAGGAAAAAACCTGCCAGAAACAGCGCTGCGATCCCAATGGTATAAAACCCGATGGGAGAGCTCTTCTGTGCCTTCACCGCTCTGTCCTCCTCTCATTTCATTTTTTCGTAACCCGTATCGTCGGCGGCAGGTTGGAGGCGAACGCGTCATAGGTCACATAGAAATCCTGCGTGTTCACCTGCAGGCCGTAATTGTCCTCCAGATACTGCAGATCCGGCGGATAGGCCCCCTCCACGGCATAACACTGCAGTGCGCTGCGCTGGACAGCCGCGCGAATCGCGACGGCGCTGCCGTCGCTGAGATCCCGCCCGCCGCCGCGGGCAAAGATCAGGATCAGCGCCGCGATGAGCAGCAGAATCAGCAGCAGCCAGAGAATCCAGCTTTTACGCTTTACAAGTCTGTCCGAATACATGGCTTCTCTCCGTCAGGCGATGGAGTTCATCATGCCGATCAGCGGCAGCATCACACTCAGCAGCGAGAGCCCCACCGTGAACATCAGCACGCCGGAGAGCAGCGGATCAATGATCCCCACCAGTCTTTCCACAAGGTTCCCGCAGTTTTCCTCCAGAAGTCCGGTCAGGCGTTCGAGGACGTGCTCCAGATTGCCGCTCCGCTCACCCGCCAGGAGCATCCGCCCGTATACCGGTTCAAAGAGTTCCTCATCATAGGCCGCCTGAGCAATGCTGTGTCCCTCTTCCATCCGCAGGACGCAGCGCTTCAGTTTTTCCTCAACGGGCTTACAGTCCGTCATGGGCAGGCTGTTCAATACCGCCTCGTCCTGCATCTCCCCGCTGGCCAGGAACGTGCCGAGCGCGGAGGTAAAGCGGAACATGCCCATGCTCTCCAGGATGGAGGAGCAGAGTTTGTTTTTCCGCAGCAACGCCTCCACCTTCTCCCGCCTGCCGCTGTTCCAGAGCAGCAGACCTGCAATCAGGCCGGCGGCCAGCACCAGCATCAGGACCAGTGCGAACCAGCAGAACACATAAGCCAGGCGTACATAGCTGTAACTGGAGGCCGCGAGGCTCCCCGTCAGATTGTTATAGACGTCGGTAAACGCCGGCAGCACCATCACCAGCATGACCGCCAGAACCGCGATGATCAGGACCAGCATCGCCGCCGGATAGGTCACCGCGTTGCGCAGCTTCTCCGAGATGGTCTTCTGATCCGCGTAATACCGGGCCAGTCGGAAGAGAATATCCTCCAGACGGCCGGAGCGCTCCCCCGCCTCAACCATCTGCAGCGCATAGTCCGGGAAAATCCCGCTCTCTTTCATCGCCGCCGCAAGGCCAAGCCCCCGGTCGACCTGCTCCTTCATGGTGGCAAGGCCCTGTTCCAGGATTCCGCCGCTCTGCGTTTTTTCACTCTGGAGCAGTGTGATGGCCTCGTCCGTCTGTATCCCGGCCTGTACCATCATCGCCATGCTCTCGCAGAAGGCGCTGACACCCAGATCATCCAGTTTCTTTCCGCTCATAGCTTCACCGCCCGTTTCATGAAATCAGTAGAATCAGTAATAATAAACATCTGAATAGTTGCTGCCGTCACCGATAAAGTCCGCATCCGCGCCGTTGGCGGAGAAGGTCAGATCCATCCGGTTCCAGTTTTCCCCCCGTGCCTCGAAGCTCACCGTCACCCAGCCGGACTGCGGGGTATAGAACATGTTCCACGCGTGATACAGGCCCTGCGGCGCCACATAGCCAAAGATCATCTTCGTCGGGATGCCCTGGCTGCGCAGCATGGAAGCCGCCAGCGCGGCATAGTCAAAGCAGATTCCCTTTCCGGTCCGCATGGTCTCATCCGGATTCGGGAGATATCCGCTGCGCACCGTCGCCGCCTTCTCCCTGTCATAGGTCACCTGTGCGCAGACGAAGTTATAAACGGCGCTGACAACGCCCAGTTCGTCCGCCGCCCCGGCGGCAAGCTCTGCGGCTTTCTGTACGCACTCGGAGTCGCGGTTATAATTCACATAGGAACTCGGCCGCAGAAAGGGTTGAAACTCATCCTGCATCCACACGTCACAGGTGAAAGCATAGAGTTCGGAGTATTTCTTATCTACGACGTTCTCCATCACCCGGAAGCAGTAATATCCGTTCCCGCCCTGGAGGGGAAACACCCCCGGCGTTCCGTTGGACGGCAGGTCGTAGTTATAGGTCACGTCGTCCTTGATGACCTGGAACTTGAGCCGCATGTCCGATGTTGCAGACACCGCAACATATCCCTGGTCCAGGCAGGATACATCCAGCCGGACCCGGTCGCCCGCCAGCGCGGCCGCTTCATGAAAGGCGGCATCCCGGTATTCCGGCGCGGTGTAAGCCGCCGCATTCGGGGACGGGAGCAGCACGCCTGACAGCAGCAGGAGCGTCACCAGAACAAGTATTCCTGTCTTCTCTGTCCGTTTCAGCTTCTCCCACCTCCTCCGGCGCCTGTTCTCAGCACATTTTATCATAGAACGGGATGTGCTTCAACGGTTTCTTTTCGCTGTGTTTTTCAGGCCAGCGGCTCTTTCTCCAGGATCATCAGCTTCCCGTTCGGAGCCCTCTGCTCCTCGACGGTACGGAATCCCTCTCTCTCATAGAATGCTGCGGCAATCCGGTTATCCTCCGCCACCTGCAGGCGCAGTCTTTCGCGGCCCAGACGGCGGTAGAAGAAGATCGCCCTGCCCAGGAGCTGGATCCCGTAGCCTTTGTTCCGATAGTCCTCGCGCAGGTACAGCAGGCTGATCCAGCCGATGCCATTTGCCGCACCGCGTTCCGGATCGAGATCTATGAGCCCGACGGGTTCATCCCTGTGGTAGATCCGCATGACCGAGCCGTTCTGAACCCGCTGATGCCGCTTTGCCGCGCTGTAATAGGTCTCCGGGTTGAAGCCAAGGAGATTTCCGTGTGCAGACTTCCATGCCTCTGCATAGCAGGCTTCGTAGTAGGCCCGGTCTCTCTGCGGATCGAACGGTACGTCTCTCAGGTCCCCGGCCACATTCCAACTGCTCTGTGCTTCCTGCGGCAGGTGCGAGGCGTCGTTCATATACGCCACCCGGAACGATTTTCCGTCCCACACCAGCTTTGTGACCGCGGTATTCTTAAAAATGGGAAGATGCACGGTATCGGAGAGGGGGATCCCCATAATGCCCGACATGATACAGCGGATCGTAACCCCGTGACTTGCGACGGCGATGGTCCTTCCTTCGTTTTCCTCCGCGATCTTCTTCAGCTCCGCCAGCGCTCTTATTCTCACCTCGCCGAACGTCTCGGCCCCCTCCAGCCGCCAGTTCTCTGCGTCCTCAATGAACTGGCGCGCCAGTTCCGGCTGCTCATGGCTGATATTTCCAAAAAAGCGCTGTTCCCACGGTCCGGCATGCAGTTCCCGCAGCGCAGGCCGGGTCTCGATCGGCAGATGATCCCTCCGCGCCGCCGCTTCCGCCGTGAGGACCGCTCTGGTGAGATCGCTGGAGTAGACCGCGTCCACCGGGATTTTCGAAAAGCGGTCTGCCAAAGCCTCGATCTGCCGCCGTCCCATCTCGGTAATCTCGCCGTCCCAGGATCCCTGTATCATGCGATAACGGTTCCCCTGCGCCTGTGAATGCCGGATCAAATAAATTTCTGTCATCTGTCCTCCTCCAACGCTTGACCACGGGATGAAGTTCGCGTATAATAGACATAATATTGTTATACATAATATCTTAATATCTCTGCTCTTTGCGGTTCCAATTATACTCAATCCCCGAATGGCATACAAGTATCTTTTTCCGGGAGGCATTATCGAGCGATGGTCAGAACGGCAGTTCTGGCCTCCGGCGACGGGGCCAGGCTCCAGGCGATTCTGGATGCAGTCTATTTCAACGAAATACCGAACTTTGAGCTGGTGACGGTGATCTGCCCCCAGCGCGGCTGCTATGCCATGACCCGCGCGCTGAGCGCGGGGATTCCCGCCTACGTCGTCGACCCGGAGCTCTTCCCGAACATGACCAGCCACAGCATGGCTGTCGCCAACAAGCTCAAGGACATGGACATTGAGCTTGTGGTCCTTGCCGGATACGACGTTCCCCTCGGTGTTGTCCCCTATCAGTTCAAGAACCGGATCATCGGGACCTATTCGGCGCTGTATCCCGCTTTCAACGAAGCGGAGGGCGACCCGGTCGCCCTGGCGCTGGAGAGCGGCCTGCGGGTAACCGGCGCAACGGCATATTTCTCTGACGGGGACGGTCGGGTCGGCGCCGTCATTCTCCAGCGCTCTCTGGAGATTGCCCCGGATGACACCGTGGAAAGTCTCTCGGCCAGGCTGATGGAAGAGTGCGAGTGGCCTCTTCTGAGTGAGGCGGTCTCCCTCTACTGTTCCGGCAGGCTGTCGGTACGCGGCCGGCGCGTTGAGATCCGTCCTGCGGAAGAGGATTGAGGAGAGCGCCCGCGAAAGACAAACAGTCGAAACCCTGTCTTCCCGCTGAAACGGGAGACAGGGTTCCTTATTGATTCCGATGTTTATTTCCGATGTTAATCCGGTCAGACAAACAGATTGACAAGCTGCTGGAACAGCTGCCTGACATACCCGGTATAGGTGTTGATGTAGGTCATCACCTGATAATGCTCATCCAGATTCAGGATAATCCGGTCGATATCTCCCCCGGTCAGCAGCCCGACGCCGAAACTCACGCCGCCGAGGATCAGCACCACCAGCACGATTGTCAGAATGATTCGCCATCCTTTTTTCATGTTCCGGGCACCTCCTTACGGCAGCATTTCTCCGCCAGTTCTCTCACCCAGCGCACCAGACCGACCATTCCCTCTCCAACCAGCCAGAACGAGAGCCACAGGAACAGCAGTCCCAGCGCCATGGCGATTGCGGCCGCGCCGACCAGCAGCATGATATCGGCGAGGACGGCAAATCCGCTGAACGCCGAAATCACCAGAACGCTTCCCAGCGCAATCATTCCGATGCTCAGGCTGAAGAACAGGGCCAGGGGGATCAGCAGGATTGCCAGTGCAAGCAGCGTCAGAGGAATGGCCGCCACGAGGAACAGCACCAGCAGCGGGACGTTCCATACCATCTCGCCGGGCACATTTTCTTCCGGGGCTTTCACCGGCTCCGGTTTCCGGATCACCGGGGCATCCTCCGGAATCACCGGGGGAGTCCTGCCCGCCTTCTGTGCGCTCGCTGCAGCGTCTGCAGGCGCTTCCGGCTCTGTCTTTGCGGCCGTTTCTTCTGTCTTCCCCTCCGGTTCTGTCTCCGGCTCTTCCGAGATCGCCTCCGACCGGGCGGCCACAACCGGCGCGGGCGCTGCCGGGGCTGTCTGCGCTGCCGCATCCTTCTCTTCCGGCTCTCCCTGTTTCGTTTCAGGGCCGGCCTGTTCCGCCGTACCGGCGGATGCCGCTTGCGGGCCTTCCGAAGCGCCCGGTTCTTTATCCGTAACGCTGCCGGCTGCCGGAGCCGGCTGCGAACTGTGTTCCGCGTCCGTTTTTTCTTCCGCTGCGGGCGCATCTGTCCTTACGGCTGTCTGCGCGGCTTCCTCGCTCTCTCCGGGATCCGCCGTGCTCTCTGCTTTCGCCCCCGCTGCTTCCTGAGGCTTGTCCTCAGGACTCTCTTTGCTGCGTTTTTTTCCGAAACCGAGGAGCTCTTCAATAGAGCGCCTCTTTTTAACCGGAGCCTGCGGCTGCGGCATCTCTTTCAGCTGCGCTTCGACCGCATTTGCTTTTGCCGCGTCAGTCTGCTCCGCCGGTTCCTGTGCAGGCTCAACGGCTGCCTGATCTGCACCGTCAGCCGGTACCGGAGCGGCATCGTCTCTGTCTGCCTGTCCGGCATCAGCGGGCTCCTGCCCTTTTTCTGTTTCTTCCGACTCGAACTCAGTGCGGTCAAGATACTCTATTTTGACTTCGTTGAACGCCTCTACGAGATCTTCCGGCGCGTACACATCGCCGTCCGGGTCATACGCCTCGCCCCTGTCCTCTCCCTGATCATCCTGGGGCAGCGCCTCTTCCCCTTCTTCCATATTGAAGATTCCGGCGAACTCCTGGGTCTGGTTCAGCAGGACCGCTGCTTTGGGCATCTTCGGCTTCTTCTGCTTCGGTTCATCTGCGGCATCCGGGTTCGTATGGATACGCCAGCCGTCCTCTTCCTGCGTCTCTTCTCCATCCTCATCGGGAAACAGGTCGTCAAAGATCTTGTTGATCGCGAGCACAAACGGCGGGGTTTCGCCGTCCTCGTCCACATAGCCGTCCTCGTCTTTCCATTCCGCCGAAACCGAGAGCTTACGCTCCTTGGCATCGTAGGAACGCGCAATAATCACCGCCTGTCTGGTCGGTGACATCAGATTCTGGATCAGCCACTGTTCGCTTCCCTCGGCGATGTCGAACATTCTCTCATACATGTCGAGCGCATAGCGTCTGTCCTCTTCATACATGAAGCTCAGCAGCTGTGCCAGCTCCGCGAGAAACTTCTGTCTGTTCATACGGCATTCACCTCCGATGAAGCCGGAATTCTCCGGTTTCCTCCGAATATGCAGAGCAATTATATCCTTTGCCGGTCACAAGGTCAAGGAATTTCTTCATTTTCAGCCTGTTTCAGGAGTTTTTGAGCTGTTTTTCCTTGACAAGCGCAGGGCCGGAGAATACAATGGCATCGTTTACGATTTTGAATCTATTATTTCATTACACCTGATGATAAGAAACGGAGAACACCATGGCAAAAGAGAAAAAAGTAGAACAGATCACCGATATGGAAACCGACTTTGCCCAGTGGTATACCGACATCTGCCGCAAGGCGGAGCTCGTCGAGTACGCCTCGGTCAAGGGCTTTACGATTCTGCGCCCCTATGGCTACGCCATCTGGGAGAATATGCAGAAAATCATGGACGCCGAGTTTAAGAAAACCGGCCATGTCAATGTCGCGATGCCGGTCCTGATCCCCGAGAGCCTCCTGAAGAAGGAGGGCGAACTGGTCAACGGCTTCGCCCCCGAAGTAGCCTGGATCACCATGGGCGGCAGTGAAGAGCTGGAAGAGCGTCTCGCTTTCCGCCCCACCTCCGAGACCATGTTCTGTGACCACTGGTCCCGCGTCCTGCATTCCTACCGTGAGCTCCCCATGCTCTATAACCAGTGGTGCTCCGTCATCCGCTGGGAGAAGACCACCCGTCCCTTCCTGCGCAGCCGGGAATTCTGGTGGCAGGAAGGCCACACCATCCACGAGACCGCCGAAGAGGCGCAGGCCGAGACCGAGCAGCAGCTCAACTGCTACGCCGACTTCTTTGAAAAGGTCCTCGCGATCCCCGTGGTGCGCGGCCGCAAGACCGACAAGGAGAAGTTTGCCGGCGCCGAGGCCACCTATACCGTCGAATGCCTCATGAAGGACCACAAGGCGCTGCAGGGCGCCACCTCCCATTATTTCGGCGACAAGTTCTCCCGCGCCTATGACGTGACCTTCACCGGCCGTGACAACAAGCTGCAGTATCCCTTCCAGACCTCCTGGGGTTCCACGACCCGCATGATCGGCGCCGTCATTATGGCCCACGGTGACAACAACGGCCTCGTTCTGCCGCCGAAAATCGCCCCGATCCAGGTCATCATCGTTCCCGTCGCCGCCCACAAGCCCGGTGTCACCGAAAAGGCGCAGGAACTGCTGGAGAAGGTCTCCGCCCTCGGGCTCCGCGCGAAAGCCGATTTCTCTGACAACAGCCTCGGCTGGAAGTGCGCGCAGTATGAGATGAAGGGCGTTCCGCTCCGTCTTGAGCTCGGTCCCCGCGACATTGAGAACAACGTCTGTGTCGCCGTCCGCCGCGACAACGGCGAAAAGGTCACCATCTCCCTCGACGAGCTGGAGACGCAGATTCCCGCACTGCTGGATGCCGTACAGCAGGGCCTGTATGATTCCGCCCTTGAGAATCTCGAGAAGCACATCTTTGCCGCCTCCAGCATCGAAGAGGCGAAACAGCTGCAGGCGGAGCACGGCGGCTTCATCAAGACCATGTGGTGCGGCGAGGAAGCCTGTGAGCTCAGAATGAAGGAGGAGGCGGGCATGTCCTCCCGCTGCATCCCCTTTAAACAGGAGAAGCTCGGCGAGACCTGCGCCTGCTGCGGCAGGCCCGCGAAGCACATGATCTACTGGGGCGTCGCGTACTGATCAGAGATCATTAAGGCAATAAAACTCTTTTGTACAACATCTTAATGTCCAGTAAGTTTATGGAAATCTGAGCAGCTATAAAGGCCGTGGTGAGAGTCCAGGTCGGAATCCTCGCCACGGTCTTATGCTTTTTATCCATCTGCTGCCATAACAATCTTATTTTTTCATGGTGTCTTCAATCAAGTGTTCCCATTGCCTCATAATGTCATTTCTTTGGAACTGGGCTGCGCGTTCCATACTTTTCTGAGCGTAATGATTTCTCAAATCCGGATTTTCGATAAGCATGCACATTGCCTCAAACAGGAGCCGTTCGTTCTCTTCGAGTTCTTTGAAAATATCAGTATTACCGGAACATTCCGGTGTCAGAATTCCATATTCTGCTAATTCGATTCTATCTGTTACTTTCTCCGTACAATTTGTCTCCGGTGCCAGAATTTCTCTCGGTCCCGATCTGCAGTCCGTTGAAATAACCGGTAATCCCAGAGCCATTGCTTCTACAAGTGCATTCGGAAATCCTTCATTGAATGAGGACATCACGAACGCATTTGCCCGCGATAAGACAGAAAACGGATTTTCATGGAAACCAAGCAAAAAAACATAGTCTTCCATCTGATTCTCATGAAGAAGATTAGTAAGCAAGGCTTCTGTGTCACGCTCGCCTTTTTTCCCGAGGATCATCAAAACAGTGCCAGGATGTTTTCTGTGCGTTTCTTTGAAGGCTCTGATCAGATGCCATTGTCCTTTTTTCATTACCCGCCGGCCATTGGAAGCAAACACAAACTCCGCTTCATTCACCCGTTTGATTATTTCTTCATCCTGTGGCAGTTCCTGTCCGAGCACCTGTATTTTTTCCAGATCGCAGGCGTTATAGATAACCGAGATCTTTTTCTTCTCAGCATGAAACGATTTGCACAGGTTTTCCCCTGTTTCTTTTGATACAGCGACAATTCTATCCGCTTTTCTGCAATTTTGAATGATTCTCCTTTTTCCAAACCAGCCTTTTGATTCCGGTGGTGCAAATGGGCCATCCAGGCAGCTGCGGATTGAGATGATCGTGGGCGTCCGGACTCTGGAAAGTGTGTTGATATCGTTTGCCGGATTCAGAAAACTGACAGCACAGTCAATCTGATGCTTCTTTTTCAGTTTATCCAGTTCTTTGCCCAGTTCTTTATGTCTTAAATCTATCTTGCGTTCTTTCGAATACTCCGGATAAGCCTTATCTGCCAGTTTCCACAAGTGTTTTCTGATTCTGTCACGTTCCTTCCGATACTTGCTTTTCAGCTTGTTAATCACTTTCTTTTTTATCTTCCGCAGCTTTCTTTTTCCGCGCATTAACAAACTCTTTGACAGTTTTACTTGTCCCTCTTGCTCGGAGATCTTCTTTTGTCCTTGTCCTGATTGATTTGTTTTTTTGCCCGTTTTGTTTTTATACAGTCCAAGTTGCACAACCCGGGAAGAGACCGGGTAAGGGTTTTCTTGCGGCGGCAGCATGGAGACCAGATAAACTTCATATTTTTCTGCCATATAAGACGCCAATGCTGTAATGACCTTTTCCGCTCCCCCGCCGGAGATACGTGGCGTAATAAACATAATCTTTTTGCAGAATTCTCTTTTTTGATAGATACATCTTCCATCGATCTGTTGAAGATGCAGACTTGACGGATCGTCGATCAGTTCATAACCTTTATGATTGCCATCGGTTGAAAGGAAGAGGAATCCATCTTCATTCAACGTCTCTGCAAGCTTCGTTTTTACCATCGTCCTTGCTTCAGTGGAAAAGAACTTGATGGTATTCCTGCACAGCACAACATCGAAACCGGTTGGGTATGTATCTTCCAGAAGGTTCAGATGCCGAATCTGAATAACATCCTTCATTGTCTGCGGGAAGGTAAACTTCGGGTTTCCCATGATTACATACCGTTGATATTTTTCCGGGATTTCTTCCAGATGCATCAGATAGTATTCTCCCGCCCTGCATTTCTCCAACAGTTCATCATTATAATCAGTCGCAAGAATATCAATCTGTCCTAGTGTTACATAGTCCAGGAGGCACATAATCAAACTGAATACTTCTTCGCCGGACGAGCAGGAAGCGCACCAAATGGTGATTTTTTCTTTTCCCGCCAGCTGTGAGAGGCATTTATTCCGAAAGAACTCCCAGTCGTCTCCACGGAAGAAATGCGTCCCCTTCAGTGTCAGATTAGACTTCATATACACGACTTCTTCCGGGTGGCTCTGCAGAAACGCATAATATGACTTCAGGTCTTCACATTTCAATGTTTCTGCCCTCGCACGGAAATGTGATATTGTCTCCGGTTTATAAAGGCTCAGTTCCGGGATCAATTGCATGATTTTATTATAGTAGATCTGATCTGTTTTTTTGGATTCTTCGCTCGGTTTCTTTTCGGTTTCTGTTATCTCCGTCATTTTATCTTCTCCATCTCTGAGTCGCAGAGGATCGCTGCATTCTTCTACTTTACTAAATCTCCAGAGTCTCGCTCTGCTCCTTTCAGAAGCAGGTGGTAGCGCAGTTTTCTCCGTAATCGTTTGAATAAGCTGCGTTCGTCGAGATCCGCTCCGCCTTTTTTCAGGCATTCTTTTCTTAGCGTGAACTGCCCCTGCAGTTTGATCAGTCCGTCTCTCCCTCTTAAAATCGGTTTTGCCGTTTCGGGAGAAATAAAGCAATTCCTGTTAACCCGCTCCAGCTCGGAGCTTGCAGCTGAAGCTTCTATGCACCTGTTATTTTCGATCATTGCTTCAGGCCATGATACTTCAGCCGGTGTTCTGGTAAACACATTGTTCTCCGGGAAAAGCCCGGCAACTTTCCAGTCAGGCGGGATATCCGAACGCCGGGTAAATAAATAATAGTTATATAAAACCGGTTCTTTTCCGTTCTGCCACGCTGTAGTATTCTTTAACCTGACCCAGGGATTATAATTCGTAGAAAAACCTGCTTCCTGATTACGAAAAGCAATACTGTTCCATACCCTATGAGCGATCGCGACATTGTCTCCGCCCAGTTTAAACCCCATTCCTCCCGATTTGTTCTTTGAAACTGAAAAAAAGGACCTGCCGTTTTCATATGCCACGCAGTTTTCTATTGTTACGCGGCCTGTTGTTCCCAGAACATTTTTTGAAAACAGATCAAATCCGTCATCAACATTGTGATGTGCCGTACACTCATAAAAAACATTTCCTTCGCCTATTGACAGTTTGGCACCAAATCCGTCTGCATTTTCTCCTGCAGTGTCACAGTTGTGATGAGAGTCACACCCGATCACAGTATTACCTCCAGGCCATTCATCTTTTTTCGTTCCCGGATAGCTGCAGATCAGTATTCCTGTATCTCCGTTGCCATAAGCTTCACATCGCTCTATCGTGTTATTGCTCCCACATACAAGCAGGCCCGAGAGCGGACTGTTTCGAAAGACAATTCCTCTGATATGCCAGCCGTTATCTCTGAGAATGAACGTCGGCAGCTTCTGAACCATCTGCGCTCCGTCAATGTATGCTCTGCCTGGGTGTTCTGCAAGCAGGTGCAGCACGTTTTTTTCATCTCTGCTGTTTCTCCGTGATACATAGTACGACGTCTCCGGCATATAGATACCGTCCAGCATGATGATGGTCTGTCCTGACCCTGCAGCAGAAAGCGCTGTCTGCAGATCTGTCGGATCATTCCTTTTGCCCTTTCCGTCCGGCCGCCCTGTCGGCGATACATATATCTTCTTTCTAAAGTCTGCGTGTATCTTTTCCGGTTCTAATATGGCGTCTCTTGCGAAGGGATAGTCCGGAAGTCTCACCTGAATTGCATCTTCCGGCGTTTTGCTGCTTTTTCCCTGCGTGATTTCAAAGTGGATATCACTGATCTCCAGCTCCAGGTCGCCCGCTGCGGCAAATCCGACGTAGATTGCATCAGAATCTTGCTTCGTCAGGAAGTCGCATCCTTCTATGGACAATTCTTTTTCTTCTCCGTCGAATAGAATTCGGCCGGTAAATCCCAGATCTGTTTTTTCCAACACGAAATGATACTGTTCCCCCGAACAGATCCGCTCTTTCTGATTTGAAAAACCTGCCTCCCGGGAAAGATCCACTTTTCTTTTTCCGCTGACCTCCGTCGCTTCCCGCTTTTGGTAACCGGCAACCACTCTCATCCCGGCACTGTGTTCTGTGGCCTTGCTCATTCTGTGCCTGCCAACGGTCAGAATATTTCTATAACGGTGATGTCTGCTCTCTGATATCACGGTATCAACCGCAAACAGTCCATAACCGGCCTGCCACCCAAGGTATTCCGACGTCTCTTTTACCCTGCATGTAGCTGACAGAAGGAAGTTCTCCTTGTCCGGGTATATTCTTGTATAACAGAACAGGAAGCTGTCCTCCGAGTCCCCCAGTGAACCAGTTTTCGATTGAATCCTGACCGTGCCCGGGCAGCCATGAAAAGTCCCCGTTCGACTTCCCGGCTCTAGAATGTATGCTTCCTCCGCAATGCCGATATTCCCTTTGGAATTACCAATCGCTGCAACATCCCACTCCATATTGTGATCCTTTCATCATATTTGAGATATTGTTTCCAAAAATATATGTCAGCCCAAGGTCTTACTATGTCAATCTGTTATGCTTAATTATACATCGTTAATTATACATCGTTAATATTGATAAATTCAAGCTATTTTGCTATAATAATTGATAGATTATTCATTAAACATATTTCTTTATGCATGGCAGGAAAACCGAATGAGAAAAGTTGTTTATACCTGTATTACAGGGAATTATGATGTACTGCGTGATATTCGAAGAGAGCCTGGTTTCGACTATGTTTGCTTTACAAACAATCGGCTCCTCCGTTCTTCTTCATGGGATGTGGTCTACATCGATGAACCATTGGATAACCGCGTTCTTCAGCGTAAAGTCAAAATACTGGGTTACCAGTATCTTTCTGATTATGATCTGCTGATTTACGTTGATGCCAATATTTCTCTGCGAAACGGTCTTCAGGCTTTCCTTGACAGGGAGTGTGACCTGGAGCGATATGATATGGTCAGCTTCCGCCATCGGTACAGAGACTGCATATATGAAGAGATCAACGCCTGTATCTCGGAGTATAAAGAGACTCTGGAAGCCGGTCAGCACATTGAGGCTTTTTTACGGAGCGAACACTATCCGGAGCACAACGGCCTTACAGAAAACACCGTGATTGTCCGTAAGAACACTTCAGAAGTAAACGCGCTTATGGACGCCTGGTTTGATATGATCCTTCGTTTCTCAAGCAGAGACCAGCTGTCTTTCAACTACTGTCTATGGAAACACCCTGTCAGAATCCAGATTCTGAATATGAATGTGTTGGACAATTATTATTTCAGGAGTCTGCGCCATCAGAAGTTGGATTTGTTGCCATACCGTCTCGTATATGGACCTCGTATTGACAAGGGATACAGACAGGAATACTACGATTTTCACTCTGCATTTGACGGAATCGCAATCATACAAAATGGCACTGCCAGGATCGAGCATCAGTGTCATCAGAACACATCTGTCATACGTCTTTTCTTTTTTACTGAAGCCGGAATCAACATCCAACGCGCGGCGATCAGGGCAGATGCCCCGGATAGCACATTTAAGGTTCGTTTTGTTAACTTCCAGACGATCGGGAAAAACCACTATACTCTCGGTGATTCTTTTTCAAATTCAAATATTGAATTTTCCGGCGTGTTCACCGCCGGTGAATCCTTCAGCATTGTTCTTGATCTCATACCCAACCTGCAGACCGCTCTGGTAGGCCAGATAAAAGCGCAGTCTACTCTTACTCGTTATAAGACAAGCCGAATTGAATCTTCTGTTTCCTATCGGCTTGGCCGTGCAATTACTTTTCTGCCGAGAAAAGTTCGCGACATTGTACGAATGAGCAAAAGATCCTTACGGAGAGATTCCGGTCTGGTTCCTCCGAAAGGCCTTATCGAGGGCTATCGATCTTTCCTGTCCCAAACCGATGTTGCCTCCGGTAAGCAAACAACGATCGTTTACTTCGACCTGCATAAAGTACCCTGTTTCAAACCATATTTTGAAGCTTCCGGAGCAGAGCATATAAGCCACTATAAAAACAGAGAAGCGGCATTGATCGGCAATTCTCCCCGCAGCCATCAGTTTCCTGCATTTCTCCTTTACGAGAGGTCACATCAATCTGTACCCCCCGATAAAATCATTGTCTTTGATACTATGGCAACACCACGTCAGTTGAATTGGTTATGTGATCTTTATCCCTCTTCCCGTATTATTCTCTGGTTTTGGAATCCCGCCAGAAAATCACTTCTGGATGGACGAGTAAGCCCCCGCGTCGAAATGTGGACATATTCCGAATCGGACAGCATCCAATACGGACTTCATCTGAATACACAGTTCTTCTTTGACTGTCTGGTTCCTGTTTCCCTTCGACCTGATTATAGGGGAAATGCGTCTCCGTCTGTCCTCTTTGTTGGGCGAGAGAAAAACAGAACCGATAAGCTGAACACCATAAAGCAGGAACTGGAGATCGCCGGTGCAAAAGTCAGTTTATCGGTTTTCCCTTTTCCCGGGAAGGAGCGGAACAACTGGTTCTATGAAGACTCGGTTCCTTATGGGGAAATCTTGAGGAAAGTTCAAAATACTGACATTCTTCTCGATGTCAGCAATAATACTCGAGCCGGTTTGTCTCTTCGTCCGATGGAAGCCCTCTTCTTCGAGAAAAAACTGATTACCAACAACAAGACAGTTATTGACACAGACTTCTATCATCCGAACAATATTTATGTGTATGGTCTTGATACTCGATCCTTGCAGGAATTCTTCGCCTGCGAGTACCATCCCCTCCCCAAGGAATTGAAAGATCGATATCTGTTTTCTAATTGGCTGAAGCGTTTTGATGAATCTAATAATTCTCTGTTATTTTGAGTTCAACAGGTTCACTTTATTGCGACTTTCTCATCATACAAATTGACGTTGGGGGAATGAGGTTCTTAGGTTCATGGTTTTTTCTACATCGAGTTTTCTTTTTCTGTTTCTCCCCGCAACTGTAATCGGGTATTTCTTAACGCACCTGATCTGTGAGAAGCTGACAAACGCCTATCTTTTTATCGTAAGCCTGGCATTCTATTGTTGGAATGGGACCTCCCATGTCATGGTTCTTCTGTTTTCGATCATCTCCAACTATACTTTTGCGCTGCTTATTCAGCATTCAATCAGAAACCGCTGGCGTCGTATCTTTCTTTTATCTGCGCTCTGCGTTGATCTTGGATTGTTGGGGTACTACAAATATTCCGGGTTTCTACTATCCAATTATTCTCTTTTAGTTCACAGTTCCATCTCCATTCCTCAGATTGCACTTCCAATTGGAATCTCGTTCTATACGTTTCAGGCGATGTCTTATGTTATTGATGTATACAAAGGTGCCGGTGCAATTCGAAATCCCATAGACCTTGGAATGTACATTACATTTTTCCCCCAGCTTATTGCCGGCCCCATCGTTCGTTATGGCGAGATAAAGAATTATTTTTATAACCGTCATATTAGTCTGAATGACTACACCAATGGAGCATTGCGCTTTTTAACCGGTCTGTGTAAAAAAGTAATTCTTGCCAATAATCTCGGTGCATTGGCGGATATTGTTTTTAACGGCAAAGGATTATCCGATTTTTCGGTTTTAATGCTGTGGCTTGCTGCCATCGCTTTCATGCTGCAGCTCTATTATGATTTCTCCGGATATTCCGATATGGCCATCGGCCTTGGTCTTCTGTTTGGCTTTCGTTTTCCGGAAAATTTCAATTATCCCTATGCAGCATCCTCAGTAACAGACTTCTGGCGTCGTTGGCACAGGACCCTCTCCAGGTGGTTTCGGGATTATGTCTATATTCCGTTGGGTGGTTCCAGAGGAGGCGCCTCTCGACATGTTTTGAATTTGTTCATCGTCTGGATCCTGACAGGCTTTTGGCACGGAGCCGCATGGCAGTTCCTGTTTTGGGGGCTTTTCTATTTTATCCTCCTCACGGTTGAAAAATACATGATACGTCCCGAACAAATGCTTTCACCAGCCTGTAGAATGCTGTATCGAATCTGGACACTTTTGAACGTGTGTATTCTGTGGGTTGTTTTCCGCTCGAGCAGCCTTTTTGCTGCTTTGCGCATGCTATCAGCAATGTTCTGTTTTGAAGAAAACCCTCTTTTTAATGCATCTGCGCTCTTTTATCTTCGGGAGTATTCTTTTTACCTGATAACCGGTACTCTTCTCTCATTCCCAGTGTTTCCTTTTTTGAGGAAGAAATATCCTTCATTTTATATTGTTTTTCAAAGTGCACTTCTTTTGATCGGAACATTTGTTTCCATCTCTTTTATTATAAAAGATGCCTATAATCCTTTTCTCTATTTTCAGTTCTGAGGTCTGCCGTTATGAGATTTCAACGTGCCATAATAGCCGTGATCATATGTGTATTTCTCTTTTTCTTTTCTGATGCTCTTCAGATAGAGTACTCCGCCTATCATAATCAGCATGACAAATCTCGGACTGCCCGCATCATCTCTACGGTTGCTTCGACAGAGACAAATCTTAACGAAAAATGCAAACTGAGATATCTATCATATGAATGCGCAGGGTACTTTAACAAAATAATAGGCCGTCGGCATTTGGATAATATGTATCGGCTTGATAATGGACATCTTGTTTCCGTCGGAGGATCTGGTAACACTTCCAAGGCTGTTGACGCATTGAAAAGCTTTGCTGACTTCTGTGCAGAAAAGGGCCTCCCCTTTTTATATGTGAATATCCCAAAGAAATATGTTCGGAATGATGATCTGACCACGTTTGGTGTGAAAGACGGCACGGATCAGAAAGCTGACAAGTTCTTAGACGCGTTATCACAGGCCGGAATTCATGTGCTTGATGTTCGCCCCTATCTGCTTTCTCATTATTCTGACCCTTATGATGCCTTTTTTAAGACTGATCATCACTGGAAGATTTCTACAGGGTTATATTGTGCCCAGATTCTTTCTTCATTCTTAAAGGAACAGTTTGGGATCGCCATTGTCCCTGAACGCATCAGGGATGAAAACTTTACTGTCGATTTGCTTCCAGATAGTTGGGCAGGTGAACGCGGAAAGAAGACCGGGGCTTCTTACAGCGGTCTTGATGACTTTGAATTAATAAAGCCAACGGATATCACTCACTTTCATCTTGAGATTCCAGTAAGGAATCTGAATAAAACCGGTGATTTTTCTATTATGCTTGATGAGTCGCGTTTTGATACAGACTATTGGGGTCGAAGATATGGTGTCAGCTTTTACTATAGCTATCTTTTTGGAAATGATCCTGTTCAGATCATACAAAATGCTGATCAGGACTCCGGGAAGATTCTGATCATCAAGGATTCATTCGCACAGTCTGTCAATCCTTTTTTAGCCTTAACAGCAAACACTGTGGTTAGCTGGGACGTACGCTACAACTATTCCAGTTTACGTGATTTTATCGCCGACAATGATTTTGATATCGTCATTGTTATGTATTCAGAGAGCATGATCAATGCCTATCGCGGAGATCGCTATATGTATGACTTTTCATAAAAACACCGACAAGCAGCTGAACTTTAGTGCTCAGCTGCTTGTCGCTTTAACTTATGACTTCGTCATTTTTGAATTTCCCACCGAAGACGGTCAGGAACAGGATCTTCAGGTCGAACCAGAGGCTCCAGTTTTCGATATAATAGATATCATACCGGATCCTCTGCGGGATCGAGGTGTCGCCCCGCAGGTCATTCACCTGTGCCCAGCCGGTGATTCCCGGCCGCACCAGGTGCTTGAGCATATAGCGTGGGACCTCTTCCTTGAACTGTTCCACATAGAACGGGACCTCCGGCCGCGGTCCGACGAGGCTCATATCTCCCTTCAGAACGTTCCAGAACTGGGGAAACTCATCCAGGGAGTATTTCCGGATAAAGGAACCGAAGCGGGTCTTCCGGCTGTCCTGCTTCCCGCTCCAGCCGGTGTCCTGGCTGTCGTTGACACGCATGGAGCGGAACTTGTACATCATGAAGGGTTTCTTGTTCCGCCCGATCCGCTTCTGCGCAAAGATGATCGGCCCGGGCGACGACATCTTCACGCCGATCGCGCAGAACAGCATCAGGGGCGAGAATACAATCAGGATCAGCGCGGAGGCCAGAATATCCAGGCTCCGCTTCAGAAACGCGTTGGCCAGATTGTCCAGCGGGATCTTCCGCACGTTCAGGAGCGGAATCCCGTCCAGATCGTCGAGCTGCTGGTTGCCGGACATGTATTCGGCGTAGATCGGAATCACCGAGAGCTTGCACCCCGCCTTTTCGCAGGCGGCGATGATCTGGGGCGTCCGCTCAAACTCATGGGAATCGATCGCCGAGATGACCTCATCCGGCTTCCGTTTCTCCAGGATCTGTTCCATTTTCTCATAGCTTCCCAGCCACGGAATGTTTCTTCCGCTCAAACCGGCGTTTTCTCTCTCGGAGATATAGCCGACCGGATGATACCCCATGGTGATCTCGTCCTGAATCTTGTCCAGATATCGTTCGGCGAGTTTTCCGTCCCCGATGACAATCACATGCTTCAGATTATAGCCGCCTGCCCGCATCCGCCACAGGATCTGCCGCAGGGTAAAGCGCTTCAGGCTCAGGAGGCCGACGCTGAGCGCAAAGTACAGAAACATCAGCTGGCGGGAGTAGTCGTCCAGATGCCGCAGCGACAGCCAGCTCAGCAGCAGCAGGAAACAGACCGTGCAGATTGTCCATAATTGCCCCAGCTCATAGCGAAGACGGACGTGACGAAACGGCCGGTACATCCCCGTGACGATCATCACAAAAAGTTCCAGAACCGTAAACCAGATGCCGGTCCTCAGATATTCCTGCAGCAGCATTGTCTGGTGTCCGTCTTTCAGGACATAAAAGCGCAGCCAGAACGCGACGGGGAACATCAGGTAGATGATCAGTCCGTCGCTGAGCACGTTCAGTCGATTCAGAAGCTGCTGGTTTTCCTTGATCATGGAGAATTCTGTCCTCGATCCGCTTTTTATGCTCCTATATTACCATCTTGCCGATCAAAGTGCAAGCAGATTGCCGCATCCCCCTGCCTGTTCTATTCTTTTGACCTGTCTGTTTTACTGTATATAATATACCACAAATGCCGGAAGCCATCACGGATGGTTCGCAGTTTTTCTTGGCGCTCATTTCTGCTTTTTCTAAGTGGAACACTTACTTCCCCAATCCGGAAACCCTTTCGACTGACCTCCGCAATCATCTCTGTTGCAAATTCCATGCCATCGGTCTTGAATACACACTTCTCTAATGAGTCTCTCCTGATCCCTCGGATTCCACAGTGCCAGTCGTGGATCTTCACCCCAAACTTCACCCTGCCGCACCAGGACAGGAAGGGCACGCCAAGCTTATGGGGTAAGCTCATAGCACCTTTCTCCATCTGACCGGCAAACCGATCTCCAGTGATGAAGTCATACGTTCCCTCCGCCAGTGGAAGGTAGATCGAATCCAGATCTGAGAAGTCATAGGTGCTGTCACAGTCACCGAAGATAATGACGTTGCCTTGTGAAGCAGAAAGTCCGGTACGAAGAGCACGGCCATATCCGCGGCGGATTTCTCTGATGACGGTAGCTCCCGAAGATACGGCGATCTCAGCAGATTGATCTGTACTGTTGTTGTCCACAACAAGGATCTCCGCTGTGAGCTTGCGAGAGGCGATATAGTTCTTTGCCTGCTCAATGCAGAAGGCAATATTTGCTTCTTCATTCAGGCAGGGCATCAGAATTGTAAGATTCAACGGAACACTCATATTGTTTCTCCTCTCTTCTGTCTGTCCATGTCATCAATGAACAATGCGGTCAACACTTTCAATCATATGAATTTGAGGCTGGAAAAACAGGGCGGTTATTGAGATCGTTTTTTTCTCTTGTGAGCCTGCTCTGCCGCTACCTGAAAGAAACAACTTAGAGAAACAACCTCAAAAGCCAACATGAGCGGATATGCGCCTGCCAAATAGAAGCACTTTATGGCATGAAACGCCGATATTTCTGTATAAGCAGTCCCGGCTGACAAGGCAGCCATGCTGAGAAACATTCCCAGGGGGATCAGCAAGACGGGAACCAGTTGTTTGTTTCTCTCTTTGACATACCAGAAAAGGAGAAAGAGGTAGCAGCAAACAGAAGCAACAAGTATCGGCTTGTTCACAGCCTTATAGATGTTTGCGATTCGCATCAGGACCTCATAAGTAGGCTGATAACGAGCCCTCTCTGCCTGATTCCGTGAATCAGAGAAGCCATCAGAATACAGGGAAAAATCGTTGGTAATGGTTTCAAATCTACGTGTCGTTTCAGCGTTGGCTTTGCTAGACGGCTGAACAGACGGCTCCGCATCCTCAAAGGAAGCAATATATTCGACGGCATGAATTGTGGTCGGAATGAGCAGTTTCCAATACTCCTGCCTCCACGGAGACATTAATGCGGAGGGCATGATCTGCTGTACTTCCAGATTAGCCTCAGGATCCTGCGTTGCCAGCTGAAGCTCCTGGGCAACCTGAAGCCAGTAGGCCTGGGACTTTGGCAATGTATCTGTCAGCCCGCTTTGAAACGCCGCTTTTTTCAGGCCCCAAAAGAACCACCCATCTTCCACCTCGCCATCCTGGCCGTTTCTGTCTATAGCGTCATAATAGTTCATTTGATGCTCTAACTCAGGACGAATCAGTGCCAGGGACGGTGAGCAGGAAAGTAAGCGCTCCAGTTTTTCATGGGATACTGTCGTATATTGAACATTTTCTTTATTTTTAATCGAATAGATTGCTTTCATGGCTTGCGCAAAATTGCCATCTGAGCACTCAAGTCTGATTCGCTGACCATAATTATGATCATTCAGCTGTGCAACTATCTCATTCCCTGATACTAAAATCATACAGGGAATGAGGGAAATCAGTATATGACGAAGATAATACTTTGATGGCTGATTCAGCTTTTTTGATAAGAGAACGATCTCTCTTATAATCAGCAATGAAGCAGTTATGACAAACGGCAACAACCAGATGGTGTCTTCCCGTGTATTCCATATTGACCAGAGAACACCCCCAACACCAGCAGCATACAGAATCGGGCGCCAATTTCCCTGATCACTTTCAACAGCTGAAACAGGATAATCCCGATAGTAAAAGTAATACCCGAAATATAACGCAAACAGGCAGAGGACCTGGATCAGAATCAGACTCGAACGGTACACTCGCTGGAAATTTGTCAGAGAAAAAGAGCCTGGATTAAACAGAAGGACGACAAACAGGAGAAGCAGGGACGCTCTGTGTTTAATAATATGACGCATTTCTCTCACAAAGAGGAAGCAGGCTCCACAGTACAGCCAATCCAGTGTACTCAGGTATGAAAGGCCAATTTTATTGATCAGAGCTAAAAAGAGAGGAAAAAAGCAGCCTTTCATCAGGGTTGCCGCAGAGTAATCTCCCAGCCATTGCCCCTGAACAAGTCCCTCCGCCATCTTTACCATCAGCAAGTCATCTAACTCGTAATGACGGGCTTCGATAGGAAGCTGAATAACGAGAAAATGTTTGAACAGGGCTAAACTGATTCCGACAACCACATAATAATCAATATGCCAACCGAAAGACTTCAGCCGACATGGTTCATCCAAATTCATGTTGCCTCCTCCACAAAGGATTGCGTTTTTATTGACATAGGCCGCAGAGGCATACACAGTCGGGTCAGCTACATTGACCGGCAGCCCTCTTATCAGTATCTTCTTCTCGACGGTATTATCGTTGAGGTTCGCGAGATCTGCCAGATGCCGGTTCTCAGATATTTCTGCGGCAGCATTGTATGGTGTCCGTCTCTCAGGACAAAAAGCAGCTTTTTCGACCCTATATTACCATCTAGCCGGGCAAAGCGCAAGCAGATTGCCGCATTTGCAATCTCAGCCTACCAGAGAATTGTGCACTTTTCAGGCGTTTTACTTGTCACTTTTCAAATAATTTGCTATGCACTTATCAGCTTTCCCGTGTCACTTGCAATCTGCTCTCCAATTTGTTATGATCTGCCTGTACAAAGTTCAACTGGAAGGATCACATCGGGTCAATGGAGTTCGATGAAATGAAGATCAGCATCATCGTTGCCACACACAAGGAATACCGCATGCCGGCGGATCCGCTCTATCTGCCGCTTCAGGTCGGAGCATCTCTTCATCAGCCTCTCCCCTATCCCGGTGACAACACCGGGGAAAGCATCAGCGGGAAGAACGCGACCTTCTGCGAGCTCACCGGCCTGTACTGGGCATGGAAAAACCTGAACGCGGATGCCGTCGGCCTCTGTCACTACCGCCGCTATTTTGCCGGAAGGCACTTCTCTCACAGGCGCGACAAATGGGATCGTATTCTCACCGCGGGGGAAGCGCAGGAACTCCTGGAAAAGGCTCCCGTCCTGCTTCCCCGGAAACGCAATTACTACATCGAAACCGGCTACAGCCAGTACGCCCATGCCCACCATGAAGAAGACCTGATCGCAGCACGGGAGATTCTCTCAGAGCATTGTCCGGAATACGTTCCGGCCTTTGATGCCACCCTGAAGCGCACAAAAGGTCACCGCTTCAACATGTTTGTGATGCGCCGCGACCTTCTGGATGCCTACTGCGCATGGCTCTTCGATCTTCTGTTCGAGCTGGAAAAACGTCTTGATATCTCCTCGTACAGCGACTATGACAAACGTGTCTTCGGTTTCATCGGCGAACGCCTTCTTGACGTCTGGATCGAAACCAATCAAATCTCTTATGCGGAGTGCCCCGTCCTCCATATGGAGTCACAACACTGGCTGAAAAAAGGCACCGCCTTTCTGAAGAGGAAGTTTATCAGATAAGGCGTTCATCGTACTTTTCGCTCCTGTCTTGCTGTCCTGCATGCATAAATACAATCATTGAAAATTGGGAATTGCTTCATGAAACTGTTTTTTAAGTCAAGCCTGCGGCAGGTCCTGCTTCTGCTCTGCTGCGTCCTCGTCGGTACATTGCTCCTGTTTCTCGCCTATCTGTTACCCACCGATCGGATCTGTGATAATCTTGCGCGCTCTGAGGAATTCTTTGCCAGCGGTGTAACCTACCCGGAAATCATTCCCGGGTATCGGGATACCCGTCTGGATCAGTTCACCGACTGCCTGATGCTTCTGACTGCCGCGACTTCGACCGATGAAAGTATTCCGTATCAGGCAATGAACAATGCCCGGTATTCCATTTCCGGCATGGATCCGGAGGAGACATTTGTCGCCATCTTCAAAGAAGGGTCCTCAGACCGGAGTATGAACACCGGATATGCGCGCTACTGGCACGGTTACCTTACGGTGTTGAAGCCGCTTCTGACGGTGTTCAGCTATAAACAGATCATCTCCCTGAACCTGATGCTGCAGCTCTTTCTCCTGATCGCTCTCTGCAGTATATATGCCGGGAAGGGCGAACCGCGTTTTATTCTTCCTCTGGCAGGGATCTATGTTTTCCTTAATCCGATTGCGATCTCCTTATCGATTCAGTATTCTTCCGTCTGGATCATTACATTGGTTTTCCTGATTCTTCTCGCATTACTCAGAAAGCCGACCCAACTGCGCCTGCTGTCAGGTTTCTTTCTCATTGCAGGGGCCGCCACCAGCTATTTCGATCTGCTGACATACCCGCTGGTGACCCTCGGCGTTCCTTTGGGATATCTCGTGCTGGCAAACTGGTCCTCGTTCAAGAGACTGCTCCGGGAGGGCTTTCCATGTGCCGTCTCCTGGGGATTCGGCTTTGGCGGAATGTGGGCGTCAAAGTGGCTTGTCGCCAGTCTTTTCACCGGGAAAAATGTGTTGAACAATGCTCTTCACAGTGCCGAAGTCCGAAGCAGTATGACCAACGAGGGCGGAAAAGGGATCCGCTATTGGGACGTTCTCCTGCGGCTCCGGTATACTTATAACAGCACTGTCCTGAAGGTCCTGCTTATCGTTGCCATAACAGTCGCACTTGTTTTCCTCATAAAGAAAAACAAACCGGATCCGATCAAGCTCTCCGGTCTGTTTCTCGTCTGCCTGCTTCCTTTTGTGTGGTTTGCGGTTCTCAGCAACCATACCTTTGTCCATTTCTGGTTTACCTACAGGACATTATCCATCTCTCTGTACTGCATTCTTGGCGCTCTTACGGCGGTCTGGGTACAGCGCCAGAATAACCAGAGCCAGTAGGGAAATAACGGCGCCTTCTCTTACAAACGGCACATGATAGTTCATCTCTATCGTATTACTTCCTTCATTCAGTTCAAAAACATAGAAGAGCCCTTCCCATACATAAGGCTGAACGCTTTCCCCGTTTTTCAGGATTTTCCATCCCGCGTCTCTCGGAACAGTGAGAATCAGTCTCTCTCCGTCTCCGGCAGCGGTTGCCGATACTTTCAGATGTCCGTTTTCTGTTTCTGCCGAAACTCCAGCCGAAGCCGTCCTGATCTTTTCTGTTACATTCCCGAGCAGGTCCAGATCCAGCGCATAAAACTGTTCCGTTCCCTCTGCGGTATAGATATTGCCCTTCACAGTAACCCTTGCCTCTGTTTCACCCGTTGTTGTTGGAATATAAAACACGGATGGGGAAAGCCAGCTGTTATATTCAATTTCCATGCTTCCGTTCAGCTCGAGCGTCGGCGTTCCGCTCCCTGTATAATACCATGGCAGGTTCCCATATATCGCGTAGTTCCCTTGTGGGATGGAGAGAAGATAAGTTTTCTCTCCGTCTTTTTTTGCATTTTCTCCATTCTGCAGCTGATACTCAAGCGGTATATAGAGATTTGTCCGTTCGCCCGTCAGTTCTGAATACAGCATATTCTGATACTCGAACGGATTCTCTTCGGTGCTGTCGCTCCCTTCCGTCGCGCCATCTCTCGGATTATTTTCTTTCTCTGTGAGGGAATGATCTCCGATCATGGCAATCGGCAGCGCAAAAGGGTTCTCATACGCTCTTTTTTCTCCAACTGTCGGCAGCGAATCAATCAACTTCAGGCCGTTGATCGGGTAATCCGACAGCACATATCTGACGCCGAGAAGAGAATCGATACCCAGTATCGATGTGTTCACGATGTTCATCGTCGATGCTTCATTCCGATATCCTGAGCGTTCCAGGTAATTGAGCTGCAGATCACTCACTGTCGAGGCATATTCCGAGACAGACCAATAACCGTATGCCACAGCTTCATTATAGTTGGCCGTCTTCCGCCGCCTGTTCATGACACGATTGCTCGTCTGGGTTATCCGATAGTCCTCTCTATCCCTTTCCTGAATGCTTCTGATCAGGTTGTCCTGCTCCTGTATATATTTTACAGTTTCTTCCCCATCGGTTCTGTGATAGCGGTCCATCAGCAACTTCGCATTATATGAAAGATCTGCAACACACAGTATTGCGAGGAGTCCGATAAGAATCCCGGACGCGTCTTGGCTCCGTTTCATTTTTATTGTCAGGATCAGCAGGGCTGCCATCACGGTAAGGCTTGCCGCCGTCATCCAGACACTGCTGCTCTTCTCATAAGGATCGTGCACAAATGCAGCAATCAGAAGAACGATATATCCCACAACCGCAAATACAAACCGGCATCCTGGTCCCTCATCCTGTCCATTGATGAATCCCCATGCGGCAATAAATACCAAGTAGAAAATCTGCACATAGGAAAACCTGCTCCAGTGGCTGGACGGGTTTTCCAGCAGATTGAACAGAGAATACAGGGGCGTCCAGTAATACATCAGGACAATAAAGGCCAGCCCCCCTGTGAGGATCCATCGCTGTGCGGCATGCTTTTTTTGAGAGAGCGCATAGAGAATCCCGGCCAGGATCAGTGTTCCGCAGAACAGGGAAAGCCGTTCACTTGTGCAGACGCCTCCGTATACCGAGCTCTCGATCAATGTATGAACGGAGCCATGCAGAGAGAAGTTCCGGAGAGAACCAAAAAACAGGCGCCCTTTCTCTGCCCCCGACATCGACAGGGCAGCCGGGAAAAACAGGACCGCGCTGCAGAGAACCCCAAGCGCCATGCCGACGATATACCGCAGCACACTTTTGAAGAAGCAGGCCCGCTGCCGTGCCTGCGGCTCCTCCGCACACCAGAACAGATACTCCAGCACCGCCCAGAACGCAGTGAACAGGCAGTTGATTCCTGCCGTATACCAGTTAAACAGAATCGAGAGGGTAACCGGAACCGTCAGCTTCCAGATCCGGTCACCGCGGACAACGCGATACACCCCCAGCAGCATGAGCGGCAGCATGTATACCCCATCCAGCCAGATCACATTGCGGCTCTGAGACAGGACATACTGTGACAGTCCGTAGCACATTGGGAGCAATAGATAGAAAATGCGGCTGTATCCTTCGCTTTTTTGTCCTAACGGCCGGTCAAACGCTTCCTGGAAACGGCCAGTCAGGAACGCAGAAAAAGCTCCCGCCGCAAGCATCGCCTTCAGCATCACCAGCAGATTATAAAACGTCAGGATCTGTGTTTTCCGGAAGAACACCAGCAGCAGATTCAGCGGCGAGGCCAGATAATAGCTGAACAACGCAAGGTTGGATCCGCCAAGCATCTTACTGAATGTATAGCTAATGCTGTTTCTGCCTTCCAGCACGTCTTTGAGATACATGAAGAAATCCAGGTACTGGACATTCGCATCATTGTTTGCCAGAGAAGCTGCCCCGAAAGGCGCATACCCGCCGGCTGCAAAGAGGAACAGGAAAACCAGACCAACCAGGATTGCCGGTATAAGAATATATAAATAGCGGGACTTTGTTTTTCCTCGCATTGCAGGACCCTTCCGTCATCATAAAAATTCAGGCACAATACGACTGTTTAGCTTTCATTATTATACTGGACCGCCGCCCTTCTTTCAATCCTTTTCAAGCCGGAAATCTGCCGTCGTCGTGTTTCAAGTGCTTTTTCCCCGCATTTTTCCTGAAATGCTTGTTTTACTTGCATTTCTCTTCTCTGTTTGATAAAATAAGAAAGCTTATGGTCTCATACTTTAGTATTTATGTATTGTACTCTTTATAGACAAGGTATGGATATGCGTCTGAATCTGGAAACCACATCTGATTTCAAAGCTTTAGCCACGCGGAATAAAAACCTGATCATGTTATCTGACGAGGACCTCCGGCAGGTTCAGCAGATTGCGCTGGAGGCTGTTCATGATATTGTAAGCGTGTTTAATGATCTGGGAACAGTTTATCACCTAAGCGGCGGCTCTGCACTCGGGGTTGTTCGTCACCGGGGTTTCATTCCCTGGGACGATGATGTGGATATCGATATCGCCCGCAAGGATCTGGACCCTTTTCTTCGGGAATTTTCACGCCGTTTCGGTGATAAGTATTGGATTCACGGACCTTACAGTCAGGACGCATTCAACATGCGCTGTCCCCAGATACGCAGAAAAGGAACTGTCTTCCAGGGCTGTACGGATGCGACACCGGAAGAAAGCGGAATCGCAATTGACCTCCCGGTCATGGAAAACACCTTTGACAACCCTGTTCTGCGCAAGATTCACGGTTTCTTCAGTCTTGCTTTTGGCTTAATCATCTCGTGCAGACGGTTTTATATGAACCGAGACTTTCTCTTAAACCTGGCTTCTGAAAGTCCCGAGATACAGGCTAAGTTCAAAAAGAAAATCCGCATCGGTTTTCTCTTTTCCTTTGCCTCCCTCCGTTTCTGGTCAATTCTGAACGACAAATGGAATTCCATCTGTCACAATGAGCATTCCAAATACGTCACCGTACCTACCGGCAGAAACCACTTTTTTAAAGAAACCTATTTGCGTTCAGGTTTTGCAGAGACAACATCCGGTTTATTCGAGGATATCGAGGTTCGAATTCCCAAAGAGTGGGATCGATATCTCACCCATATGTACGGCGATTACATGACACTTCCTCCGAAAGAAGACCAGGAACGGCATCTCCTTATAAGATTTGAAATCAACACTTAACGCTTGGAGCTTTACTAGATATGTCCGGTATGAAAAAATCCTTCGCCCGTTTGAAAGAGAATCAGTTTCTTTTCGAAGAACTGGTGAAGCGTGATTTCAAGATTAAATATAAACGTACAATCCTCGGCGTAGGCTGGAGTCTGCTTTCTCCACTGCTTACTCTTTTGGTCATGAAACTCGTCTTCACGCAGTTCTTTGGCCGTAACACGCCTCATTATACGATCTATATCTTCTGCGGCAACGTCGTCTGGTCCTATTTCAGCGAAGCAACAAAAGGCGGTATGCATGCACTGATCGGGAACGCAGAGATCTTCTCCAAGGTGAACGTCCCGAAATACCTGTTTGTGCTCTCCAAGAATGTCCAGAGTTTATTGAGCTTCCTTCTTACACTCATTATTCTGTTCCTGTTTGTCGCCTTTGACACGTTGCCCTTCACCTGGCGCTATCTGATGCTGGTCTATCCGATTGTGCTGCTGGTTTTATTCAACATCGGTCTTGGCATGGTTTTGTCCGCCCTGTATGTGTTCTTCCGTGACACGGAATACCTCTATGATGTCTTTTTGCGTCTCCTGATGTATCTGTCTGCGATTTTCTATAATGTCAGCAATTATGATGCGCATGTCCAGCGCATGTTTCTGATTAACCCGGTATATCTGTTTATCAAGTACTTCCGATGTGTCATTATCGACGGCAATCTTCCCTCTGCCCAGTTTCATCTGTTGATGCTGGCTGATACTGTGATTGTTTTTCTTCTCGGCTGCTTGATTTACAAGAAAAACAACACCAAATTCCTTTACTACGTCTGACGGAGGAGTTATGAGTGTACTCGAAGTAAAAAACGTCTCCATCCGTTATATGACCGGAGATTTCAAGCAGATCGGTCTAAAAGAATATATTATGCGCAAACTTTCCGGGAACTATCATGTGAATGAATTCTGGGCAGATAAGGACATTACATTCTCTTTGGAGAAAGGCGAGCTTCTCGGGATCATCGGTACAAACGGCGCAGGGAAGTCTACGATCTTGAAAGCTGTCGCCGGTATCATGGAGCCGACAGAAGGCCACGTTCATCGCTCCGGAAAGGTGGCTGCACTGCTGGAGCTCTCCAGCGGTTTTGACAAAGAACTCACAGTCAAGGAAAATGCTTACCTTCGCGGTGCCATGTTAGGTTATACACGTCAGTTTATGAATGATACCTATGAAGAGATTATTTCTTTTGCTGATCTGAAGGAGTTTGAGGATCGCCCTTTTAAGCAACTCTCTTCAGGGATGAAATCGCGCCTTGCGTTCTCTGTTGCCAGCATGGTCCAACCGGATATTCTGATTCTTGACGAAGTCCTTTCTGTCGGTGACGGAGCATTCCGAAAAAAGAGTGAGCAGAAAATGCTGGAGATCATTCATGGCGGTGCTGCTACGATTCTCGTTTCTCACTCACTTCCGCAGATTCGCAACATGTCAACGAAAATTCTCTGGCTTCATAAAGGGAAACAGATTGCATGTGGGAATGATGTGCAAGGGCTGTGTGACCGCTATGAAAGGTTTCTGAACGGCGATAAGGAAGCGTTGGTTCAATGAAAAAAGAGCGTACTTTACGTATTGTATTGTTCATTCTTTTCGTTCTTGCCGGCGTAATTCTCATCGTTGATCTTCTGCTTTTAACATTTCCATCCATGAAGGATTTTTCCTTCATTTACCAGCGCGAAGTGATCGCGGAAGATACAAGTCCTAAAATATCACCTTTGCTTCGTAAAAATCCATCTGTTTTGACCAGTTCTGTTGGTGGCACAGATGAGATTCTGGACAGCTCATATGAGAATGTCATTTACTCTTTAATGGGCGATAATACCATGGGTGTACTCCACACTCAGGGGGCCTGCTCAGACGGCACCTATATTTGGTCTGGCTCTGACACACCGCATTCTATTCGGCGTCTGCATATTTTAACAGGTGAAACATTTTCCAGAGACTTCTCGACTGATGAATGGCTCTGTGGTCATATCAACGATATGACATATAATCCATATACAAACAAAATATATGTATCGGCCTTTGACCCTGATGACTACTCGACCAGCGGGAATATTGTTGTAATTAATCCCGATACGCTTCTTCAGGAAGAAGTGATTCATTTGCAGCGGGAAAACGGGAAAATGTGCCCGGTACATGGGATAGCATATGACCGGTTAAATCGTTGCTACTATACCCCGACAAGAGATAGTCGAGGCTGTGGTTATGCGGTTTTTAATGATGATTTTCAATATATCCGTACAATTATGACCACTCGTTATGAAAACTTCGTTTTGCAGGGGATAGAGACAGATGGAAAATATATCTATCGTTCCCTTTCAGCGGAAGACGGCTCGCAGTGGTTCGCTATTTATAATTTCAACGGCAATTTTATTAAGCTTGTATTACTTCCCGTTCCATATATGGTGAACGAACTGGAAGTTGCCATGTATGACTGGAACGGGAACTGGTTTGCCAATGTTGCCAGCCATGCAACAACTTTGGGCGGATATGCATACTACCGTATCGGATTTCAGTCGGATATAGATTATTCTGCTGTGGAAGATTTTCATTCATTGCTTGAAGATGTTCTGATAGGAAAAACCATGTAACCTCAAACTGATTTATGGTGGTTTGTTCATGTTACGCTTTACAATAGACAATTGCGGCGATCCCGTATCTCCCGATGAGGTTAAACAATGTCAGGTTGCCATGCTGTCTGCACTTGCAGACTTCTGTGAAGAGAACGGGCTGCGTTACTATCTGGACGGAGGGTCCCTTTTGGGGGCTGTACGCCATAAGGGATTTATCCCCTGGGATGATGATATCGATCTTATTCTCCCTCATCCCGACTGTATACGACTTCAGCAGCTCAGCGGCGGGCAGCTCGGCAGATATCTCATCCGCCCGCCTGAAATTGACGGCTCTTTTTTTGCAGAGAGCTGGAAGATGTATGACCCGGAATACATCATAGAAAGTGATCTTGACGGCGCCAGTTCCAAGAAGTATTATTATCCTGTTTTTTTGGATCTCTTCCCGATGGAGGGATTGCCGAACTCCGATGCTGAAACCGCCCGATGGTATCGCAGAACGGTTTTTCTCCGAAAACTTCTGTACTGTCTTACCGGTTCCTTCTGGCACGGACGGACCTTGCCAAAAAAAATCGCACACGGACTGATGCGGCCTGTGGTATCGATTATCGGTGGGGAGAGGCTGTTTTTATTTCTGCAGGCCTCGAAAGAGCATCTGGCATTCGATCAGGCGGACTATGTTGGCAACATGTCCGGGCCGGTACACACCGTCGACAGCAAAGTGCCAAAAGCGGAATACCTGAAATCCGTTTCTCTCCCATTTGAAGGACGGGATTACTCTGCACCGGGCAACTACGCTCAGTATCTGACCCAGCTCTATGGTCCGGACTGCATGACAACACTTCCTCCGCCGGAGCAAAGGAAGACAAACCATAATTTTAAAGTTTACCGATATAAGGAAACCCATCCCGCTGAGGAGGATGATTTATGAAAGCTGCTGTATTATACGGTGATTATGACCTTCGATATGAAGAATTTCCCGAACCAGAGATTCAGCCCGGTTGTGTAAAGATTCAGGTAAAAGCCTGTGGAATCTGTGGCTCGGATATTCCAAGGATCACAGCCGGGGGGGCGCATTATTATCCCATTGTGCTAGGCCATGAGTTCTCCGGTATTATCACAGAAACCGCATCAGACGTGCATCGTCTTTCCGTCGGTGACCACGTTGCTGCAGTCCCCCTGATTCCCTGCATGAAATGCCGCGATTGCGAGCAGGGGCATTACTCCCAGTGCAAGCACTACACCTTCATTGGTTCCCGTATTCAGGGCGGCTTCGGAGAATACGTTGTCCTGCCGGAACGCAATGCCGTTCGTATTGATCCTGACATCCCGTTTGAGCAGGGAGCCTTATTTGAGCCTTCTACGGTAGCGCTTCACGGTCTTCGTCTCACCGGATTTCAGGGCGGCAAGGCCGTTGCCATTCTCGGCGGCGGTACCATCGGTCTTTTTGCTCTTCAATGGGCAAGAATTCTCGGTGCCGGAAAGATCGTTGTATTTGGGCGAGACAAAAAGCACCTGTCTGTTGCAAAACGCCTCGGGGCTGACGAAGTGATCAGCACCCTGGATGATGGTTATCTTGATCAGGCCCTGGCTATGACAGATAATATCGGCTATGATTACGTATTCGAGGCTGCCGGTGCAGCTGCAACGATCCAGCTTTCCTTTGACCTTGTCTGTAATCACGGTTCCGTCTGTATGATCGGTACTCCGACCAAAAGCATTGAGTTCACCCGTCGGCAATGGGAGCTTCTGAATCGGAAAGAATTCCACCTTACCGGGTCCTGGATGTCAGGCAGTGCTCCCTTCCCGGGAGACGAGTGGGCGCTGACAGCGCAGTGTTTTGCCGATGGGCGGCTGAAATATGACCCGGAGATTTTCTATCGCCAGATTCCGATTCAAAACACGATGGAGATTGTGGAGGCGCTCCGGGAGCGCTCCAGGATCAAAGGAAGGATTCTTCTCCTTCATGAAAACGCTTCTGTGAGATAAAACAATATGAATGCTTTTATGCTGATGATGGGCGGCAGTGGAACCCGCTTCGGCGCAGAACGTCCGAAGCAGTTTACACTGGTTCATGATCGTCCGCTTTTCTCCTACATTCTGGAAAAAGCCAATCAAATTCCGGAAATCAATTATATTACCGTTGTCTCACATCACTCCTGGTTGGACTATGTTCAGGAATGGTGCCGGAAGGTTGTGACCAATGTTCCGTTTCATGTTGCGGGTGGTGGAGACACCCGTTCTGAATCTGTATTCAACGGTCTTCATTCTCTCGAGGAAGTTCTGTCACCGGCAGATGTTGTCCTGATTCATGATGCGACACATCCTTACCTTGACCCGGATGCGGTTCGTCGGGTAGCAGAGGCCGCTTCCAAGTATGGCGGTGCAACCGTAGCGAGCAAAAATTATGACACCGTCTATCGAACAGACCAGGAAGGCTTTTTGGAAAAGGTTGAGCCACGTGAACTGATCGTCGCCGGAGCATCTCCTGAGGCTTTTCGCTATGGTGATATTCTGGATATTTATCAGAATTCAACCCCGGAAGAACTGCAGGCAATGACCTCTGCCGGGGCGATCGCGCTTGCGCACGACATTCCCATGCAGGTGATCCCGACATCCGTTCTGAACTTGAAGATAACATATCCCCCCGATATGGAGCTTTTCCTGCAGCTTGCAGACCACTACTTTTTCCCCGATCATTCAATGGATTAAAGACTGGAGGACGATTTTTATTATGCAGAATCCGCTGAAAGAAATGGTGATTAAGCGTCAGAATGGCATTCACTGCGGTATTCCTTCCTTTTGCTGCGCAAATAAGATTGTTATTGAGGCAATACTCAGCCAGGCGTTGCGATTTGGTGATACTTCTTTGATTGAAGCGACGTCCAATCAGGTGAATCAGGAAGGCGGCTACATGGCCATGACGCCGCAGGATTTCACCGATTACGTTTATCATATTGCAGACAAGCTTGGCATCGCACGGGAGAAAATCTACCTGGGCGGCGATCATATGGGTCCTCTCCCCTGGATGGATCTGCCTGCCGCTGAAGCAATGGAACGCGCGAAGGTGCTTGTCACCATGTGTGTGAAGGCCGGATATAAGAAAATCCACCTTGACACAAGCATGCGTCTGGGCGATGACTCCCGAACGGAGCGTCTCTCGGATGAGGTAATTGCCGAGCGCGGAGCCATTCTTTATCAGGCATGTGAAGAAGCCTGGCTGGAGATGAAGAAAACGAATCCGGATGAGATGCATCCGGTATTCGTCATCGGCAGCGAGGTTCCCGTTCCCGGCGGAATCAATGAAGAAGAAGCCGAGGGAATGGCCCTGACAAAACCGGAGGATTTCGAGAACACACTTCTGGCCTACAAGAAAAAGTTCCGTGAACTGGGCCTGGAAAGTGCATGGGAGCACATCATCGCAATTGTCGTGCAGCCCGGCGTGGAATTTGGTGACGACACGATTCATAGATATAACCGTTCTGAGGCGGCCGCTCTCTGCAACACATTGAAAAAGTATCCCGATATTGTTTTCGAGGGGCATTCGACCGATTACCAGTCTCCGGTCAGTCTGAAGGAGATGGTAGAAGACGGGATCGCCATCATTAAGGTCGGACCGGCCCTTACATTTGCACTTCGTGAAGCGCTCTTCTCACTCTCTATGATAGAGGATGAACTCATTCCGGATCCGGAGAAGCGCTCCCATTTCCGCGATGTACTGGAAGCTGAGATGGTTCAGGATCCCCGGCATTGGATAAAATACTATTCCGGCACAGAGGATGAGAAAGCCATAAAGCGGAAATACAGTTTCTCAGACCGCAGCCGCTATTATATGTCGCGCCCGACTGTTGAGAATGCACGCAGGAAGCTCTTTGAGAACATCGACACACTGGATATTCCTATGAGTATGCTGAAGCAGTATATGCCCATGCAATACATCAAGGTGAGGGACGGCGTGCTCCCCTTGAAAGCCAGAGAACTTGTCAAAGACAACGTGGTCACTCTGGTGGAAGACTACAATTATGCAGTCAAATACAACTATATGATCAGCGGTGTGTTCATTCGATAAGACACTATTAATGCCGAAGCGGGTGGAATAAATGCTAAAGCTTCAAGCCATACAGTGGGAACGGATTTATCTCAAACCGGTTATCACTGCAGATAATAATGAATACGAAGATACAGATCTTCATTTCTATCTCGTCAATTCATTCGACGAAGTCCGGGCAGAATTCAGTATTCTTGATGTGAAGGATAACACCGCATCTCTGCTCTTGAATATAACGAATGACGGCACAAATCAGTGTATCGAAAATGGTAATTATCGTATCATTCTGTCCTCAGGCTGTTCCGTCATCGGTTCTGTACTATACGATGGTGGGAATGAAACACTGTCCCTGTGGAATAATCATTTCTTGTATGGCAATAATTCCGGCTGTTACACCGTCACATTCATGACGGATCAGTTCAAGGATGATCCTGAGTTAAATATTATTATTCTGGATACTTCTCGAAAAGGGGCCATCTTATCACAGCAAGCAAAACAAGCGGTTAATCAAAGCTTTCAGAAGAGGAAGCAAAAACTGATTAATCATCTGAAAAAAACGCGCAGTACTCTTCGGAGACTACTGTATCGTCTTATGCGATCAAAGACAAATAATACTATTTTATTCTTGTCAGAAATGGATGACCATCTTGCTCCTAATATGTCCGCCATATATGAACGGATGAAGGAACGCGGGTTAGATAAAGAATTCAAGATATCTTTTTTTCTTGAGCGCAAAACCGAAGAGCACTACTCCGTTCGCAGCGCAATAAAAAGGACCTTGGCCGTCTGTAAAGCCGACATAATCTTAATCGACGACCATGTTTCATTCTTTGATAATTTTAAACTTGCTGATAATGTCAAATTAATCCAGATCTGGCACGCAGGAGCGGGATTTAAAGGTGTCGGATACAGTCGCTGGGGGCATTATGGCTGCCCGCCTCCCTTTTCCTGTCACAGGCAATATACTTACTGTATCTCCGGGTCCAAATCTATCAATCATTTCTTCTCTGAGCAGTTCGGTATTCTGGATGAGCAGATCATTCCCACCGGCATGCCCAGAATGGATCAGTATATGGATCCCGCCCGGAGGAAGGAAGTAACCGATCAGCTTTATCAGAACTACCCGTTCTTTAAAGGGAAACAGATCATTCTGTTTGCACCGACCTATCGTGGCCAAGGAAGAAAAACCGCGTATTATCCTTTCAACCTGATTGATTTTCAAGCTCTATATCAGTATTGTACAGAACAAGACGCTGTTGTGCTGTTCAAAATGCATCCCTGGGTCTCTGATCCTGTGCCAATTCCTGAGGAACTACATGACCGTCTCTTTGATATGAAGAGTGATGCAAACATCAATGACCTGTTCTACATTACGGATCTACTGATTACCGACTATTCCTCCAGCATGTATGAATTCTTGTTGATGAACAAACCAATGTTGCTTTTCCCGTTTGATAAAAACCAATATTCTGTATCACGGGGTTTTCATCGAGATTATGACAGTAACGTTCCCGGTAAAATCTGCATGTCCTTTGATGAATTGATGACAGCACTTCGAAATAGAGACTATGAATATGAGAAAGTGTCCTCATTTCTCTCCTACTATTTCGATCAGGTTGATACTTCCAATTGCGACCGAGTAATTGACTGGTTAATCCTGGATCAGCTGCCAGCAGAGTATAAGACTGCCCTGACCAGCAAAAGAGAGCACATCAACAATGTTAGAAATCTGATTATTCATCGTTCTAATTCTTCACCTTTGAACGATGCTGTTGTTACACATAATTAAGGAACTGTTTTGTATGCCATACTATTCTGATCTTAATAGTCATCTTTTTACACAGTTTTATTCCAAATGGGAAAATGAAATCAATAAGTCTGAAGAATTGAACGCGCCACTTTGTGCCCCTGTCTATGAAAATGCAGTATTGCTCCCGCTAAGACCTCGTACTGATGTATCTGTACAGAATGTCTGTTGTGAAGGCGGAGTCTGTGCTCAAGACGGGACTTTTATTACTGGTTTAACTCGCGCTCTTGATTCCAGAAATCCGGATTGGTCTTGCAAAAGGGGCTATGAAATCCCTGACCAAGTCAATTTTAGAGACGAAACAGTAATGTATGGCGGCGTGCTGATTGCTCATTTTGGGCACACTCTTTTGGACAGCATGTCACGTATGTGGTGGTGGGTAAAAAATCGGGACCAGAAGATTAAGATTGTATTTCTCCGTATTCCTGGGCAAAAGAAAGTATACGATTGTTTTCTGCAAGCAGCTGGCCTGAGCGAAACGGACTGGGAGATAATTGATGAGCCTACTAGATTCTCAAAGCTAATTGTGCCAGACGAAGCGATGTTTGCTGTCTCCATGAAGGCTCACAAAGACTGGCTACTTTTCTTCGATTTAATTAGCGAATCTGCAAAGAAAAAGTGTCGCCCCAATACATACAAAAAAATATATTTAACGAGACGGCAACTCCCAGAGTCGGAAGGTGTTAATGAAGAGTACTATGAAGATTTTTATGCTCAACGAGGATATAAAATCATTGCTCCAGAAACACTCCCCTTTGAAGAGCAAATTAATTATATATCAAATGCAGAAGAGATTGTCTGCCCAATGGGGACTCTTTCTCATTTTGCTGTTTTTGCGCAACATGATGCCAAATTAACCATTCTTCTCAGGGTAGCAAGTTCCACTATTCTTCCTCAAATAATTATAAACCGAATTTGTTCTAATAATTGGTATATTGTAGAGGCATGTGTTACACCGTTACCAACGAGCCATTCACATTCGTTTTCCATATATGCGCCGACTAAATATTTTAGATCATATTTAGATTCTCGTAATATCCCTTATTCCATGGAAGAATTATGGGATCTCCAGATACCTGACGCACTGTATGTCGATTATTTTCGAAAGTATACAGATGCATATTCACAACCTAAAAGATTTAAACTAATAAAAAAAGCAGATATGTTCGACGTCCTCAATTCTTTAAACAGGACATTTTCTGACCGTTCTTTATCCAGAAATGATTTTGAAACGGATTATGAAACAGTAAAAGCAAATAATAGAGCTCTTAGACAAGACCTCAATACTGCAAGAAATAAACTGTATAGAGCTGAAAAAGAGTTAGCCCAGATCTACAACTCAAAAGCTTGGAAGTGCATTACTCGCTATAGACACAGCCTTGTTTATAAACTATTCCAGAGAATTGCTCATTTATTCCGATAACTTTCCATTGTTTGCCCCAATCATTAGCTTTTTGAAGCTTCCCTCTTCTTACTCTCAATACTATTTCTATGTTTTTGTGATAATCATGCTTATCATTGGTTTGGCTGTTCGTCGGCGTTCTTACTGTGATATTCTCTTTTTTTACCTTGTGTCCCTTGTATGCTTTTCCTCTGCAATCGCTAATCAATACTTAGTAATCCCTATGGTTGTATTGTCTGTGTATCAGAAAAAAACCTACTATTGGGCATATGTTGTTTTCGGCGGCATTTATTGTCTCCTGAATAACGCTGAACTACATCTGCTGCAAAAGTTTCAAAACCATCTTCCTGAATTCTCACATGAACTACTTGCGAGTTTATCCAAGACAGGTGGTATTACCGTAACTCTTATGACTTTGGTTCTGTTCCTGCTTGTTGTTGATATGAAGCTTTCTAAGTCGCAGCCTGTTTCTTTGGATAGTTTTCAATAAAACAAATATTTAATATGGATAATATTTCACTCGTTCTGATACAATCTATTAATTATTTTCCCTTTGATGCTGAGGCGCAGCCGCCAGCACGAGACGAATTAATACTGAACACCCATGTGGTTATAACTCCTCTACATACAATATCTTTACCTGCCTGTCAATACCGGAGGATAGGATGAATAAAAGAATTGCTCTCTGGGATAATCTCAGGTTCTTTCTGATTCTTACCGTTGTTCTCGGCCACTTCTGTGAAGCGCAGTCATTTTATTCGTACCAGCGGCTGTTCCTCTTCATCTATTCTTTCCATATGCCTGCGCTTATTTTCCTCTCCGGTCTTTTCCATCGGAACACACAGATCAAAGAGAAAACCGCGATGTTTTTTTCATTGTATCTGATCATGAAAGCCCTGATCTACCTGGTACAGCTAAGTATCGGGAAATCACCTTCGTTTCATCTCTTCCAGGAAGCCGGTCTCCCTTGGTTTATGTGGGCAATGGGTATATTTGTACCCCTGACCTATTTACTGCGAGGCAGCAGAAAAGCAGTTGTTTTGACAACAGCTCTGGTACTTTCCTGTATCACCGGCTTTTTCTCTTTTGTCGGCGACAGGTTTGTTCTTTCGCGGACGATTGTTTTCTTTCCTTTCTATTATCTGGGAAGTTTTGTTTCCAGAGACTCACTGACTTCGTTGAAAAAAAACAAACTGCTTGTTTCTCTTGCTTTTCTAATTCTTCTCTCCTGGTTTATTTTCTGCTTCGCTTTTCCGGAGCTGTATCACCTGCGTCCTTTCTTTACCGGGAGGAATCCCTATGGTGCTCAGCTGCGGCAATGGGGCTGGGCCGTGCGTATGTGTTGTTACCTCATTTCTTCTGTTCTCTGTTTCAGCTGGATTCTGGTAATGCCTTCTGCGCATTTCTTCTGGACCGTTTGGGGATCTCGCACGTTGCAGGTCTATTTCTGGCACCGTGTTGTTCTGTATTATCTGTCATATTTCAATATTTCTGCTGTTTTATGTGTCACACGTGTGGGAAAACTACTTTGGCTCCTTCTGGGTATATGCACGGCTGTTCTACTATCCCTTCACAGGATTTCTTTTCCCACTGAAATCGCACGCGATTTCTTTCTTCATTCAAAACATAACTCCTGGAGGTAACTATGCTACGTCTTCTGGCTTCTGGTCCGATTTTGTATATCGATCCCGGTACCGGGAGTATGTTGTTCAGTATTCTGATCGGCGTTCTCGGTGCTGCTTATTATTTCTTCCGTAGCGCCTTTATTAAGCTGAAGTATTCTGTATCCAACAACAAAACAGAGGTGAAGAGCGCCTCCCGTCTGGACTATGCGATCTTTTCTGATGACAAACGGTATTGGAATATCTTTAAACCGATCTGTGAAGAATTTGAAGCCCGTCAGGTTGAGCTCACTTATTTCACCGCCTCAGAAGATGATCCTGTGTTAAATCAGGATTTCCAATATGTCCACGCTGAATACCTTGGTCCCGGAAACAGAGCTTTCACCCGCCTGAACATGTTAAACGCGGTAATTGTTCTCTCAACAACACCCAGTCTGGATGTCTATCAGTGGAAGCGTTCAAAGGATGCTCAATTCTATGTCCATATTGCTCATATGCCGAATGATATCTCTGCTTATGAAATGTTTGGACTTGATCATTACGACGCGATTCTTCTCTCCGGTGAATACCAGATTCGTCAGATTCGAGAACTGGAGCGTCTGCGAAATTTGCCAGAGAAAGAGTGTGTCCTGGTCGGGCTTCCCTATATGGATGATCTGAAAAGGCAGTTGGATGCTGCTCCTCCGAAACATTCCGAAAGAAAGACCGTTTTATTGGCGCCCTCCTGGGGAAAAAACGGAATACTGCGGAAATATGGTTCAAAGATGCTCGACGCCCTGATCGGTACAGGATATGATATTGTGGTCCGTCCGCACCCTCAGTCCTGGTCTTCGGAAAAAAGTATGATGGAAGCACTGATGGAAAAATATCCGGATTCAGAACACTTTCACTGGAACCGAGACACCTCCAATTTTGAGGTGCTGCGTTGTTCCGATGTTCTGATCTCTGATTTTTCCGGTGTAATCTTTGACTACACTCTCGTTTTCGATAAACCGGTAATCTATACTGATATCTCTGCATTTGACAAATCTGCATGGGATGCTGCCTGGATTGACGAGGAACTGTGGACCTTTCAGGTATTGCCCAAATTGGGTGAGCAACTGGAAGATGACAGGCTCGATCACATCAAAGAAGTCATCGACCGAGTTACGGATGAACCGAAATATCAGATTGCCCGGAATACCGCACGCGCTGAAACCTGGGTTTATGCCGGAGAAGGTGCCCGCCGGACAGCTGATTACCTGATTGCCAAACACACCGCACTGACAGGCGCTTTCTCCGGCCAGGAAGAGTCTGATCTCAAGTAAAGGAAGATAGTGATACAATGTCTGTTCTGACAGCTCTCTATACTTTGTTGATCCGTCCCCTGGAGCTGGGATTTGAAGTTGTTTATGTGGTTGTCAACCGTGTCATCAACAATCCCGGTCTTTCCATCATCGCCCTCAGCCTTGCAATGAACTTTCTGGTACTTCCTCTTTATCGCAGGGCCGATGCGATGCAAGAGGAAGAACGCGCGCTGGAAGCCGGAATGGAAAAATGGGTTACTCATATTCGCAGGACCTTTACCGGTGACAAACGGTTCATGATTCTTCAGGAGTATTATCGCCAGAATCATTATAAACCGACATATGCCTTGAGGGGTTCCTTCTCCCTTCTTCTCGAGATCCCTTTCTTCATTGCTGCTTACCGTTTTCTTTCCGGCCTGGAGCTTCTACATGGAGTATCCTTCGGCCCCATCATAGATTTGGGTGCCCCGGATGCTCTGATCTGTATCGGTGAATTACGGGTCAATCTGCTGCCCATTCTGATGACCCTGATCAATGTTGTTTCCGGTGCAGTCTATACCAAAGGGATGCCTCTGAAATCGAAGGTGCAGTTGTACGCAATGGCACTGGTCTTTCTGGTTTTTCTGTATTCTTCTCCTTCCGGTCTGGTATTCTACTGGACATTGAACAATATTTTTTCGCTGGTCAAGAACCTGTTTTATAAGCTGCGAAACCCTCGGGCGGTTCTCTATGTTCTTGCCTCTGCTTTCGGGTTAGGGCTGATCGCTGTTTTCGGCTTTCTCTATCCCGTTAAACTGAAACCGAAACTGTTCTTTGTAGCTCTCGGAGGTATGCTGCAGCTTCCTCTTCTGCTGCGGTTGATCCCCTTTCACTTCAGCTTTGCTGGTCGTCGTATAGATCCCGGTTCTGATAACCGGCTGTTCATCATTTCTGCGCTCATAGATACCGTTCTGGTCGGTGTCATGATTCCTTCGGCGGTGATCTCTTCCTCTCCGGCAGAGTTTATCAATGATGTCTCTCACTTCTCTTCCCCGTTGTCCTATACCCTCTATTCCGGGCTTATCGCACTGGGAACATTTATGCTCTGGGCCGGTCTGTTCTATTATCTGATGACACCTCAGAGTCGGTCTATCTTCAGTAAGATCTACTTTTCTCTCTCCTGTGTTTTTCTTTTTGATTATCTGGTGTATGGAAAAGGTCAGAGTAATCTCTCTGCGACGCTTCAGTATGAGAAACAACCCTGGTTTCCACGAGATCTCCAGCTCCTGAATTTATTTGTTGTCTTCGTTCTGGTTGCTGTCATCTATTACTGTGCTGTACGTCTTCCCAATCTCACCAGGGTGCTGTCTGTATCAGCGCTCCTTGCAGTCTGCGGAATGAGTGTTCTGAACATCAGAAATACAACTGTTACTCTCCGTTCTTCTCTTTCATATATCAAAGAACAGTCTGACACTGCTGCGAAAGTGCAGGAAAACGGTCTCATCCATCTCAGCAGGAATGGGAAGAATGTTGTCTTTCTGATGCTTGATCGTGCAATGGGCAGTTACACGCCTTTTATTATGGATGAGAAGCCTGAACTGATTGAGAAATTTGATGGATTTACGGCTTATCATAATACTATTTCCTACGGTCGCATTACGATCTATGGTGCCCCTGCAATGATGGCAGGATATGAATACACTCCTGCTGCCATCAATGCCCGGTCAGAGGACACGTTTCTGCAGAAGCACAATGAATCCTCTCTTGTCATGCCGGTTCTGTTTGATAGCAATGGTTTTCAGGTAACTCTCTGCGATCCCCCGCTCGCTGGTCTTGAGTATGTCCCGAACCTGACCATTTATGATGATTATCCGAACATCAAGACTTATATGATCAACAAGCGTCTTCAACTTGTTGATAACGATATCTCTGATTTTACGGAGCCAATCCGAAAACGTAATTTTTTCTTTTTCGGTCTGACGAAAGTTGCTCCTCTGCTCTTCCAGAGTTCCCTCTATAATGCGGGTTTATATAACGAGGCCATTCCATCTGATTCTCCGGAGCGTATGACAGAGCAGATTCGATCCGGCTTGTCCACGGCCAAAGGCCTTTCCAAAATGTTTATGAACACCTATTCTGTCATGCACGAACTGAAATCTCTCACGCGAATTGATGACACCAGTGAAAACCACTTTTTCTTTATGTGCAATGAGATGACCCACGAGGTGAACATGCTCCAAGAGCCGGATTATGTTCCAAGCCTGGTCGTGGACAATACCCCCTTTGACGACGATCTGTCCACACGTTACAATATCAACGGGCGCCATATGAGGATGACCACACCGGGACAAGTTGCTCATTATGACTCGAATATGTCTGCCATGATTCAGCTAGCAGCATGGTTTGATTTTCTCCGTGAAGAGGGCGTCTATGATAATACGCGCATCATTTTGGTGTCGGATCATGGAACAAGTGCCGGGCAGTTTGACGCACTTGAAATTGATGATGTGTTCGATGCCCAGGAGGTAGCAGCGCTTCTGATGGTAAAAGATTTTGATGCCACAGGCTTCTCTTTCTCAGAAGAATTTATGACCAACGCGGATGCTCCTCTCATTGCCATGAAAGATCTGATCGAAAATCCTGTAAACCCCTTCACAGGGAAAGAACTGAATGATGAGGAAAAATACGCCCATGACCAGGAGGTTCTCCACTGTAAGATTGCCATGCCGGAGTTCAGAGACGGTTTTACCTACCCTGACGGTGACTGGTATTCGGTCCATGGTAATATTTATGAGAAATCCAATTGGACACACATTGAAAAATAACTGATACTTTGGAGGAATGACTGTGTCTCTGACAAGAAAGCAATTTGACATTCTGGAAAAGCTGATTGACGAAGAAAAGCCTCTGTCACAGCGTCAGCTCGAAGAGTCTACGCCTTATTCTCTGGGAACCGTAAACCGCACAATCAGAGAACTGACAGAAATGGGATACTTACGTTCCGGTCAGATTACCAAAGCAGGTTTGGATTCTCTTGAGCCATATCGGGTAAAACGAGCAATCATCGTTGCGGCTGGCTTCGGCTCCAGAATGGTACCCCTGACTTTTAACACACCAAAACCACTGGTTCGTGTCCACGGCGTCCGGATTATTGACGGCCTGATTGACTCCTGCCTGGAAGCGGGGATCACCGAGATCTATATTGTCCGCGGTTATCTGGCCGAACAGTTTGATCAGCTGCTTTATAAATATCCTATGCTGAAGTTTCTGGAGAATCCGATCTATAATGAGGCCAATAACATCAGTTCTGTGATGGTTGCCCGTTACCTGCTCTCCAATTCCTATGTCTTTGAGGCAGATCTTCTCATTACAAATCATGACCTGATAAAGCGATATCATTACTGCTCCAATTTCCTTGGAATAAAAGTCTCCCGGACAGATGACTGGTGCGTCCGTGTCAAAGATGGGGTCATTCTTGAAGAGAAAGTTGGCGGTGAGGGAGAAGATATCTGGCAGCTGGTTGGTATTTCTTACTGGAGTGAAGCCGACGGGCACAGACTGGCTCAGGATATTCAGGATGTTTATCAGTCTCCCGGAGGCAAAGAGCGCTACTGGGAACAGGTCCCGCTGGTCTATAAGCAGGAACATTATAGCGTAGAAATACGGAACTGCCTGCAGGAGGATATCATTGAAATTGATACGTTTAATGAACTGAAAGCGATCGACCGAACCTACGATGTATAAGCCCGTAGCGGTCGTTCCATTATGTTCTGTTAATTTTCATTTTTGAACATTTAAAGATCGATATTCGAGAGTTTCCCTCTTGACTTTTGTTCATCAACTAAGTATAATCTTTTCGTTCCTGAACAAACTTAAGAATGGAGAATGATGAACGATGAAACACATAATGGCTTTTGTACTCTCTGCCCTTTTGCTTATGGCTTCCGGCTTTTCTGCCTTTGCAGAACCGGCTGTTCCTGTTGCACCTGAAAGGACGGCAGAACTGAACACCGACAGCAATAAAGTTGTGATCTACTCCGGTGCCGAAGAGTATCGCAATGAATATTTTAAGCAGAGACTGTCTGAAGAGTTTCCTGATTATGATATTGTCATTGAATACATGCCCACGGGGAATCTGGCTGCCAAATTGGCCGCAGAAGGCACCGATACGGATATGGACATCTTCTATGATCTCGACTTCAGCTATGCGGGGTTGGTTGAACAGTACCTCGCAGATGTTTCCGATTACGATCAGTCGATCTATGTTGACGACTGCAAAGTAGCAAGTGGAAAGTACCTGGCCGCTACCAGAAACGGTGGGGCAATTATTGTTAATCCTTCGGTCCTGGAAGCAAAAGGTCTCGATCTCCCGACTTCCTATCAGGATCTGTTAAAACCGGAATACAAAGGCTTGGTTTCCATGCCGGATCCAAAATCATCCGGAACAGGTTATATGTTTGTGAAGAGTCTCGTGAATGTCTGGGGTGAAGAGGAAGCTTTTGATTATTTTGAAGCACTCTCTGAGAATATTCTTCAGTTTACTTCATCCGGCTCTGGTCCGGTAAACGCGCTGATACAGGGAGAAGCTGCAATTGGCCTCGGAATGACGGCGCAGGCTGTTACTGCGATCAATGAAGGCGCAGAACTGGAGATTCTTTTCTTTGAGGAAGGCTCTCCGTACTCACTTTATGGCTATGCAATGCCGGAAGGCAAGGAAGTGCGCAAGGCTGTCAAAGATGTTTTTGATTTCTTCTATACAACGCTTGTCCTTGAAGATAAGGCTCTTTTCTATCCTGAGCAGGTCTTTATCGGACAAACGAATGAGATTGAGAATTATCCGACAGATATCGCATATGCAGACATGAGCAACAATACGACCGCCGAAAAGACAAGACTTTTAGAGAACTGGGAATTCTGATTTCTAATAAAGCAATTAAAAGGGAGGAAGGTTTTCCTTCCTCCCTTTTTGTAAACCGGTCCACAATCTGAAAAAGGACAGCATCTGATATGGATAAAATAATCGTCGAAAACCTTTCAAAAGCCTTTGGTTCATCGGGTGTTCTTCATGATCTCAGTTTCAGTATCCGCGAAGGTGAGTTTCTTTCCATTCTAGGTCCATCGGGCTGCGGTAAAACAACCATCCTGAGAATTCTGATTGGCTTGGAATCGCCCGACAGCGGGGCAATATATAAGGACGGCAAGGAAATCACCCGCCTTCCGCCTTATCAGAGAAACATGGGAATTGTTTTCCAGAACTATGCGCTCTTTGAAAATATGTCCGTCCTGCAAAATGTGGAATATGCACTTTTGAAAAGTTCTTCCACCAAGGCGGAGTACAATCCGAGCACCGCACGCTCCAAGGCAAAACTGATGCTTGATATTGTCGGGTTAACCGACCATCTCTCCAAGAAGCCACGGGAACTTTCCGGCGGCCAGCAGCAGCGTGTAGCAATTGCCCGTACGCTCGCACTGAACCCGGATGTGATTCTGTTTGACGAGCCGATGTCCGCATTGGATGTTGATACCAGACTCTCTCTCCGCAGCGAGCTGAAGGAGCTTCAGAAGCATTTCGGCACAACCATGGTCTATATCACACATGATCAGGAAGAGGCCTTTGCGCTTTCCGACCGTATTATGGTGATGGACGCCGGGGTCATTCATCAGCTTGATACACCGCACAATCTGATTCACCACCCTGCTGATGATTACGTAAAATGCTTTGTTATCAAGAACATTGACATTAAGATTAACAGCCTGATTCAGTATGCCCAGCGCAGAGAGGAGTTCTTATGAGGTCCGGCGGTCTCTCAGTGAGAAAATGGTCTCCAGCGGCTTCTTTAAAACTATTGCTTTGCTGTTTCTGGCTCTTTTCCATCATACTCCCTTTATTGCGGATGCTCTCCACTATCGCTACTGTGGATGTTGCTTCCGTCATCACCGCCAGAAAGTTTTCCCGAGCTTTTTCTCATTCCATTGCCGCTTCAACCGTTTCTACAATGATTTCGGTTGTCCTCGCCGGCATTCTCTCCTGGTGCGTCGCCCGTACCAACATCAGACATAAAACGATTTTGAATACGCTCATCACCGTGCCTATGCTCATTCCTTCCATCTCTCACGGGATGGGACTGATCATCATTCTGGGTGCCAACGGCTGGCTGGCGAGACTCCTGGGGCTGACCGGTGGAATCTATGGCTTCTGGGGAATTGTTATTGGGTCTGTCATGTACTCCTTCCCTGTTGCCTATCTGATGCTGTATGATGTTCTTCTGTATGAAGATGCCACCCCTTATGAAGCTGCGGATGTAATGGGGTTGAAAGCTGCAGACAGGTTTTTTGCCATTACTTTTCCCTATCTACGCAAGCCTCTAATTTCTGTGGTGTTTGCTGCTTTTACGATGATTATTACCGACTACGGTGTCCCGCTTATGGTCGGGGGAAAATATACGACACTTCCTGTCATGATGTATCAGGACGTCATCGGCATGTTGGATTTCGGCAAGGGGTCTGTTATTGGCATGATTCTGTTGATTCCGGCGCTGATTGCCTGTATTCTGGATATGGCAAACAGAGATAAGGGAAATGCAGCTTTTATCGGCAAGCCCTACACCCCAAAAGATAATCGGTTGAGAGATACCTGTGCCATTCTGATCATAGGTTTTCTCATAGTTCTGATTTTTCTCCCCATCGGTTCTTTTGCAGTTCTCGGATTCATTAACAAGTATCCGATTGATATGACCCTGTCTCTCAGTAATATTACGCAGGCGGTTCACATGGGTGCGTTAAAGTACCTCTGCAATTCCCTCGTAATCGCATCGGTTGTCTCTGTCTTTGGAACCGCACTTGCCGTTTTTAACGCGTATATGACTGCACGCAATAAAACGAAAATGAGCTATGTCCTGCACCTTATGTCTATCACCTCACTGGCAATTCCAGGCATCGTTCTTGGCCTGTCCTATGTCATGTTCTTCAAAAAATCACCGATTTATGGTACATTTGCCATTTTATTTCTCGTTAATTCAATGCACTTCTTCGCTTCTCCCTACCTGATGGCTTACAACACCTTTGGTAAAATTAACGAGAATCTGGAAGATGTCGGCTCCACACTCGGTATTCCTCACTTTCTGATCATCCGTGATGTCCTTCTCCCCCAAGCTGCCGGAACCATTCTGGAAATGGTGAGTTATTTTTTTGTAAACTGTATGATGACGATCTCCGCGGTCTCTTTCCTTTCGAATGTAAACACGAAGCCGGTCGCCCTAATGATCACACAGTTTGAAGGCCAGATGCAGCTCGAGTGCGCGGCGTTCGTTTCTCTGTTGATTCTGGTTGTGAATATTATTATGAAGTATGCAATCTTCCTGATAAAGAAAAAGCTTTCCTGATTTGATACCAGTTACATTCATTTAGTCAAGACTTCCGGCTAAGCCAGAAGCCTGATTAAGCCCTGGAAGGGCATTTTACCAGCAGCCCCTAAAGAGTGCCCGAAAGGTTTACTAACCTCAGTTTTTTCGGGCGTCCCTTAAGGGGCTGTTCATATGCTTCCTTTTTCGTAAGCGGTAAATAGCCGGTACTCTATATCGTGAGTTCTGCTGCTTTTTCTTTGATATTGGGTGTAAAAAAGGAGCTGCGGCAAAAATTCATTTTGCTACAGCTCCTTCCATAAAGATTTTATTTTGCTTTTACGCTGAGACCGGATTCGTATGGACTTGTGAAGATTGTTCCGGCACCGTTTATACAACGTATCGTATACACATAGGTGTTTCCGGCTTTGGCGGTCTTGTCCTCAAAGGACAGGCTTGTTGTATCGGCCAGTCTCTTCCAGCCTCCGTCGCCCAGCTTTCTGAAAACACGGTACTTTTCTGCACCAGAAACAGCATTCCATTTGACGGTCACCTTTCCGATGGATGCGCTCGCGCTGACAAGTTTGGGTGCTGCGAGCTTGAACGGTACTGAAACTTGCAGGCCGGTGGAATCATAACCAGTGATGAAGTTGCCGTTCTCATCGATGCCTCTTACGGTGAAGTAATAGGTATGATTCACGGTTGCAGTTGGGTCATCATAGCTGGTTCCCTTGACATCCGCCAACTTCTTCCATCCACTGTTAGCAGTTCTCCAGAAGACCCGGTATTTTGTTACTCCGGAGACAGCCTTCCAGGTAATCCTGACGGTTGCTTTGGAAGCCGTGGAAGATACAACCTTTGCGCTGATCAACTGAGGAGAACCATAGAACACAATCTCCTTGCTGCCGGACGCAGAGCTCTTCTGCGATCCCTTCAGTGCAAAGATCCTGTAAATATAGCGTGTTCCGGAAGAGGCGGTGGTGTCTGTGTATGTAGTACCGGAGGTTGTACCTATCGTTGACCAGCTCCCACCGTCCAGTTTGCGGTCAATCTGGTAACTTGTTGCTCCTGAAACGGCAGACCACTTCAATACAACGCCGCTTGCTCCGTTTGAGATGGAAGAAATCGTCGGCGTTGACAAGCCATTTGTACTGAATGACTGGGTAATTCCACTGGCTCTGTACCCGCCCATGTTATTGCCATTTTCGTTATAGGCACGAACAGTATAGGTATATTTGTAGTCTTTCAGAACATCTGTATCCGTCCAGGTCAGCGTTGTATATCCACTGACTGTTTTAACGTGTGACCAGCTTTGTGCACCTTCGAGCTTTCTGTAAATGCGGTATCCCTCGGCACCATCTACACTCTTCCACTTGACGGTAATACCGTTGGTGACGACAGCCGGCGTGACCAGATCCGGTGTCATCAGGAAGTTGACTGTGAGGCCGGTTCCATTATAGTCGCTGACCCTCTCCCCGGAGGCATTCAGGCAGCTTACCGTATAAGTGTACTTGACTCCGGATTTTGGCGGTGTATCCGTATAACTGGTTCCGGCAAAGCTGCCAACCAGTGTGCTGTTCGACCAGCTTTTTCCAGCTTCCTTTCGGTAGATACGATAGTTTGTGATGCCGTCACAGGCCCTCCAAGAAAGTGTAACTGTACCCGTTCCGGAGGCAATTGCACCGTCCACTTTGATCTCCTGCAGGATTGGCGTCACATGACGTGTAAAGGGATTTTTCGTCGTTGCCGCAAAATAACTTAATTCTGTCTTGCCATCGTTGTCGACACACCTGACGGAATAGTAGAAGTCCTCATTATCCTTGTTCTTGATCGATTCATCCACAAAGCTTGTCCCATGCACTGTCTTGACAAGGGCGTAAGCTTCTTCTGTGGTATTTCTCTCGCGTCTGTAGACATTGTAGTATTCGACTCCGTCTACTTTATTCCACTTGACGTAAATGCCTTCCGTCTTGTTTTCACAGGAGATTAACGTCGGACCATTCTTGATCGATGGGTCTTCATTATACCCATAATAGGTTGCTTTCAGTCCGACAGCATCATACCCGCTGACCTGTTTGCCACCTGACTCGCAGGAAACAGTATATGTATACGTCGTTCCGCTCGTCACCTTTGTATCAGTATAGACAAGATATTCTCCGTCTTTGGTTCCGGCAGTCTTTTCATGTACACTCCAGCTGCCATTCTCCGTTTTCCGTAGAATTCTATACGTAGTGATATCCGCTACCGGAATCCATCTGATCTTGATGCCTTCGGATACGACTTCGATATCCTTAAGCTTAGGAGGTCCGTAGTAAAGGGTCGCAATACCGACAGTTCCATCCGCCTCCATGCTCGAGACCTTCCCGTCCTTATTCAGTACGCAGACCGCATAACGATAAGTTACGCCGGAAGTCAATTCCTTATCGTTGTCTGTGAAGACCGTATCCGTGGTAGTCCCGATTGCAACATAGGCTGCACCCGGCTTATCAATTTTGCGGTAAACCTGATACTTCGGTGCTGTCGGCACGATCTCCCAAGTGATGTTGATACCTTCGGGAACCGGCTCTGCCTTTGTCAGATTCGGGCTGGGATAATACATGCCCTTAATCCCGTTGGCATCATAAGTGCTCTTGTATTCCGCCCCTGTCGAATCGACACAGCGCACTGTGTATATGAACTCCGTTCCGATAAATCCTGTTGCCCCGGTATCCACATAGGTGATCTGTGCAGAAGAATACGGACCATAGGCTTTTTCGATGCGAATCCATTCTGTATCGCCGACTGCCTTGCGGTAGATCTGATAATACTCTGCTCCTTCGACCTTCTTCCAGGTAACCGTAATACCCTCATCGCCGCTTATTCCATCTACACCAATGCCGGTCTTGACCAGAATCGGGTAGTTCGTATATCCTGTTGATATTCCAGCAGAATCAAAACTGCTGATAAAGGCACCCGAAGCATTCACACAGCGGACAGTGTAGACATACTCGCTGCCTGCGGCCGCATTCTTATCCGTATAAGTCGTCGTTGTAACATCTGCAAGTTTCTTCCATCCGCCGCTGGGCATTACTTTGCGGAAGACTCTGTAATAAGTTACACCCTTGACGGCATGCCAGTTAATTGTTACACCATCTTTTGTAAGCGTCGGCTGCTTATCAAGTTCCGGCGCATCATAGAAGGCTATTGTCTTTCCTGTCTCATCATAGATTCCTATGATGCTGTTGCTGGAATCCACACACATCACGCGGTAGGTATAGGTGTTGTCTGACGAGACATCCTTATCTGTCATCGAGGTTGTGTTGGAGAAGTAGAAAGACTTGATGGTGTTGCTGTTCCAAGACTCATTCGAAAGTTTTCTCTGAATCTTGTACTTGGTGCATCCAGGCACGTCTGTCCACTTAATTTTTACGCCGCCGACGACATTCTCAACCGATGTTACCTGGACCTTGGTCAAATACATTCTGGAGGTTCCGGCTTTGAAATCGCTCGTATAGCTTTTTCCATCTGCACTAATGCAGCGCACCGTATAAGCGTATGTATTTCCAGAGACGACCTGTTTATCCGTAAAGCTTGTGCCACTTACATTGCCAAGCCCAACCCAGGATGAATCTCCAGGTCCTTTATGGAATACTCGGTATTGCGCAGCTCCGACGGAATTCCATGTTACTCTGATTCCGTTCTCTACAACCGTCACCGAACTGATCTTCGGTGTATCATAGCTCCAGTAAGTCGCCGTTTTTCCAGTACTGTCATAAGAGCTGGTGAACTTGCTGCCATCATTGGAAACGCACCGGACCGTATAAGTATAACTGGTTCCGTTGGATACGCCGGTATCTATATAGCTCACCGCGGTTGTATCGGCCAGTTTCTTCCAACTTGATCCGTTTTTCCGGAATACACGGTATTTATTACCGCCGGTAACAGGATCCCAGGTAATTTTGAGGCCATTCCCGGACTTAGTAACCGACCGCAGAACAGGTGCAGAGAGAGAGAACCCACTTTTTGCATCAACCTGTACATTCTCTTCAGGAGAAGTCACAACCGTAACTTCCTCTTCAGGTGCATCTGTAGTCTGAGCAACTGTCTCAGTCACAGCTTCTTCCGTGGTTTCTGTCACAGCTTCGGTATCGGAAGATGCAGTACTTTCTGCCTCGTTTGTCTCAGCCGGTGCTTCTGTATCCGAAGTTGCTTCCGGTTCCGTCACTGTTTCTTCTGTGACGATCGTCTCTGTCTGTACTTTTTCCAGGGCAACGGAAACCTGTACCGCAGAACCCGCCTCAACTGGCTGCACAGTAAACGCCACCGCTTCCTGTGCCTCATATCCTTCACAGCTTGCACTGTAGTAATATGTGCCCGGTTCCAAATAATAGTACCCGTCGGATCCAGCCTGGATCTCTTGGAGCTCTTCATTCGCATTCTTCTGGTAGATCGTCACTTTAGCCGCCTCGGGCGTGCCCTTGACGATAACCGGAACAGATTCAGTATTACTCCCTGTTTCGTTTGTATCATTCGTCTCTGCTGGCGCACCTTCGACGCCGTCAACGGAAACGGTCTCTTCTGCATCCACTGTGACTTCCGTTTCCCCTTCCGCAAAAGCGGAGCTGACCGGAAGCATGGACGCGAACATCACGATGCAGAGAAAGAGCGCCATCCAACGATGAAATACTCCTGTCCTAACCTTCATGACATCACAACTCCTTTGCCTTGTCTTTGCAGAACATAATAAGCCCTGCCACTTTGCACGTCATTTATTATACAACACCATTTTGTAAATATCAAGCAATTTTTTGTTTCCATTTCTTAACTTTTTGTTATTTGTTTTCACTTCGCCTGTATACTTAATCCATTTGTGTCATAGGTACTTGTATATGTTTTTCCATTTGCGGTAATACAGCGAATTGTATAGAAGTATGTGGTTCCTACCGATGCTGTGGTGTCCGTATAACTGGTTCCTGTCACATTTGCCAGGCCTTTCCAGCCGCCGCCCTCTGTCTTTCGGAACACACGGTATTTCTCTGCGCCTGCGACTTTATTCCATTTGATCGTCACCTTCCCGTTTGATGCCGTGATGGATTTCAAAACCGGTTTTGCGTGGGGATATGAAACTGTAACCGTCTTTCCAGTGCCGTCATATGAGCTGGTAAATTTCTTGCTGTCACTGCTGACACACCTCACGGTATAGGTATATGTTGTTCCATAGCTTCCTGCTTTGTCTGTGTAACTGGTTCCCGTCACATCTGCCAGCCTTTTCCATCCTCCGCTTCCTGTTTTCCGGAACACCCGGTACTTGGCCGCTCCGCTCACTTTGTTCCATTTCAGAGTAACTTTGCCGCCCGAGGAAGAGATTGACGCCAAAACAGGCCTTGAAAGGGCATAATCCGCTTTGATCGTCTTGCCTGCCGTGTCGTAGGCACTCATAAACGTTGAACCTGAGCTGTTTACGCAACGCACCGTGTAAACATAGGTCGTTCCAATTGAAATTGTCTTATCTGTATAACTGGTTCCTGTCAAATCAGCCAGTTTTTTCCATCCGCTGCTTCCTGTCTTGCGGAAGACTCTGTACTTTTCTGCTCCGCTTACCTTATTCCATTTCAACTGTACACCGGATGTGGTGTTGGAGATCGACGTCATCACCGGTGTCGCCAGCTTGAATGCCGCTTTGATGGTCTTTCCTGTTGAGTCATATCCGCTCATGAAATAGGAACCGTCACTGCTGACACAGCGCACGGTATATGTGTAGCTTGTCCCCGGCGTCACTGCTTTGTCGGTATAACTCAAGCCGGTCGTGTCTGTCTGCTTTCTCCAGCCTTCGTTCCCTGTTTTGCGGAAAACTCTGTATTTCTGTACGCCGCTGACCGCATTCCATTTTAATGTTACGGTTGCTGCAGAACTTGAAATGGAAGCGAGAACCGGAGTGTCCAGCTGAAGCTTTGCAATCTCTTTCTTTGTCCGGCTCAGTTCTTTTCCGCAGACCGTGCATTTGATGACTTCATCATAGCTTCCTGCTGCGGTGTAGGTGGCCGCAATGACATTTTCCCGGACAGGATCCCCTTCAATGTGAACATGCCCTGAGTAGGTATAGTCCAGGTCGGCCAGTGTGAGGTCGGCGGTACTGAATGTCGCCGTGCTGTTTCCGTCATACTGATATGTGATCCAGTTGCCGTAGTTGCAGTTGATGGTATATCCTGCTGATACCGATCCGCTGTCATAGCCCTGCAGGAACAGGCCATCCGGCGTCCCGATTGCGCCGGAATCACAGTTGGTCACGTCGACGAGATAGTTTTTCCCGTCATCCATGGTGACGATGTTCCACATGTGTCCTTCCGCTCCGCCGCTGAGGCTGCTGGTCACATCCCCGGTCACGGTATAACAGGTGATCGATCCGGTGGTGAATGAGGTCAGATCGCACAGATACTGGAATGCCTTGGCATAACCCTCGCATACCACCTTCGTGCTGTCATTTCCATCAAATACATAAATCAGCTGCCAGGGATTTCCATAGGATACCCCTGAGCCGCCCGCCGATGTGTTGTAACTCGTCAGAGAGCAGATCTGGCTGCGGTAACGGTCCAGCTTGTCTCTGTCGGAGAGCGAAGACGCACTGTCCACAATGCTCTTTGCTGTGTTGACGGCGTTGTTGATGGAGTCGATATAAGCGGTATTCAGCGTGTAATTACCGGCAGAGTATTCTTTCGCAACCGGGAATGTGTAATTCACACTCTTAATCGTGACCCTTTTGCTGGTGACCCCGGCGGAATAAGACGAACTCACTCCGGAGGTTTTGTCGAACCAGTAAAGCTCATACGGGCAGTCTGCGAGGAGTGCATTCAGCAGTTCTGAGAGCTTGAACCCGCTCATCTCTGCCGCTTTCTGGATTGCTGCAGTCTGGTTGTCGGAATTGATCTCGGTGTATCCCAGCTGTTCCGCCGTCCATACCAGATTCTCGCCTGTTACATCGACTTTATACTTTGTACTCGTCAGCGTACCGGCCGCAGTCTGTGCGATAAGTGAACGAAGCTCGGTATATGCCACGCTTTGGACTCCGGTCAGCCTTCCTCCCACATTCTTCTGTGCCATCAGGCGGCGCCGTCCGGGCAGAGCATTCTGTAAGGCCTGCTCTGCAAGCGTGTTCAGGAGCTCTTCGTTGTCCGGATCGCCTCCCGGAATGACAGTCTCGCCTGAAACCTCAACATCCGGAAAAACTACTTCTTCCTCTTCTGTCGCTGCGACGGTCTCCTGCTTTTCCGGGGCAGAGTTGTTTTCGCCCTCATCTGCCGTTTCAGCTGTTTCGGTTTCCTGCTGAGAAACATCAGGCTGTTCTTCTACCGGTTCTGATGCTGACTCGACGATGATCTCATCCGGGTTGCTTTCCGGAGTCTCGGGAGCAGTTTCCATTTGATCCTCTGAAAGCTCCGTCTCGGATTGTTCCTCTGAGGTTTCTTCGGATTGTCCCAGATCTGCCTGCTCCGCCGAAACCTCTTCCGCCGGTGGACTCCCTGCTTCCACAGGATCCGTTTCCGTCTCCTCTTTTGAAGGATCTGTCAGAACTCCATTTGATTCTTCAACTCGTGCTATATCGACGTCTGTAACCACATCTGTGGAACTCTCTTCCTGTTCCGCCATGACTCCAACCGGCAGGAACGAAAGACATAAGGTCAGACAAAGAAAGAAAGAGAACATCTTTTTCATCATTTCTGTCACCACTTTCTGCTCCTTCTTTTTCGCCAATACATATTCAATTAGTATTATACAGGAACCGCTTGTAAATGGCAAGAAATAAATTGTTTTTATTTTGTAACATTTACAGGGGGCACTCTTCTCTCTTTAATATAAGTATAATAAAAGGAATACCATTTTATGTTTGTCTTCTCACTTGGCAAGAAGCGGTGTTTTATTCGTTGTGTTTTGACCTTGACTGTGATATGCTTTCCGCAGATAACTCGTTATCATGATGTCCGGTTGTAACAGGAGAGGGGGGATTTTTGTGCGCAGACAGGGCTCAGACCGAATCCGGCGGCAGAGCACAGGCTCGTCCCGTGAGATCGCATCTGTGACCATTGTCCTGGAGTGGACCCTGCTGCTGTGCCCCTTCCTCTTTGGGCTGTTTTTTCCCTGGGGCTCCGCTGTTGTCAGCGTCGTACTGTCCACGCTGCTTTTTCTTCTGCTGCGGCAAAACCGCTTACGTGTTTCTGCCTCCCCGGCATTCCTAACCTCTGCCTCCATCATTCTGTTTCATCTCGGTGGAATGCTTTGGGGCACGGATCGCGGCATGGCGCTCGTCGGCGCTGTTCAGTTTCTGCCGCTCCCCTTGTTTGTTCTTCTGCTGGAGCAGTTTCAGCTGGACGCGCGCATGAATCTTCTGCGCAGGATCCCCTATGCCGCCTCCGTCATGGTTGTCCTGTCCTTCCTTCTGAGCCGATTTGTGTCTCTTGAGGGGTGGTTTCTGGTTGCCGGGCGGCAGGCCGGGTTTTTCCAATACCCGAATACTTACGCGGTTTATCTTCTCTTTGCTGTCGTCCTGCTTCTGTTTGGCGCTCCGATCCGTTTCGGCCGTCTCCCTTGGCTGATCATTCTTCTTGCGGGGATCGCGCTCTCCGGCAGCCGGACGGTCTTTGTTCTGCTTTTCGGCGTACTTCTGGTATATCTGATAAGGGAACCGTCTTCCAAAGCCCGGCTCTCTGTCCTTCTGACTGTCGGTCTGCTCCTGGTGTCTGCCTTGCTGATTACCTCCATTGCAGGAAAACAGGGCGCTTTTTCCCGCTTTCTCACAATCTCCCTTTCCTCTTCCGAATTTCTTGGGCGCCTCCTGTACGCCCGGGATGCGCTTCCGGTCATTCTGAAACACCCTCTCGGCCTCGGATATACCGGGTATCGCTGGCTGCAGGGTTCTTTCCAGACCGGCGTCTACTCCGTGCAGCACGTACACAATGAATTTCTCCAGCTTCTGCTGGATGTCGGCTGGGTCCCTGCCGGGTTGTTCCTGTGGGCACTGCTCCGCGGTCTTCACTCCCCCCAGGGCGGTCTCTGCCGCAGGATGCTTCTGGCGGTTCTGGTGCTGCACTGTCTCCTTGACTTCGACACGCAGTTTGTCTCTGTCGCCATGCTCCTGTTTCTCGTCATGGACGCGGAGCCGGCCGCGGTTCATCCAGTCAAAGCGCCCCGCATCACCGCGGGTGTTCTGATGATTGTTTCTCTGCTCTCCCTCTGGATCGGCGCCGCTTCCTTCTTCTATTATCTCCGGAAGCCTTCCGTCGCTGTAAAGATTGACCCCGGCTACACCGCCGCTTTGGTTGATCTTCTCCCGTCTGCCTCTGAAGAGGAGATGGGCCCGCTTGCCGACCGGATTCTTCGCTTGAATCAGAGTGTTGCCATTGCCCATGATGCGAAAGCCCGTTCCGCCTTCTATGACGGGAACCTCGAAGAGCTGGTCCGCTGTAAGCAGCGCGCTCTTCTCCTTTCCCGGTACAGTCTCCGCGAATATCTGGATACCTTTGACATGCTGCGGCTCTCCTATGAACGCAGTTTGCAGCAGGGCAACACCGCGGATGCAGAACGCTGTCTGGAGCTGATGCATCAGATTCCGGCCATACTTGAGACCGTCCGGGCGCAGACCTCTCCCCTCGGCTGGCGCATCCAGGACCAGCCGAACCTGGAACTCACGCCGGACCGGCTTGCCTGGCTGCGTGCGCATCAATAGCTTTTGCATTCCGTTACTAAATTGTAACTATTTTGTTGACATTTTGATTTTCTTGTGGTAGACTACGGATGTCGCAAGAGATTGCGGCTTCCTGCGCGCATATGTGAAGGCATCTGCGCTCTTTACTCTCAGAAAAGAGGTTTCTGTCATATGAAAATGAAAAGAACTGTTACGGCGCTTCTGCTGTGCCTGGTGCTGTGTGTTGCTCTCCTCTCCGTCTCCGCGTTTGCGGAACAGACCGTTGTGATCATCGGCGGCGCGATCAAGAACGAGGCTTCCGTTGTGACCCAGGGCACCGCCGGTTCTCAGGGGGCAACGGTCATCACCGGCGGTACCGGCACGGCAACGACCGTTATTTCCGGCACGGGTTCCGCCTCCGCCGCACAGAATAACGCTGCTTCCTCCTCCACTGGCTCCGTCATTGTGATGCCGGATGGGTCTGTCGTTACTTCCAGGCCCGCTCAGACCACCCAGACCGTTGTCACGACGACGGCAGGCGAGGCTGCCCAGACACAGGCGGCTCCCTCCGCCGCCCAGAATACGCTTCTCAACGAGATCTATAATCGGATCAACCAGGAGCGCACGGCAAACGGGCTCGGCATTCTCGGCTATGACACCGCACTGCAGGCCACTGCGGATCTCCGCGCCAAGGAGAGCGCCAGCGTCTTCGGCCACACCCGTCCGGACGGCAGCGCCGCCGTCACCGCTGTCACCGTTGACTACAACGTGGCGGGCGAGAACCTCATCCAGGTCACCAAGGAGTACGCCACCGTCGGCATCATTGTTGAGACCTGGCTGGCTTCCGAATCCCACAAAGCCAACATCATGCTGGCGGACTTCTCCCAGACCGCGCTCGGCATCTATGAGTCCAACGGTAAGATCTTTATCTCCCAGATTTTCACAGACTGATTTTCAATCCTTCCTCTCATCTGTTTCAGAAAGAGCCTCCGCCAACCGGCGGAGGCTCTTGTTATTTTATCAGCACTTTAAACCCAATCGGGGGGATTTCAGGCCAGGTTTTACCGGTTTCCGTACATTCTCTCGTAGTAATTCCGGTATTCTCCCGTAACAATGGGCTGCCACCAGTCCTCGTTTTTCAGGTACCAGTCGATGGTCTTTTCGATCCCGTCGGCGAACTTTGTCTCAGGGAGCCAGCCCAGTTCGTTGTGGATCTTCGTCGGGTCGATGGCATAGCGCAGGTCGTGTCCCTTCCGGTCTGTCACATGGGTGATGAGGCTCTCCGGCTTGTGCAGCTTGTCGCAGATCAGGCGAACAATCTCAATGTTCTGCATCTCGTTATGTCCGCCGATGTTGTACACCTCACCAACGCGTCCGTTATGAATCACCAGATCGATCGCCTTGCAGTGGTCCTCGACATAGAGCCAGTCGCGCACGTTCAGCCCGGCGCCGTAAACGGGCAGCGGCTCGTCATGCAGCGCATTGATGATCATCAGGGGGATGAGCTTCTCCGGGAAGTGATAGGGGCCGTAGTTGTTTGAGCAGCGGGAGATGCTCACCGGCAGGCCATAGGTCCGGTGATACGCCAGGACGAGCAGATCCGCGGAGGCCTTGCTGCTGCTGTAGGGGGAAGAGGTGTGGATGGGTGTCTCCTCCGTGAAGAAAAGATCCGGCCGGTCCAGCGGCAGGTCGCCGTAGACCTCGTCGGTCGATACCTGATGATAGCGCTCGATGCCATACTTCCGGCAGGCGTCCATCAGGACGGATGTGCCGATGATATTCGTCTCCAGGAAGATCGACGGGTTCTCAATGGAGCGGTCCACATGGCTCTCCGCCGCGAAGTTCACTACGATGTCCGGGTGCTCCTCTTCAAAGATTTTGTACACCGCCTCACGGTCACAGATGTCCGTCCTGCAGAAGCGGAAGTTCGGCTGATCCATGACCGGCGCCAGGGTAGACAGGTTGCCGGCATAGGTCAGCTTGTCAACACAGATGATCCGGTCCTCGGGGTGTTTATCCAGCATGTGGAAAATAAAGTTGCTGCCGATAAAGCCGGCGCCGCCGGTTACAATGATTTTTTTCATATTCAATCTCCTGATTCCAGTTCATTCTGACGTTCTCATGATACCACAGCCCTGTTGTTTTCACAACAGGAAAACAAAAACTCCCTGCCGAAGCAGAGAGTTTTGTCGTTCCGTTTCCGGTATCCTGTCCCTTTTATCCCTTATGCCTTCGGTGTTCCGTCCGCGTTGAACAGCGGCAGGGGGGCCAGGACGATAATATCGTCGCGCTTGGCTGCGTCGCCTTCCGCAAGCACCGCCATCTTTCCGGCAATGATGCCGCCGGCCTGATGGATCAGCTCCTCCATCGCGTGGAGAGACTCTCCGGTGGAAATGACATCGTCGATGACCAGCATCCGCTTGCCGCGAATCAGCTCCGCATCCGCCGTGTCGATGACCAGCTTCTGCACGCCCATGGTGGTGATGGACTTGACATTCACCTCAAAGACACCGCTCATGTAAGCCTTCGGGCCCTTGCGTGCCAGGAAGTACTTGTCCGCGCCGCTCTGTCTTGCCATCTCATACAGCAGCGGAATGCTCTTGGCTTCGGGAGCGATGATATAATCATACTCCGGCGCGAGCTTCAGAAGCTCCGTGGCGCAGTGCACTGTGAGCTCCACGTCGCCGAACATCACGAACGCACCGATATAGAGATCGTCCGATACTCTGCAGAGGGGCAGGTCACGTTTTAATCCGGCAATGTCAATTTCATAAGTCATGATTTTGATTCCTTTCGATCCGAAGATCCTTCATATTATTCCGCTTCCTTCTGTTCAGCGGTTTTTTCCTCTTCCGTCTCCTTCTGCGAGAACACCCAGTACTTCTGGATAAAGAAGCTTGCCACAAACAGTCCCCCGTCGACAATCACCTTGATGACGGTAGATCCCTGGGACGTCTCAACGTGAAACAGATTTACCAGCAGCGTCAGGAGCACTGTCGATGCCGCGAGCTGCGGCACCGCGAGGCAGTAATAACGCAGAAGCGCTTTTCCGTACGGTCCTGTGTTCTGAAAAACAAGCCTGTTGTTCAGATTGAAGTTGAAGAACGAAGAAACGACACGCGCCGCCACGTTGCAGACCGGCTCCCGGTAATTGCCGAGTACGGCTCCGAACACCAGCGACAGCAGGAAGAAGCCCCCCGTATCCACCACCCAGGATGCCACGGAACTGACCGCATACAGGATTGGCTGCTTCCCCTTCTGCATGCTCATTTCCGGTGTACCAGATCCTTGAACATAATCCTGAAGATGCGCCAGGAGTCTTTCACCGTATTATAATGGGATCCGGAATTCTCATCCTCATAAACCGTCTCGATCGGCTGTTCCGCGAACTCGATTCCTCTCCGCTTCATCTTCAGGAGCATGTTCGTCTCATACTCGAAGCGTTCCCCCTCGATGGCGCAGAACCGGCTTAAATAGCGCTTCGGAATGGCACGCAGGCCCGTCTGCGTGTCGGACAGCCGGATCCCGTAGAGGCGGAACATCCGGGATGTCGTCTTGTTTCCGGCGACACTCCGTGCCGGAACACCCGGCAGGTCGAAGTCTCTGCACCCAAGTACGATTCTGTCCTCCTCCAGCATCCGGTTCCCGCAGGCGATGATGTCCTTTGTCAGATGCTGTCCGTCGCCGTCGATGGTGATGACGCCCTCCGCTTCCGGGAAGCGCTTCATGATCTCTATGAAACCATCCTTCAGCGCCCGGCCTTTTCCTTTGTTGACGGCGTGGTGGAATACTTCACACGCGGGAAACGCCTCCGCCCGGATGAAATGGGCCTGATGCTGTGCGTCGCTGCCGTCATCCACAATCATGATCTTTTCAAATCCCGCATCTCTCAGGCCGTCAATGACACGATCGAACTTTTCATTCGGGTTCAGGGACGGGAGCAGGATCGCACAGCGTTTCGTGCAATCAAATTCTTCCGGCATATCCGGTCTCTCCTGTTTTCTCAGATATCCTCTACCCAGATCACCAGCGGGGTGCCGCCGGACATGTCGACCACGGCGCGGTAATCGCTGGAAATCACATTCGGGCCCGCCGGCTGCTGTGCGGAGGCTTCCGCATGGAACTCCACAATCACCAGCTGATCCCGGAACTCATAGGCTCTCAGAATCTCGCTGCCGTTGAACTGATAATAGGAGTTGTGGGACCAGGTATCGATCATGGACTGCTTCAGACGGTTGTCCATTTCGGTGCCGGTCTTGATATAGGGCAGCAGCTGCTGGTAGGCGTACATCGGTTCGATGGTGTTCGAACGCATCTGCAGGAAATAATTTGCAAAGTTGTTGATGAAGTCGGTCAGACCGTAGGTCGTCCCTTCATCCAGCTGTTTCATGAACTGCGCATCGCCCGCGTTCTCATCGATCTGGAAGACGTTGCCGTTTTCGTCAAAGACCACAACTTCGGAATCTCCCATGCCTTCCTCGAGCTTGTAGGTCACCTTGGTCGGCAGGCCTTCGTACTCATAGTAGAGGTTCGTCAGGTTGTCATATTTGATGCCGCTCTCGATGATGTACTCCGGTCCCAGCGTGACGCCGTCCACCTGGACCGAGAAATTCTCCGGTACGGTCACACGCACGCTGGAGTAAAGTCCCAGTTCATCGAAGTCGAAGCTCTCTCCGGCCACTTTCCACGGATACAGCTCCGGCTGGATCGCGACACCCATCTTTGCCAGGACACCCACGACCGCCGACGGCAGATCAATATCCCGCACCAGATTGTTGGTGGTATCCTGCTTCAGAACCACTTCGCCGATGATACTGGAGCCGCAGAAGAGGTTATAGGTGACGCTGTCACTGCGTGCAAATCCGGGTTTTACCGAATAGCTGAGCGTGTTCTCACGCAGCTTGGCCTGGATCATCTCCTTGACCTCGGCATCCGTTTTTGTCGGATGCGGCATGGTGCTCACCAGCGCATCCATACCGTCACTCCACATGTTCGTCTGGAGCCGGTCGAAGTACTCCTCGATCACCGGGTCGATCTGTGTCTGATCGTAGACGCTGGCATAATTCCAGACCTCTTTGAGCACATACATGCAGCATGCCGCAAGGAACAGGATCCAGAGGACCAGGATCACCACATAGATCGCGGTCCAGACAGCACCGGACCCTTTCTTTTTTCTTTTCGTCTTCGTCGCCATCATATTCTCCGATCTCATGTCAGCTTATCTGAACAGGAACGCGTCCGGAAGGGCGCGGGACGTGCCGCTCGCCGAAGACGGGCTGTTGATATACTGTCCGTCATAGTACATGACCGTGGAAGATCCGCCGTCCATGTTGCAGGCGTTCACCGCACCGAAGTCCAGCATGACGTCACGGGCGTCGCCGAAGCTTGCGCCGATGCTGTGTACCTGACGGCCGTCGATCGCCAGAAGCAGGATGGCGCCGTCGGCGCGCTGGCCGACTGCGGTGCGCGGATTGATGCCGCTCTCCATATGACTTCCGTATTCGCCCTTTCCGTTGATGACCAGCGCCGGGCCGAAGCTAACACCGTCACGGATTTCTTCCTCAACAGCGTCTGTGGATGTGTAGTCTCCGACGTGAAGAATATTATTGCTGTCCAGGCCGCAGAAAGTACGGCTTGCTCTGCCCTCGTTGAAAATCTCGCCGTCTACGACTGTCAGTCCGTCCGGATAGCCGCCGTTGCCGCCGCCCTCCGGGTCGTAGAAGCCGCCGCCATTCACTCCGCCGAGCGCACCGTATCTCTTGACCATGTCTTCCAGGGTCAGGCCGTAGCCGCCGTAGACCTCGGGCTTGCCGACAAAGACACGGCTCGGATCGAGAATGATGATCATCTTTCCGACGAAGCCCTTCTTTTTCACATCTGCGATGATGATGCCGTCCCCGTCTTCATCAATAAACCCATAGTCATCCGCCCTGGGCCCGCTCTCCTCACCGTCTTCCGGCTGCTGAGCGGCTTTTACGGTAATCAGGCTGGTGTCAACCGCCTCGGTGTTATTGATGGACCAGTGCTCATCGAAAATCTTCTGCGTCTCTTCTCCGGTCAGAAAGATCTGTGGGATGAAGTCAAAACGCCTTGTCCACATCATGGTCATGACAAAGGAATCGCGCAGAGCCGGAGATGGGCCCTTTACAAGGATCCACTCCAGAGTCAGCCCAAATATGCCCAGAACAATCACTGCCGCGACAATGAGTCCGAATACCCGGTCAATGAATCTGACAACTGAACTGCCGGTTTTCTTTTTCTTTTTCTTCTTCATAGCCGAACCTTTCCCGTGCTCCGCACTGAGATTACTGCCGCAAAAGCAGCCAAAACCAGTAAAACAAAGTATATTTTATCATAACTGTCATACAATGACAAGCGGTATTTCCCGGCTTTTCCCAGGCACCCGGGGTCTTTTCTGTCACCCGGATGGAACGAAGATGCCCACCGGACACATCCAGCCTGCAATCCCTGGCAGCGGGCCGCAAAGTCTTCACATTGTTTTTGCTTTGTTCCCGTTTTGTAATCTTTATTGTAGCACAGGATTCCCGAAAGTTCAAGAATAAATTGAGGGGATTGTAAAACCGGATGATTTCCTTTATAATATGAGCGCATTCTCCGGTAAAGGAGCATTTGCAACGCGTGGACGATTCCCATGGCTCGCCATACCCGTCACCGCGGCCGCTGGCGCTGCCGTTTCCTTTATGAGCCGGTATTCTGCGGGCGAGAAGTTCTGCGTCCCGTTTGAATGCGGCAGCCACTATTACCTGAACGCAAAGGAGCATGTTACTATGAAAAACAATCGGACAACCGCACTGCTGATGCTGCTGGTCTTTTTGCTGGTAGTCTCTGTGGTGATTATTTTTCTGACAGGACTTGACCGTCCGACCAGTACGGACAACCCTTATCAGAACGTCACTTCCACCGCTGTCCCGACGGTTGCGGTTGAGACGCCGGAACCGACTGCAGAGGTGGAAACGCCCGCGCCTTCTGTTTCGCCGACATCCGCGCCGGTCTACTATCCCCCCTCCACGGCGATGCCGGTCCAGACCGCGCGGCCGGTCTCTACGTCGACGCCGCCACCAGCCGGTGTCAGCGTGCCTTCCGGGGCCGGTGCGACAACCACTGCCGCCGCAACTCCGACCCCCATTCCCGGTGCTGACAGCAATATGCTCCCGGTAGAGGAGCTGATCCCCGTCGTGCCCGGCGCCACCGTCAACGGCACCGGCACAGAAGGCGGTTCCGGTACTTCCGGTGATCTGACCATTCCTACCGGGACCACGCTCGGCAGCGGCACCTTCCGCTCTGATTCCGGCGCCGCCATCAACATCCATGCCGACTGGTCCGCCCTGGTCCGCAACCCCAATACCGTCGATATCACGGTCACTGCCTATGTTGATTCCTACAGTCTGTTTACGACCGCATCTCCCGAAGCGCTCAACGTGTCGGTGGACGGACAGTACACTTCTCTGGCGTCCCCTGCGATTGAGATTCCGACCACCACCAGCCAGGTCACGACCCTCATCAACAGCCACACCTTCACCGTAAACCTGATCGGCGGCGAAACCCGCAGCATTCCGGTCGAGGTTGTCTGGAATTATCGTGGCTCGTACGGCAATGTGTATCTGGATACCATCGAGTGCGGCGGGAACATCACGCTGAGCCGCTGAGCGGAGGCATTTCCATGCGCACACAGGAACAGGTAAATGAAATTGTCCGGCGCCTGCTCGCCGAGTACCCGGAGGCAGTCTGCTCTCTGGACTACGGGAAGGACTATGAGCTGCTTTTCTCCGTACGTCTCGCCGCACAGTGCACGGACGAGCGCGTCAACATGGTCACGCCCGCCCTGTTTGAGCGTTTTCCGTCCCTGGAGGCCTTCGCAGAGGCCGATATCGCTGAGGTGGAGCGCTATGTCCGCTCCTGCGGCTTCTATCACGCCAAAGCGCGGGATATCGTCAACTGTTCCATTGCCCTTCTGGAAAAACACGGCGGCAGGGTCCCCGACACCATGGAAGAGCTTGTGCGGCTCCCCGGCGTCGGCCGGAAAACCGCGAATCTCATTCTTGGGGATCTCTATCGTGTTCCCGGTTCCGTCGTTGTGGACACCCACTGTATTCGTATCTCCAACCGGCTCGGTCTGGTAGACAACCTCAAGGAGCCGGAAAAAATAGAAGCAGCCCTCCGGAAGATTCTGCCTCCGGAGAGCTCCTCTGATTTCTGTCATTGTATCGTATTTCACGGCCGTGCGGTCTGTGACGCACGCAGTCCGAAGTGTGAGCAGTGCTGCGTGAAGGACCTCTGTCAGGCCTATGAACAGGGCACCGTCACTCAGCGCACGCGGAAGGCGTAGCTCGTCTCACTGTGCAGGTGCGCGCCCGCGCGTAGGACCGGGGATGGGAATCCGTAGCAGTTCATCGCATTGGGATACAGCTGGGTCTCAAAGCAGGCCGCGTCTCTCCTGTTGATGATGCTGCCTCCCTTTCCCTTCCGTTCCGTCAGGAAGTTTCCGGAGTACAGCTGCATACCGGGAAGGTCCGTCTCCACCGTCATCTCGATGCCGGTCTCCGGACCGTAGAGAATTGCCGCCTTCTTTCCGCAGAGCACGTAATTGTGGTCATAGCCCCCTGCACGCTTCAGTTGCTCGTCATCGGCGCCGATATCGGTGCCGATTTCTTTTTCCGTCCGGAAATCAAAGGGCGTTCCCTCCACCGGCAGCAGTCTCCCGGTGGGAAGGCAGCCGCCGTCGTTTTCGGCAAACCGTTCCGCGAACAGCTGCAGTCTGTGGTTCAGCACATCGCCGCGGCCATTGAGATTAAAGTAACTGTGGTTGGTCAGATTTACAAGCGTATCCGCATCCGTGTCCGCATCATATGTGATGCAGAAGCGGTTGTCATCGGTCAGCGAGAACAGCACCTTCACATTCAGGTTTCCGGGGTAGTTCTCTTCTCCGTCCGGAGAAACCCGCCAGCAGAGCAGGCTTTCCCCCTGGGCGGCCATCCGCCAGAACTTCTTGTCAAAGCCCTCTTTCCCGCCGTGGAGATGGTTTTCTCCATCATTTTTCGCGAGTTCATAGGTCTTTCCGTTCAGAGAAAACACCGATTTGCCGATGCGGTTTCCCACACGGCCGATGGTCGCGCCGAGATAGTCTCCGTTTTTTTCATACTCCACCGCGCTGTCATAACCGAGCACCACATCCACCGGCTTTCCGCTGCGATCCGGGATGCACAGCGCCTGTACCGTCGCGCCGTAATCGAGCACCGTCAGGGACGCTCCCGCATGATTGGTCAGTTTCGCAGCCGTCACACTCCGCCCGTCGGAGAGTTTGCCGAAATCGAAGAACTGTACCGCCATAATTAATCTCCCTCCACTGTTTTTTATTCTTTAAGCATCCTGCCCTGATCCGGCAGGATGCTTATTCGTGTATTTCGCGCTGTCCGTGTCAGCCGGCGTTTTCTCCCTGCGCCTGCACTGCTTCGGGCAACTCCAGTTCCAGATAGCTGTTCACGATGTTCATGATCGAATCATCCTTCAGAATGATGGAGATCTCGATTCTGCGGTTCTGCGCCCGCCCCTCTTCGGTGTCGTTGCTGGCCACGGGTCTGGTATCGCCGTAGCCGGAGGCACAGAAGCATTCGGCATATTGCTGCAGCCTTCCGCCGCCGTTATCCAGCAGGTATCCCAGTACAGCGTTGGCACGCGCAGACGACAGCGTACGGTTGTCCTGGCGGTTGCCCGTGCTGTCGGCATGGCCGGAGATGACGATGCTGTCTACGTAACGGATGTTGTCTTCGTCTGACAGGAACCGTTCAAACACATCAATCAGCTGGTTCAGCATCGGAATGGCCTCCGCCTTGATGGCCGAGGAGCCGACATCGAAGAACACGCCCTCACTCAGGACAATATTACCGTTGTCGATCCTGACCTTGGAACTGTCCCCCATCACCGCAATCACGCTGTCCCGGATCTGTTCCAGAACAGACCGCCGCACGCCGACGATGGTCTCCATCTGGCCACGCAGTTCCAGGATTTCCTCGGTCGCCGCATTGAGATATTCCTCCTGCTCCCCGATGAGGCTCTGCTGTCTGGTCAGTCTTGCTTCCTGGTCGGCCAGCTTTGACTCCTGCTCCGAGAGTCTGGTCTCCTGGCTGGAAAGCAGCGCCTTCTGGTCGGCCAGCAGCTTGTCCTGTTCCGCGAGGTCTGCTTCCTTCTCCTCAAGGCTCGTTCTGACCTGATCCAGATCGGCTGACACCCTGTCCAGCTCATCCTGGGCCTCACTGACCTGCTGCATGGTAAGTGTCAGAGAATCCTCCAGACTCAGAAGCTCTTTTTCTTTTTCCGCCAGCTGGGTTCTCGTCTCCGAAAGCTGGGACTCGGTATTCTTCAGATTGTTCCCTGTAATCATATTGGAGATATAGCTCAGCAGCATCAGGAAGAACAGAATCAGCGCCACCGCCGACATCATGTCGGCATAGGACGGCCAGAAACCCTGCTCTCCTTCCTGGCTCCTTACCATCGCATCCGTACGGCCTGTATAACGCCGTTTCATTGCTGTTTTCCTCCAACGCGGCGGTTAATCTCCCGCAGCGCCGAAGCGAGATCACGGACCGCAAGATCCATGCGCTCCACACTGCCGCGCAGGTTGTAGTCGACTTCGGAGAAGTCGTGTACACCATCGTTGAACCGCTCCAGCGCGGTGTCAAAATGCTTCAGGTGATCCTTCTGCTCGCTGATCGCCTTGGCATATACATTCGAGGCCGCCTGTGTCGTAGCGGCATAATTCTCAGCTGAGGAGCGCAGCGCAGTACGGATCTCCGAAACGGAATCGTTCAGGGTGTCGATCAGACGGTTCACCAGATCCGCGTCGTCCTTCGTTGCCTCTGTGGTCAGTGTCGGAGCGATCTCCATATCCAGCCAGAGCTCCAGCCGGGTTTCCAGCCGTTCGCGTGCTGCCTGCGGCGAGAGGATGGTGCGCAGAATCGTCAGCAGGATGGAGCAGCCGGCTCCGAAAAGCGATGTGTAAAATGCCACGCCCATGCCGCTCAGCGCGCTCATCAGGCCGCCCCCGACACTGTCGAGTACGCTCAGCCATTCCGAGGTATTGGACAGTCCGATGAGCTCTGTCAGTGAGGACACCGACATGCTCAGGCCGAGAAAGGTTCCGAAAAGCCCAAGCGTCACAAACAGGGAAACTGCGTTATTCAGAAAGCGCTCACACAGCAGCAGCCCCGAAAGCCGTGATCCGATCACGTCGGAGATGATGGCCGGGGTATTGACATCCTGCCCGTACTGCTTGTACGCGGCGGTGTATTCCTTCAGGATTGCCGAGCGAAATCCTCTCGCCTCCGGATTTCCGCCTCTGGCCTTTCCCTCCAGGAAGCGATACCGTACTCTCACATAAAACAGCAGGATCACAGCAAGAACAAACAATGCTGCGATCACCGCGATGACCAGCACACCCGATACGGGCATGTTCCGCAATGCGCTCATTGATTAACCTCCATTTCCCATTTCCGGAAGCGGGTCTTTCTTCCCGCTCCGTCCTGGTTTTGTTCAGTCTTCTTTTCCGTTTTCCTCCGCGGCCAGCGGTTTCGCCGTCGCTGTGTCTTTGCTTCTCCCCGGTCTGGCATCACGCTTCTCCGCCTTCCTTGCCCGGTGTCCGGCCACGATTCTTCGGAACAGTTTCCGCAGCAGCCAGATCACCAGCCAGATGATCGGGATCAGCAGTACCAGAACCGGCAGCGCCTCCACCAGGAAGACCAACAGATCCTTCAGGAACTGGCCGGCGTTGTACAGTCCGTCTTTCAGCGCCTGGGCCAGTTCTTCGCCGAAGGTCGGGTTCACCTTTTCTTCCGGGGTATATTCCCGCACTTCCTTCACCGTCAGGCTGATTGTACTGTAGCTGACGCGGCGGTCCCAGTTGTTCAGTCTGGTTTGAAGCGACTCAATCTGATAGCGCAGTTCTGTCAGGCGGTCCTCAATGGTGATGACATCTTCCACCGTCTCCGCGAGCTCCATCATCTCCAGCAGTCTTGTTTCCTGGGTCTGGTATGCTTTCAGATGTGCCTGGGCGTCATAGTACTGGCTGGTTACATTCTCGGTGTAAATATGAGAATAGGGGATGTTTCCGAGCCCGGACAGGCCGTCCATGAGTTCCTGGAAGCGTCCGGACGGAATACGCAGGGTGTAGCTGGCATCCCTGGTCGACGCACTGCCGCGGGACTTCTGATAATAGTTCGACCCGCTTACACTGCTGGATTCGATCCAGCCGCCGTATTCCTCCACCAGGCCGGAGATTTTCCCGATGGTCTCGTCGAACTGTGTCGTCTCAACGGTGACGTCAGAGGAATAGATGATTTTATCCGGGTTTTCTGTCGGAGCATCGCTGCTGCCAGCTCCGCTTCCGGCGCCGGCGCCGGCGCCGTTGCCGTACGCCGCCGCTGAAGTCTCAACCGCAGAGAATCCATAGTCCCCGTCATAGTCCATCATGGCCATGGGCATCGCTTCTTCGGCAACGTCATAGGACGAGTTGTAGCTGTAGGCGCCTGCCTCTGTCTGCGCGGAAGATTTTCCGGTGCTGCTTCTGCTCGAACCGCAGGCGCAGAGGGACAGAAGCATCATCATGGCGAGCAGTAATGCAGAAATACGTTTTACAGATTTCATTGGTTCCTCCTTCTGTCGTTTGCTGTCCTGTCAGTGGACTTCTTTCCGGTTGCTCTTCTTCCATTCACAGCGTTCCCGGACTCACCGGTTCCGCCGTTAAACCAAAAGGGTTCCCGCCGGAGCGAGAACCCTTTTCCTCATTATTTTCCGACGAAGCGGAATCCAAAGCCTTCCGTGACCGTGCAGGCCTCGTTGAGTTCGCCGGTCCAGTCGCTCATCGCCTCGCTCTGCAGCTCGCTCTTGGCTATATAATCACTGTACAGCGGACCCTCTCCGACGTAGTAGACCACGTGGTAACCGGCATAGGAACCGCTCTCGCCATAGACAATCGCGGTGTCGCCCGGCTTGTGACCGCCGAAGCAGAAGTCGTTGAATTCCGTCACCATCTGGCCGTGATAGATGTTTTCATACAGACCGCCGTTGGTGTTGGAGCCGGTGTCTTCGGAGTACTGCTCCGCCAGCGCGGCAAAGCTCTCTTCGGTCTTGTCACCGGCATTGAACTCCGCCAGGATCTCTTCGGCGCGGGCCTTGGCCGCTTCCTTGGCCTCGTCGGTATAGTTGCCCTCTTCATCGGCCTCTGCCTTGATCAGGATATGGCGGACGCTGGCCGTCTTATAGTGATTGTTTTCCCGCCCGAGGTACATCACCACCGTGTAGCCGGAAGGATCCTCCTCCGCATCGGCAAAGACCTCGATGTCGCCGGGCTCACGGTCGGCCTTCATCCACTCGGCATAATTCTGATCCAGGCTGCTTCCGCTGACGCCGGTGCGGTGAGAGGGCTGCGCCTCGGTCTGGGACTCCACCGCGGCTGCGAAGCGCTCCGCAGGATCGGCCGTTTCGACTTCGGCCGCTTCCGCAGCGTCGGCATTCTCCGCGTCTTCGGCCGCTTCCGCAGCGTCGGCATTCTCCGCGTCTTCGGCCGCTTCGGCTTCCGCTGTATCCCAGCCGTCCGTATAGGCCATTACGATGGCGTCGGCGGTCGCCTTTGCCTCGGCGCGGGTCTGCTCATCGGCAACCATCTCAACGGTGTCTTCCGCTCCGTCTTCTCCGGGCACCGTGTTCTCGATCGTCTCGGCGGTCACATAGTAGAGATCAAAGTCAAACAGATCCCGGTCTCCGCCCAGGCCCTGATAGTATTCTTCCAGTTCCTCATCGGTCCAGCTGAGACTGTTCATCTTCTCGTTGTAGGCCTTCTGGGCAAGCGCCGTATCCAGCGCGGCCTGCCGGACAATCTTTGCCGTTACGCCGCTGCCGTAGTTCATGGCATAGAGCTTGTCCGCGCTGCCGTAGCCATAGGACTTGGCCGTCTCTTCCATGCCCTCAAACTGTGCATCCACATCGGCAATTTCCTCATCTGTCAGCGCGATGCCGTTTTCCGCCGCATAATCAAGCAGGGCACGGTTCTGCTGAACGTCCATCTCGGCCAGATTCCGGAAATAATCACGCCAGGTGCCGCCATCAGTCATGCTGCTCTGCTGGTCATCCAGGCCGGCCAGGCCCATGCTGGTGTCCAGGCCGAGGTAGGAGAGATAGTTGCCATAGGTATTCACCATGGTCAGGTATTCGTTGCCGTAGTAGTAGTTGACTTCAGCGGGCGTATACTTGACGCCGTTTGCCGTGAGCGCGGTCGTCGCCGTATACATCAGACCGGAATTCAGAAGCAGAATGGCAGCGATCAGAACAATCACACCGATGGAGCCCCAGGTCCATTTCCGTCTGGAAATGGCTTTTTTCTTCTCTTCCTCCTGTGCGGCAAGGGTCTTCTTATCCGTGCCGGCTTCTCTCGCCGCTATGCGGTTTTTTCTTTCAGTTGATGCACTCATGTCTTTCGTCCTTCTGTCTCTTTATTTGTGCGTCTGCATTATATCTGCAAACATGACGCCTTTCAAGAATAATATGTGAAAATTTAGAGATTTTTCAGTTTTCTGAACTGCTTTATGCTCAGTTTTCCGCTCTCATGGAGAGGAATGCGTTAATAAACCCGTCCAGATCTCCGTCCATGACATTCTGAATGTTTCCGTTTTCATATTCTGTCCGGTGATCCTTCACCAGCTGGTAGGGCATAAACACATAGGACCGGATCTGGCTGCCCCATTCGATCTTCATCTGGACACCCTTAATATCACTGATCTTCTCCAGATGCTCACGCTCCTTGATCTCTGCAAGGCGGGCGCGGAGCATGTTCTTGCAGTTTTCCAGATTCTGGAAATGACTGCGCTCCACCTGGCTGGAGACCACGATCCCGGTCGGAATATGCGTCAGACGGACAGCCGAGGAGGTCTTGTTGACCTTCTGACCGCCGGCGCCGGAGGAGCGGAACACATCCATCTTGATGTCCTCGTCCCGCAGCTCGATCTCCGTGTCGTCGCTGATTTCCGGCATGACCTCCACCGCTGCGAAGCTGGTGTGCCTTCTGCCAGCCGCGTCGAACGGCGATACCCGCACCAGCCGGTGGATCCCGTGCTCGCTTTTGAGGAAACCATAGGCGTTTTCACCCTCGATCATGATGGTCGCGCTCTTGAGCCCGGCCTCATCGCCGTCGAGATAGTCCATGACCTTGACCTTATAGCCATGGCGGTCCGCCCACATATTATACATCCGGTAGAGCATCGAAGCCCAGTCCTGCGCTTCCGTTCCGCCGGCGCCGGCGTGGAAGGTAAGGATCGCGTTGTTCCCGTCGTATTCTCCCGTGAGCAGTGTGCTCAGGCGTGTTTCTTCCACCTTCTCCTCGAAAGCGGTATACTCGCTCTGCAGCTCTTCCAGAAGGCTGTCGTCGTCTTCTTCGATCGCCATTTCACAGAGCGTCATCAGATCATCCCAGCTGCCGCAGAGCCGGTTGTAGTTATCCCGCTTGTTCTGCAGCGTTTTCAGGCGTTTCTGTACCTTCCGGGATTTTTCCACATCGTTCCAGAAGCCCTCGCGAGCACTCGCCGCCTCCAGTTCTTCGATCTCCTTTTCTGCCGCATCCAGCTTCAGCGCGCCGCGCAGCATTTCCAGACTTGGCCTGATGGCGTTGAGCTTTTGTTTATATTCTTCAAATTCCAGCATTGTTCCAACCACTTTCATAAAATCAAATCTTTTGCGCTAACTTTATGATTATATACAAAAATACGGCATTTGGCAATCGCTTTTTTCATACGGGTTGCAAACGTTTTTTTCTTCCAATTCTAATGCTTTTATGTTATAGTTTATGTGTTGGTTTATGTGCGGAAGTAAATATATGTGATGCAGCTTGACGCATTCTATTTGATGGAGGATTATAGAAGCATGATTTCTCATGGGAAAGAGATCGCCGTTTTCACCGGCAACTCCAATCCGGCCCTCGCGAAAGATATCTGTTCCGCCCTTTTTATTAATCCCGGCAACTGCAGTATTTCGCAGTTTGCAGACGGAGAGTGTTCCGTCTCTGTTTATGAGCCCGTCCGCGGCAAGGATGTGTTCATTGTCCAGTCCACCTGCAAGCCTGTCAACGACAGCCTCATGGAACTGCTCATCATGATCGATGCCATGCGTCGTGCCTCTGCGGGCAGAATTACCGCCGTGATTCCCTATTTTGGATATGCACGTCAGGACAGAAAGGCCAAGAGCCGCGATCCCATCTCTGCAAAACTTGTTGCCAATCTCATCACTGTTGCCGGTGCCGACCGCGTTCTGACGATGGATCTGCATGCCGCTCAGATACAGGGCTTTTTTGATATTCCTGTGGACAATCTGGTCGGCTCGCACCTCTTCATCAAGCACTTTACCAAGATGTTCGGCAAAGGGAACGAGGACGTCATGGTCGTCTCTCCCGATGTCGGAAGCACCGCCCGTGCCCGCGCTTTTGCCATGAAGCTCGGCGTCAATATGGCCATTGTGGACAAGCGCCGCGAACGTGCCAACCAGTCCGAAGTCATGAACATCATCGGCAATGTGGAAGGCAAGATCTGCATTCTTCTTGACGACATTGTCGACACTGCCGGCTCCCTCTGCGGCGCAGCCAAAGCCATCAAGGAGATCGGCGGTGCAAAGGAAATCTACGCCTGTGTGACGCACGGTGTTCTCTCCGGCCCTGCGATTTCCCGTATTCAGGAGAGCTATATTGAGCACCTTCTGCTCCTTGACACCATCCCCTATCCCGCAGATCAGCCCATGCTGAGCAAAGTGAGCTACATCTCTTCCGCCCCGGTCTTTGCCGAGGCGATCCGCAGGATCTATGAAGAGGTCTCCATTGCCAACATGTTCGAGAATTAAGGGTCCATGCTGTTTTCTTCCCGTCCGGTATCCTGGCTTGTCGTCTTTCTCGGCAATCCCGGTCTCCGCTATGAGGGGACGCGGCACAACGCGGGTTTCATGACCGCCGATGCGCTTGCCCGCAAGAAGAATATCAATATCAATCGCTCCCGCTTCCATGCTCTGACCGCCACCTGTACCATGGGCGGCGAGACGGTGATGCTGATGAAGCCCCAGACCTATATGAATCTCTCCGGAGAAGCCGTCGGTCAGGCTGCCCGATTCTATAAGATCCCGGCAGACCATGTTCTTGTGGTCTCTGACGACATCTCTCTGCCCATCGGCGGCATACGCATCCGGACCAAAGGCTCCGCCGGCGGACACAACGGTCTGAAGAACATCATATCGGTTCTCGGTACGGAAGAGTTTCCCCGGATCCGGCTGGGTGTCGGCGCGCCGCCGCATCCCGATTATGAGATGATGGACTGGGTACTTTCCGCTTTTAAAGATCAGGATGCTGTCGACATGGCGGAGTCCGTCTCGCGCGCTGCCGACGCGGTCGAGTGCTTTATTACAGAAGGTGCTGAGAAGGCCATGAATCTCTATAGCCGGAAGAGGATCCCCCGTAACCCGTAAATATCTGCAGAATTGCAGTGTTTAAATAAGAAAAATACACATTAAAAGGAGGCTGCATATGAAGAAGAGCTGTATTGCGATGCTTCTCGCCGGTGGCCAGGGCTCGCGTCTCTATGCTCTGACACAAAATGTGGCAAAACCCAGCGTTCCCTTCGGCGGAAAGTATCGCATCATCGACTTTCCTCTCTCCAACTGCGCCAACTCCGGCATCGACACCGTCGGTGTGCTGACGCAGTACCGTCCGCTCCAGCTGAACAGTTATATTGGCACCGGCCAGCCCTGGGACCTCGACGTCTCTGACGGCGGCGTGTACATTCTCCCGCCCTATCTCGGCGCAGGGGAAAAAGGTTCCTGGTTCACCGGCACGGCCAATGCCATTTACCAGAACATCGCCTTTATCGAGAACTACAATCCCGATAACGTTCTGATTCTCTCCGGTGACCATATTTACAAGATGGACTACGCCAAGATGCTGAAAGAGCATCTGGAGAAAGATGCTGCCTTGACCATTGCCGTGCAGCAGGTCTCCATGGAAGAAGCCACCCGTCTCGGTATTCTCAATCCCGGTCCTGACGGCTACGTGGAGCAGTTTGAGGAGAAGCCAAAGCACCCGAAGAGCGACCTTGCTTCGATGGGAATCTACATCTTTAACTGGGAGAAGCTGCGTACTTATCTGATTGCCGACGAGAACGACCCGAACTCCAGCAAGGACTTCGGCAAGAACATCATCCCGGCCATGCTGAAGGCCGGTGAAAAGCTCTGGCCCTATCACTTCAAGGGCTACTGGCGCGATGTCGGTACCATCACCAGTCTCTGGGACGCCAACATGGATATGCTGTCCCCCACGCTGATCAATCTCTATGATCCCGACTGGCCCATCGCTTCCCGCAGTCCCGTCTGCCCGCCGACCTATACCGGTGAAAACGCCCGTGTCATCCACTCCATCGTCACCGAGGGCTGCGAGATTGACGGTCACATCGAAAACTCCGTTCTCTCGCCCTCCGTCATCGTCGAGCGCGGTGCCAAGGTTGTCTACAGCGTCGTGATGCCCGGCACCGTAATCAAAGCCGGTGCCACAGTGGAATACGCCATCATCGGTGAAAACTGTGTCATCGAGGCCGGTGCCAGGGTCGGTACGGCCCCCGATGGCTCCGAAGGCTGGGGTGTCGCCACCTGCGGACCGAATGTCACCGTTGCTCCCGGCCAGGTGATTCCTGCCGGCGCAATGATCTATTCCGGAGAGGAGGCTAAGTCATGAGTAAGTATCATGGTATTATCTTTGCGTACAAAGACGCTCCCGAACTTGGCGACCTGGTCAGAGAACGCACCGTCGCCTCTCTCCCCTTCTGCGGCCGCTACCGTCTGATCGACTTCGCTCTTTCCTCCATGAAAAACGCCGGCATCACTGACGTCGGTGTCGTGATGGCCCGTGATTATCAGTCCCTGCTCGACCACATCGGCAGCGGCAAGGACTGGGACATGAGCCGCCGCTCCGGCGGTCTGCGGATGCTTCCTCCCTTCGGTCTGCCCCATGCCCATACCGGCAACTACGGCGGCACCATCGAAGCGCTGAACGCCGTCTCCGACTACATCCATGACATTCCTCAGGACCACGTTGTACTGATGCTCGGCAATATGATTGCAAATATCGATCTTGCTGCTGCCATTGCGAAGCATGAGGCTGGCGATGCCGAGATCACTGCCATCTGCTCCGATGGCCCGACAGTCGGTCTGAATCATCAGTATCTTCTGGGCGATGACGGTTATGTTACCGGAATCCATCTGGACCGCGGCGATGCCATACAGGGGCTGAAGAGCCTCGAAGGCTATATCATTGAAAAATCCGCGCTCCTCCACCTGATGGATGAGGCCGCCTCCCGCAATCACTATGCCTTTCATCGTCAGGCCATGATCGGCTTTCTGGAAGACGGCGGCAAGATGGATGTCTACACCCACAAGGGCTATGTCTGCGCTGTCCGCAATGTTGAGCAGTACTACAACGCCAGCATGGACATGCTCTGCAGCGAAAAGCGCCACCAGATTTTCCCGGCGGACCGTCCGGTTCGCACCAAATCGCATGAAGAGGTGAGCACCTACTTCAGTGAGCATGCGGTATGCAAGAACAGTCTGGTCGCCGATAACTGCATCATCGACGGCGAAATAGAGAACTGCATCGTCTTCTCCGGCTGCCGCATCGGCGCCAACACGAAACTCCGCAACTGCATTGTAATGCGCGGGGTCACCGTTGGTGAGAACGCTGAACTGAACTACATCGTTGCCGATAAGTACGCCAGCTTCTCCGACCGCACGGTCCTCACCGGCAGTGCGAAGCTCCCGACCGTCGTGCCGAAGAATACGAAAATCTGATTGTTTGCCTGTTAAATCTTCGCTCCCCTGCCGAGTGGCAGGGGAGCGTTCTGTTTTCCATAAATTATGATGTTTGTCTCAGCTTTCCGAAGTACCAGCCGGTGACTCCGCCCCGCTTGGCGAGGACACCGCGGCTGGTGTGCTCCACAATACGCAGCACATCCCCCGTGTGAACCGGCAGGATATAATCCGTCGAGTCATTGCAGCCCGTGACCTCGTCCCCGGTGAAGAGATATTTCGTCAGGATGTCCATTTCATATCCGGTGCGTACATGGCGGCAGCGGGAGAATTCCGCCCCCCTCTTCAGGACGCGCACATCGCTGTCGCCCCAGCGGATGTAGTAGGATTGTCCGCCCTCCTCCTGTTCTTCCAGTGCCACCGCCGTCGGGAAGGGATCATAGGCCACGAAGCTGAAATCCTCGCTCCGAATGTCAGGGATGAGCAGGCAGTTGAGCTGCCCGTCGTCCTTGAGACTGCAGCCGCCGTCCAGACTGATGATTTTCCGCTCCCGGTCGATAATGGGATTGGCGCAGACCCGATCCTCGCCGTACAGCATCACCGGCCAGTGCCCCACCACCAGCCAGCGGTCATAGTGCCGGTCTGTCTTCAGCAGTGCATCCACCCGGTCCAGCTCAGTGGGGCTGTGCTCTTCCAGAGGTTTTCCCGGCGTCATGCCCGCGTGGGCAAAGACGAAATTCCCTGCGTCGATGGCATGGGGCACATTTCCAAGAAAGCTCCAGATCTCCGCGTACGTTTCCCGAAACAGCTCCCGCATCGGACGAAAGTCCTTCAGTTCCATCGGGTCGAACCCCTGTTCCACGCACAGGTCCCACAGCAGGCTTCTTTTCCGGTATTGAAGATACTTCAGGATGTAGTCGCAGATCTCATCCCGAAAGTCCGGGAGATACATGTCCGCCCAGTCATCGCAGTTTCCGCAGACAAGATGGACGTTCTCACGCTTTGACATCTCCATCAGCATGCGCAGCAGCTTCAGACTCTCCGTTCCCTTCTCGAGGAAGTCACCGTCGAGGATCAGCACATCCCGATCTGAGAAGTCCGCGAGTTTCAGTACCCCTTCAAAGTAGGGGATGTTCGCATGGATGTCCGAGATCACCAGAATCCGCCGCCCCTGCTCAATGTTCAGTTTTTGGATTCTGGCCCGCCGGCTCACCGGAGCTCTGTTGTTGTAGCTCATGCCGGGATTCCGCCCTCAGTCTGCAATGTCGACATCCCGCGTAATATAGACCTTATAGTCCGGTACTGCCGCTTCGACTTCTTTCTGCAGGGTCGCCATGGCTTCCTTCGGTTCCGCGTCAAAGCTGATCACCACATCGAAGCGCAGCTCCTTTGTCTCCGGGTCCGCGTGAAACCCGTGGATCTGCAGCGCCCAGTCGTGGGACATGACAAGCTCCTGAACCGTGTTGCGGACAGCCGCAACCTCGTCACTGCTGGTGTTGTAGGAATAGACACCGACACCCGTGAGGATCACGCCCGTCTCTGAGAAGACTTTGGACTGCACCCGGCGTGTGAGGCGGTCCACCTCTTCCACTGTCATCACATCCGGCAGTTCCAGATGGACGGAAGCGTAGTTCCGGTCCGGTCCGTAGTTATCAAGGAAGAGATCGTACGCGCCGCGCACCTCCGGCTCCTGGACCAGGACGTGACGGATCTTCTGCGTCAGTTCTGGATCAGCCCGATGGCCGATAATGTCATCCAGCGTCTCCGTCATCATCTCGATGCCGGACTTGATAATAAAACCGGAGATGACCACGCCCACCCACGCTTCCAGGGAGAGTCCCGTGATAAGGAAGATGACAGCCGACGCCAGTACGGAAGCAGACAGAATCGCATCGAAGCGTGCATCCTCTCCCGAGGCGATGAGCGCGCCGGAATTGGCCTTTTTCCCCTGCGCTTTCACATAGTTTCCCAGCAGAATCTTCACTACGACAGCGGAGGCGATGATAACGAGCGACACAACCGAATAGTCCGCTGCCTCCGCGTGAATGATTTTCTTGACCGATTCCACCAGAGAGGTAATACCGGCATAGAGCACGATGGCTGCGACGATCATGGCGCTGAGGTATTCTGTGCGCCCATGGCCCAGCGGATGCTCCTTGTCCGGCTGCCTGTTGGCAAGCTTCGTTCCGATGATGGTAATGACGGAGGAAAGTGCGTCAGAGAGATTGTTCACCGCGTCCAGCGTCACCGCAATGGAGTTGGAGATCAGGCCGACAGCGGCCTTGAAAGCGGCAAGAAACAGATTCGCCACAATCCCGACTATGCTTGTCCGGATGATCAGCTTATTCCGATCCATCATTCCTTCCATATAATATCGCCTCTTTGATATGAGATTTTCTGTTTTTCTATATTACCATCCCGGGGGAGCTGTTTCAAGAGGAAAAGCACAGCAGAAAAAACGCTTGCAATCTCCTTTTTTCTGCGTTATTCTGTCAAAGACAACCATATGAGGAAGTGATCACTGATGAGTAAGTTAACTCTCGCCCGCGCCAAAGAACTCCTGCCCAAGCACACCACCGAAAGCCATCTTTTTACCCATGCTGCCTGCGTGAGCGCCGCTATGGGCGCCATGGCGGATTATTATGGCGAGGATAAGGACCACTGGGAGGCCATCGGCTGGCTCCACGATGTGGACTATGAACAATTCCCTTCCACGGAAGAACACTGTCACCATGTGCGCGAATTTCTGGAGCCGGAGGGTGTGGACGAAGAGGACATCCGCAGCATCATCTCCCACGGCTACGGCATTACCACTGACGAAGCCGAGCCGGTGACGAACCTCGAAAAGAGTCTCTTTACCGTTGACGAGCTCACCGGCATCGTGCACGCCTATGCGCTGATGCGCCCGGAGGGCATGGACGGGATGAGCGTCAAGAGCTTTAAGAAGAAATATAAGGACCTGAAATTCGCCGCCAAATGCAATCGTGAGGTCATCAACCGCGGCTTTGAGATGCTGGGTCTGGATCCCGCGGTTGTGATGCAGTGCTGCATTGACGGTATGACCGCACATAAGACGGAAATCGGATTCTGATCCAGCAGCGTTTTTCTATCACTGTCCCGGGCATCCTGTCACAGACTGTTTTTTTCGATGTCCTCGAGGAGATGATCACCCATGGACAAATACCGCCGGCATCAGCTGATCTGGCGCCTGTTCCAGCCGTCGGTCCGCGCGCTGGTGCGACAGAAGTTCAATTTTACCTGTGAGGATATTCAGGCGGACAGGCCAATTGTTCTCATCTCCAACCATGTCAGCGCCTGGGACCCGCTGTTTGTGGCATCCAGCCTGCCGAAACATCAGGTTTATTTTGTTGCGAGCGAGCACATTTTTCGCCTCGGTCTGATCTCCCGTGTGATCGAATATCTCGTTGACCCGATCCCGCGGCGCAAGGCTTCCTCCGGTGCCGATACCGTGAAAGCCTGCCTGCGTCTCCTGCGTGCCGGCCGTTCTGTCTGCCTGTTCGCCGAGGGCGAGCAGAGCTGGGACGGGCGAAACAGCCCGATCTTCCCCGCCACCGGCAAGCTCGTTAAAAGCTCCGGCGCCACACTGGTGACCTACCGTCTGGAGGGCGCCTATCTGAGTCTCCCCCGCTGGGGCAGAGGTATCCGGCGCGGCAGCGTTTTTGGGCATCCTGTCGGCATCTACCCTCCCGAGCAGCTGAAAGCCATGACCGCCGATGAGGTCAACGCGCTCATTAACCGCGACATTGCCGAGGATGCCTGGGAGCGGCAGCGGCTCAATCCCGTCGCCTATAAGGGGAAAAACCGCGCCGAAGGCCTGGAGCGTGCCCTCTTTCTCTGTCCGCGCTGCCGCCGGATCGGTACACTCCGCACCGGGGGCAGTCTGATCTTTTGCCGTTGCGGTCTGGATCTGGAGTATACGGAGACTGGCTTTTTCACTCCGGAAACGCCCTTTGCCGATGTGGCGGAATGGGACGACTGGCAGAGGCAGCAACTGCATGCCCGTACATTTCTCCATCCCGGGCCGGACGCCCCGCTCTTTTCGGATGAACCCCTTACGCTCGTCAGACTCTCCTCCGGCCACAGGGAAGAGCGGCTCGCCACAGGAATTCTTTCTCAGTATGAAGACCGTCTGATGTGCGGGGAATACTCCTTCCCGCTTTCCGGGATCAGCAGTATGGCCATGGTGCTCACAAATCGTCTCCTGTTTACTTTTGACGGGGCTTACTATGAGATTCGCTCCTCGGGTGGGGCAAATCTTCTCAAATATCTTGAAATCTGGAAAGGACATATCTGAATGGATTATTCTGCAGCTAACCACGCGCTCTGGAACATCATAATCCAGTTCGGACTTCTGGCCGCAGCGATCCTGTTTGCCAATTTCCTTCGTCAGAGACTTCCGTTTATTCGAAAAAGCCTGATGCCGGTGGCTGTTCTGGGCGGCTTTCTTCTGCTGCTTGCCAAGTACCTCGGCATCGCCCCGGTGGATCAGGATCTGATGGAGATGCTGGTCTACCACGGGATCGCTCTGGGCTTTATCGCAATGAGCCTGCGCGTCCCGGCGGAAAAAACCGGGAAAGGTGATCTCACCGGGCTCAAGTCCGGCGCCGTTATCGTCTCGACCTATCTTGTCCAGGGTGTCACCGGTCTGCTTGTTACCCTGATGCTGAGCTATACCCTGATGCCCTCTATTTTCCAGGCCGCCGGGCTCCTGCTTCCCATGGGTTATGGGCAGGGTCCCGGCCAGGCCAACAACATCGGCTCCAGCTACGAGGCACTGGGCTTTGCCGGTGGGAGGAGCTTCGGCCTCGCCATAGCGGCCGCAGGATATCTGGTCGCCTGTGTGGTGGGAGTGATCATTCTCAATCTTCTTTCCCGCAGGGGGAAAGTCAGTCGGCCCCATTCTTCTGCTGAAATCCAGCCCGACGCGAACTATTTCCAGAGCAGGGATGAAATCCCCATCTCTGATTCCATTGATAAGCTCTCTGTTCAGCTTGCTATGGTCCTGCTGGTCTATCTCGCAACATATTTTGCCGCCTGGGGAGTGACCTCCGGTCTCACCGCCGTCTCTGCCGGGCTCGCCAACACCCTGAACACACTGATCTGGGGCTTCAACTTTATCATCGGCTCGGCCCTCGCCATTCTCCTTCGCATTCTCCTTGAGCGCGGCCGGCGAAGCGGCATGATCCGCCGCCAGTACCAGAACAATTATCTGCTCAACCGCCTTTCCGGATTCTTCTTCGACATCATGATCGTTGCCGGCATTGCCTCCATCAATCTCGAAGACATCCGCGGACTCTGGCTTCCCTTTGTGCTCATGGCGGTTTTGGGCGCCCTTGTTACGTGGATCCATCTGGCGTTTGTCTGCAAGGTAGTTTATAAGGATTATTACTACGAGGGGCTAATTTCCATGTACGGCATGCTCACCGGCACCATCAGCTCCGGCGTGCTGCTGCTGCGAGAGATTGACCCGGACCTCGCCACACCTGCTGCCAACAACCTTGTGGTGGGTTCAAGCTTCGGCATCATTCTCGGCGCACCGGTTCTGGTGCTGGTCAGCCTTGCTCCACGCTCCACGCGCTTCTGCTGGATCGTAGTCGCTCTCGCCGCACTGTACTGCGGCCTTCTCTATCTGTTGATCTTTAAAGCGCACCGTCACACAAACAAGACGTAACACAAAAAAGGAGTTCTCCTGATGCTTTCAGACAACATTCAACGCGCTTCCGACGGGAGTCTGCTTTTCGCCGGTCAGTCGGTACCCGCTCTGGCGAAACAGTACGGGACGCCCCTCTACCTCATGGACGAAGGGCGCATCCGTCACAACTGCCGTATGTACACCGAGACCTTCCGTGAATGCTTCGGGGACGGCGCACTCCCTCTTTACGCAGGGAAAGCGGCCTCCTTCCGGGCAATCTATCGGATTGCGAAAGAGGAGGGTCTGGGCATCGATGCCGTATCCCCCGGTGAAATCCATACGGCACTGTCCGCCGGCTTTCCGGCGGCGAAGATCTTCTTTCATGGGGACGGCAAGACTGATGCCGACATCCGCTATGCGTTGGAGCACAGGATCGGCTACTTCATCGTTGACAACCCCGACGAACTCAACCGCCTCGCAGAAGAGGCCTCCCGGATGGGCATGGTGCAAAAGGTGCTGCTCCGCGTCACCCCCGGTATCGACCCTCATACCTATAAAGCCATCAACACCGGTACCGTCGACGTGAAGTTCGGCGTTCCCATGGAGACCGGGCAGGCCTACGCTTTTGTCCAGGATGCGCTCTGTATGCCCTCATTGTCAGTGTGCGGTCTGCACTGTCATGTGGGTTCTGAGGTCTTTGACGAAACGGTTTTCGAGGACACAATCGACGTCATGACGGATTTTATGGCACAGCTCCATAAAGGCTTCGGCTTTGTGACCGAGATGTTGAATGTGGGCGGTGGTTACGGCGTCCGCTATCTGGAAACCGACAAGCACATCGACATCCCCGAACGGATCCGCAGTGTGGCCACACATCTGAAGCAGCGCATCGAAGCCCTTGGCCTGAAGCTTCCCTTCTTTCTCATGGAGCCGGGCAGGAGCATCGTTGCCGACGCCGGCATGACAGTCTACACGGTTTCGAGCGTCAAACGCATACCCGGCTACAAGTACTATGTCGTCATCGACGGCGGCATGACCGATAACCCTCGCTTTCCGCTGTACAGCGCTCCCTATACCGTTCTGCATGCCGACCGCGAAGCCCCGTTTTACGCGGTCTACGACCTTGCCGGGCGCTGCTGTGAGTCGGGTGACATCATCCAGCCCGCTGTGAAACTCCCCATCGATACCAAACGCGGCGACCACATCGCGGTCTGCACCACCGGTGCGTACAACTATTCCATGGCCTCCAATTACAATCGTCTCCCTCGTCCCCCTGTCGTCATGCTGACAGAGGACGGCAGCTATCTCGCTGTCCGCCGTGAAACGCTGGAGGATCTTGTCGCATTGGATCAGTAAAAAGTCTTTGTTCGTTTATCCCCGGGAGATGCCGTTCCCGGGGTTTTGTTTATGGCACTTTTTGCAATTTATTTAGCACAAATCACTATTTCTTTTGCAATTTAGTTCTGATAGAATTTGCACATCTTAAAGAGGATCGAGGCTTCTTTCGCCATTATGATAACTCGGATAAAAAACGGCACTGTGATTGACCCTGCCTCAGGAACACATGAAGTACGGGATCTCTGGATTGATGCGGATCGGATTACAGCTCCTTCTGACCACGCCGACAGTGTGATCGACGCCACAGGGCAGGTCGTATGTCCTGGATTTATCGATATTCACATGCACGAGGATCCGGTGGGCGCCGATGGGAATCTCGAATCTTACGATGAGCGCTCCGTTTTTGCCTGCATGCTGCACATGGGTGTAACTACCGCCGTTGCAGGCAACTGCGGTGAGAACAAGTACCACCCTGCGGACTATCTTGATCTGGTGGACCGGGACGGTACGCCGGTAAATGTGGCGATGCTGGCCGGTCATGGTTTTTTCCGTCATGAAGCCGGATGCAACAACCGATACATTTCTGCCACCGCCGCACAGCGTGACCGGATGGCTGGCGAAATCCGGGAAGCCCTGCAGCGTGGCTGTGTCGGTGTCTCCTACGGGCTTCGCTATGAGCCCGGTATGGATGCCAGGGAGCTGGTAGAGACCGCCGCCGGCATCCGCGGTACCGGAAAACTCATTGCCGCGCATGTCCGCGACGACGCGGCACAGATTTTTTCCGCGACGAGAGAATTCCTTGACGCCGGCCTTCAGCTGGAAGTTCCTCTCCAGGTCTCCCATATTGGAAGCATGGCCGGCTTTGGCCAGATGGAGGAATTTCTCTCCCTGATCGATGAGTACCGCCGAATCCGCTCCGATATCTTCTGCGACTGCTATCCTTATGACGCCTTCTCCACCGGGCTTGGCTCGGCTACCTATGACGAGGGCTGGCTGGAGCGCTACAGCTGCGACTATAGTGTTCTGGAACTCTGCCTCCCTGAATATGAAGGACAGCGCTGTACCGAGGAGCTCTTTCGCCGGATTCGTCGTGAACAGCCTGGTACCACGACTGTCTGCCATGTAATGCGTCAGGCAGATGTAGACCTCGCCTATCGGCATGAAGCTGTCATGGTCGCAAGCGACGCCACGCTGGACCATGGCCGCGGCCACCCCCGTGCCTGCGGCACCTTCCCCCGTGTACTCTCCCGTTATGTCAGGAGCGGGGTCCTTTCCCTGGACGAAGCCATCCGGCGGATGACCCTTCTGCCGGCTGCACAGCTCGGTCTTTCCCGCAAAGGCCGGCTCACCGTAGGCGCAGACGCCGATGTGGTGATCTTCGACCCGGTGCACATCCAAGACCGCGCCACCTTCGCAAAACCGCTGACCCCTCCTGAGGGGATTTCTCTGGTGATCGTCGGTGGGAAGCCCGTCCTCCGGGACGGAGAAATACTGGACCGTCGTTCCGGAAAATCGGTGCGCGGATAACCAACACCCAAGGAGGAAACAACTATGAAGAAAGTACTCACCGTCGTGCTGGCACTCGCTCTCTGTCTCACAGTATTCACTGCCTCCCCTGCTTCGGCTAAAGCCGCGGGTGGTGTTCTGAACATTGCGCTGGACGGGCAGCCGGAGCACCTTGATGTCACCATGAGCAGTATGGACATGGCATCTGAAGTCGTCTTCGGTTCGGTCTTCGAGAAGCTCGTCGCCTTCAACGGAGACAGCAAAGTTATTCCGGAGCTGGCGGAATCATGGGAGATCAGCGATGACAACACTGTTTACACCTATCATCTCCGTCAGGGCGTTCTCTTCCACAACGGTGAAGAGATGAAAGCCGCTGATGTCGTCGCTTCCATGAACCGCTGGATCGATGCCGCGGCAAATGCCGGTTCTCTGGTAAACGGTGCACACTTTACCGCGGTCGATGACTACACCGTGGAGATCCGCATGGAAAATGGCACCCTCTATCTCAATCAGATGATCGCAGGACTCGGCCAGCAGGCCGTCATCATGCCTGCCTCCGTGATCAGCGCTGTCGGCGAAGGCGAGCTGGTTCAGGAATACATCGGTACCGGCCCCTATGTCTATGACGAGTGGAAGGCTGACCAGTTCATCCGCCTGAAGGCCAACCCCAACTACCAGCCTTACGGCACGGAGGGCGACTATTCCGGATGGGGCGGCTACAAGACCGCCTGGTATGATGAGGTGTATTTCTACTTCCCTGGTGACAATGCCACTGTCGTCTCCGGCATCCAGACCGGTGAGTTCGACATCTCCGACCGTTTGAACGGCGACGACTACGACACTTTTGTGGATGACGAGGACTTCACCATCTTCTCCGCCGAGGCGGAGCTGCCCATGCTGATCTTTAACAAGGCTCAGGGCGTCGCTTCCAATGCGCTGGTGCGTCAGGCAGTTCAGGCCGTCATCAACTGCGAGGATGTCATGTTTGCCGCCTATGCCAGCCCCGACCGCTACAAGCTCTACTCCTCCTACATGTTTGAGAGTTCCCCAACCTGGTTCACGGATGCCGGCAGCGAGAAGTACAACCAGAACGATCCCGAGGCCGCAAAAGCGCTCTTTGAGGAAGCCGGCTGGACCGACAGCGATGTCTTCCGGATTCTGGTCCGCACCGATGTTTCCGACTTCTTTGCTCAGGCGCAGGTTATTCAGGAAGAACTTCGCTCGATCGGCGTGAACTGTGAACTTGTCGCCTATGATGCCTCTTCCTACAGCGATGTCCGCAACAATCACCCCGAGTCCTGGGACGCCTTCATCACCAATTTCGGTCCAAAGGTTCTGCCGAACATGAACCTCTTCCTTTCCCCTTCCTGGGCAGGCTGGTGTACTGACGAGCGTATCCAGAATGATCTCGCCGCCATCGCCGCAGGGACCGATCTGGAAGCAGCCCAGGAGACCTGGGCAGACCTGCAGGCCTACATGTACGAGGAATATGTCCCTGTCGTGAAGTTCGGTACGAACAATCTCAGCGGTGTCTGCAGCAGCGACATCACCGGCGCCTTCATCATGGAGCGTCTGGTATGGGTCGATGCCCGTCCCGTAAACGGCTGATTCTCTTTCCTGATCTGACTGATCCCGCCCCATCCGGGGCGGGATTGCGTCTTGATGCAGGTCATGTTTTATGATATAGTAATTTATTATGCTGTGTCTGATTCTGCGAAAGGAGACCTCTTTTCATGCACAAGTACCTCCTGAAGCGGCTCCTGTCGCTGATTCCGGTTCTGTTTGTGGTATCTCTCGCTATCTTTCTCCTGATTCACCTGGTTCCCGGAGATCCCGCTGCCGCCATTCTGGGCGACGAGGCGAGCCCTGAGCAGATTGCCGCACTGCGAGAAACACTCGGCTTCAATGATCCTCTGCCCGTACAGTATCTGCATTGGATCGGCGGGCTCTTCCGCGGAGACTGGGGAACCAGCTTCTTCATGGAGGGAACCATGCTGGAGATCATCGGCTCCCATGTGATCCCGACTCTCCAGCAGACATTGGTCGCCGTCGGCTTTGCGACACTGGTCGGGGTTCCCCTCGGTATGATCGCCGCGGTACGGCACGGCAGTCTTTCCGACCGGATCATCTCCGCTTTCTCCTCGGTCGGCATCTCGCTGCCGAGCTTTCTCATGGGGCTCTGTCTGGTTCTGTTGATCTCCGTAAAGCTGCGGTGGCTCCCGTCTTCAGGGTACAAGTCGATTGCTGACTTCGGATGGCTGACACATATCCGCTATATGCTGCTCCCCGGCATCGCCCTCGGTTTTATCGAGATGGGTCTGATCATCCGCATGACCCGTTCCTCCATGCTGGAGATTCTGAACGCGGACTATATGCGCATGGCAAAGGCCAAGGGGGTCTCACGTCGAAAGATGTTTTTCCGACATGCGCTGATGAATGCAATGATCGGGATTCTGACCGTGGTTGGGCTCTCCTTCATTTCCTGTCTGGGCGGCGCTACCGTGACGGAAACGATCTTCAACATTCCCGGGCTCGGGAAGCTCACCCTCAACGCCGTCATGCGCCGTGACTATGAAGTTGTTCAGGCTGTGGTGCTGCTGGTTTCTCTGATGAATGTGCTGTGCACGCTGATCCTCGATCTGCTCTATGCCCTGGTCGACCCGCGCGTGCGTTTGGACTGAGGTGCGTCTATGATGAGGTCTACTCTCTCTTCTGACAACAGCAGCCGCCTTTCCGTGCGGCGACGTGAGCTGTTGCGCGAACAGCGCCTGCTCAACATTCGGCGTTTCTTCCGCAACGGTCATGCCGTCGCCGGTGCCCTGATCGTCCTGATCATGATTCTTCTGGCAGTCTTCGCGCCTCTGCTTGCACCGGCGGATCCTCTGGCACAGACCGTGGTCAACCGCTTTGCAAAGCCCGGTACCGCCGGATATCTGCTCGGCGCGGACAAGCTTGGTCGGGACCTTTTAAGCCGAATTATCTATGGTGCACGGGTCTCCATGATTGTCGGCGTGTCTTCGAGCCTGTGCTCCATGCTGTTCGGTATGATCATCGGGCTCTATGCCTGTTATTACAAAGCCATCGACAATATCCTGATGAGGATATGCGACGGTCTCAGTGCGATTCCCTCGATCCTGCTTGCCATCGCGCTGATGGCAGTGCTGGGGCAGAGTCTCTTCAATGTCATTCTTGCGCTGAGCATTGTCTATATCCCGCGTATGGCCCGCATTTCCCGCTCCGCTGCCTTTGTGGTGAAGGAGCAGACTTATATTGAAGCGCTCCGCTCTCAGGGGGCGTCATCTTTCCGTATCATCTGGCGTCACATTGCGCCGAATATTCTTCCGGCGGTTGTGGTACAGGCATCGTACAACTTCGCCGACGCCATCATCACCGAAGCATCGCTGAGTTTTCTCGGCGTCGGTGTTCCGGCACCGCAGCCCAGCTGGGGCAACATTCTCTCCGAAGGCCGCGAAGTGATCACGAAAGCCTGGTGGATGGTGGTTTATCCGGGTATCGCGACGGCGCTGGCTGTCATGGGCACCAACATCTTCGGTGACGGACTGCGCGACATTCTTGATCCGCATACCAGCTGAAGACGGCATTGAAACAGAAATACTCCGTTTCTCCCAGTCCGCGTCAGGGAGAAAGCCAAGTAATATCACCCCAGATTCCTTATGAGGACAGTATGATGGCCGAAAGCATTCTTGAAGTCAATAATCTCACGACCCGCTTCCGTACGGAACGCGGCACAGTCACTGCCGTGCAGGGGGTCTCCTTCCACGTACAGCGCGGCGAGATTCTCGGCCTGGTGGGTGAATCCGGCTGCGGCAAGTCGGTCACCAGTCAGTCGATCATGCGCCTGTATGATGAGAAACGCTTCGCCCGCTATGAAGGCGAAATCCTTTTTGACGGAAAAAATCTTCTCACACTTCCGGAAAAGCAGATGCAGGCCGTACGCGGCGGCAGGATCGCCATGGTTTTTCAAGACAGTCTGAGTTCTCTAAACCCGGTATTCACATGCGGGGACCAGATTATGGAGTCCATCCTGATTCACCAGAAACTCTCCCGCGCTGAAGCCAAAGAGCAGGCCGTCGAGATGCTGCGCCTGGTCGGGATCCCCGATCCCGAAAGACGGTTCTCCCAGTATCCCCATGAACTCTCCGGCGGTATGCGTCAGCGTGTGATGATCGCCTGCGCATTGAGCTGCCGCCCGAAGCTGCTGATCGCCGATGAACCCACCACAGCGCTGGACGTAACCATCCAGGCTCAGATCATGGAGCTGATCGTCGACCTCAACCGCGAACTCGACATGGGCGTGATTCTTATTACGCATGACCTCTCTGTGGTCGCTGAAACCTGCAGCCGCGTCGCGGTCATGTATCTGGGTCAGATTGTCGAGGAGGCGGATGTGCTCTCCCTCTTCGAGCACCCCATGCACCCGTATACCCGCGGTCTGCTCAAGAGTATCCCCTCTGTTTCCGAGGGGAGGCGGGAGGATCTCTACATCATTGAAGGGACGGTGCCGCTGCTGAGCCAGATCCCGCAGGGCTGCCGCTTCAGGCCGCGCTGTCCCTATGCCACCGCTGCCTGTTCAGAACGGATGCCGGAGCTTGAACCATTGCCCTCTGGGCAGAAGGTTCGCTGTTTCCGGGCGTCCGAGCTTGCGGAAGGAGGCCCCTCTCATGTCTGATCAGCCCATCCTCGAAGCACAGCATCTCCGGACCTGGTTCCCCATCCGCGGTGTCGCCGGTCAGATTGTCGGCAACGTCAAGGCGGTGGACGATGTTTCGCTGATGCTCTGTCGAGGCGAGACCTATGGCCTCGTCGGTGAAACAGGCTGCGGGAAGTCCACCCTCGGGCGTACACTGATCCGCTTGCTGGATCCGACGGACGGCCGTCTTTTCCTCGACGGGACGGATATCACGGAACTCTCCGCGCGGCAGCTTCTCCCGCTCAGGGCCAGAATGCAGATGGTCTTTCAGGACCCCTACAGTTCTCTTGACGGACGGATGCACGTGGGCGAGATCCTGATGGAGACCCTCGCCATCCAGAAACGCCGCAATCGGAAAGAGAACATGGAGCTGGTCCTGCAGCTGCTGGACCAGGTGGGGCTTCTGCCGGAGCACTTCTATCGCTATCCGCATGAGCTCTCCGGCGGCCAGCGTCAGCGTGTCGGGCTCGCCCGCGCCCTTCTGCCCGAGCCGGAGCTGGTTATCTGTGATGAGCCGGTCTCCGCGCTGGATGTCTCGGTCCGCTCCCAGATCATCCGGCTTCTGCTGGACCTCCAGGAACAGCGGGATCTCAGCTATCTCTTTATCTCCCACGACATGTCCGTGGTCCGCTACATGTCCGACCGCGTCGGCGTGATGTATCTCGGTCATCTGGTGGAGGAGGCAGAGACCGATGAGCTGTTCCGCCTTCCGCTGCACCCGTATACCCAGGTTCTGCTCAGCGCAGTGCCGACGCCGGATCCCCGGACACACCGGAAACGGATTGTTCTGGAGGGTGAACTTCCCTCTCCCCTTTCTCCGCCCACCGGCTGTCCATTCCATACACGCTGCCCTCACGCGACAGACCGGTGCAGGCAGGAATTCCCCGAAACAAGAGAAGCCGGTGACGGTCATTTTGTCGCCTGCCATCTGGTATAGTTCTGTTCGGTGTCATACATGTCTGATGCACGGATTACGCTGAAGTCCCTCACCCATCTCCAACGGGCACGTGTACGGTTTACGATCGCCGGATACCAGAGGGGCTTTCGCTGGACAGAGACCGAAGTCCGGGACCTTCTGGATGATATACGGGAATTCTCCCTTGCATTCCCCGCTGAGAGCGGTGCATTCTACTGTCTTCAGCCTGTTGTGGTTACCCCTCTGCCGGACGGATCGCTGGCCGTAATAGATGGTCAGCAGCGCCTCACGACGTTGTATCTTTTCTACTGCTGCTGCTCGTGGATGCTTCCTCCGGCCGCTCGCTACAATCTTCTTCCCTTCTCTCTCTGTTATGTTGGCAGGCCCCGGCTCCAGGAGTGCCTGGAAGTGCTTGCAGAGAGGGAATACACCGGGGCAGGACGCTTTTCTGCCGAGATGGCGGAATATGAAGACGACATCGACTGTCATTATCTTCTGGAGGCCTACCGCTGCATCGGGGACTGGCTGCACAGACTCTTGAAAAGTCCTTTTGACCGCACCGGTCTCGGCAGCCTGAAACAAACCTTCGATACCCGGGTCATGCTCATCTGGTACGAGGTCCCGGATCTCAGCGCCGCAGATCAGGCGGCGCTGTTTTCCATGCTGAACACCGGGAAGATCGCTCTGACCGATGCGGAGCTCATCCGGGCCCTTCTGCTGGAGCGAAGAGCCGGATGGACCGGGCCGGTTCCGGATACACCGGAAACAAGCCTGCAGCGGCTGCATATCGCAGACCGGTGGGACGACATGGAGCAGGGCCTTCAGGATGAGGTATTCTGGAAATTTCTCACCGGCGGCCGGGTCGGCGAACGTGCCGCTTCTTCCCCCACGCGGCTTGATTTCATCCTTCAGATTCTGGCGCTGCAGATCAATCGCAGCGTTCTCTCTGACGCGGACCGGGCGTTCCCGGACGGGGCGCCATGGGGCGTCCCGGAAGAAGCCAACCGGGAATACTTCTCGTTTTTTGTACTCTCTGCCTGGCTGAAGCTCCTGGAGCGTCAGAATGCGAGCGGGAGTGTCGGTGATGATGGTCGGATCACGGTCTGGGACAGTCTCTGTGGGTTCTTTCGGATGGTCCGATGCTGGTATGAGGACACCCTCTGTTACCACCGGATCGGTTTTCTGACTGCGACGTCCTCACGTCCGGTGACGGAACTGATTCTGGAACTGGCAGCGTTTGACCGGGAGACCCGGGAAGCAGCCTCTGAGGGCCCCTTTGTGGAAAAAGTGCTCGGTCTTATCCGTCGGGAACTTTTCGGCTCGGTACCGCTTTCCCCAGACAGCTTCCGGGAATGGATAACGGGTCTGCAGTATCCCAAGGATGCTAACCAAATCCGTCAGGTTCTTCTGCTGTATAATCTCGCCTGTCTGGAGGCTTCCGATACCGGCAGTCGGTTTCCCCTGGAGCTGTACCGCAGTTCCAGGCTCAACTGGGATCTGGAGCATATCAATGCCGTTGCAGATACCGCTGCCGGAGAACCGGATCACTCCATCGGGAATCTGACACTGCTCGACGGCGGCATCAACCGTGCTTACCGGAACGATTCCTTTCATGTTAAGCGTGGAGTGATCCAGGCGCAATGCGTCCGAGGGACATTCATTCCTCTTGGCACCAGGAAGGTCTTCCTGAAGGACTTTCCCGGTGCGGAAGACCCGACACACTGGTGTGAAAACGACAAGAAAGCTTATACAGAGGAAATCATCCACACCCTTTGTTCTTTTCTAAAGCTGGAGGATGCCCGGAATGAAAGCTGAGTTCGGTTTCTATTCCAATACGATGCCGCCCCCTGCCTCTGTTGCCGCAACACGCGAAAGCCTCTGGAGTCTGCTCTCGACGCACGGTTTCACAATCCGCATCCCGCTGCTTCATCGGGAATATGCGCACGGGCGGCCGGACGCAGAAACTACACGTATTCGCCGGAAACTGCTGGACGATCTGTCTGATGCTCTGCGTGAAGCCGCCTCTGATTCCAACGGTGTCTGCTGCGGTATGGATCTGGGCTTTCTCTACGGCAATCTCACAGATGACCGTGTCTTTGTCCCTGTTGACGGACAGCAGCGCCTGATAACGCTGTTCCTGCTGTACTGGCTGCTGGCCTTCCGGAGCGGCCTCCTGGAATCGGATACCTCTGTCCGGGAGGCGCTCCTTCGGTTTCGTTTTGAAGGCCGTGTTGCCGTTAATCACTTCTGCCGTCAGATGATTCTGCAGGTTCCTTCCGGCACTTCGACCCTGCCGGAGAGTTGCGCGCTCTCCTCTGAACTCCGAAATTGCGGCTGGTTCTCGGAGGATTGCGCCATGAGTTCTTCGGTTCAGGGTATGCTGGTCATGCTGGATGCTCTTCAGGCACGGCTTACGGCTCTCACCTCAGCGGGTTTCACAGCAGAACAGCTGTTTTCTCTTCTTGTCTCCTCCAGACCTCCGGTATCTTTTCTGTTTCTGAATCTGGATGACGCCGGGCTCACCGAAAGCACATACATCAAGATGAACGCACGTGGCAGACCACTGACCTTCTTTGAAGGTTTCAAAGCAAGTCTTTCAGGGCTTCTGGATCCCGATACCGCCGATTCCTTTCTCCGGCAGCTCAACGGGACCTGGGCCGCACTGTTTTGGATGCCGGAATACCGTGAGCACGGCCCCTTCCCGACGACGGATCGGCCGATGCTGCGTTTCTTCCGATTCGTGATCCTGACAGATTTTATTACGGGCATTGACCCCGTCCCCAACCAGCTGGCACTTCGTTCGGCAATCACTGCTCTCATGTCAGAGCCGGATGAGATATTTTTCTCCCGCCTGTTCCGGGACGGCTTTTGCACGGTCGAAGGGCTGCACTCTGAAAAGCCGCCGGTCACCGCCCGCACGTTTCAGAACATCCGTGAGCTTCTGGATCTCCTTGTAAACCGGAAAAAACGGACCGGAAGCCTCTCGTTTCTGAAGCGCTCTGGTGAACCGGAGCTTCTCTTCGATGAAGAATCCGCCTTTCGCCGCCTGATTGGTTCCGAGGATGATCGGTCGCCCGGGTATCGGGACCTGCTCCTCCTCTATGCAGAATATCGCTTTCTCCTGCACTATGCCCGTCCTGACGGCAGCTTCCACTACCGCGGTGCGCTGGCGCGCTGGCTGCATCTGGTTTCGAATCTGAGCGGGGCTGTTATGAACCTGCAGCCCGAAGTTTTTTTCAGGATGATCCGTGCCGTGGACCGTCTGGTCAAGAGCGGCTTTGCGATGCATTGCCGAAAGGCACTCCTGCGATGGCCGCATCTGCCCGAATCACTCTCGGTCTTCCCCGCGCCCCAGCTCGCTGAGGAAGCAGTTAAAGCCGCCCTCATGCTAAGCTGTCGCCAGTGGAGAAGAGCGCTTCTGGATGCCGAGCACTCGTTTCTCAACGGACGAATTGACATGCTCTTTGCCTGTTCGGGCATCCGGGCCGACGATATTTTCCCCACATCCTCTGCATCCGTTGTTCCGGACTCCGGCGGACCGGAGTATGCTCTGTTCATGCGCAGCTTACGCAGACTCCGGTTGCTTTTTGACAGACACGGTGTCCGGCCGGAACTGGACGAAGCCGCACTTTTGCGGCGGGCTCTTCTCTGCTACGGCGGAGAAAACAGCTATCTACTGCCGGTTGGCAGGACACGTCTGTGCTTCCTTGACAACACGGATCCGGAGCATGGCTTCCGTCGTCTGCTTTGGGACGGGAACGGCGGCAGGCGTGCTCTTCTGATGCAGCTTCTGGACGATCTGGACGAAAAACAGCCCGCTGCACCACAGCTGCAGCGCATCATCTCACAAAAGGTCTTCACCGGCAGTGAGCGCTGGAAAGAATACCTTGTCCACATGCCCGAGATTCTTTCCTCCGTGCGTCTTTTCGGCCCGGATGTGGCGGATCCCATGAGAGAATGGGTTTTCCAGACGGAGAAGCGCTATATCCGCATGAATCATCCCGACGACATTCTGCTGCTTTCCCGAACTCAGACCAGTTCTGTCGGCAGAGAGTACTACAGTTATGTGCTCTTTCTGAAAGCCAGGGATCTTGGCCTGCCGGTGTACTACCATGCTGACTATACGGAGAGCTCTGAAAAGTACGCCTGGTTTGACAGCGTACACGGCGCGCGGATCCGTATCCTGTACCGAAACCCGGACGGGTCACTCTGGCGCTTTCTCGCTTACCCGGAAGACAGCTCTGTGCCGCTATTTGCCGGAGATCTGGATGAGATGCTTGACTACATCCGGAGTCTCTGATTCCTCCTGCGTAGAATGCATCAGAAGACCCCTGCCATGAGGCAGGGGTCTTCTGATGCTCTATGAATATGTGAATGGAATCAGGCTTTTGCCGCTTCCATGCCAGCTGCCAGCGCAGCCTTGTTGCCTTCGAGGAACTTCATCTTGCGCTCACCGAGCTCAATCTTGATGGCGTCGACCATCTTGTCGACGGATACGGAGTTTTCATCCGCGCCCATCATGGCACCGAGAATCGCGACGTTGGCCCCCTTCGGGTTCTTCACCGCTTCGGCAATATGGGCGGCGTTGCAGTATACCACGCGCACGTCGTCACGCTGTACCTTGCGGTCGATGATGGAGGAGTTGACAACGATCAGGCCGCCGGGCTTGACCGTGTGCTCGAACTTGTCCAGAGAAGGCAGGTTCATTGCGATCAGCACGTCACAGTTGTCCACCAGCGGGGAGCCGACCGGCTCGTCGGAGACGACGACGGAGCAGTTGGCCGTACCGCCGCGCATTTCCGGACCGTAGGAGGGCAGCCAGGAGACATGCTTGCCGTCAAGCATATTGGCCATGGCGAGGAACTTGCCGATGAGCAGCATTCCCTGTCCGCCGAAGCCTGCGAAAACATACTGTTTCATCATGATTATTCAGCCCCCTTGTCTTTCTTCACACCCA
>CADBWQ010000005.1:0-20728 GCA_902798545.1 Oscillospiraceae bacterium
GCTTGCGCTTGCCCATTTCCTCCAACTCATCCAGAGTACCATTTGCTTCCACAAGTGCCTTGAACTTTTCAACAACCGCTGCGGTCTCCTCCTCGGAGAGGTTCGGGTTGATGATGTACATTACTTCGTACTTGTCGCTTGCTTTTGCCATGGTTGCACCTCCTTATGGTCTGTTGGCCCCCGCCCTGGACGGGAGCAAGGATTTGCCCGTTTGCACAGGCCATACTATTATATCCGGAAATTCCGAAAAGTCAAGGAGGATTTCTCGGTTTATTCACATTTTTTCGCGGAAAAGTGCCTTGCGGGACGGGCTGTTTCGTGATATTATGGTAACAACATGTTTGGAGGCGTGGACGTATGCGTATCATGGCGATCGACCTCGGCGATGCCCGGACCGGGCTCGCGGTCTCGGATCCGCTCGGCATGCTCTGCGGAGAGGCCTGGACCGTGAAGGAATGGAACATGGAGCGCCTGGCCGATCTCATCTGTGACGAGGCGCGTGCGCGCGAGGTTCAGACGCTGGTCCTGGGCCTGCCGCGGAACATGGACGGAAGCGAGGGGCCCCGCGCGGAGAAGAGCCGGGCCTTCCGCGAGATGCTGACGGCCAGGACCGAAATCCCCGTCGTCCTCTGGGACGAGCGGCGCAGCAGCGTCGAGGCGCACCAGATCCTGCATCTCAACGGCCGGCGGGAGAAGAAGCACCGCGCGACGGTGGACGCCGTGGCGGCGAGTCTCATTCTGGAGAGCTTCCTTGGTTCGCCCGCGGGAGCGGCGGAATCAGGCATATAAGATAAGCAGACAATCGTATCATTATAGCAATCGTATGGAAACAGGAAAAACCGAAACAGAAAGACACAGGCAAATCGTACAAACAGGAGAAGTGAAATGAAAAGAAATCTGAACCATTTGCGTGCGGCGCTGGGTGCCCTGGCGCTGGCCCTTGTTCTCCTTGTCGGGGTGAGCCCCGCGGCTTCCGCCGCCGGCCCGCTGTTCCACTACAGGGACTATCCGGAATTCCGTCTGGAGCCCGCCGTGCCCGCGGTGACCATCGAGGCCCTTGCGGCGGCCAATGACTATGACGCACTGCTGGCCCGCTACGGCGGCTTCGGCGTCGAGTCCTTTGCCAATTCCGAATATGCCGGCGCCGAGAGCTACAGCTGCTTCTACGGCACGGCGGACTTCGACTACTACCAGCTGGAGGCGGAGGACGCCGGTTCCACCGCCGAGGCCTTCATGTTCTCCGATGAGGAGATCTTCCGTCTTCAGGCCGCGGAGGACGGCAGCACGGACTTCGGTCTCGACTGGACCGCCGTTCCCGACTGGGCGGAGGCCCGCTACAATCTCCGGGACGAGGCCATGGCCCTGGACGCCGATGCCCTGCGCGGGTATGAGATTGTCTCCGTCACGGACAACCGGGACGGCACGCTGACGGTTGTTCTGGGCGATGCCACGGCAGCTGCCGACGCACTCGACCCCGCACTCGACCCCGCGCCGGAGGTACCGGGCGATGCCTGGGACGGGGAATGGATGTACGACTACGTCGATCCGGACGCGGTCGGGGAGGACGGCTTCCTCTACGGATACGACGACGACTTCTATCCGGGAACGGATGATTTCTACCCCGGCGATGCCCTGGACTACTGGGGCGACGGCCCGGACCGCTTCTATGACGACCCCGACGCGTGGTACAACGTCCCCGCCGAGGAGGAAAACCCGGACGACGCCTGGTATGACAACACGGTCTCCTGGTACGATGACCACCCCTACAGCTCCGTTGCCGATACGGACGGCGAGCCTGCGGTCCGCATGATTCTGACGGTGGACGCGGCGACGCTGGAGATCCGCAAGGCGGAGCATATGCTGGTCCGCGACGACGGCAGTGAGGAGCTCCTGATGGTCCAGCTCATGACCGTGGAGCCGCCTGAGGCGGCGGCCTATGCCGAGCTCGTGGCGCGCAGCGCCGTCTACCGGGATGCCGATGGCATGCCGGCGGATCCCCGCACCGTGACCGTGATCTACGACGCCGGCACGATGGATGAACTCGTCTGCTCCAGAACCGTGGAGAAGGGCGACTATCTCTTCACCAGCTTCATCGGCGGCTACCTGCTGTACGCGGATGCCGAGGGGTCGACGCCCTTCGTCGGCAGCGACGGCATGAGCGACGTGACGATCTACGCCTTCCCGGCGGAGACCGCTGCGGACCTGCCCGCGGAAGAGGAGGCGGCTTTCCCCGCGGAGGCGGAGATTGACGTGGAGGCCGAGGGCGAGACCTATGCCGTCGACTCCAAGGAGGCCTTTGTTCCCGCCGAAATCGAGGAGCAGATGCCCGTCATCATCGAGGAATCTATGTATGTCTCCGAACCGGATGAGATGCCCGTGGATGAGATGCCCGTGGATGAGATGCCCGTGGACGAGATGCCCCTGGACGAAATGCCCGTGGATGAGATGCCGGCAGACGAGATGCCGGTGAACGAGATGCCCGCGGAGGAGCTGACCCTGGATGAAAAGCTCCAGATGGCCCTGGATTCGATCCCCCAGGCGATGCCGGAGGAGAGCGACACGGCCCTGGACTTCCTGGCGGAGTACCGCGCGGTCTATGAGGCCAACCGCCTCGAGGCGCTGCTGATGAATCACAGCTCCGTGGAGTACCAGCTGGTCTATGACGATGCGGCCGACGCCGCCGGATGGCCGGACTATGTCTATGAGACCGCGACCATGGCCTATGCCGAGTCTCCCGCAAGCGCCGTATACGTCGGGGACGGGAAGTACTATGAACTGGCCGAGAACGACGGCGGCTCCGAGCTCTACTATGTCTTTGACTTCTGCAACGGATATGACCCCATTCTGAATACCGGGTACGAGATTGTCCCGGAGACCTTTGAGGAATGGTTCAACGAGGCTGAGGAGACCCCCCTCGACTGCTTTGTGGAGGACGGCGAGCTGCACCTGATGGCTGTCAGCAGCGAGAACGCCAGCCGCAGATTTGTGGAGAGCTATCTGCATCGAACGTATGACGGCGGCACCGTCATCACCGAGGCCATCGCCGACCCCGACACCCACGAGCTGAGCGCCTTTGTCTTCAACCTTGAGAAGGACGGCGAGATCAGCGAGCCGCTGACCTATCTGGCCGCCTATGACCGCCCCGTACCCCGCGCCTGCCGGAACCTGCGGGCCGCGGCCGAGCGCGACGCCGACCGGGTCGTCACGGTGAGCCTGGTCCTGAACCCCGGCACCCCGGACGAAGTGGCCCAGACCAAGGTCGTCCCGGCGGGCAGCAACGTGGTCTACATCGCCGATGAGTATATGGAGATGTTTGAAGACCCCGCCTGCACCGTTCCGGCGGGCCAGTGGGACAAAAACAGCGACCACGTCTATTACATGCTTCCGGCAGACCTGGGTCCCGGCGAAATGTAAGAGATCACACCGAAGAATCCAGCCCGGCGGACCAGCGCATGATCCGCCGGGCTCATTTGTCGGAGGACTATGAGCAGAAGGAACAGTCATTTCCATTCAGAAAAGAAAGAGAATACGAAAGAGAATACGGAACTCCTGGATCAGCAGCAGATCATCCGGCGCTACGGCGTGACGAAGAACCAGATCCACAGGTATTTCCCGAAGCCCCGTCTGAAGCGGGTCCGGGCGAAGAACGGCGGATACTGGCACGTTGGCGTCTGGCCGAAGGACCAGGTCGAGGAGATGCTGACGCATCCGGAGATCGCCGACGCCATAGAGGAGCGCAGAAACGCCCGCGAGCTGCAGAAGAAGATCGAGGAGATCCGCGCCATGTTCTCCGCCTATTCGCCGGAGTCCTATATCGAGCGCGCGCGGCAGCTGCGGCGCAGTTTCGTGCTGCACGTCGGCCCCACCAACAGCGGCAAGACCCATGACGCGATCGAGGATCTGAAGCGGCACACGCCCGGGACCTATCTGGGACCGCTGCGCCTGCTGGCGCTGGAGATGTATGACCGGATCAACGCCGACGGCATCCCCTGCAGCATGCTGACCGGTGAGGAGTCCATCCCGGTGGAGGGGGCGGTGGTCGTCTCGTCCACCATCGAGCTCTGCGATTTTCAGACCCGCTTTCAGACCGCCGTCATCGACGAAGCCCAGCTCATCGCGGACCCGGGCCGCGGCGCCGCCTGGCTGAAGGCGATCTGCCTGGTGAACGCGGACGTCGTGCACATCTGCATGGCGCCGGAGGCCCTGGGCTATATCCGGTCCCTGATCGAGCGCTTTTCGGATCAGTACAGCGTGGTGCGGCACGAACGCCTCGCCCCGCTGCGCTACGCGGGCTCCTGCCGGGGGTATCAGGACCTCCGGCCGGACGACGCGCTGATCTGCTTTTCGCGCAAGAGCGTGCTGTCCACGGCGGCCCTGCTGGAGAAAAACGGCTTCCGGGCCAGCGTGATCTACGGCGCGCTGCCGCCGGAGGCGCGCCGCAGCGAGGTGCGCAAGTACACCTCGGGCGAGACGAACATCGTCGTGGCGACCGACGCGATCGGCCTCGGCATCTCGCTGCCGATCAAGCGGGTCATCTTTGCCGAGACCGAGAAGTTCGACGGAAAGGCCTTCCGGACCGTGACCACCGCCGAGGTCAACCAGATCGGCGGTCGAGCCGGCAGATACGGCCTGAACGAGTACGGCGAGGTGCTGGCCCTCGGGAACACGACCGTGATCCGGGACCGCCTCGGAAAGCCGGTGCGCGCGATCCGCGCCGCCTGTATCGCCTTCCCGCGGGAGACGCTGGACAGCGGCTATCCCATCGAGCTGCTCCTGAAGACCTGGCAGCAGATGGAGCGCCGGAGCGAGTTCACGCGCGAGGACATGCGCGATGCCCTGATCCTGCTGCGCTGCCTGAAAGGGATGCGGGCCCTGGAGACCGAGCGCGAGCTGGTCTTCGACCTGATCACCTGTCCGGTGGACACCCGGACCGAGGAGCTGGTGAGCTACTGGGCGGAGTGCGCCCGGGCCATCCTGCGGAAGAAAAAAGTCCCGCTGCCGTACTTCGGCACCGAGACCCTTCTGGAGTGCGAGCTGCAGTACAAGGCCTATGACATCCACCACCAGCTCCTGCGGCGGATCGGCGTGCCGGACGACTGTTCGGCTGAGCGCAGCGCCATCTGCGAGCGGATTGCCGCGCTCATGAAAGAGAACAAGTCCCAGTATATCCGGCGCTGCCGCGTCTGCGGGAAGGAGCTTCCCATCGGAAGCATGTTCAACTACTGTGAGGACTGTTTCCGCAGGCTGTGACGCTCTGCGGTGTGCGTAATTTCCCAGACTGCCGAACGCCCCGGACTCCCTGCCCTGTGAAATTCGGGCGCGCCGCCCTGCCCGGACACGGTGTGCGTCTTCTGTGCACCCGGATGTGTCAGAATGCTGACGGACCGCATGAAAAGGAGGATCTGTCAAATGAGAGAGAATAAAACAGTGCTGAACTGGGCGATCGCGCTCAGCATCTTTGTCGTGTGGGGGAACGTCGTGAGTCTCCTGATTCCTTCCGATCAGTACGACACCGTCATCAAGCTGATCGACTTCGTGTCCCTGGTGTACGCGCTCGCGGTGCTGGTCTCGGCGGTCACCGGAAAGCGGAGGGAACACGCTGACGGCGCGGACGAAGGCGCGGCCACCGGCCCGGAGAACCGGCGGGAGGCGGAGCGCGGCACAAATCACAGTCCGTGAAGCAAAGCACTTGTGAAACTGCATGCACCTGTGGTATGATAGCAGGCGCGCGGCGGCACCGCCGCGGGGAATCAGTCGGAATACTGAAAAAGAGAATATTAGAAATAGAATGAAGATCCGTGAATGAAGTACCAAAGCGCAAAATGACCGGATACAGGAGAAGAACATGAAAATAACAGTAGCAGGTGTGGGCTATGTCGGTCTGTCGCTGGCGACGCTGCTGGCCCAGCACCACGAAGTGACGGCGATCACAACCACGGCGGAGAAGGCCGAAAAGCTCAACGCCTTCATCAGCCCGATCCAGGACGATGAGATCGAGCGATTCTTTGAAGAGGCCAGAGAGGGAAAGCGCCGGCTGACGCTGCATACGACCACCGACAAGGCGGCCGCCTACGCCTCGGCGGATCTGGTGATCATCGCGACACCCACCAACTACGACTCCCAGAAGAACTACTTCGACACCTCGGCGGTGGAGGACGCCATCGAGGAGACCCTGCGGGCAAACGACCACGCCTTCATGGTGATCAAGTCGACCATCCCCGTCGGGTATACCAGGAGCGTCCGCGAGAAGTACCACACGGACCGGATCCTCTTCAGCCCGGAGTTCCTGCGGGAGTCCAAAGCTCTGTACGACAACCTCTATCCCAGCCGGATCATCGTCGGCTGCGACGCGGCCTGCCGGAAGGTGGCGGAGACCTTTGCCGGACTGCTGGCGGAGGGCGCGGAGAAGGAGAACATCGAAATCCGCTACATGGGCTTCACCGAGGCCGAGGCCGTCAAGCTCTTTGCCAACACCTATCTGGCGCTGCGCGTCTCGTACTTCAACGAGCTGGACACCTACTGCGAGATCAAGGGCCTCAGCACCGCCGAGGTCATCGACGGGGTATGCCTGGATCCGCGCATCGGCAGTCACTACAACAACCCGTCCTTCGGCTACGGCGGCTACTGCCTGCCGAAGGATACCAAACAGCTCCTGGCAAACTACGAGGATGTCCCGGAGAACCTGATCCAGGCGATCGTGGATTCCAACCGCACCAGAAAGGACTTCATCGCCGACCGCGTGCTGGAGAAGGCCGGGTACTATACCGCCAGCAGCATGTGGAACGCGGAGAAGGAGCGGCCCATCACGGTGGGCGTGTACCGCCTGACCATGAAGAGCAACAGCGACAACTTCCGCCAGTCCTCGATCCAGGGCGTCATGAAGCGCCTGAAGGCGAAGGGCGCCACGGTCATCATCTATGAACCCACGCTGGAGGACGGAATCACCTTCTTCGGCAGCCTGGTCGTGAACGACATCCAAAAGTTCAAGGCCGGTTCCGACGCCATCATCGCCAACCGCTATGACACGGTGCTGGACGACGTGGAAGAGAAGGTCTATACCAGGGACCTCTTCCGCAGAGACTGATCCCGCCGGAAAATAAGAAAAGAAAGACGAAGACAGTTATGGACGAAGTGAAAGAAAAGCTCGCGTATATCTGTTCCCAGTTCCGCATCGAGGGGGAGATCCTGGTCTACCGCTGGATCCCGGCGGGACACATCAACACCGCCTACTACGTCGCGGTCTACAACGGCAAGGAGATCTACCAGCTCCTGATCCAGCGCGTGAACACCTATGTCTTCCGCGATCCGGTCGGCATGATGAAGAACATCGAGCTGCTGACCGAGCACATCCGCGGCAAGGAGCCCACCATGGAAAAGCGCAGAAGACTGCACTTCCGCCATACCGCCGCGCGGCGCAACTATGTTGTCCTGCGCAACGGCCTTGCGATCGGCCCGGAAGAGGCGTTCGACCCCCTGGATGAGAGCATCGAGTTCTGGCGGGTGTATAACTTCATCGAGTATTCCACGAGCTTCGAAACGGCGGAAGGAAACCCGGAGGTCCTGCGCATGAGCGGGAAGGCCTTCGGAAAGTTCCTGCGCCAGCTGGAGGACTTCGACGCGGAGCGCCTTATCGAGTCCATCCCGCACTTCCACGACACCCGCTACCGCCTGGACAGCTTCTTCGCCGATGTTGAGCGGGACGAAATGGGCCGGGCCGCCTCCTGCCGGGAGGAGATCGGGATCATCGAAAAGTACCGCGACTTCGGCTGCACCCTGTGCGAGGAGATCGACCGCGGTCTTCTGCCGATGCGCGTGACGCACAACGACACCAAGACCAACAACATCCTCTTCGACAAGGACAACCTGGACCCGCTGGTCATCATCGACCTGGACACCTGCATGCCGGGGCTGGCCTGCTACGACTTTGGCGATACCATCCGCTTCGCCGCCTGCACGGCGGAGGAGGATCAGCCGGACGGCATGAAGCTGGATCTGGAGCTGATGCGGGCGTATACCGAGGGATACATGAGCGAGGCGGGAAGCGTCCTGACCGATGCCGAGGTGGAGAGCCTGGCGACGGGCGCCGCGGTGATCACGCTGGAACTTGCCTCCCGCTTCCTGGCGGACTATCTGGTGGGGGACCGCTACTTCCGCATCGCCTATCCCGAACAGAACCTGCGCCGCGCCCAGGCGCAGCTGGCCCTGTTTGTGGATATGATGGCACACATGGACGAGATGCAGGCCATCGTGAGGGAATGCGCCGAGAGAGCACGCTGACCCTCGGGCATACAGAAAAAAACAGAACAAAAAAACCTCTGATCTGTAAAGATCAGAGGTTTTTGCTGGTGCGCGAGGCGGGACTTGAACCCGCACGCCCGGAGTGAGCACTAGAACCTGAATCTAGCGAGTCTGCCAATTCCACCACTCGCGCATTTCCTGAACGCTTCGTAATAATAGCACGAGGGAAGTGCTTTGTCAAGATTTTTCTGATGACGTTTTTTTCATTTTTCCGGGTGACAATTCAGGCGGAATCCTGTATAATCGCATAGCGGATATGAATTCTTTTGAGTAAACAGGACGGAAACATGAATCGTTTTTCAGCGGGAACATGCGACATCGCCGTGATCGGCGCCGGACATGCGGGGATCGAAGCCGCGCTGGCGGCGGCGCGCCTCGGTATGGACACGGTCTGCTTCACGGTGAATCTGGACAGTGTCGGAAACATGCCGTGCAACCCGGCCATCGGCGGAACGGGGAAGGGACATCTGGTCCGGGAACTGGACGCGTTGGGCGGCGAGATGGCAAAGGCGGCGGACAGGGCCTGCATCCAGTACCGGATGCTGAACCTGGGGAAAGGTCCGGCCGTCCATTCTCTGCGGGCGCAGGCGGACCGGCGGCGCTATCAGGAGATCATGAAACAGACCCTGGAGCAGCAGGCGAATCTGCGCGTCAAGCAGGCGGAAGTTGTGGACATCGAGACCGCCGGCGGCGCGGTCCGCGCCGTCGTGACGGCCACGGGCGCCACCTATGCCTGCAGGGCGGTCATCATCGCCACGGGAACTTACCTGGACGGCCGCACCATCGTGGGGCCGCTGCTGCGCTCCTCCGGTCCGGACGGGCTTGCGGCCGCGGTGCCGCTGGCGGAGCGGCTGCGGGCGATGGGCCTGTCGATGCGCCGCTTCAAGACGGGAACGCCGCCCCGCGTCCTCGCAAGGACGGTGGATTTTTCGAAAATGGAGCTGCAGAAGGGGGATGAGAATCCGGAACCCTTCTCCTTCTCAACGACGGAAGTGCCGGAGAACCGGGCCGTCTGCTATCTGACCTACACCAACGACAGAACCCACGAGATCATCCGGCAGAACCTTGACCGCAGCCCGATCTACGCGGGGGTGATCGAGGGCGTGGGCCCGCGCTACTGCCCCAGCATCGAGACGAAGATCATGACCTTCCCGGACAAGCCCCGTCATCAGCTGTTCATCGAGCCGATGGGCCTGAACACCGAGGAGCTCTATATCCAGGGCTTCTCTTCGTCGATGCCGGAGGATGTGCAGCTGAAGATGATGCACACGATTCCGGGGCTGGAGCAGGCGGAGATGACCCGCTGCGCCTATGCGATCGAATACGACTGCGTCGATCCGACGGAGCTGCGTGCAACGCTGGAGAGCAAGAAGATCCAGGGCCTCTACGGGGCCGGCCAGTTCAACGGCTCGTCCGGCTACGAGGAGGCGGCGGTACAGGGCTTTGTCGCGGGGGTCAACGCCGCGCGCAGGATCCGGGGAGAATCGCCCTTTGTACTGCGGCGGAGCGACGGCTATATCGGCACGCTGATCGACGATCTGGTGACCAAGGGCACCAACGAGCCCTATCGCATGATGACCTCCCGGAGCGAGTACCGCCTGCTGCACCGGCAGGACAACGCGGACGAACGGCTCAGCCGCATCGGCCGTGAGATCGGCCTGGTGTCGGAGGCACAGCTGAAGGCGGTGGAGGCCAAGTATGCCTCTGTCGCGGCGGAGCTTGAGCGCCTCGAGCACACCCATCTGCCGCCGAGCGAAGCGCTCACCGCACTGCTGGAGAGCAGGGGAACCGCACAGGTTCGCAACGGATGCTCCCTCGCGGACCTGCTCCGGCGGCCGCAGCTGAGCTACGCGGACCTGGAGGCCTTTGACCCGGAGCGGCCGCCGCTTCCCGGCACGGTCACCGCGCAGGTGGAAATCCGTCTGAAATACGACGGCTATATCCGGCGCCAGCTGAAGCAGGTGGAGGAATTCACGAGGCTTGAGAAACGGGCGCTGCCGGCGGACCTCGATTATGACGGGATCCGCGGCCTGCGCCTGGAGGCGAGAGAAAAGCTCAAGAAGATCCGGCCGGAGAACTTCGGCCAGGCGGGACGCATTTCCGGCGTGTCGCCGGCGGATATCGCCGTGCTGATGATTTATACGGAGAGCCGGGGGGAGAAGCATGCTGAACCTTGACAGTATCCGCAGTTCTCTGCAGGAACGCTTCCCGCAGTGGACCGCATGGATCGACCGGCTGCCGATCGAAGAGGGCGCCGGGCTGTTCCCGACGGACAACGACGGGAGAAAGATTTTTTACGACAGCCGGCTCATGTCCTACCAGACCGAGGAGATCCAGCGCTTTTACATCGCACAGCAGATGCTGCATCTGCGCTTTCAGCATCACGAACGCGGCCGCGACCGGGACCGTGCGGCGTGGAAGCGGGCGACGGATGCCGTCGTCAACCGGATGCTCCGGGACGAGGGCTTTCAACTGCCGATGGACGCGACGCTGCTGGCGGATGACACGGAACGCAGTGCGGAAGAGCTGTATGAGATCATCCTGGCCGGGATGAAGGACATGATCAGTCCGAATCCGGGGAGAGAGACGGAACAGCCGGATCAGAAACCGAAGCCGGATCAGAAGCCCAAGGCGGGCAAGAGCACCGAGGGCGCCGAGCGGGAAATCGAGGATCCCGGCCTCGCGGCCGCCGTACAGGGGCTTTCGGCGATGCTGGAGCCGAGCTATCAGCTGGACTTCGACTGGTTCCCGGGAGATGTGATCCGGGACGGCATGCTGCCCTGGCAGTTCCGGCCCTATCCGGTGGCGCATGCGGAGATCCTGCTAGATACCAGCGCCTCGGTGGATACCGAGCTGCTCCGCTATTTCGTCAAGGGGGTCAAGGCCCTCATGCAGGAGGACGCCGTGATCCGGGTCGGCTGTTTCGACACGCGGTTCTACGGCTTCCACGAGATCCACAGCGAGGCCGACATCGACGCCCTGGAACTGCGGGGAGCCGGCGGCACCAACTTCACCGTCGCCGTGAACGCCTTCACGGGCGACGCGGAGAACCAGATTATCTTTACCGACGGCTATGCCGAGATGCCGGAACAGCGCTGCGACGCGGTCTGGGTGGTATACGGCAATATGCCCATTCACCCGAAGGGCGGGCGCGTGATCTATGCGAAGCCTGCAGAGGAGAAGGAGAAACATGAAATCGATTTTCTTATCACATGATCAGGTCTTTGAGAAAGGGCTTCTGGAAGCGGTCGGCGCTGCAGCGCCGGCGACGGATCTCGCGCTGCTGACGACACCAGACGACGGCTTCGTCCACGAGCCGGGAGGCGGAATGAACTACTTCCTGGCGGAAGGGGCCTGTGTCGACCGCTTCGGCCGGGCAAATCCCTGCAGCATCTGCGCGGTGCGCCCTGTGCTGCTGCTGGAACCGGGAGATGAGGCGCTGCTCCAGCGCAGACGCAGCGACGGCAGCGTCACGACGGTCGAATACGGCCTCTACCCCACGACCATCCTGGACCGGAGCCTGCGGGACCTGGCGGAGAAGAATCTGCAGCAGCGCTCGCTGCGGGATACGGGCAGACATGTGACGCTCCGCGGCACGCAGCAGCCGGTCTATCAGCTGGGGGCAAAGCAGATGGTGGTCCTGACCCTGGAGCAGGGCGGCGCCAACGGCTATCTCCAGCTGTCGGACGGCAGCATCGTCTCCGAGGGGGACCGGGTTTTCCTGGAACTGCGGCCGGTACGCTGGATCTATGACGAGGCAAACCGCCTGCTCATCAGCTGCATGGCGCTCTTCGGCGGCCTGGAGCGCGATGAGGCGGCCGCCTATGTGCAGGGACCGTTCCTCACGGAGCTGGCGCCGGAGCAGGAGGAAGAGCTCCCCGGCGGAATGGGGTTCCGCTTTGTACAGCACGATGAGCTAAGTCTGATCCGGGCCTATGTGGAAGCAAACATCCCGGTCTTCATCCACGGCCTCTCCGGAGACGGCAAGTCCGACCGTGTGCGGGAGATCGATCCCCAGGTGCTGGACATCGAGCTGGTGAACGAGACGCCCGAGACCATCAACGGACGCGCGGTCTACAACGAGGCGAAGGACGAGATCGTGGATATCAAACCCGCGTGGCTGGTAAGGCTGGAACGGCTCTGCCGCGACGGCGAGCCGCACATCCTGTTCTTTGACGAGCTGACCAACGCGACCAAGCAGACCCAGTCGGTCATCTTCAAGATCGTGCTGGAGCATTTCGTCAACAACCGCTGGCCCCTGCCGGAGAACGCGCGGATCGTGGCCGCGGGCAACGACCGGAGCGAGTCCAGCGCCTCCCACGACCTGGCGGAGCCGCTGTTCGGGCGCTTTGCCCACGTATACATCCGCACAACGGTCGAAAACTGGATGCCATGGGCGGTACGCAGGCGCATCAACCCCTTTGTCCTGGAATTTCTCGCGAACAACGACCTCTACCTGAGAACACCGTTTACCGGGACGGAGCCTCACGCGGATCCGCGGCGCTGGGAGATGGCCTCGCGGGCGCTGGATGCCTCCGGAAATGACTTCGCCCTGCTGGAGCCCATCGTCGGGAGAGATACGGCGGAGAGCTTTGTAAAGTTCTTCAAGGCCCAGCAGCAGCTTGCGGTACTGGGGCACTATACGGATGAGGAGCTGCGCCGCTTCTCCATCGCCCGCAAGTACCAGCTGGCCCAGCAGTGCCTGAATCTGGCCGCGGCGAAAGAGCAGGAGGCGCTGGAGCTGGTGCGCCGCCTCGGACCGGAATATGAGGCCTGGTTTACGTATATGGTCGAGCGCAGGAAGAGCTTCGGCCTGTGATCCGGAAGCTGAGTTTCGAAGAGGCGCATGCCTTCCTGACGAGCCATCCCGAAGCGAGTCTGATCGACGTACGGGAGGAGCCGGAATACATCACCGGCCACGTGGCGGACGCGCAGCTGCTCCCGGTGGATGAGATCACCGCGGAGACTGCCGCGGAGACCGCACCGGAGAAGACAGGCCCCGTGCTGGTCTACTGCCGGACCGGCAGACGCAGCCGGGAGGCCGCACAGAAGCTGGACCGGCTCGGCTATACAGAGATCTACGACATGGGCGGCCTGGTGGGCTGGCCCTACGGCCTGGAATGAAAGAACCGGCGGGGAGCAGGCGGCAGAACGGCAGCATTTACATTTTTTTAACCCAAATTCTCAGCGGTATATTATAATCAGATCAGATAATTATTACAGGAGAGGGGATTGCGATGAGCAAACGTGCACTGGTAGTGGAAGACGACGCGAACATTGCGGAACTCCTGCGGCTCTATCTTTCGAAGGATGGATTTGACGTGATGATCGCCTCGGATGGAAATAAGGCGGAGGCGGACTTTGACCTGTTTCAGCCGGATGTGGTGATGCTGGACATCATGCTGCCGGGGAAGGACGGCTGGGAGATCTGCCGGGATATCCGGAAAAAGTCGGCCACGCCGATCATCATGCTGACGGCGAAGGGCGAGACCAACGACAAGGTCACCGGACTCGAGATGGGTGCGGATGACTATGTGACGAAGCCCTTTGAGGTCAAGGAACTGCTTGCCCGCGTGCACGCGGTCATGCGCCGGACCGACCATGTGGGACCGGCGGACAAGAAGCTGAGCTTCGACAAGCTGGTGATCAATCTGGACTCCTATGAGCTGGTGGTGGACGGAAAGAAGATCGACACGCCGCCCAAGGAGATGGAACTGCTGTACCATCTGGCCTCCTCGCCGAACCGGGTCTTCACCCGCAACCAGCTGCTGGATGAGGTCTGGGGCTTTGACTACTTCGGCGACTCACGCACGGTGGATGTGCATATCAAGCGCCTGCGCGAAAAGCTGGAAGGCGTCTCCGACAAGTGGAACCTGAAGACGGTCTGGGGCGTGGGCTACAAATTCGAAGTCACGGAATAAAAGCAGGAAAACGGAACTGCCTCCCGAACTGCGGAGGCGGTTCCGTTTTTTGCACGCAAAATTCACGCTTTGTTTTTATTTGCGGCTTGACTTTGAAGATGATTTCGCACAAAATAAACAAGTTGCGAAATTTCGACAGAATGGGGAATGATTGTTGATAAAAACCATGCTGAGGAGTGTCCGGGAGTTCAGGAAACCGACAATCCTGACACTGCTCCTGATTATCGGGGAGGTCTTCATCGAAGTCCTGATCCCGTTTTACACGGCAGAGCTTGTCAATCGCATCAAGGCGGGTGTCGAGATGCGCGCGGTGGTGCAGCTGGGCCTGATTCTGGTGCTGATGGCACTGGTGTCGCTGGCATGCGGCGGTGCGGCCGGCTTTACCGGGGCGAGGGCGTCCGCGGGCTTTGCCAGAAACCTGCGCCGGGACATCTTTGAAAAAATCCAGCACTTCTCCTTTGAGAACATCGACCGCTTCTCCGCTCCGTCCCTGGTCACCAGAATGACCACGGACATCGGCTATGTTCAGATGGCTTTCATGATGACGATCCGCGCGGCGGTGCGGGCACCGCTGATGCTGGTCTTCTCGGTGGTGATGGCCTTCCTGATGGGCGGCAGGCTCGCCATGACCTTTGTCGTCGTGATTCCGGTGCTGGTCTGCGGTCTGCTTCTGATCGCAAAGAAGGCGATGCCCGCCTTCCGCGCGGTATTCAGGAAGTACGACAGGCTGAATGAATCCATTGAAGAGAACGTACGCGCGATGCGCGTGGTAAAGGGATTCGCCAGAGAAGAATACGAAAAGACCAAGTTCGCCGCGGCCTCCGACAACATCCGGAAGGACTTCACCTATGCCGAGCGCGTGGTTGCGCTCAACAGCCCGCTGATGCAGATCTGCCTGAACTTCAACATGATCTTTGTGCTGTACGTCGGGTCCAGGATTATCATCAGCAATCGGGGGACCACCATCGATGTGGGCCAGATTTCGGCCATGCTCACCTACGGGTTCCAGATTCTCATGAGCCTGATGATGATCTCGATGATCTATGTCATGCTGACCATGTCCATCGAGTCGATGCGCCGGATCGCCGAAGTGCTGCAGACGGAGCCCGCGCTGAAAAACCCCGAAAACCCGGTGACCGTGATCGCGGACGGGTCGGTGGAATTTGATCACGTGTCGTTCAAGTATTCCAAACTTGCAGAGAGGAACACGCTGGATGACATCAGTCTGCGTATCCCGTCCGGGGCGACGGTCGGCATTCTCGGCGGAACCGGTACCGGCAAGACCAGCCTGATCCAGCTGATCCCGCGGCTCTACGATGTGACGGAGGGCAGCGTCCGGGTCGGCGGACGGGACGTCCGGGAATACGATCTCGAGCGCCTGCGCGACGCGGTTGCCGTGGTGCTGCAGAAAAACATGCTCTTCTCCGGCACGATCCGGGAGAACCTGCGCTGGGGCAACCCCGGGGCGACGGATGAGGAACTCACCGAGGCCTGCCGCCTGGCACAGGCGGATGAGTTTATCCGGAGTTTCCCGGAGGGCTATGACACGCATATCGAGCAGGGCGGCACCAATGTCTCCGGCGGGCAGCGGCAGAGACTCTGCATCGCACGCGCGCTGCTGAAAAAGCCGAAGATCCTGATCCTTGACGACTCCACCAGTGCGGTGGATACGCACACGGACGCGCTCATCCGCGCCGGCTTCCGCAGCTATATTCCGGAGACCACAAAGATTATCATCGCCCAGCGCGTGGCCTCGGTGGAGGATGCGGATCTGATCCTGGTCCTGGATAACGGCCGGATTTCCGCGTCCGGCACCCATGAGAGCCTGCTGCGGGAGAGCCGGATCTACCGCGAGATCTATGAGCAGCAGACGAGAGGAGGTGCGCAGGATGAATAAGCGCAACTCATCGGCCATGCTGAAGCAGAACTTCAGCTCGCTCAGGAGAGTGGTGAAGAAGCTGTTTGAGTATTTCCCGCGGCTTGCACCGCTCACGGTGGTGCTGGTGCTCTTCTCCTCGGCGGTCTCGTCGATCCCGTCGCTGTTTGTGCAGAATGTCATTGCCGTGATCGAAAAGTGGTACAGAGGCGGGGACTGGGCAGCCGCACGGCCGGAGATCATGCACTATCTGACGATTCTTGTGATTCTCTACGTGCTGTCTCTGATTTCCATGGTCAGCTATACGCAGATCATGGCTTACATGACGCAGGGCTTCCTGGACAGGATGCGCCGGGAACTCTTCAACGGCATGCAGGACCTGCCGATCTCCTATTTTGACACGCACAAGCACGGGGACATCATGTCCCATTATACCAACGACATCGACACCCTCCGGCAGCTGATCTCCCAGGCGCTGCCGACGCTGATCCAGTCCGGCGCGATTGTGCTGGTGGTGTTTTCCATCATGCTCTACTTCAGCCTCTGGCTGACGCTGGTGCTGGTGCTCGGCATCTTCGCCATGTTCTATGTGACGAAAACGGTGGGCGGAGGCTCGGCCAAGTACTTCATGGAACAGCAGAAGGCCACCGGCGCGATGGAAGGCTTCGCACAGGAAATGATGAACGGCCAGAAGGTCATCAAGGTCTTCAACCACGAAGAGGCGAGCCTGCGCGACTTCGACCAGGTGAACGACGAGCTGTACGATGTCAGCCGCAGGGCCCATTCCTATGCCAGCATCCTCGGCCCCATCATGCAGAACATCGGCAATGTCCTGTATGTCGTGCTGGCACTGGCGGGAGGCGTATTCATGCTGACCGGCCTGAAAAACATCAGCCTCTCCGGAATGCCGTTCAGCGTATCGATCCTGGTGCCGTTTCTCGGAATGGCCAGACAGTTTACCGGAAACGTCAACAATCTGGCCCAGCAGTTTAATGCCATCGTGATGGCGGGAGCGGGCGCAGCGCGCGTGTTCGCGCTGGTGGATGAGAAGCCCGAAGCGGATGACGGCTACGTCACGCTGGTGAACGTGAAAACAGGGGCGAAGGGCGAACTCGTGGAAACAGAGGAGAGAACCGGGGCCTGGGCGTGGAGACACCCCCATACCGACGGCACGCTCACGCTCACGCCGCTGCGCGGGGACGTGCGGATGACCAATGTGGACTTCGCCTATGTCGAGGGCAAGGACGTGCTGCATGACGTGACGGTCTATGCCGAACCCGGACAGAAGGTCGCATTTGTCGGCGCAACAGGCGCCGGGAAGACGACCATCACCAACCTCATCAACCGGTTTTATGATATCGCCGACGGAAAGATCCGCTACGACGGCATCAACATCAACAAGATCCGCAAGAAGGATCTGCGCCGGTCCCTCGGCCTTGTTCTGCAGGATACCAACCTCTTTACCGGTTCGGTGCTTGAGAATATCCGCTACGGCCGGCTGGATGCCACGGAGGAGGAATGCCGGACGGCGGCAAAGCTCGCGGGCGCGGATGACTTTATCACGCGGCTGCCGCAGGGCTATGAGACGGTCCTGACGAACAACGGGGCGAATCTCTCCCAGGGCCAGCGCCAGCTCATCGCCATCGCACGGGCGGCGGTGGCGGATCCGCCGGTGATGATTCTGGACGAGGCGACCTCATCCATCGATACACGCACCGAGGCAATTGTGCAGCGGGGCATGGACAAGCTGATGGAAGGCAGGACGGTGTTCGTCATCGCGCACAGGCTCTCCACGGTTATGAACTCGGATGTCATCATGGTGCTGGAACACGGACGCATTATCGAACGGGGCAGCCATGAAAAGCTCATCGCGGAGAAGGGAACCTATTACAGGCTCTATACCGGCGCTTTCGAACTGGAATAAGCCATTGAAAAACGACAGGTCCGGCCGGACGGCGGACCTGTCGTTTTTCCCGCTTCCCAGAGGAATGCTGCGCAAAAAATCTGTTGCAATCATACCGGAATTCCTGTAAAATACGACTAAGTCTTTACTTCCATTTTTCAGATGGATGACTGGAGGAAAACATGCAGAAGAAAAAGCTTTACGACATCATTGGCATTGCATGCGGCCTCATTCTGCTTCTCGTCCTGATTGTGAGCCATGTCCAGGCAAACAACAGCCAGAAGCTGGATCTGCCGGGCGATGCGCAGACACTGACGGCCTCTGCAGAGGGCAAGGAGGGACCGGTCGAGGTTGAGGTGATTGCAAGTCCCGACCAGATCTTCAAGGTCCGTGTCACCAATCATACGGAGACGGACGGTATCGGAACGAACGCGGTGGATCAAATTCCGAACGCGATCGTCGAGGCGCAGAGCCTGGCTGTTGACTCCGTGAGCGGAGCGACGGTTACATCCGACGCAATCAAGAACGCGGTTGCAACGGCAATGACAGAAGCCGGCATCGACCCCGCTGCGTTCGGCTATGAAGCGCCCGCGGCAGAGGAGCCCGCAGCCGAGACACCAGCAGAAGAGCCTGCGGAAGCGCCTGCAGCGGCCCCGGCGGAGGCACCTGCAGCAGCGGGAGATACGGCTTATGTGCCCGGCACCTATACGGCGGAAGCCACCGGTATGAGCAATGTTGTCGTCAATGTTACGGTTGACGAGGGCGCGATCACGGCGGTCGAAATCGACGGCTCCGGCGAGACGCCGGGAATCGGCCTGGATGCCATTCCGACGCTGTCGGATCAGGTCCTGGCAGCGCAGAGCGCGGAGATCGACGGCGTAGCCGGCGCAACGCTGACCAGCAATGCAGTCCGCACGGCTGTTGCCGCGGCACTGGCCGAAGCCGCAGCCGAGACACCCGCAGAAGAGCCTGCAGAAGAGGCGGCGCCCACTGAAGACGCGGCTTCCGCGGAAGAGCCCGTAGAAGAGGCGGCGGCAGCCCCGACAGAGGGCGGCAAGGTGACCGTGACCGGAATCGGCCAGGGCATTGACGGAGACGTCGAGGTCCAGGTCGTGGCGGACGAGAGCACCATCTACTCTGTTGAAGTCGTGAGACAGAACGAGACACCGGGCATCGGTTCCATAGCGGTGGAACAGCTCCCGGGCGCCATTGTCGCAGCCAATACCTTTGAGGTGGACGGCGTGGCCGGCGCAACGATCACCAGCACGGCGATCCGCAACGCCGTCAAGTCGGCGCTGGAGGAAGCAGGCTTTGACCCGGCGGCCTACGGCGCAACAGAGTCTATGACGTGGATGTTGTTGTGGTCGGCGCTGGCGGCGCCGGCATGACGGCAGCCATCACGGCAGCGGATGCCGGAAAGACCGTTCTGGTTCTTGAGAGCCAGGGGATGGTCGGCGGCAACTCTGTGCGCTCCACCGGCGGCATGAACGCCGGCCCCACGGAGTGGCGCAACGCCAATGAGTTCGGAGAGAGCGCGGGCGTTGAGAGCACGCTGGCGAAAGTCGCAAACTACCCGGACAATGCGCGCATCCAGGAACTGGGCGCCATCGTCGCGGAGCAGTGGGCGGCCTACCAGGAGAATCCGGAAGGATACTTTGACACGGCAGAACTCTTCCAGCTCGACACCCTGATCGGCGGCGGCGGAATGAACGACCCGGCGCTGGTGAAGCGGCTGGTGGAGAACAGCCCGGACGCCATTGCCTGGCTGGATCAGCTGGATCCGGCGGTGGTGCTGCATAACGTGGCACAGTTCGGCGGGGCATCCGTCAAGCGCATCCACCGCCCGGTGGATGCGGACGGAAAGGTCCTCTCCGTGGGCGCTTATGTGGTTCCGCTGCTCCAGCAGAACCTGGAGAACCGCGGAATAGAAGTCCTTCTGAACACCACGGCAAAGGAGATCCTGATGGACAACGGCGCAGCGGTCGGTGTCGTGGCAGAGAGCGCAGACGGTGCGAAGGTCACCGTGAACGCGGGCTCCGTGGTGATCGCAAGCGGAGGCTTCGGAGCGAACAACGACATGATCGCGTCCATCCGTCCGGAGCTTGACGGATTCATAACCACCAATGCCCCCGGCATTCAGGGCCAGGGGATTCAGATGGCACAGGCGGTGGGCGCAGACACCGTGGATCTCGAGCAGATCCAGCTGCACCCGACGGTCCATGTGCAGGACGGCAGCGCGGTGCTGATTACCGAGGGACTGCGCGGCGACGGCGCGATCCTGGTGAACCAGGAGGGCGGGCGCTTCTTCGACGAGGTTTCGACCCGCGACAAGGTCTCTGCGGCAGAGTTCGAGCAGACCGGCGGCTATGCCTGGCTGATTGTCGACAGCCGCATGAGCGACGCCTCCAACGTCATCCAGGGCTACATCAGCAAGGGCTATGCCGAGAGCGGAGAGACCTATGAGGCGCTTGCAGAGGCGATCGGCGCACCGGCGGAAGCGTTCGCCGCGACGATGGAGAAGTGGAACGCCTGTGTTGAGGCGAAGGAAGATGCGGACTTCGGTCGCGTGTCCTTTGCCAACCCGCTGGACCAGGCCCCGTACTACGCGATCAAGGTACAGCCCGGTGTCCACCATACGATGGGCGGCATCAGGATCAATGATGCGGCGCAGGTCATAAACACGGACGGAGAGGTGATTCCCGGCCTGTTTGCAGCCGGTGAGGTCACCGG
>CADBWQ010000005.1:20764-112380 GCA_902798545.1 Oscillospiraceae bacterium
CCCGGCAGAGGGCGGCAAGGTGACTCTGACCGGAATCGGCCAGGGCATGGGCGGAGACGTCGAAGTCCAGATCGTGGCGGACGAGAGCACCATCTACTCGGTAGAAGTCGTGAGACAGAACGAGACACCGGGCATCGGTTCCATTGCAGTGGAACAGCTCCCGGATGCCATTGTCGCAGCCAATACCTTTGAAGTTGACGGCGTAGCCGGCGCGACCCTTACGAGCACGGCGATCCGGAATGCCATTAAAACGGCGCTGGAGGAGGCGGGCTTTGACCCGGCGGCCTACGGCGCGGCTGCATAAGGCAGAGAGAAAAGCGGCTGCAGGAACAAGCGATACAAGGAAGAACAGGGCCTGTCCTTTCGGACAGGCCCTGTTTTTAAAACTGCCTGTTAACGCACGACGCAGCACAGAAATTGTCTGCGCATCGCCCTCAGAATTCCGGTCGGAGACTTCAGGGCGAAAACGGATACACGCCGCCGTCCAGATAGCCATTCAGGAAGATCTCTGCCAGGCTGTCAGGGCGGATATTCGCACGTGCTTCTTCAATGCCAAACCAGCGCCAGGAATCAACCTCCCAGTTGGGATGGGCATCCTCTTCCCGGACGGTGACGGTGAAGTTGAGCATCAGTGTATTGGTGCGGGGATAATAGTGACTGCGATTGAAGTGAACAGAGCTCACGGACATTCCAAGCTCTTCCAGAACCTCCCGGGCTGCGGCCGCCTCGGCATCCTCACCCTTATTCACATATCCGGCGACAAGAACATAGGTCGGCTTCCCATACTGCTTGATCAGAATAATCCGGTCCATGGCTTCGTTCATCACAATCATGCTGACGGCAGTGTTGAAAACCGGATAACGGAACGCCGCGCAGCTTTCACAGTACGGGATGTCACCTTCCGTCTCGTGATGACGGAGAATCAGACGCGTCCCGCACTGCATGCAGTAATTCATGTCCATTGGATCCGTCCCGGCTCAGACCAGATGAATCACAAAGCAGCTGCCGGGGCCGAAGGCTTTCTCCATCTCCGCCTGATAAACAGGGAAGAAATCAGACGGCATGGCAGCCTGAACACAGCCGGCAAAGCCGCCGCCGTGAACACGCCAGGCGCCTTTTCCCGAGAGGAGAGAGGCGCTGAGACTCAGCCCGTCCAGCAGACGCGTGTCGCCGGTCGAGCTTGTGACGATGTTGTTGAGCAGCGTCTCGGAAGATCTGCCGGATTCATTCATCAGACGCATATACTCCTCGCCGTTGTGTGACTTGAGGGCATCGCGCATAAGAGGAACACGCTCATTCTCATCAAAGAAGTGCATCGCCCTGCGCACCGGCCGGTTGGCCTGGTCCCAGCCGCGGCTTCGAAATTCCGCGGGATCAACGTCAGCCAGCACACCCACATCAAAGAGATTGGCGATGTAGCACATATCCGCCGGGATACGGGCGTAGGAGGTGTTCAGCCCGTCATGACTTCCACCGGTGTCAGTCAGACACATTGTCAGCCCCATATCCGAAAAATCGGCTTCGATGCGCTCAATCTCATTGGTTTTCAGATCCACGTAGAGGGTGTGACCGCAGGCACAGACCAGCTGGCTGGTCAGACCGCTGGGCTTGCCGAAATGATCCTTCTCGGCGCGGTGGGCTGTACGGGCCAGAACGATATCCTCCACAGCGTCGTTGTTATAGAGCTGACTGAGAATACGTGCGATCAGAACAGAGAACGCGGCAGAGGAACTGAGCCCTGCGCCGATCGGGAGGGACGATGAAACATCGGCGTCAAATCCGCCGATTTCCAGGCCAAGGTCCTGAAACGCGGCAAGGACACCGCGGACGAGAGAGACGGGCTTGCCGAATTCTGCCGGACGGATGTTCAACTGGCTGGTCCGTACGATAATGGGATCATAGCCCTTGCTGTGGATACGAACAACGGAGTCAGAATTCGCTGCAAAACTCGCTTTGACATTCAGATGGATGGCGGATGCAAGAACACGCCCATTCTGATGGTCTGTGTGGTTACCGGACAGTTCCGTCCTGCCGGGCACTGTAATAATAGCCAATATTCTGCTCTCCTTCAAATAATTTAAGCAATTCTAACAATGAACTAGTATATCATAAACCAGTTTTTGTGGAAAGTCAATGATAAAGAATAAAATTAAGACAAGTATTTAACGCTTGCCTTTCCGATCACGGAACCATATAATAACAGACAGAATCTATCCGTTAACGAGGAGGATCAGGATGAAGAAAAGCGCCAACGGCATTAATCTCACGATGCTCTGTGATTATTATGAGCTCACCATGGGGAACGGGTATTGGAAAGCAGGCATGAAAGACCGGATTTCCTATTTTGACGTCTTCTTCCGCAGTATTCCGGACAGCGGGGGCTTCGCGATTGCGGCCGGGCTGGAGCAGATTGTCGAATATGTACAGAACCTGCATTTTGACGAGGAGGACATTGATTATCTGCGGGGAAGAGGAATGTTCGATGAGGGATTTCTGAATTACCTGAGAGAGTTCCGGTTTCACGGAGATCTCTGGGCAATCCCTGAGGGCACACCGATCTTTCCTGGGGAGCCGGTCATAACGGTCCGCGCCCCTGCAATAGAGGCCCAGATGCTGGAAACCTATATGCTGCTGGAGTTCAACCACCAGAGCCTGATTGCGACCAAGGCCAACCGAATCTGCCGTGCGGCGGAGGGGAGAACGGTTTTGGAATTCGGCTCCCGCAGAGCACAGGGGATCACCGGGGCGGTGACAGGGGCGAGAGCGGCATTCATCGGCGGCTGCGCAGGCACCGCATGTACGGTATCCGATCAGGTCTACGGCGTTCCTGCCGCCGGAACGATGGCACATTCCTGGGTACAGATGTTCGACAGTGAATATGATGCATTTGAGCATTACTGCAGAACATATCCGGACAATGCGGTGCTGCTGGTTGACACGTACGATACGCTGCGGTCCGGTGTCCCGAATGCCATCAGGGCTTTTAACAATGTTTTGAAGCCGCTGGGAATCAAAAAGTGCGGAATACGGCTGGACTCCGGCGATATGGCATGGCTGACGAAGTGCGCAAGGGAGATGCTGGATGAAGCAGGGTGGACGGAGTGCCGGATCACGGTATCCAATTCTCTGGATGAGCGGCTGATCCGGGATCTGATTCGCCAGGGCGCAAAGATTGACGCCTTCGGTGTCGGAGAGAGACTGATTACCTCCAAGAGCGAACCGGTTTTCGGCGGCGTATATAAGCTCTGCGCAGTGGAAGAAGCGGGCGGCAAGAGAATCCCGAAGATCAAAATCAGTGAGAACGTAGGAAAAATAACGAATCCGGATTTCAAGAAAGTATACCGCTTCTATAACCGCGATACCGGGAAGGCGGAGGCAGATTATATCTGTCTGCGGGAAGAAATTGTGGACGATTCCAGGCCTCTCGTGATCTGCGACCCGATGGCACGCTGGAAGCGTAAGGTGATGGAGAATTACAGCGCGGTCGAACTGCAGGTCCCTGTGTTTCAAAACGGAGAGCTTGTCTACAGCCTGCCGACGCTGCCGGAGATCAAAGCGTACTGCGCGGCTCAGATTTCGACACTCTGGCCGGAGGTGCTCCGCTTCAACAATCCGCATCAGTATTATGTCGACCTGTCCGAACAGCTGATGGCATTGAAGGATGAGATGCTCCACAATGCCGGACGGCTGTCCAAGCGAGCAGAATGAGTACGGAAGTGAGATTTGTTTCTGCGTTTGAGCGCAGAGAGGAACTGATTCCGTTGTATGAAGAATACAGTGCGATGCTCCTCCGGGCAAATCCAGGGTTCGGCGCGTCGCTGGCTCAGCAGAACTATGATGAAGAAATTGCACATCTGGAGGATAAATATCAGCCGCCTCGCGGGAGCATGTACCTCATCTATTATGACGGCGCGCTTGCCGGGTGTGTCGGGATGAAGCCATCCGATGAAGAAAGTGCGGAATTGAAACGCCTCTACCTTCGCCCGGCGTTTCGCGGACATAATCTTGGAGAACAGATGCTGATGCGCATCATGGAAGATGCCCGCGCCGCAGGCTACAGGCGGCTGCGACTGGATACGCTTCCGGCGCTCAGAACGGCGCTGTCGCTCTACCGCAGAATTGGCTTTCATGAGATCGACCCGTATTATGACTGCCTGATTCCGGGGACGATTTTTATGGAGATAGAACTGCAGAACGAGCGCTGAACCCGGAATCGAAAGAAACAGCGAAGCAGACAGACGGAGTCCCTGCAGACAGTGCAGCAAAAAGAATCCCCGCCCGAAAGGGCGGGGATTCATGTTTATTTTGCGTAGTCGACAACTTTTGTTTCCCGCAGAACATGTACTTTGACCTGACCGGGATAAGTGAGCTCAGACTCAATTTTCTTGGCGATGTCTCTCGCAAGAAGAACCATCTGATCCTCGCTGACGGTTTCAGGCTTGACCATGATACGAATCTCACGACCGGCCTGAATGGCATAGGAACTGGCAATGCCGGGAAAGCTCTTTGAGATTTCTTCAAGCTTCTCCAGACGCTTGACATAGTTCTCAATGTTCTCACGCCGCGCACCCGGACGGGAGGCGGAAATGGCATCGGCGGCCTGAACAAGGCAGGCGACAGCAGTATGGGGCTCAACATCGTTGTGGTGCGCCTCAATCGCGTGAATGACAGCTTCAGACTCGTGATACTTTCTTGCGATATCCACACCGATGGTGACATGGCTTCCTTCCACTTCATGGTCTATGGCCTTGCCGATATCGTGAAGGAGGCCGGCGCGCTTTGCCGTGGTCACATCCACACCGAGTTCAGAAGCAAGCAGACCTGCAATGTGAGAAACCTCAATCGAGTGGTTCAGAACATTCTGACCGTAGCTGGTACGGTAGCGCATGCGTCCGAGAAGTCGGACAAGTTCCGGATGAAGCCCGTGGATATTTGTCTCAAAGACAGCGCGTTCGCCTTCGGCCTTGATGGTGGCATTGACTTCTTTCTGAGCCTTGGCGACCATTTCTTCGATCCTGGCGGGGTGAATGCGACCGTCCTGAATGAGCTTTTCAAGTGCAAGACGGGCGACTTCACGGCGGACGGGATCAAAACTGGAAACGGTGATCGCTTCCGGAGTATCATCAATGATCAGATCACACCCGGTCAGGTTTTCAATGCTGCGGATGTTGCGACCCTCACGGCCGATGATACGTCCTTTCATTTCGTCGTTGGGGAGGGGGACGACGGAAACTGTGATTTCACTGGTGTGGTCGGCGGCGCAGCGCTGGATGGCGGTGGTGATGATTTCGCGGGCGCGGTTATCGGCCTCTTCCTTGTACTGGGCCTCGACTTCCTTGACCTTCATGGCCATCTCATGCGTTACGTCATTTTTGATATTCTCAATCAGGTAGGCCTTTGCTTCGTCCACACTGAATCCGGAAATTTTTTCCAGCATTTCCAGCTGACTCTTCTTGACCAGTGCGACCTCTGCCTGCTGAGCCTCGACAGCGGCAATCTTGGAACTGAGGGTTTCGTTTTTCTTCTCCAGAGCGTCGGTCTTTCGATCAAGGGCTTCTTCCTTCTGCTGCAGACGGCGCTCCTGCTTTTGTACTTCGCTGCGGCGCAGCTTTTCTTCGCGCTCGAACTCCGAGCGGCTTTTGTGTATTTCTTCCTTTGCCTCCACGAGAGCTTCTCTCTTCTTGCTCTCTGCATTTTTTATCGCTTCGTTGATAATACGCTTGGCTTCGTCTTCTGCGCTGCTGATCTCACGCTCCGCAACTTTTTTCCTGTATAGCGTACCGGAAGCAAAACCGACGACAGCCAGAATAAGAAGAATGATAATCCATACAAACGTTGGCATAGGTAGTAAACACACCTCCATTCCTTTAAGAATTTTGCGTGGGTTCACAAGCATATGCTGTATGCTATCTCGAGACGAGCGGACACCAGACCGCTGCGTCGAATCATTGAAAAGTGATTTCAAAAGCCTCCCCATGGCTTTATCAATACAATTCAAGTTATTGTATTCTCACTTTGGACGATTGTCAAGTGCAATTCTAAAATTCAGAATAAAATCTGAACACGGTATAACAGCCGGATCAGCATGTTATTATTTTTCAAATCCACCAGTGAAAAGATAGGAATTGAAATGGCAGGAAAAGTTAGGGAAAATGGCTGTTAGAGATATCAAACTGCTGGAATTGAAGGGTTTTAATACAGCTTTTTCAAAAAATCCCTATTGCAATTTTGAGATGATGTGTTACAATGAATCCAACAGAGAAATCCGGCGGGCATCTGCCCGACCCAAAATCTGAATACTTATATGGAGGGAATATCATGGCTTTTGTTATTACTGACGAGTGCCTGTCCTGCGGCTCCTGCGCAGCACAGTGCCCTGCCGAGGCGATTGATATGGGCGATGTCCATTATGAGATCGATCAGAGCAAGTGCCTGGAGTGCGGCTCCTGCGCAGCTCAGTGCCCGGCCGAGGCCATTGAGAACGTATAAGCTCTCAAATGAATATGAAGCGGAGAGACGGTTGCCTCTCCGCTTTTTTATGACTTAATGACATAGAATCCGCGCCTGTAAGAAGAACAACAGACCGCATGAATCTGCCGGAGGGTATTTTGAAACAGACAAGATTATGGCCGGATGGGCCTTTTTTCCAACAGACTGAATACTTGGGCATTACAACCGATTCCCTTCTGCTGGCGGATTTTGCCGTGGTACGGGCAGGTGAGAGAGGGGCAGACCTCGGATGCGGCTCAGGCATTCTGATGCTTCTGCTTTTATGGCGCGAGGCGAAGCTCCACATGACCGGACTGGAGATTCAGGAAGAAGCGTGCGCGCTGGCAGAGGAGAACATCCGGGTGAATGCGCTGGAAACGCGTGCGGCTGTTGTTCCCGGTGATCTGAGAGAGACCGTGAAACGGCTCCCCAACGGAGGCTTTGATGTTGTTATATCCAATCCGCCGTATTTTGGACAGGAACAGGGGAAGCGTTCTCCGGAAGCGGGACGTGCAGCGGCCAGAGCAGAGACCGCATTAAGCATGAAGGAGCTATGCCATACGGCAGCAAGACTCTGCAGGAGCGGCGGCAGACTGTATCTGTGCCACCGGCCGGAGCGGCTGTCGGATCTCCTGCGGGAGATGAACTCTGCACACCTGGAACCGAAGCGGCTCCGGTTTGTGCACCACGACGCCGGGCGGGAGGCTTCTCTGGTCCTCGTGGAGGGCAGAAAAGACGGACATCCGGGAATCGCGGTGGAAAAGCCGCTGCTGACTCACGATCTTTCGGGCGCAGAAAGCGAAGAGTACCGGAAAATCTGCCATGTATAACACATATAAAAAAGCACCGATCCGTTTTCGGTGCTTTTGTTCAGAGATCTGTGATGCTCAGGCTTCCGCGTCTTCTTCGCGGGCTTCTGTCCGACGCCTGCCAACCAGGCTGCTGAGCCCGATGCTGAGCTCATAAAGAAGAATCATCGGCAAGGCGACCATCACCTGGGAAACCACATCAGGCGGAGTGATGATGGCAGCCAGTATGAAAATAACCACAATCATGATCTTCCTGCCCTTGCGAAGCCAGTCTGCACGGATCAGACCAAGCCCTGTCAGCAGAACAGAGACAACGGGCAGTTCAAAGACCAGTCCGAATACGACGAAAATGGTAAGCAGAAAACCAATATACTGCTGAATACTGATGGAGGCGGCGACATCGACTTCCCCGGTGAACTGAATCAGAAAGCGGAGAACAAAAGGAAGACTGATGAAGCGCGCAAACAGCACGCCAACGACAAAAAACACCGTCCCGGCCAGCAGGGAACCAATGAAGAAAGTGCGTTCCCGCTTCGTGAGACCCGGACTGCAGAAAGCGTAGACTTCATACGCCACAACCGGAAAACACACAACGAGTGCGCCAACCAGAGCGGTATTCAGGTAAACCAGCAGCAGTTCCTGCGGCGCAATATAGACAAAGACATAATCATAGGCTTTGCCCATATCCGTCAGGAAGGTGATAAACCGAGGGGCGAAGCTGAGACACGCGGTGAAGGCCACCAGCAACAGAACAACGACAACTGCAATGCGGTTCCGGAGTTCCTTCAGGTGGCCGGAGAGGCTCATCGTGCCGTCGCTGTTTGCTGCGTCTGTTTTCTTACGCTTCTTCATCAGGCTCGTCGTCGGCCTTCTTCTCAGCTTTCTTGGCGGTCCTGGACTTTTTCGCCTTCTTCGGCTCATCATCCGCGACGTCTTCTTCGGTCTCGTCCATACCGTCCTTGAAGCTCTTCACGCTTTTGCCAAACATCTTTGTCAGTTTGGGGATCTGAGTCGGTCCGAAGATAATAATGACGACAATCAGAATGACAATCAGTTCTGTGGTTCCGAGTTTCATGTTGTTCCTCCTGTAGTTACTTGATCGTTCTCCTGGATATCGGCAGCGGCTTCTTCTGAAGCGGGCCGGAGAACAGGTTCAGATACCGGAGCGGCAGCGCCCGGCATCGGTGCAGAATCTTCTGACGGCGAGACTTCCGAAGCGTCGGCCGGAGCTTCCGGCGCAGAGGTGCTTTCGGTGCCGGCAGAATCAATGGCGGGATCTGCCTTTTCGGCTTCAGACGGACCTTTATCCTTCGGCGTTGCCCTGCCGATGTTCCGGAGATCCTTTTCAACGCCTTTAAAGCTGCCTTCAACATCCTTCTTCAGGTCATCAAGAGGCTCCATCGCCTCGCGCAGGGGACGCTGCGCTTCTTCCAGCGGCTCGACAACACTCTCACGGATATCCTGCGTCATGTCTGCGGAAGCTTTCCTGAATTCCCGCAGCGCACTGCCGAACTTTTTGGCATAAGAGGGGAGTTTGTCAGGCCCGATGACAAGCAGAGCAACGATAAAAATGACAATCAGTTCCATTGCCCCGATCTTCAATGAACCAACCTCCTTCCGTCCTTGGGGAACGATCTGTCTGGATGGATGTATTCTACACGCTTTTTTATTCGTCGTCAAGAACATGCTTCGTAAAGATTCATAAATAAAAGGAATAGCCGCGAACGGAAAAAACTGCTTGACAAACAGAGTGTAAATGCATATAATACCCCTGCAAAACAAAGAAGGTACGGCATCACGCACCTCACCCCGGCACTCGGGTGCCCGGCGGTTAAGATGGATATTCCCGAATTTTTTCGGGACGATTCTGTGCGGATGCTGGGCGTCCGCGCTTTTTTGTCCTTTGTATTCCAGTATTCAAATTTACGATATTTCATGGAGGTGTTTTCCATCGCAACAACGACCCACGAGATCAATGAACAGATTCGGGACCCGCAGGTCCGACTGATCTCCGCAGAAGGGGAGCAGCTCGGTATCGTCACCGCGGAGGAGGCACTCCAGATTGCGACGGAGGCCGGATACGATCTGGTCAAGATTGCTCCGAATTCCGTTCCGCCTGTCTGCCGCATCATGGATTACGGCAAGTACCGTTTTGAGCAGACGAAGAAGGAGAAGGAAGCCAAGAAAAACCAGCGTGTTATTGAAATAAAGGAAATCCGCATGTCCCCGGGCATTGACACGAATGATTTTAATACGAAGCTGAAGAATGCGCAGAAGTTTCTGGCGGACGGCGATCGCGTGAAGGTTTCCGTTCGTTTCCGCGGACGTGAGATGGCGCACACGGAAATCGGTTCGGAGCTCCTGAAGGATTTTGCGGAGAAATGTGCTGAGATTGCCAATATGGACAAGGCCCCCAAGCTGGAGGGCAGGAATATGTCCATGTTCCTCTCACCCAGGCCGACAACACCGGCAAAGAAGCCGGCAAAGCCGAAGCAGCCCAAACAGCCAAACCCCTCACCGGATGAAACTCCGGCTGAGGTCAGCCCCGCCGAGGCGGAATAAATATTTGCAGATGACGGGCCCTGAGCCCGATCAGGAAGGAGAATTGTTATGCCCAAACTGAAGACCCACAGCGGCGCGAAGAAAAGATTCAAGATCACCGGTTCCGGCAAGGTCAAGCGTGCCCACGCGTTTAAGAGCCATATCCTCACGAAGAAAGATACGAAGCGTTGCCGCCGTCTGCGTTCCGAAACTTATGCGGATGTGACGAATGTTGCAACCATCAAGAAAATGATCCCTTATAAATAAGGGCAGACGTATAACAGGAGGATTTAACGATGGCAAGAGTTAAAGGCGCAATGATGACCCGCAAGCACAGAAGCAAGATTCTGGGCCTGGCCAAGGGATACTGGGGCAATAAGTCCCGCCACTACAAGATGGCAAACGAACAGATGATGAAGTCCGGCCGCTATGCTTATATAGGCCGCAAGCAGAAGAAACGTGACTTCCGTCAGCTCTGGATTACCCGTATCAGCGCGGGCTGCAAAATGAACGGCATGAACTATTCCACCTTTATGCACGGTCTCAAGCTGGCCGGTGTTGAGATGAACCGCAAGATGCTCTCTGAGACTGCGATCCATGATCCCGCTGCATTCACCGCCCTCTGCGAGATGGCGAAGAAAGCAATTGCCTGATCTCAAATATACAGATCAAAGGCGGGTACTTCGTAACCGAATAAAAAGAACGCTTCCGAGGCTTTCACATGAAAACCGGAAGCGTTCTTTTTATTTAGTTTTTCAGGCTGTGCAGCGGTGCAGGAATCCGACCGCCGCGTTCAATAAAGGCAGAAGCGCTGCCGCTGTGCAGAGGCATGACCGGCGCTGATCCCAGCAAGCCACCGAAATCGATCCGCTCGCCGACGGTTTTCCCGATGGCGGGAATCAGACGTACTGCAGTCGTTTTGTTGTTGATCATGCCAATGGCGGCCTCATCTGCAATGATGGCAGAGAGCGTTTCGGCAGATGTATCGCCAGGCACGGCAATCATATCAAGACCGACCGAGCAGACGCAGGTCATCGCCTCAAGCTTGTCGATGCTGAGGGCGCCTTCTTCTGCGGCGCGAATCATGCCGGCATCTTCAGAGACCGGAATAAAGGCACCGGAGAGCCCGCCGACATGAGAGCTTGCCATGACCCCGCCTTTTTTGACAGCGTCATTGAGCAACGCCAGCGCTGCTGTGGTGCCATGGGTGCCACAGCGCTCAAGCCCGATGAGCTCGAGAATCTCTGCGACGCTGTCCCCAATGGCGGGGGTAGGTGCAAGGGAGAGATCAACAACCCCAAAGGGAACATGAAGCCGACGGGAGGCCTCCTGAGCAACCAGCTGACCCATACGGGTGATCTTGAAAGCGGTGCGCTTGATGGTTTCAGCGACCACATCGATCTTTTCACCCTTACAGGATTTCAGAGCGTGTGCGACAACTCCCGGTCCGGAAACCCCGACATTGATCACGCACTCCGGTTCTCCGACACCATGAAAAGCACCGGCCATGAAGGGATTGTCTTCAACGGCGTTGCAGAAGACCACCAGCTTCGCACAGCCCATCGGATCCAGTTCAGCAGTTTCGCGGATCACTTTTCCCATCAGGGCAACAGCATCCATGTTGATCCCGGCCCTGGTGGAACCGACGTTAACACTGCTGCAGACAAGGTGCGTCTCGGCCAACGACCCGGGAATGGATCGCACAAGACAAAGATCGCTCTCCGTAAAGCCTTTTTGAGCCAGAGCGGAGAAACCGCCGATAAAGTCGATCCCGACAGTCTTCGCTGCCCGGTCCATGGCTTTCGCTATGGGAGCATAGTCTTTGTCATCGCAGGAGGCGGCTACAAGAGAAATGGGGGTGACCGAAACGCGCTTATTTACGATGGGTATTCCATATTCCTGTTCAATGCTTCGGCTTTCCGAAACCAGGTTTTCGGCTTTCCGGCAGATTTTTTCATAGACTTTTTCAGCACAGGAAGCTGCGCTGGAAGCCGCACAGTCCAGCAGGCTGATCCCCATAGTGACGGTACGGACATCAAGGTGCTGCTGATCAATCATCTGTATGGTTTGCAGAATCTCACTGCTGTTCATCAGATAGCTCATATGCGATGCATTGCCTCAAAAATCTCTTCACGCTGAATGTGAATATCAAGCGCACGAAGCGCGCCTTTTTCTTTCAGCCACTCCGCAAGCTCGTGAAAGGGCAGCGGGCAGGCTTCCAGATCCACCAGCATGATCATGGCAAAATACTCCTGCATCAGGGTTTGACTGATGTCGAGAATGTTGATATCCCTCTCGGCCAGCAGCGCGGTCACATAGGCTGTGATTCCCCGCGCATCCTTGGCAAATACGCTTACTATCGCTTTTTTCATCGGAGCAGCTCCTTACTCATGGATCAGATCCATGTACTCGTCGTATGTGCAGAGACGGTCATTGATTCCGCCGTCTTCCCGGATCTCAATGATACGGTTGGCGACTGTCTGTGTCAGCTGGTGATCGTGACAGGAGAACAGAATGTTATACCGGAAAGCTTCAAGCCCGTTGTTGAGAGCGGCAATGCTCTCCAGATCCAGGTGATTGGTCGGCTGATCCAGAACCAGGAAATTAGCGCCGGAGAGCATCATCCTGCTCAGCATGCAGCGAACCTTTTCTCCTCCGGAGAGAACTTTCGCCGGTTTATAAACATCGTCTCCGGAGAAGAGCATACGTCCCAGAAACGTACGAAGATAGCTCTCTCTCTTGTCTTCGGAGAACTGGCGCATCCACTCAATCAGATCCTCATCAAAACTGTCGAAATAATCGTTGTGGTCCTTTGGAAAGTATGCAGGAGAGATTGAAGCGCCCCACTTCACCGTGCCGCTGTCCGGTTCCTCCAGACCCATCAGAATCTGAAACAGCATGGTAACAGCAAGCTCATTTCGACCGATGACAGCGATTTTGTCTTCCTTGCCGACGATAAAGCTCACGTTGTCCAGCAGTTTTACGCCGTCCACCGATTTCGAGATATCGGTGACGAAAAGACGATCCTTGCCCGGTTCCCGATCTGCCTTGAAACCGACCCAGGGATATCGTCTGCCGGAAGCGGGGAGCTCTTCCACCGTGATTTTGTCCAACAGCTTACGCCGGCTTGTGGCCTGACGTGACTTGCTGCGATTTGCGGAAAAGCGGGCAATGAAAGTCTGCAGTTCCTGAATCTTCTGCTCGGCGCGCTTGTTCTGGTCGCGGAGCAGTTTCTGAATCAACTGGCTGGATTCATACCAGAAATCATAGTTGCCGACGTACATCTTGATTTTGCCGTAGTCGATATCAACAATATGGGTACAGACGTTGTTGAGAAAGTACCGGTCATGGCTCACCACAAGCACTGTGCCTTCATAATCCATAAGAAAGTCTTCAAGCCATACCACACTCTGGAGGTCCAGGTTGTTTGTCGGCTCGTCCAGAAGAATGACATCCGGATGCCCGAAGAGTGCCTGGGCGAGCAGGACTTTGACCTTCAGACGGGGATCAAGCTCGCGCATAAACTGGCCGTGCAGTTCCACCGGGATGCCGAGTCCCTGGAGAATCCGACCGGCATCACTTTCAGCTTCCCAGCCGCCCAGCTCCGCAAATTCTTCCTCCAGCTCTGCGGCACGGATGCCATCTTCGTCAGAGAAATCTTCTTTCTCATAAATGGCATCCTTTTCCTTCCCACAGTCATAGAGGCGCTGATTGCCCATGATAACAGTATCCAGAACGACACAGTCGTCGTATAAGCTCTGGTTCTGCTTCAGAACCGACATGCGCTTCTTTGGCGCAAGGACGACAGAGCCGCCTGTAGGTTCCAGTTCTCCGGACAGAATTTTGATAAAAGTGGATTTCCCGGCGCCGTTTGCGCCGATAATGCCATAACAGTTACCGGCAGTAAACTGAAGATCAACGCGGCTGAACAGAACGGACGGACCGAACTGCATGGAGAGATCATTTACACTGAGCATGAAATCCTCCTTTCGACGCTAAATCACTCGACACGCTGGAACATCAGAGGCAGAGCATTGTAAAGATCGGTAAACCAGACCTTCCACTCATGGCCGCCTTCCACATCCACCCGCCATGCATTTTCACCTTCGATGAAACGGGAATCTCTCTCCAGAAAGTAATCAAAACCGATTTCTGTATAGTTCTGCTGCCAGTCGTTCATGGTTCCGGCACCTGTGAAAAAGCAGTTAACAGGCAAAGAGGCATATTCCTCGGACTGGATGATGCCGACTGTGATCCAGGGCTCGCCGTCACCTGACAGCGCAAGATAGCTACCGAAAAGGTCAAAGTTGTGTCGCATACCGCCTTCAAAAGTGAAGAGGGCACCGTTGGAAACACCACCCAGACCAAAGTGGTCTCTGGCTTTGACAAGACTCTCAATACTGCTGTCGGCAGCATATGTGCTGTAGTGTTCGGCAATATAGGGCATGATATACTCTCTGAGTTCGTCCCGCATCTGAATGATGCCTGCCGTGAGTCCCTGCGTGTAGCTTGACTCCGTTGCCGGTGTCACAACGATGCACGGTTCACACAGACCCCGTTCAAACATGTTATCCAGAATGATCCGGCCGCTCATATGATACTCACCGGAATCATAAACCGTATTCAGCCAGGACTCTTCATCTCCGCCACCGCCATGGACCAGAATCAGAACGTTATAAGGCCTGGACTCGTCATAACCATAGGGAAGATAAACATTGAAGCTCTTATGAATTGTTTTGACACTCTCGTTCACATAGGACGTGACATCGTAGTCGTGCTTTGTTACGGTCCCGGAATGGGAACAGCTCTGATAGAATTCCGACGGCAGATAATCAGTCAGAAATTCCGGCTTTGCACCGCAGACAGAGCATACACCGCTGACATAGCTGTGGATGTGAGGCGCATCCGGCCCGGAACCCTGATCGAGAGGCTGTTCTCTGAGTTCCGTTTCCGGAAGAGAATCAACGCTCGGGACGGGTGCGGAATCCTGCGCAGATACAGTGTCCTCAAGAATCAGAACGCTTTCAGCACTGTCGGCGTCGTCCGGAATACCGTCAGAGGAGGAAATGTCGGCTGTTGCCTCAGGCGCTGAAGATTCCATCGACGGCGCTTCAGAGACCGTGACCTCCACCGAGGCGTTCGGAGCAGTCTTGAACCTGGCCGGAATCTGGATCAGGAAAAACCCGACAATACCGATGAACAGCAGAATGGTGATCAGCCACAGGGGAACACTGGAAGATCCGGTACCGGACGACTTGGAATGACTTCCGGCATTGCGCCTGACTGCTCTGTCGTGGGTGTCCATATCAACCGAGAGATGCTCAATATGTCCGGCAGAGGATCTGGAAGAAAGACTTTCAAAGGAATCAGGATACTGGTGATTGGATGAATTTCGCATGTTGATTCTCACTTATGATATAGTTTTTTTACCTGATATCGGGGCTCAAAGGTCATGTTTACCCCGATCTTTTTAAAAAGCTCAATATCGACATGGGACAGGATCACACTGGAGTGGGCTTCACAGCCTCGAAGGGAAGTGAGCTCTTCAATCACACGGCCGGCAATCGGATTCGTGACCGCGCAGATTGCGAGGGTGATCAGCAGTTCATCGGTATGCATGCGAGGATTGTGGTTCCCGAGATGCTCAACCTTCAGATGCTGAATCTGCTCTATAATGCTGGGCGTGATGATCTGAAGTTTCTTGTCGATGCCGGCAAGGGCCTTCAGGGCATTCATTAGACAGGCAGAGGCCGCACCGAGAAGCGCAGTGGTTTTGCCAGTGATGATGCGCCCATCCGGCAGCTCTATCGCTACTGCGGGGCCGTCGGTCTCTTCTGCCCGCTTCAGTGCAGCACCTACGACAGGACGGTCCTCCGGGCCGGTATTCATGGAATTGAGGATCAATTCGATCTTACGCTGCTCTGCACCGTCCGAGAGTCCTTCTCTCACGGCACATGCCGCCGCGTACCAGCGGCGGATGATCTCCTGCTTCGAGGCTTCACAGCAGACTTCATCATCCGTGATACAGAATCCGGCCATGTTTACGCCCATGTCAGTGGGGCTTTTGTATGGACTTGAACCGTAGATCTGCTTGAAAATGGCCTCGAGGACAGGGAAAATCTCCACATCGCGGTTGTAATTCACGGTTGTCTTGCCATAGGCATCCAAATGGAACGGATCGATCATATTAACATCGTCCAGGTCGGCGGTGGCGGCTTCATAAGCGAGATTCACCGGGTGCTTCAGCGGAAGATTCCAGATGGGGAAGGTTTCAAACTTGGCATAGCCGGCGGTGATTCCCCGCTTATGCTCGTGATAGAGCTGGCTGAGACAGGTGGCCATCTTGCCGCTTCCAGGACCGGGAGCCGTCACAACAACCAGGCCTCTTGTGGTCTCAATATACTCATTTTTGCCGAAGCCCTCATCGGAGACGATCAGCGGGATATTGGACGGATAATCCGGAATGATAAAATGCTTAAATACTTTGATTCCAAGCATCTCCAGCCGCTGAATAAACTTTTCTGCTGCGCTCTGTTCCCGGTAATGCGTAATGACAACACTGCCGATATAGAGTCCGATTCCGCGAAACGCGTCAATCAGGCGAAGGGTGTCCTCATCATAGGTGATGCCGAGGTCGCCGCGACGCTTGGCGCGTTCAATATCGTCTGCAGACAGGACAATCACGATTTCCGCGTCATCCTTCATCTCCAGAAGCATTTTCACCTTGCTGTCCGGTTCAAAACCCGGTAAGACTCTCGAAGCATGATAATCGTCGAAAAGCTTGCCCCCAAACTCCAGGTAGAGCTTGCCCCCAAACTGTGAGATTCGATCGCGAATGTTCTGTGACTGCATCTTTACGTATTGCGCATTGTCAAAGCCGATTCTGGTCATATTCGTTCTCCATCCTGTTTCACAGATTGACATTAACAATCAAATATTTTACCATATAAACAGGAATGGAACAAGATGGAATTTTTCGCTTTTTTTCTTCATAAGTTTATGTTATACTACATATTTGTATAAATTTGATTAATCATATGATGGTATCTATTAAATATATTGATCGGAGGTTCCTATGGGCCTGTTTTCCAAATTGTTCGGTAGCTATTCTGATCGTGAACTGAAAAAAATCATGCCGATTGCCCGTGCTGTTGAGGCAAAGGAAGCAGAATACGGCGCACTGACGGATGAGCAGCTGCGCAGTAAGACCACGGAGCTGAAAGCTCGATTGGCACAGGGAGAGACACTGGATGATATTCTGCCAGATGCATTTGCAACAGCGCGTGAGGCTGCCTGGCGTGTCCTGGGGATGAAGCCGTTCCCTGTACAGATCATCGGCGGCATTGTTCTCCACCAGGGGCGCATCGCAGAGATGAAAACTGGCGAGGGCAAGACCCTTGTGGCGGTTCTGCCGGCATACCTGAACGCGCTGGCAGGGGAAGGTGTTCACATCGTCACTGTCAACGACTACCTCGCACGCCGCGACAGTGAGTGGATGGGAAAAGTTCATCGCTTCCTCGGCCTGAATGTCGGCCTGATTGTACACGGGCTAACCAATGAGGAGCGCAGAGACGCCTATAACTGCGATATTACCTATGGTACAAACAACGAAATGGGCTTTGACTACCTGCGCGACAACATGGCCCTGTATAAAGAGGACATGGTCCAACGCGGCCACTCTTTTGCGATCGTCGACGAGGTGGACTCTATTCTCATCGATGAAGCCCGGACACCTCTGATCATCTCAGGGCAGGGTGACGAGAGCACGGACCTTTACCGTCAGGCGGACGACTTCGTGAGCAGGCTGAAGAAGGTGGTCTATGCCTCGGTGGATGAGAAGGAAGAGGAGAGCGAGGACCTGGATGCAGACTATGTCGTTGACGAGAAAGCCCGGACTGCAACCCTGACCGCACGCGGCATCGCAAAGGCAGAGCGCGCCTTCGGCCTGGAAAACCTGGCCGACATGGAGAATGCAACGCTCAGCCATCACATCAATCAGGCGCTCCGCGCTCACGGCATCATGAAGCGTGACATTGACTATATCGTCAAGGACGGTGAGATTATTATCGTCGACGAGTTCACAGGGCGTCTGATGCTGGGCCGGCGCTATTCCGAAGGGCTCCACCAGGCCATTGAGGCAAAAGAGCATGTAGATGTCCAGAAGGAAAACAAGACTCTTGCCACCATCACGTTCCAGAACTATTTCCGCCTTTATGACAAGCTTTCCGGTATGACCGGCACCGCTGTCACAGAGGCAGAGGAATTCGCGGCCATTTACAAGCTGGATATTATCGAAATCCCGACCAACCGTCCGGTGATCCGTCAGGACTGGCCGGATGTCGTATACCGCAGTGATATCGGAAAAAACAAAGCTATTATTGATCAGATCTGCGCGTGCCATGAAAAGGGGCAGCCAGTCCTGGTCGGTACCGTGTCGATTGAAAAAAGCGAATACCTCTCATCACTGCTGAAAAGACGCGGTGTCCCCCATACGGTCCTGAATGCGAAGTATCACGAGAAGGAAGCTGAGATTGTAGCTCAGGCAGGCAAACTCGGAGCGGTCACTATTGCCACGAACATGGCCGGACGCGGAACCGATATCATGCTGGGCGGCAATGCTGAGTATCTGGCCAAGAACGACCTGAAGAAGGCGGGATACGACGAAACGGTTATCGCCGAAGCGACCGGCTTTGCTGAGACCGACGACGAGACCATCAAGAACGCAAGAGCGCTTTTTGCCGAACGCATGGCTGCCCATAAAGAGATTACCAGCGCAGAGGCAGAGAAGGTGAGAGCGGCAGGAGGCCTCTTCATCCTGGGCACCGAACGCCACGAATCACGACGGATCGATAACCAGCTGCGCGGCCGTTCCGGACGCCAGGGAGACCCGGGTGAAAGCCGATTCTATCTGGCGATGACCGACGATGTCATGCGTTTGTTCGGCTCTGAGCGCATCATGGGGATGATGGACAGCCTGAAGATGGAAGAAGATACGCCACTGGATGCAAAGATGCTCTCCGGGGCGATTGAACAGGCCCAGAAGACCGTGGAGAGCCGCAACTTCCAAACACGTAAGAATGTGCTGGAATATGACGATGTCATGAACCAGCAGCGTGAAATAATCTATGGAGAGCGTCGTAAGGTGCTGGACGGAGAAGACCTCCAGCCGCAGATTCGGAGTATGCTGGAAGAATTCGTAAGCTCCACTGTCACGGACGGCCTGGCTGGCGGACATGCTGAGAGCCAGCAACAGCTGGATGATGCACTCAAGCCTTTTGAAGGCCTTTTCATGCGCAGGGGAGATGTGAAACTGACTGACCTTAAGAAAGCTGATGCGGCATCTGTTACTGAACGCGTACAGAGTATTGCCAATGCTGTTTATGACGCGAGGGAACAGGCCTTTGGAACGGCACCCAATGGAACGCCGATGATGCGTGAGCTTGAGAGAGTCATTATGCTGCGCGTGGTCGACGAGTACTGGATGGATCATATCGATGCCATGGATGAACTGAAACGTGGTATTGGCCTGCGCGGGTATGGACAGACAAAGCCCATTGATGCATATAAACAGGAGGGCTTCGATATGTTCGAAGCCATGGTAAGAGGTATCCGTGAAGAGACGGTGCGCCGGCTGTTCACAGTTCGCGTCCGTGTCCAGCAGCCGATTGAACGAAAGGCTGTTGCAAAGAACGCCGCTGCCAACGTCGGCGGTGAACCGGTTAAGAAAACACCGGTGAAGAAAGCGCCGAAACCCGGACGGAATGACCCCTGCCCCTGTGGCAAAATGAAAGCAGATGGAAGTCGCCGCCTGAAATACAAGGAATGCTGTGGCCGCAACGAGTGAAATAGAGAGTTTGTAATGTTTTCAGAAAAGCAGAGAAGCACATTAATATATATGACTTCGGATGTCATTCCGTTCCGTCATGCCTTTACAACCAGATACGGCGGCGTAAGCACCGGATATCTGGAGAGCCTGAATCTGATTGATAACCATGGGGATGCGGATGAGAACATCCGGGAGAACTTCCGACGAGTGGCAGCTTTGATGGGGGCGGGGGCTGATGACTGCGCTGTTACCCGTCAGGTACATGGCAATGATGTCCGCATTGTCACCGGCTCAGACAGACATGTCTGCATGAGCAAGGTTCCCTATGAAGCAGACGGAATTGTCACAGCTACACCAGGTCTTCCACTGTTCTGTTTTACTGCTGACTGCGTGCCGGTGCTCCTGGCAGATCCGGTTCACAAGACCATCGCCGCAGTCCACTGTGGCTGGCGCAGCTCGGTTTCAGATATTCTTCATAATGCGTTGAAAGCCATGTGCAGCCTTGGCACAGAGCACAGAGATGTGAGAGCAGCCATCGGTCCTGCTATCGGTGCCTGCTGTTTTGAAACTGATGAGGATGTACCTGAGGCGGTATGCAACTGGCTCGGGAGAGAAGCTGCTGCCCCGTTTATCAGATCAGAGACCGAGAAGACGGGAAAATACCTTGTAGATCTTCGTGGCGCCAATGCGTGCCGACTGATTCAATTAGGCGTTTTGCCGGAACGAATCGACATTTCTGAGGAATGCACTTTCTGCTCTCATGACAAATACTGGTCCCACCGATATACCAGGGGCATGCGTGGCGGACAGGCGGCCTGCATCGTGCTGCCGGAAAAGGAGAATTCCCGATGAAACGCTTTCTCTCTTTATTCCTTACGGTTGCCGTGATTGCCACGCTTGCAGGCTGTGGACGCGGTGATCGGGAAGATGAAAATTCAATCCCGGAATCGACCGGAGGAAAAGATCTTGTTCGGGCCGAATCTGTGGACAGTGTTTTTTCTCTCAACACCAATCCAAACTATTCTCTGAACCCATATGTCGCGACAAATCATTCGAATCAGCTGGTCTGCGATCTGGTTTATGAGAACATGGTGGAGGTAGATGAAAACTTCAGGGTCGTGCCAAACGTGATCGGTTCCTGGGTTGCAAATGATGATGCAACCATCTGGACTCTTACACTGGACGGAGAGAAGACGCACTATTTCTCAGATGGAGATCCTGTTACCGGGCGGGACCTGGTGTACTCCATCGGATATGCTATTTACAACGACCGCTTTCGGGGCCGTTTCGCAAGTTTCAAGGGCGCCTCTTATACGGATGACGGTATGACGGTTACGTTGGGCATCGGGGACAGCCAGTTTATTAAGCTGCTGAACATTCCGGTAATCAAAACAGGTACATTTGAGGTGGAAGCACATGTGCCGCCTATCGGGTCCGGCCCGTATATGTATGACGAGGAGCGGATTACCTTACTGGCCAACCCCCACTATACCGGAACAGAAAAACTCCCACTGGATACGATTTACCTGCAGGAATATACGGATGCGGAAGGAACTCTGTCCGCCTTTGAGGACGGAATCATTGATGTTGCGGTCAATGACCCGTCGAGCTATACATCTCTCGGCTATGCCAGCTCCAATGAGATCCATTCTTTTCCGACAACAAATTTCCACTTTATCATGTTCAATGAGGAGTCGACCTTTGGCAAGTCCAATGCATTCCGCATTGCCATGCAGTATGCGTTTGACAGGGACTATCTTGTTGAACTCCTGGGGGGTGACGCAGTACCTTCGGCTGTTCCCCTCTTTCCATCCGTGGATTATTACCCTCAGGCGCTGGCAGATGCGCTTCACTACAGTCTGGATAACTGTAAGGCGGTGCTGCAGTCTGCGGGTATCGCGGATACAGACGGAGACGGAAGAATGGAATACAGCGGCAGTTCCTCCGGCAGATTTGAGTTTGTTATCATCGTCTGCGCGGACTCCAGTGCCAAGGCCGGTATCGTCAATCGCTTTAAAGAGGATATGCGTTCTATCGGCATCAACGTAAACGTTCAGGAACTGGACTGGGAAGCATATAAACAGGCTCTGACCGATGGCTTCTTTGAGAGCGGTAACCTTCAAGTCACATGGGATATGTATTATGGTGAAGTGAAACTTCGCAATAATTTTGATCTCACGGAATTACTTCAGGTCCGTACCAAAGACAATGAAAACACAAATCAGAATTACAGTCGCTCCCGGGATACCACGATCGTGGACAGAATCAACAATTATCTGCGGGCTACCGATGCTGCTCGCCCAATCGTATACAACGAATTATGTGAATATCTGACGCGAACATCCGGGAATCTGGTTTCCATCGGTTTTGAGAAGCAGCAGCTGATTACCCACCGAGGCGTAGTCAAGGGCGTGAATCCCAACATCGGAAATCCTCTTTATGATTTCCAGAACTGGACAATTAATCTCGAAGAGTAATCGAGTGACAGAACCTGTTCCGGATACAGGAAAAATATATTCGGAATATAGATAGGCACCTACTAATCAAGTTGAACAAAGGAGCAAGTGAACGATGAATGACCGTGAATTGATGTCCATGGCCCGTGAGGCCTCTCTGAATGCGTATGTCCCTTATTCCCATTTCCCTGTTGGAGCGGCTCTGGAGTGTATGGATGGCAGTGTTTTTACCGGCTGCAATATTGAAAACGCCGCCTTGGGCAGTACAATCTGTGCCGAGCGGACCGCATGTGTGAAAGCGGTCAGTGAGGGAAAGCGGAGTTTCCGCCGGATTGCTATTTTTGCCGACAGTGAAAACTGGTGCACACCCTGTGGCGCGTGCAGGCAGTTTCTGGCAGAGTTTTCACCGGAGATGGAAGTGCTCTGCGCAAAAGCCGGCAATCGTTATGTCAGTTATAAGCTGAGTGAACTTCTGCCGCACACCTTCAACTATTGAGGCAATTCATGAAATACTTCGGTTGATGAATCGGTCACAATGTACAGAATAAGCAAAATGCACAGCTGAAAAGCTGTGCATTTTGCTTTACAGGGACAGAATAATATGATATAGTGTAGTCAGGAATACTGTGGGATGCTTCTGCAGTATCAACGAGATAAAACAATAAAGGAGGATTCATATGATTAGTTTTGCTGAGAGAATGGGCGGAATCAAGGCCTCTGATATCCGTCAGCTTTTAGCCGTCGCGTCGAAGCCGGAAATCATCTCCTTCGCAGGCGGCCTTCCGGCACCGGAGCTGTTTCCGGTTGCCGATATCAAGGCTGCATATGATGCGGTTTTGGATGAAGCCGGTCCGGTTGCCCTTCAGTACGGTGCGACCGACGGCTGGGCTCCCCTGAGAAAACAGATCTCCGAGCGTATGCTCAAGAAAAACAATGTTACTATTGACCCGGCAAAAATCATCCTGACCGCTGGCAGCCAACAGGGTCTGGACTTCATCGGCAAGCTGTTTTTGAATCCCGGTGATGTCGTCGTTCTTGAGAGCCCGAGCTATCTCGGAGCCATCAATGCTTTCCGCCAGTATCAGCCCAATTTCGTTGAAGTTCCAACAGATGAAAACGGGATGATCATGGAAGAGCTGGACCGTATTCTCGCCACCACCGAGAATGTGAAGTTTATATATATTATTCCAGACTTCCAGAATCCGAGTGGACGTACATGGCCGTTGGAGCGCCGCAAGCAGTTCATGGAGATCATCAATAAGTATGAGATCCCTGCGATTGAGGATAACCCTTATGGCGATCTTCGATTCAAAGGTGAGTTCCTTCCCGCATTGAAGAGCATGGATCCGAAAGAACTCATTATGTACTTCGGAACATTTTCCAAGATTCTCTCTCCTGGTATGCGACTGGGCTGGATTGCTGCCAGTGAAACGATTATTGGAAAAGTCAACCTGATTGCACAGGCAGCCGTGCTCCAGACAGCCACCATTAACGCCATGGCAATTTCCAAGTACCTCGACATGTTCGATATCGATGCTCATGTTGCAAAGATACTTCCGGTCTACAAACATCGCTGCGAACTGATGATCAACACCATGCGGGAGACTTTCCCGGAGGAATGTAAGTTTACCGACCCGGACGGCGGTCTCTTCACGTGGTGCGAACTGCCGGAGTATATCAATACTCGTGAAATTGCGCCGGCAGCACTGGAGAAGAAGGTCGCTTTTGTACCCGGTGACGGCTTCTACCCCTCCGGCTCAGTCAAGAACTGTATGCGACTGAATTATTCCAATGCCACCGATGAGCGCCTTGTGGAAGGTGTCCACCGCCTGGCAGATGTTATCAAAGGAGCTATGAAAGCATGAGTTTGAAACCCGGCCTGAAGGGAACTGCCGAAACCCGTGTTGTTCATGAGAATACAGCCGCCGCAGTCGGAAGCGGCGCACTGGAGGTCTTTGCCACGCCGTCGATGATCGCATTGATGGAAAAGGCTGCGCTTGAGACAGTCATGCCTTATTTGGCGGAAGGGGAGAGCACGGTGGGGACAGAGATCCATGTTTCCCATGATTCGGCAATCCCATTGGGATTCATGGTGACGGCAGAGGCGGAACTGGTTGAGGTAGACCGCCGAAGACTGAGCTTCAAGGTGCTGGCACGCTCCGGAAACGAGATCATCGGCCAGGGGACTCATACCCGCTTTATTGTTTCTCAGGAGCGCTTTATGCAGAAGGTCGAGGCAAAGAAACAAAATCTTCCGTAAGCTTCCCGCGGTCCGGCTGAGCAGATGCAACAGGCAAAGAGATACAATCTCTGACAAATCCGGATCGGAAAACGATGGTCAAGCTGTTATATTTCAGAATACGGAGAATAGATGCAGAAAGGCATTCCGCGGATTCCCGGCGGAATGCCTTTCTGCATCTGCCAATCAAATAAAGTGGATCAAACGAGTGGAATGTGGGAAGCATTCTCATGATTTAGACGCTCCAGCAGAGAATACGGCACATACAGATCTCCGGTGCCGGAGCCAAGCTGAATATGTGGCTTGGAGCTTCCATGAAAATCACTCCCGCCGGTTATCAGAAGATGATATTCTGCAGCCAGGCTTGAGAGATAACGGCTTTGTTCTGCAGAATAACCGGAGTAGAGGCACTCGATTCCAGCAAGACCATATTCGATACAGTGTTCAATCAAATCTCGCAGATCCGCATCGGACAGCCGATATTGGAAGGGGTGTGCAAGGACGGGAATGCCGCCAGCTTCAACAATCAGCTCCACGGAGCGCTCTATGCTGAGAAAATTACGACGCTGAAAATAGGGCTTCCCAACCTCAAGATATTTGCGAAATGCATCCTGGACATCAGAGGCGAGGCCAAGCTCTGTCAATACGCGTGCAAAATGCGGCCTGCCGATAATCGTTCCGAAACGTTTTTTCAAATTGTCATACCGGACTGCGAGGCCATCTTCACGCATCAGTGCACAGATCTTTTCATTCCGACGATCCCGGTCTTCGACAATCTCGTTCAGTGATTGTTGAAGTGTGTGGTTGTTTTGGTTAACATAATATCCGAGAATGTGTACTGCGGATCGATAGCGGGTGCTGATCTCGATACCGGGGATGACTTCAATTCCGCTGGCGGAAGCTGCTTCGGCTGCCTCCGGATAACCGGCTACGGTGTCATGGTCTGTTATGGCAATAGCGGAGAGACCCAGCGCGGACGCCAGATGTACTACCTCAGAAGGGGAAAAACTGCCATCTGACGCGGTGGTATGTACATGGAGGTCAATTTGTGATTCCATAATACATCAAGCTCCGTGAAGTGATTGTCCGGTCAGACGGCGGATCATGTTGTCATGAGCCGTCAGTTCAGAACGGTCATCCAGCGGATCCAGCTTGACGGAACCGTAACGCCGCGACAGTGCGGTTTCGAGAAGCAGGTCGCAGAATTCGGGGTTTTTAGGGAGCATGGGTCCGTGGCTGTAGCTACCAAAGACATTCTTGTAGTGAACACCTTCGGTATGATCTTCGCCGTTGTTGCCAAAACCCACTACAACGTGGGCGAGAGGCTCTACTGATGAACCGAGCCAGGTTTTGCCGCTGTGGTTTTCAAAGCCGACGACGGTGCTGCCGCCACATTCTTCTGTGCAGCGGAAAACCGTATTGCCGATCATACGGGTCCTGGAACCGACGGTATAGAGGTCCAGAGCACCGACAAAATCACAGCGAACGCCATCAAAGGTTTCATAATATTGACCAAGCATCTGATAACCGCCGCAGATCGTAAGAACAGTTAGACCGTCTTCAATCGCCGAGCGAATCTCTTTATCTTTTCCGCTCTGGAGATCCGGCAGGAGCACTTCCTGCTCAAAGTCCTGTCCACCGCCAATGAAGAGAAGGTCAAAATCACTGAGGCGAAGAGTATCCCCGATCACGACACGACTGACACAGGAGTCAATACCGCGCCACTTGAGCCGCTGCTGTAAACAGATGATGTTGCCACCGTCTCCATAGAGATTCAGTACATCCGGATAGAGATGACAGATCTTTAATTCCATGTATTGACCCTCCTTTCCCTATTCCCAGAATTCTTTTCCTCCGCAACGGTGCACAATGACCGTGCGAAGATCCAGCATCGCAGTATAAGTCGGCATAATATAGACAGGGAGCGTCTCCTGAGAAAGCATATCGGTGAGTCTCTCAGGACTGTATTCCACAGTAATGCGCTCATCCGGGAACCCGGCGTACTTAAGGCGCAGACGCATATCATCAGCGCGATCACCGGAAACATAAAGCTTCCGGATCCGATCAGAGAAAGTACCAAGCAGTTCGAAGTTCGCATCCCAGATCCAGGAGATATCCGTCCCGTCGGCGCCGCGGTCATTCAGACAGACAACAAGAATATAGTCTGTATCTACACCAGAGAGAAATTCGAGCGCCTGAGAGCAGCCGGCAGGATTCTTGACCAGAATCATCCGGGTTCCACCCGCCAGAGGGAAGCTTTCCATCCGGCCAAAGCCGCAGGAGAAACGACCTAGCGCCTGTACACAGATATCCAGTGAAATACCCATGGCCTGGGCAGCACACAAAGCAGCGGCGGCGTTATACAGATTGTAGCTTGCCGGAAGATTGACCGTCAGACATATATCTCCAGACGGGGTGTTCATCACCGCTTCGCTGTGACGATCGTCCATGCATAAGATCTTGGTTACGGCAAAATCAGGATCTTGTCTGTGATAGCCGCATTTTGGACAGCGGAAACCGCCCAGGTGCGCATAGGTATGATAATCGTACTCATATTCCGCTTTGCAGCGGATACAATGACTGGCATCAGATAGCAGGGAGGGAATGGCCTTCATTCCGGCGGAGGCATTAACTCCGTACCAGTGAACCGGATTCGGCAGCCCGCCATCTGCCAGCGAAGCGGTCAGGGAACAGTCAGCATTCAGACAGAGCAGTGCTTCCGGGACAGCTTGGATGCCCTGCAGAATATTCGACAGAGTGTGGGTAATCTCACCATAGCGGTCAAGCTGATCACGGAACAGATTTGTCACAACAATCACGCGGGGGCTTAACTGTGCAAAGACTCTTGTCGCAGCGGCTTCATCGCATTCAATGACAGCATAGGACTTCTTCGCCTTTCCAGTTAAACTGCTGTTCATGACAAACTCTGTCGTGATGCCGCTCATGAGGTTTGCGCCGGAGCGGTTGGCCAGGTAATTAAGTCCGGCTTCTGAAAAGGCTTCTTCGATCATCCGGGAACAGGTCGTCTTACCGTTGGTGCCAGTCACAGCTACAGTTTTTACATCCCGTGCCAGATAGGAGAGAAGATCTGGACAGAGTTTCATGGCAATGCGGCCGGGCATGGCAGTACCACCCCTGTGCAGAAGGCGCGAAATGAAACGAAGAAAACGACACAAAAGAATCGCAATAACAGCGTTTATTGGCAGTTTCATATATAATCCTCTGGGTTGGAAGTCTATTGTTCTGAAGAACAGAACAGAGTATCAAAAGCGGACGTATTATAGCATGGGAAGCGCCTGATGGCAAGGAAAAGCACCCGGAAGGTCAGAAAACAGATAAAAAGAAAACGAAGCGGAAAAACCGCTTCGTTTTCTATATGATTGAGGACAAAATGAAAAAGATGAAAAACTGTTACTTGCATTCATTACTATATAGAAAGAATGTAAAAAAGTAAGGAGTAATTTGTTTCATCTTTGTAAAATGTAATCATGATATTTTGCTTTACTCTCTGCATTTCGAGACTTTTCCTGAAATATGAAGTGTGCTATAATTCTTTAGGAGTTATCAGGATCAATACAGCCTTTATCAATAAAACCATGAAAACGGAGGAGATAAGATGAAACCACATGTCTCGGATTTCGAGCGGGGACGCAATATTGTCAGAGTACTGGTGGTGCTGGCAATCGTGCTGGGAATATCGGCGCTCATGTTTACGCAGCCTGATTCAAGAGAGCAGATGGTACTGGTCTTTGCTGCCTTTGCCTGCGTGATTGCTGTGATTGTCGTGGCGAGGCTGATGTGCGTGTGTCCGCATTGTGGAAAGCGCATTGTCAGCGGCGTCCTGGTTCTGAAAGTATGCCCGCAGTGCAAGCACAGCCTGATCACAGGCCAGAAGGTAAAGACAAAACACTGAATGAGTGCGATTCAGTCCGGAACAAAACGACGATTAACATGGAATCATACCACAAAACCTTGACTTTTTTTGAAATATCAGTACAATATACAGGATAGTTACCATAATTCTGTCGCGGCAAGACACAACTCCTGTTGAAATGAGAACAGACGAAAGGAATTTGTCAGCATGAAGTACATCATGGCGCTCGACCAGGGGACGACCAGTTCCCGCTGCATCCTCTTCGATCACAACGGAAATATATGCAGTTCTGTGCAGAAAGAATTCAAACAGATCTATCCTCAGCCCGGATGGGTTGAGCATGATGCAAATGAAATCTGGGATGTTACCCTGGAGGTTTCCCGTGCTGCGCTGGACAAGCTTGGTGCATCGGCGGAGAATGTCGCCGCTATCGGTATTACCAATCAGCGTGAGACCACGGTGATCTGGGATAAGGAGACCGGGGACCCCATTGCAAACGCAATCGTATGGCAGTGCCGCCGTACCACTGAGATTGTGGATCAGCTGGTTGCAGCCGGCTATGGCGAGACCATTCGGAAAAAAACGGGTCTCGTGCCGGATGCCTACTTCTCCGGAACAAAGATCAAATGGCTTCTTGACCATGTTCCCGGAGCCAGACGGCGCGCAGAGGCCGGAAAACTCCTGTTTGGAACAATTGATACCTGGCTGATCTGGAAACTAACCGGCGGACGAGTCCATGTTACGGACTATACCAATGCCAGTCGTACGATGCTCTTCAATATCCATGAGCTGAGATGGGACGAAGAACTGCTGAAGCTGATGAACATTCCGTCGAACATCCTCCCGGAGGTCAGGCCTTCCAGCGCCGTTTACGGAAAAACGGAGTTTGAACTCTACGGAGGGGAAATACCCATTGCCGGCGCGGCAGGTGACCAGCAGTGCGCGCTCTTTGGACAGTGCTGCTTTGAACCGGGCAGTATGAAGAACACCTATGGTACGGGCTGTTTTTTGCTGATGAATACCGGCAGAGAGATTGTTGAGAGCAAAAACGGCCTGGTAACCAGCATCGCAGTCGGATTCGAGGATCATGTCGAATATGCACTGGAGGGTTCGGTGTTTGTTGCGGGCGCAGCGGTGCAGTGGCTGCGGGACGAACTCAGCGTGATCTCTACGGCAGCGGAGAGCTCCGAGTATGCTGCAAGAGTGCCGGATTCAGCAGGCGGATATGTAGTTCCAGCTTTTACCGGCCTCGGTGCGCCGTATTGGAACCAACGCGCCAGAGGCGTAATCGTCGGCCTGACCCGCGGGTTTAATCGCGCCCATCTGGTTCGCGCAACGCTGGAATCCCTGGCCTATCAGACATATGACGTTGTACGTGCCATGGAGCGCGATGCAGGAATCCACATCGGAGAGCTGAAAGTTGACGGCGGGGCATGCGCCAACAACTTTCTGATGCAGTTCCAGTCTGATCTGATTGGCAGCGATGTGGTGCGACCGAGGTGCATTGAGACAACGGCGCTGGGAGCAGCTTATCTTGCCGGACTTGCTGTCAAATACTGGGACAGCCTGGACGATGTAAAGAACAACTGGGCTGTTGACAGAGTGTTTACGTCTACGCTTGAAGAGGAAAAGCGTGTGAAACTGCTCAACGGCTGGCACAAGGCTGTCAAGTGTGCACTGCTTTGGTCTGAGGAGGAGTGAGAGTGGAACTGACGAAGCTGAAATCCTGTGAGCTTTTCCTTTTTGACATGGATGGAACGCTTTACCTAGGGGACAATGTGTATCCCGGCGCCCATGAATTGATGGAAGCGCTGCCCACCCTCGGAAAACGCTATATCTATCTGACAAACAATTCCTCCCGGGCCGGAACGGACTATATTACGCGACTGCGTCGGCTTGGCTTTCCGTGTGAGGCAGAGAACGTCTTCACCTCTGGAATGGCAACAGGCCTGTATCTAAACCAGAATTATCCAGGAGCTACGGTTTATCTTGCCGGTACAAGAGCGTTCTACAAGGAACTGCAGAGCTATGGAATCAATCTGGTGAATGATGAACTCGGACACACGGAGGCGAAGCAGGTCGACGTTGTCGTGCAGGGCTTTGATATGGAACTGGTCTATGAGAAGCTGAATCTTGCATGTCACTTCCTTCGTCGCGGCGCTGCCTTTATAGCAGCAAACCCTGACTGGGTATGCCCAATGCCGGAGGACGAGGTACTGCCGGACTGCGGCAGCATCTGTGCGCTGCTTACGGCCTCCAGTGGCGTGAAGCCCACATATATCGGTAAGCCTAATCGGAATATGATCGATGTTATTTCCCGACAGACCGGTATCCCAAATGAACGGATCTGCGCAGTAGGTGACCGCCTGTATACGGATATTGCCGTCGCACAGAACGCGGGAGCGGTTTCGGTGCTGGTACTCTCAGGCGAGACCACGCCGGAGATGGCGGCTGCGGCAGAGAGACAGCCGGACTATACACTTCCCTCTGTAAAAGAGCTCCTGGAAGCCTTATGCTGACCGCGTCCTTCGCTTTTGCGGTTGCCTGTTTTGCCCTGCTGCTTTTGTTCTATTCCGGCATGCCGCCACTGAGGAGCTGTGAGCTGCCGGCACCGGGCAATTTAAACGAGCCGGATCGACAGAACCGGCTCGCTGTCATGCTGATTACAGTTGTTTATGCTTTTGCTGCATTCTGGAATCTGGGCAACACGGTATCACCACAGACCTTTACTCCGATGGAAGGACGCAGCGCAGTATTTGAACTGACCGCAGATGAGATGCCATACCGCCTGGTACTGTTTCCGGGCGTCGGACAGGGAAACTACAGTGTTGAGTATTCGAACGATGCGGAAGGCTGGTATCCTCTGTGTACATTCAACCAGGATCATGTGGCTGTGCTGAAGTGGCAGTATATCCAGCTGGATCTGCCCCGTCAGCCTCGATATGTCCGGGTCATATGCACCTCTGGCTCGCCATGGCTCGGAGAGGCGATGCTGCAGGATGTGGCAGGGCGACCGATCGCAGCTGTATCGTCCATCCCCGCACTCACTGATGAGGCACACTGTGTACCTGAAGCGATGGACTATAAGAACTCGTCTTATTTTGACGAGATCTACCATGCCAGAACAGCCTGGGAGCACCTGAAAGGAATCTGGCCGTATGAGATTTCGCATCCGCCTCTCGGAAAAGAGATCCTCGCTCTTGGCATCCTCCTGTTCGGCATGACACCCTTTGGGTGGCGCTTCTCGGGGACTTGTATCGGAGTCCTGATGCTGCCGGTGATGTATCTTTTCCTTAAGAGGCTCTACGGGCGCGGAAGAGTTCCGGTTCTTGGAACTGTATTGCTGGCGGCCGGATTCATGCATTACGTTCAGACCCGGATTGCAACTGTCGACAGTTATGCAGTATTCTTCATCCTGCTGATGTACTATTTCATGTTTGGATGGCTGCAAGATCACAGACTCCGTGATCTTGCCCTGAGCGGAATTGCTTTCGGCTTTGGGGCTGCTTCCAAATGGACCTGTCTGTATGCAGGCGCAGGCCTTGGTATTCTCTGGCTGGAGCATTGGATCCGGACCCTATGGGAGGAACGCGGTGGATGTCTCTGCCGATTTATCAGAAATGTATTGTTCTGTGTGGTTTTCTTTGTCCTGATTCCAGGCCTGATCTACTATCTCAGCTACCTCCCGTACGGAGTAGCTCAGAACGCCCCGCTCTTCAGCAGAGATTATACAAAAATTGTTCTGGAAAACCAAAGCTTCATGTTCAGCTACCATGCCAATATCAAAGCAGAGCACCCGTATTCTTCCCGCTGGTATCAGTGGATTCTGGATATTCGACCGATCTTGTATTACCTGGATTATTTCCCGAATAACAGACGTGTCAGCATTGCCGCTTTTGTTAATCCAATGGTCTGCTGGGGAGGTCTGCTGAGCAACCTGGTGCTGCTTTTCATGGCTGTCGGAAGACATGACCGAACTGCGGCGTTTATCCTGGTGGGCTATGCTTCCGGACTGATTCCCTGGATGTTTATTTCAAGGCTCACCTTTGAGTACCACTATTTTGCCTCAGCAGCGTTCCTGATTCCTGCAATCTGCTATGTTTTTGCCCTGATCGAACGAAACAGACCCGGACACGGGTACTACACGATTGGGTTCACGGTTGTTACCGTACTGTTATTCTTCCTGTTTTTCCCGGTCCTGAACGGTATTCCGATCGACAATGACCTGGGATCAAGGCTGCTGGGCTGGCTTCCCAGCTGGCCAATCTGACACGGCGCTCATAAGGGGGCCGGATTACGGAAAGGAGTCAGATTATTGGACCTGCATTCAATCCTCATCGATGCCGGTATGATCGCATTTGCGATTCTGCTGGTTTATGTCGTGGTCAAGATTCTCGCAAAGCCGATTAAAGCGCTGGTGAAATTCCTGATCCATGCGGCAACCGGAATTCTGGTGTTCTATATCGTAAACTATATCGGCAACAGGTTCTTCGGGTTTTATATGGACCCAACCAATCTCAGGCTGGTCATTGCCGGCATTGGCGGTGTTCCCGGCGTAATTCTCATGGTGCTGTATCAGCTGTTGTTCTGATTTCACTCACCGATTGATAAATTGATTCTGGAGTGCAATATGCCAAAAGCAAAAACGACTACCAAAAGCTCAATAAGCCCCGAGTACGGCAACGAGAGCATTTCTCAGCTTCAGGGGCCGGACCGTGTCCGACTGCGTCCGGGTGTTATTTTCGGCTCGGACGGACTGGATGGTTGTGAACATGCGGTCTTTGAAATTCTTTCCAACTCCATCGATGAGGCGCGCGAGGGTTTCGGAGATCTCATCACGCTGACCTATTACCAGGATAAATCCATAGAAGTCGAAGATTTTGGACGCGGCTGTCCGCTGGACTGGAACAGCCGGGAACAGAGATGGAACTGGGAACTGGTTTACTGTGAACTCTATGCCGGCGGCAAATACAACAACAATACTGAAGGCGGAGACTACGGTTTTGCTCTTGGCCTGAACGGACTCGGAGCGTGTGCTACTCAGTATGCATCCCGGTATATGGAAGTCACGGTACGTCGTGATGGCTTCCGGTATGACCTGCGTTTCGAGAAGGGATACCCTGTCGGAAAAGCCGGTCAGGAACTTCGAAAGTCCGAGGCCGACCGGAAAAAAACCGGCACCACTACCCGATGGCTGCCGGATCTGGATGTTTTTACGGATATCGATATTCCTGCAGAATACTTTGATGATGTTCTGAAACGCCAGGCGGTCGCAAATGCCGGCATCACGTTCCGTCTGCGGCTGGAAAAGCCGACAGGAGGCTTCGAAAGCAGAGATTTTGTCTATCCCAACGGCATCACGGACTATGTGACGGAACTGGCCGGAGATGGTCCGCTGACGGCACCTTATTTCGTTCAGACAGAGCGGCGCGGACGCGACCGCGAGGATAAGGATGAGTACCGGGTGAAGATCTCCTGTGCATTTTGTTTCTCCAACAGGGTCAATGCGCTGGAGTATTATCATAACTCTTCGTGGCTTGAAAACGGTGGCGCACCGGATAAGGCTGTGAAAAGTGCATTTCTTTCGTCCATAGACGCTTATATCCGCAATGCCGGCAAGTACCAGAAAAACGAGTCGACAATACGGTTCCAGGATATTCAGGACTGCCTGGTTCTGGTGACCAACTGCTTCTCGACGCAGACTTCATATGAAAACCAGACCAAGAAAGCCATTAACAACCGCTTCATTCAGACGGCCATGACAGAATTCCTGAAGGAGCAGCTGGAGGTCTACTTCCTAGAGAACAAACCGGAGGCGGACCGCATCGCTGATCAGGTCCTTGTCAACAAGCGCAGCCGCGAGACTGCGGAACGTGCCCGCCAGGGCATGAAGAAGAAGCTCTCCGGCTCCATTGATATTGCAAACCGTGTTCAGAAGTTTGTCGACTGCAGGAGCCGCGATCCCGAACGCAGGGAAATCTATATCGTGGAGGGTGATTCGGCTCTCGGAGCATGCAAGCTCTCCCGGGACGCGGAATTCCAGGGCATCATGCCGGTTCGAGGCAAGATCCTGAACTGTCTTAAAGCGGATTATATCCGCATATTCAAGTCAGACGTCATCACCGACCTGATGAAAGTGTTGGGCTGCGGCGTCGAAGTGAAAGACAAACACACAAAGGATCTCGCATCCTTTGACCTCGGTGCGTTGCGCTGGAACAAGATTATCATCTGCACGGATGCTGACGTTGACGGATATCAGATCCGCACCCTGATTCTCACCATGCTCTACCGGCTGGTTCCAACTCTGATTCGGGAGGGCTTTGTCTATATCGCGGAATCTCCTCTGTATGAGATCAATGCGAAAGGGAAAACCTGGTTCGCATATACAGAGAAGGAAAAGGCAGAGATTCTCTCCGGAATCAAAAACACAAAAGTCAGTATTTCCCGCTCCAAAGGACTCGGCGAGAATGACCCGGACATGATGTGGCTTACGACAATGAATCCGGAGACCCGCCGTCTGATCAAGGTTATGCCGGAGGATGCAGAACGCATGGCACAGGTCTTTGAACTGCTTCTGGGGGACAATCTTGAGGGGCGTAAGGCTCACATCGCTGAATTCGGCGCCAACTTCCTGGATCAGGCTGATCTGTCTTAACAGCCCGCTGCCTGATCAAAGAAGGTAATTGCTTATGAGAAAGAAAAAAACAACTGAAAACCAGACGCGTCCGGCAGATAACCCCAATGTTCTCGGACTTCGCGGAGAGACCACGGAACAGGCCATCACCGAAACGCTGGAGCAAAACTACATGCCCTATGCCATGAGTGTCATCGTCTCCCGTGCCATCCCGGAGATTGATGGCTTCAAACCATCCCATCGGAAACTGCTGTATACGATGTATAAAATGGGACTGCTGACGGGACCGCGGACAAAGAGCGCCAATATCGTAGGGCAGACTATGAAGCTCAATCCGCACGGAGATGCCGCAATCTATGAGACCATGGTGCGTCTCTCCATGGGAAACCAGGCATTGCTAACACCATTTGTCGATTCCAAGGGCAACTTCGGCAAGGTTTACTCCAGAGATATGTCCTATGCTGCCTCGCGTTATACCGAGGCAAAACTCTCAAAGATCTGCACAGCGCTGTTTGAAGATATCGATAAAGATGCCATCGACTTTGTCGAAAACTACGACGGGACCATGCAGGAGCCGACGCTGCTTCCCACAGCGTTTCCGAATGTTCTGGTTTCGGCCAACTCCGGAATCGCTGTCGGCATGGCGAGCCAGATCTGTGGATTCAACCTCAATGAGGTCTGTAATGCGGCGATTGCGCTGCTGCGTGATGGGGAAGCAGATCTTCTGAGCATCATGCCTGCGCCCGATTTTCCGACCGGAGCGGAGATTCTCTATGATCGTGCTGCCATGGAGACGGTATATCGGACCGGGCGCGGGAGCATCCAGGTCCGGGCAAAATGGCGCTATCTCTCCAAAGAGAATATGATCGAGATTACGGAGATACCATATACCGCGACCTGTGAGGCGATTCTCGACAAAGTTGCAGAACTCATCAAGACGGGCAAGGTACGCGAGATCAATGACATGAGGGATGAGACAGATTTGTCAGGTCTGCGGCTTGCGATCGATCTCAAACGCGGAGCGGATCCGGACCGGCTTATGCAAAAGCTTTTCAAATCCACACCGCTTCAGGACGCATTCCCCTGCAACTTCAACATCCTCATTGCAGGAAATCCCCGTGTTATGGGTGTCCGGGAAATCCTGGATGAATGGATCGCCTGGCGTACAGAGTGTGTGCGGCGCCGGATCTATCATGAACTCGAGGGTAAAAAAGACAAGCTCCACCTGCTGCTTGGCCTGCAGAAAATCCTTTTGGATATCGACAGGGCTATCGAGATCATCCGCAACACGGAACTGGAATCTGACGTGGTTCCGAATCTGATGGTGGGATTCGGCATTGATGAAAAGCAGGCTGAGTTCGTAGCGGAGATCAGGCTGAGAAATATTAACCGTGAGTATATTCTGCGCAGGACGGCAGAGACAGATTCGCTGGAAAGAGACATCGCATCTCTGGAAAGTGTTTTGAACAGCCGTCGGAAGCTGCGCAGCGTTCTGATTGATGAACTCACAAAGATCAACAAGCAGTTTCCGACGCCCCGCCGCAGTACAATTGTCTATGAGGACGAGATGCCGGAGCTGGAAATTGAAGAGGAACCGGATACCGACCCCGTGACGGTTTTCCTCTCCAGAGAGGGCTACTTCAAGAAGATTACACCGCAGTCCCTGCGTATGAGCGGAGAGCAGAAATATAAGGAAGGGGACAGCCTGCGTCGCAGCATTGAGACAGCCAACAACCACGAACTGCTCTTCTTCACAGACCGCCAGCAGGTTTACCGCCTTCGTCTCAGTGAGGTAGAGCCAACAAAAGCTTCGGTTCTCGGCAGCTATCTGCCGACAGAACTGAAAATGGATGAAGGAGAGAGTATCCTGGATATGGTAGATCCCGGGGACTACAGCGGAACGCTGGTCATGGCCTTTGCCAACGGTAAGCTTGCACATGTACCTTTAGAGGCGTGGCAGACAAAGACGTATCGAAAGAAGCTGCTCAATGCCTATTCGGACAAGAGCCCGCTTGTAGGACTGGTCCACCTGCATGATGCGGCGGACCTTGCACTGTTTACAGATGACGGGCGCTGTCTGGTGCTGAATACCTCCATGCTCACACCGAAGCCCACCCGCAATACCCAGGGCGTGGCAGTTGTAAGCCTACGCGGGAGAAAGCAATTGCAGCGCATTGCAGAAGTGGAGCATGCGGGACTCTCTGATCCTGCACGCTATCGTGCCCGCACCATTCCCAAAGCCCCGGTCGCACTCACGCCTGAGGATAAAGGTGAGGTGCAGCTCAGCCTGCTGTGATGCAAATATCATTCAGGAGGAACAAAGATGGAGAAAGTAAATGAGAGTCAGTTGAGAGAGGTCTCTGGCGGAAGGATCAGGGAAAAGTATGTGTCCGCATTTTATTGTGAGTATTGCCGCGAAACGATTCACCTCAGCGGTGTTTATTCCCTCGCCCGCGCCAAGAAGGAGCATTATGCCAAATTCCACCCGAATGTCCCGATCATATGAAAACTGAAAGCGAAAAAAGCACAGGCTGCCCGGCTGTACAATCTGTAACAGCCGGGCAGCCTGTGCTTTTTAAAACCGGATTTCCGTATAGCCCTCGTCATCCATGACTACAGCCCGGATGGAACTGCGCTCGGAAGGAGGAACCTTGTTTTTCTCCAACTGAGAGGCAATCATAACCGCTTCCTTACTTCTGCAGGTTCGAAGCGGCGTCACGGATCGGTCTGTGTTTTCTCTGATCACAGCATACATATTATTGCCCCGTTATGCTCCAATCCGATAACGTCTGGCCAGTTCTTCCGGTACAATGATCTGGATGGGTTTTGCCCAATATAGAACTTTCCAGTACTTGTCATTCTGCTGCCATTTCCCGCGCCGCCATTCTTCACAGGTGTCGATGGAGATCGTTCCGATCGGATAGCCGGGGAAGCCCTTCAGTGTTTCCTTGATTGTGTAATAGTGACCATCGTGTTCGGGAAGATGGTCCTTTACGCTGACCCACTCCGGCTGACCGGACATGCAGCCGGCTGCATAGCCTCTGTAATAATCGTTCGACATCATTCTCTCTCCTTACGCTGCGCTGTCTTCCGCGTCAGCCATCGTCTCATAATAGTCCGTCTCGGAAGCAAACAGAACATAAACTCCGTCGACCAGACCGTAAAACCCACTTGTTGTATAATATCCCTTCATGATAGTGTCCTCCTGTCCATTCTGAACATATGCCCGGCGAATTTCACTTCGTTTCGGCATCCTTTTGTTTCCTATATACACATTCTAACAGAAGAACTGTCCAAAAATTTCCCTTGATTCAGACGGCAGACGCTTTTTCAAAATGCAGGTCAGTCACAGCACGATAAGCAATCTCTTCGGGACTAGAATCGGGGCTGATCCATTGATCGACATCCTGTTCCCGAACCATCAGAGGCATCCGGTCATGGATAAAAGAGATCTCTTCACTTGGCATTCTGGTAAGAATCACAAAATGGGGGAACCCCTCCTCAAACCGGTACAGACCACAGAGCCATGTAATACTGTCACCCTTTGGCTGAATCAGGTATTTATCTCCGGTTTCCTTCTTCCCATTTGGCCGGAGGTAGTGCTCCCATTCGTAATACCAGGATGCGGGGATTACACAGCGGTGAGATTTCCAGGCCAGCTGGAAGAGGGGCTTCTGCCCGGCGGTCTCTGAGCGGGCGTTTGCCAGAAGCGAGCGGTTCTGACTATTGAATCCCCAGAGCATTGGAAAACAGGCTTTGCTTCCGCGCTTGCTGGTGGCAATCACCGGAGCGATATCCCCCGGACGGATCTCACCTGAGGTTTTCAAGGGCTTTGCAATGTCCTGAAGCATACGCATGCGCAGCGACGTGTGGGCGGCCACATCGCCAAGCTGCTCTAAGACTACGCTTTCCGGTTCCACATAATATCTGCAGCACAAAACAGTCAACCTCGTTTCTCAATAGAGCTTTTGCCCCGGTGTATTATTCTCTGCCAGTAATTATAACACAATAAAATGAGAAGGTCAACACAATAAAATACATATATTTGGGCTCCCCAAGACGTATGTACGGTGCAAACCCCTGAATGGCAGAGCAGCTGTAATAACTCTAAAATGTACGAAAATGAAGTGAAAAATGCGCGTTTTTGTCTAAAAGTAACATATACTTTTGTGTAGGACAGTGCTATAATACACACAACATCCAAGAATAGGAGGAAATCATTATGGCAACGAAGAAAGCCGCTGAAGAAAAAGTTGAAGTAAAAAAGCCCGTGGAAAAGAAAGCTCCGGTCAAAGCCGAAACCAAGAAGGCTGAGCCCGTGAAGGCTGCCGAAGCTGCAAAGCCGGCAGAGAAGAAGGCCCCGGTCAAGAAGCCGGCAGCTAAAAAGCCCGCAGCAAAGAAAGCAGCTGAAGTCATCATTCAGTCCGCCCTTGGCGGAGAGATTACTCCGGAAGCTGTTCTTGAAAAAGTCGGTTCTGTCGATAAAGTCTATGTTCGCGTTGACCAGAACAAAGCATACTGGGTGCGCGGCGAAGAGACAGGAAGCGTCGACCTCTGGTAATAAAACTGCCCGGCCCTGTGCCGGGCTCTTTTCATGCGCCCCGCAGATGCCTGATCTGCGGGGCGCAGCTATATCCGGATCTTCTTGCGGAAAAAGGAATGGGCAAAGCAATCCGACAGGGAATTCACAAACAGGTAATTGAAATCATGACAGGATACGGTATAATATCTACAGGTAATCAGATCCATCAAGGACGGCGTGACGATTGAAAAGTATATTCATAAAAAACTTTGCTGCGACAGCACTCCTGCTCGCCTTCAGCTTTCTTCTGCTCGCAGTCAGTTTCATCGGTATTGGCAGGACCTACCTGATCGAGGACTACCGACAGGGAATGATGGAGACAACCGCGGAGGTTGCCCATACAGCCTCTGCGATCGCACGGGGCAATTCACTCTCGGACTGGACCATGAGTATGGTGATCAGCTCCATTGCCGGCTCGACGGGCAACCACATCTTTATCACAGATGAAGAGGGGGTGATTATCACTTGCTCGGATAAGCGCCCGTACTGCGAACATATCGGCAGGCACGTTCCGGAGAAAGTCCTGGAGAAGCTGGAGTTGAGCAATTATGACCAGCTGACGACACTGGAGGGAATATACCCTGAGAAGCGTTATGTGACAGGCAGACAGATCACTGCGGAGACCGATGGAGAACTGCTCGGCTTTTGTTTTGTAAGCGCGAAAATTTCAGACATGCTCGGCGCATGGACAACCTATCTCAGCTGGGCAATTGTCGCATTTGCAGTTATCTCACTGCTGGCAATGCTGCTGGTGATGGTCTATACCAAACGTATGGCGAGACCTCTTGACGAAATTGCAGCGGCTTCCCGGAAATTCGCAAGGGGAGATTTCTCGGTGCGTGTGAAGCAGACTGCTGATACCACGGACGAGATGGGGGCGCTGATCGATTCATTCAACAAAATGGCGGATTCTCTTGAGCAGGCGGAAAACCGGCGGAGTGAGTTTATCGCTAATATTTCCCATGAACTCCGGACGCCGATGACGACAATTGCGGGGTTTGCCGACGGTATCCTTGACGGAACAATTCCACCGGAGGATGAGAGAAAGTACCTGGTTTCCATCCGGGATGAGACAAGACGCCTGTCCAGACTGGTACGGGATATGCTGGATGTATCACGCGCCAGGGCGAAGGCGGCGGATTCTTCAAGGCGTTCCGTGTTCGACCTGACAGAACTGATTCTCCAGACAATGCTGAGTTTCGAGAGCCGGGCAACAAAGAAAAACCTGGATGTCGACCCTCAACTCCCGGACAGCCATATCATGGTCTATGCTGATCGGGACGCGATTACACAGGTTATCTACAACCTGCTGGACAATGCGATCAAGTTTGCTTCGCCAGGGAGTTGCCTGATTGTGCGGCTGTATAAGGACATGGGGAAAGCCTATGTCTCAATCAAGGACTACGGTGAGACTATTCCGGCAGATGACCTTCCGTATATCTTTGATCGATTCCACAAATCCGACCGATCCCGCAGCCTGGATAAAGAGGGGGTCGGACTGGGACTGTATCTGGTGAAAACCATCATCAATGCCCATGACGAGGACATCGCCGTCCGCAGTGAAGACGGTATGACGGAATTTGTATTTACACTCACGTTGGCTGAGAATTCAAAACAGGGAAGAGATAAAACATGAGTCAGAACTGGTACCATTCACAGAGCTGGTACGCACCGCTCGTATCGGAAGAGACCGAGACGACAGCGACTGCAGCACCCGCTGCAGATCATGCGTCTGAAAAGACACAGAGAAAGAATGAAAAAAAGGGCCTGACACCGGGCAGAATTGCCGGACTGGTCATCATTCTGCTTCTTGTCATCGTCGGGACCTCCCTTGCCTGCTGGCGTGTCGGTGGAGAACAGACAGAAACAATCCCGATTCTTCCAAACGAACGCAGCGAGATGCCTGATAACCCTGCGGATTTTTTTGAACAGTTTTATGAAGAGATAGAGAGCAGCTCCGTTAATGTGAATGTTCCGGTTCTGCAGGAGCGCCCGGCGATGACAATTGAGCTTCAGGAGACGCCGGAAGAAGAACTGACCCTGCAGGAACTGTATGAAAAGTGTGCACCGGCGATCGTGTCAATTTCCGCCTATGAGGGAGAGAGTGTCGGATATAACTGGGGATCCGGTGTCGTGATCCGTGAAGACGGCGTGATCCTCACCAATACGCATGTTTTGGAGGATTCCGACCGCGCAGTTGTAACCTTCGACGACGGAAGCGAGTACGAGGCAAAGCTGATCGGCGCAGACAGCATCAGCGATATTGCCCTGCTGAAGATCGAAGCGACAGGGCTTACGGCGGTGAAACTTGGGGAGAGTGCCACACTCCGGGTCGGTGACAGGGTTGCGGCAATCGGAAACCCGCTCGGAGAGGAATTTCGCAATACACTGACAGATGGGATTATTTCTGCCATTGAACGCGGAATGACCTATCACGGACGCAGCATGACACTGCTGCAGACCAACACAGCCATCAATGAAGGAAACTCAGGCGGTGCGCTCTTTAACCTGTATGGTCAGGTGATCGGCATCACCAATATGAAGATGATGTCGAGCTACTCCAGCATCGAAGGAATCGGATTTGCAATTCCTTCTGCAACGGTCTGCGGTGTTGTGAACGCGTTGATGAGGGATGGGGAGGTAAAAGGCCGTCCGGCTATCGGTATCACTGTTGGCGCAATTCCGGACAATGCGAAAGAGAAGTATTCTCTGCCGAAAGGACTCTATGTCACTGATGTCAGTGACGGTTCTGATGCCAAGGAAAAGGGTATCAAACCCGGAGACATCATTACGGCGGTAGATGGAGTTGAAGTCTGCACCACCGAGGAGATCAGCAGAATCAAGGATGCGCTTCAGGTCGGCGATACCATGACCATGACAGTCTGGCGGGACGGTGAAACCATGGAGATCACAATCTCCCTGGTCGATACCAATGATGTATATTCCTGATGACGGTTGAAGTGATACGAAGCCGCCGCAAGACACTCTCTATGCAGGTGAGGGAAGGCGGCAAAGTCCTTGTCCGTGCGCCGATGTATGTGAAACAGAAGGAGATTCGCAGCTTCGTCGAAGGCCACATGGACTGGATTGAAAAACAGCAGCAGAAGCTGGAAGCTGCGGCAGCCTTGAGAAGCCAGATCCAGCCGCTTTCGGAACAGGAACTTGAGAAGCTGAGCAAAGCAGCGCGGAAAGACCTGACCGCCCGCGTGGTATACTTTGCTCCTCAGATCGGTGTCTCCTACGGGAGAATCAGCATCCGGCATCAGAAAACCAAATGGGGCAGCTGCTCTTCTAAAGGAAACCTCAACTTCAACTGCCTCCTGATGCTGGCTCCGGAACCGGTGAGAGACTATGTTGTTGTCCATGAGCTCTGCCATAGAAAGCAGATGAATCACTCGCCGCTTTTCTGGACAGAGGTGGAGAGAATCCTTCCGGATTACCAGGAGGCAAGAAAGTGGCTGAAAACCCACGGTCAGGAACTGATGCAGTATAATACGGAAATCTAGAACCTCGACCCGCATGTGCTGAGAAGCCCGGAAACGCGAGACTTGCAAAAACGATCGTTTTATGGTAGAATTATCTAACCAAAAACAAAAATCCTTTTGAGAAGGTGAGCCAATGAATCTAAGAAATTTCAGAAATGAAGCACGTGACGACTATCTGGAAGCAATCCTGATGATCACGCAGGAAAAGGGTCACTGCCGTTCCATTAACATTGCGGAGACACTGGACGTTACCAAGCCCTCTGTCAGTGTGGCAGTCGGCAAGCTGATTGAGGCCGGGCTTATCACTATGGATGGGGACAAGATGATCCACTTCACGGAAGAGGGCCGTGTACTGGCTGAGCTTACGCTTGCAAAGCATAACTACCTGAAAGAAATGCTGATGAATGCCGGAATCGATGAAGAAACCGCTGAGCGGGAAGCATGTGCAATGGAGCACGGGATCAGTGAAGACAGCTTCCAGAAGCTTGCAAAGCGCTATCCTCTGGAGTGACACAGTACAGAACTCAGAATTCAGCCTGCATGCCGTGCGGATCGCCTCATTATTACAGATATAGAAAAAAGCAGCTCTTCGGAGCTGCTTTTTTCGTATAAACAATGCTGTCTGTTATTTCAGAGCAGAAAGAAGACTCAGAAGCTGAGTGCCGTTGACAGCGCTGTCGTTATCTGCCTGAGTTGCAGACCCCCCAAGAAGGGAACCGAGCAACCCGCCACCAAAGCCACCGGCACCGCCGCCGAGCAGACCGGAGAGCAACCCGCCGGAGGAAGACTGCGTCTGTGCCTGTGCACCGCCAAACATACCCATCAGATCAGAGAGATCGAGACCGTCGCTCAGATCTACTTTCGGGGCCGCGGAAGCGGAAGTCGTCGCAGCGGACAGACCGCTCATAAGGGCAGGCGCCAAACCGGCCAATGCAGAGCTGACATCCTGATTGCTCATACCGGACTGCTGTGCCAGACTGCTGATCGCCGCGTCAGACTGATTGCCGAAGATGTGACCGATAATCTTTCCGCCGTCTTCGGTGTCGGCATCATCGATCTGCTCTGCCAGTGTCCGTTTGTTGGTGTGCTGAGTGAGAGCACCGAGAAGAGACTGGGCGCCGGCCTGAGAGGAGGCGTTGCTGGTCATGAATTTGATCAACAGAGGAACGGCGAGTGGGATTAGTTTCTTGAGCATGCCGGAATTGAGGCCGGTCTTCTTTGCCAGCGCAGAGACACTGGAATCGGTAAGCAGGGATTTCAGCAAAAGATTTAAGAGATTCATAATATACCTCCGTAAATAAAATGGGACTCTGTGCGATATTATAACGCAAAGAGTCCTGCTTTTCTACTTTTTTCTTTTATGCGGCGGAAAGAAATCCACCAGAGCTTTTCCAGAGCCGTTTCAGGCATTGACCGAGCCGCCGCAGAAGGAACAGTTGCCGTCAGCATCCGGAATGGTGTTCAGCCCGCACCACGGGCAGACGACCGATTCTGCCATAACAACCGATGTATCAGGTGTTTCAGCAGATATTTCCTCTGGCATATTTCCCGGAGCAACGTTGGCTTCCGGTATGACTTCCTCGGCAGGGACAGGTGGAATGACCGGTTCTGTAAAGGATACAGGTAATGGCTGACCTGCGCGCATACAGTCAACGCAGGCTTTGATCTCATTGCCCATGTTGAGGTACTGATAATATTCAGAGAGCCTCACGTTCCCGGTATCAGCGAGGTTTACCTGTCCGCCCGGCATGATCGCGTCAGGACGGTCCCCGGTCTTGACATAGCCGTTGGAGAGGCTGAAGCGGATGCAGGAACTTGCCGGAACGCCGGGCGGTATCGTCATTACGACAGCGGCGATCCTGCTGGTCATGGGGGAGCTGTTTGCCTGCGTTTTTCGAATTGGACAGAAGAAGCGCGATTCTTCCTTCCTGTACGTTCTGTTCCAGCTGGTATTCGGCGCAGGTGGACTCTGCATTCTGCTGGATGGGATTTTCGACAACCGGCAGGAGCGCGAGAGCTGGCCGAAACTGGTCCTCGCGGCGTATGCGCTGCCCTGGCCGGTGATCGTCGGGATTGAGCTGGTGTTCGGCGCATTACTGGCCGCAACGCTGGTGAAACTTCGGCGGGAACTGCACGAGGCTGAGGCTTCCGGGCTGCGGCGGGATATGCTGCAGATCGCAGAGGAAGAAGCGCGCCTGCGCACGCGCATTGCCGTGCACGACAGTCTGGGAGACCTGTTGCTGTTCTGCAAGTACTACTTTGATCATCCGGGAGAAGTGAGCCGTACTGAACTTCTGAATATGATGAACCAGGCAAACCGCGAACTCCTGAACGATGCGGAGAAAAACCGGTTTGAAGTGGATGAGGTGCAGAAAGCTCTGATGACCGCAGGGGAAATTGGGGTTTCGGTTGCGCTTTCCGGTCACCTCCCGGAAGACAAAGCGAAGAGACAATTGCTGGGACAGGCGATTCACGAGTGTGCTGCGAACACGCTGAAACATGCAGACGGCAGTCGCCTTACGGTTAAGCTCAGTGAAACCGGCGGCACGCTGCGAATCGAGATCCGGAACAACGGCAGAGCGCCGGAAGGGCCGATTCTCGAGAGCGGCGGCCTGAAGTCTCTGCGCCAGATGGCCGAGTCGGCCGGCGGCATTATGCGGATTGAGCATTCGCCGGAATTCCGTCTGCTGATTCTGATACCGAACCGATAAAAACAGATTCACCCCGCCTCCAGACGGAGGCGGGGTGAATCGATAAGCGGAGGATTTTATACTCTCTTCCAGGTGACACCATTGGGGATGTCGGTGAGTTCAACACCCATGGCTTTCAGCTCATCGCGGATCTGATCGGCAAGCGCGAAGTCCTTTGCTTTCTTGGCAGCGCGGCGGGCTTCGATCTTTGCGGTGACCGCCGCGTCTTCTTCGCCGCTCTCGGAGACAATGCTGAAACCGGCGGCGGCAGTACCTGCAGATTTGGCGGCCTCGGCCTTCTTCAGCTCGGCGCGCTTTTCATCGGCTTTCTCAATGAGGCTGAGGCTCAGAACACGATCGAGATCGGCGACAAGCGCCAGCTTGGTGGCATCGTTGGTCTTGGCTTTCAGCACGTCATAGAGCGCCGTGACGCCGAGCGAGGTGTTCAGGTCGTTGTCCATGGCGGTTTTGAATTTGCCGGTCAGCTCATCAAACACCGCCTGATCCACCTCTTCACCGCTGTCCGGATTCAGACCGGCGATGCGGGCGATCAGCTTGCGGTAGGCTCCCTGGGCATTGTCCAGATTCTCCCAGGTGAAGACCAGCGCCTTGCGATAGTGGCTCTGCAGGCAGAAGAAGCGGTAGCTCAGAGGATCATAGCCTTTTTCTTCCAGCAGGGAAACCGTGAGAAACTCACCGGAGCTCTTGGACATCTTGCCGGAGTTGGTGTTCAGGTGAAGGACATGCACCCACCAGTTGCACCATTTGTGGCCGAGATAGCTCTCACTCTGGGCGATCTCGTTGGTGTGGTGGGGGAAGGCGTTGTCAATGCCGCCGCAGTGGATGTCCAGATCCTCGCCCAGATGCTTCATGGAGATGCCGCTGCACTCAATGTGCCAGCCGGGGTAGCCGACACCCCAGGGAGAATCCCACTTCAGTGCCTGATCTTCAAACTTGGACTTGGTGAACCAGAGAACAAAGTCATTCCGGTTCCGCTTGTTGGTGTCCTCTTCAACGCCCTCGCGCACACCCACATCCAGGTCGTCGGCGTTGAAATCGTTGAAGATATAATAGCGCTCCAGCTTGGAGGTGTCGAAGTAGACATTCCCGCCGGCAAAGTATGCATATCCGGTGTCCATCAGTTTGGAGATGATCTTGATGTATTCATCGATGCAGTTGGTGGCGGGCTCCACAACGTCCGGACGCTTGATATTGAGCTTGCGGCAGTCGTCGAAGAACGCGTCGGTGTAGTATTTGGCGATTTCCATGACGGTCTTGTGCTCGCGCCGGGCGCCCTTGAGCATCTTGTCTTCTCCCTCGTCAGCATCGGAGGTGAGATGGCCGACATCTGTGATGTTCATGACACGCTTGACCGGATAGCCGACATAGCGCAGATACTTCTCAAGGACATCTTCCATGATATAGGAGCGGAGATTGCCGATATGAGCAAAGTGATAGACCGTCGGTCCGCAGGTATACATTTTGACGATGTCCGGGTTGTTGGGGACGAACAGTTCTTTCTTCCTGCTTGCAGAATTATACAGATACATGCTTCCAGCTTCCTTTCTAGATGATACGTGGTAGTATTACCGGCTGCTGCGGGTGCCTCATCGACGCGGCAGCGGGTATGATCAGTCGATGTCCCGGAAGACATCTTTATTTTTTACAAAGTATTCGATCCCGGAATATGCGGTGGTAATGAGAATAAGCCATGTACAGACCTGGTTCAGTATCGGGGAGGGAAATACCGTCATCAGACCAAGGACAACCATCGTGACGGCGGTCTTGACCTTGCCGGACCAGGCAGCCGCGATGACACGCTTCTGCTCCACCGCGATGAGGCGCAGGCCGGAGACCGCAAATTCCCGGAAGAGCACGATCGCAACGGCCCAGCCAGGCATCTGACCTTCTTCCACAAAGTAACACATGGCCGCCAGCACCAGCATCTTGTCCGCCAGCGGGTCCATAAACTTTCCGAAATTCGTGATCTGGTTGTAATGACGGGCAATGTAGCCGTCCGCCATGTCTGAAAGACATGCGACGATATATACCGTGAGGGCAGCAAGCGCATGTCCGCGATAGGCCAGACACAGCCACACCGGGATCAGGATGATTCGCAGCACGGTAATCTTATTTGCAGTTGTCTTCAACATGATTTCTTACAGCCTCCGAATCCCTCACGCCGATACCCGGCTGCTTCAATGACGCATTCACCGAACAGAACATCTCCCTCGGAACGGGTGATCCGTACCGGAACAATCTCGCCGGGGCGACAATTGCCGTCAATCACAGCGAAGGAGTCAATTTCCGGAGAGTCCGCCCAGGTCCGGCCAGTCATAAGACCACCGTCTTCTTCCCAGGGACCTTCAACCAGAACAGGAATACATCGGCCGACCTGACGGGCGGCAAACTCATCGAGGATCTGCCCCTGCAGTTCCAGTACACGCTCGGCCCGACGGGCAGCCTCTTCAGCATCACAGTGGTCCATCTTTGCAGCCGGTGTGCCCTCTTCGGGCGAGAATGGGAAAACGCCGACGCGCTCGATCCGTACTTCCTTCAGCCAGTCCAGAAGTTCTTCGAACTCGGCCTCACCCTCACCAGGGAGACCCGTAATCAGACTGGTGCGCAGCACCAGATTTGGGATCCGATCCCGCAGTGTCTTCAGCAGCACGCGGATCTCATCGCCCGTCCCGTGGCGGTTCATCCGCTTCAGAATGTCGTTGTTGATGTGCTGGATTGGGATATCCAGATACTTGACGATCTTATCATTTGTTGAGATCTCTTCAATGAGTTCGTCGTCAAACTGGTCCGGATAGAGGTAGTGCAGCCGGATCCACTCAACGCCCTCAATTGCCGAGAGGCGGCGACAGAGCTCAGCAAGACATCGCTTCCCATAGCGGTCGGTCCCGTATCGGGTGATATCCTGAGCAATTACGATGAGCTCCTTCACACCGCCGGCAGCGAGTTCTTCCGCTTCGCGGACGATGGCATCCATATCCCGGGAGCGGTACCGTCCGCGGATGAAGGGAATCGCACAGAAGGCACAGAAGTTGTCACAGCCCTCCGCAATCCTGAGCCACGCCCAGCCCGGCCCGGTAGAGACGTCGCGAGGCAATTCTTCCACCGGTGCGCTTCTGTCGCCGAACGACCGGTAGTTCTTCTTTGAGAGAACTGCCTTGGCCGCGTCCACAATCTTATCGAAGCTTCCGACGCCAAGAACCGCATCGATCTCCGGCAGTTCTTTCTGGATCTCATCCTGATAGCGCTCAGAGAGACAGCCCGTCACGATGATCCCGCCGAGTCTGCCCTCGGCTTTCAGCGCCGCATGCTCCAGAATGCAGTCGATGGCCTCAGATTTCGCTGCGTCAATAAAGCCGCACGTATTAATAATGGCCAGGTCTGCTCCGTCCGCTTCCGCCACGGGCACGAACCCGGCCTCCCGCATCAGATGATGCATCTGCTCGCTGTTTACCAGATTCTTGGCACAGCCAAGCGAAACAAGTGAAAATGTCGTTTTTCTTTGCATGTTTTCCTTCTTCAAAACGTATCGACATCCTGGCCGACCCGCTCAATCGCCCGCCGAACCTCGTCCCAGGTATATCCGCGCCGCACGAGTGCAGCTGAGACCTTCCTGACTTCGTCCCGATTCTCCGCATCGCGCAGCTTCGATCGCACCAGACGGTCAAGAGTGTCATCATCCTCCGGTATTTCGGCGAGGGCTTCGTCCCAGAACTCCGTTGCGATTCCACGTCGTGAAAGCTCTGCGGTGATCCGGCTGATCCCGTAGCCTTTTGAGGTCGCATGACGGACCACAGAAGCGGCATAGGTCTTGTCATTCAGAAAACCCAGCTCCTCCAGCCAGTTCAGAACTTCTTCAAGATCCTGATCGGGGCAGGAGGTTTTCCGCTTCAGTTTGTCCGAGAGCTCCCGCCTGGAATGAGCCCGATAGGACAGCAGATTCAATGCCTTGTCACGGAGTTCCGTATTCATCGGATCAGAATTCCTCCAGTCGCCCGATTACGACCCGGTCGATTCCCGCGGTATCCTGACGGAGCTCAGCCTCTGCAAAGCCGCCTTCCAGCAGCATGCCGCTCACCGCTTCTGCTTCGTCTTCTCCAACCTCAAAGAAAATCAGACCGCCGGGCTTCAGCACCGAACGCCAGTACTTGATGATGCCCTTGTAGAACTTCAGACCGTCTTCACCGCCGTCCAGAGCCCAAATGGGTTCGTGATCACGGACGGAGGTATCCAGTGCCATGATCTCAGCGCTGGCAATGTAGGGAGGATTTGAGACAACCACGTCAAACTGTCCGATCCCCATGGGAGGAGAGGCAAGGGCGTCTGCCTGCAGGCAGAGCACGCGGGAATTGAGGCGGTTAAGAGCCACGTTCTCCCTGCAGACCTGAAGGGCGCTGGCGCTGATGTCCACAGCCACAATCTTTGTGGCGGGGAGCTCTCTGGCAATGGCACAGGCGATACAGCCGCTGCCGCAGCAGAGATCCAGTACGCGCGCATCCATCTTCCGCCCGGTGAGCTTTTCCTTCACCGCGTCAATGAGCACTTCGGTGTCCATCCGCGGGATCAGTACATCCGGTGTGATTACCAGAGGCAGACCGTAAAACTCCCACGTCCCCGTGATGTAAGCCACAGGTTCTCCCGCAAGACGACGCTCAACGTAGCCTGCGACACGGTCCACGACCTCTTCTGTGGTGTACAGGTTCAGGTCCCGAAGCAGCTCTGCCACGGATTTGCCGGCAGCGTGGGCCACCAGCAGTCTCGATTCCAGCTGATACCCGGGAATATCCTCCTGCATCAGCCGCTTCCTGGTCATCAGGGTCAAGTCGTTATATGTTCTCAAAGGTCTGTCCTCTTCCTGTTGTTGTTTTCTTTGACCGTGTTTCAGGTACCCCAGGCGTCGCTGCCTTTTTCCTCGGGAATGACCAGCTGCATCGCACGGATTGCACACTCGATCATGTCGTCGTCCGGCTCATTCGTCGTGATGTGCTGCAGCCACTTGCCCGGAGCGGAGAGAATAGCCGAGAGCTTGTTGTCGTGCAGACCGCACCAGCGGTTGATCTCATAGCTGATCCCAACCACCACAGGCAGCAACAGCAGATGCACTCCCACGCGGGCGAAGGGATTGGCAACCCGAACAGTGGCGTTGACAAGAATGCTGACCAGCACTACCACCAGCAGAAAGCTGGTGCCGCAGCGGGGATGGAAGCGCTTTTCAGGCCGGACATTCTCGACCGTCAGTTCCTTTCCATGCTCATAGCAGAAGATCGTCTTATGCTCGGCTCCGTGATAGGAAAAAAGACGCTTGATATCCTTCATATTTGCCACAAGCGACATATAGCCCAGCAGAATCGCCACCTTCACGACACCCTCAGAGAGGTTCCGCAGAAGATAGGTCTTTGTCAGGGGCTTGATGGCCGTGACAATGAATGTCGGCAGAAAGATAAACAGGAACACACTGAGCAGGATGCCCAGTACCACGGCAACATAAATGATGAGCTTCTCCGCCTTCTCCGCAGAGAAGTGCTCGCTGATCCATTTGTCGATCTTATCCGGTTCCTCCTGCTGTTCAAGGGGGACCAGGCTTGCGGAATAGGTCAGGGCCTGCATGCCCTTGACCATCGAGTCGATAAAAGTGACACAGCCACGTACAAAAGGCCAGCCAAAGAAGGGGTATTTCTCACGCAGCAGATGCAGGTCCTCGACCTTTTCAACCAGACCGTCCTCGGTCCGGCAGACGATGGCCTGTTTCTTGGGGCCACGCATCAGAATACCCTCAATCAAGGCCTGGCCGCCGATAGAGGTCTTAAAACCACAGGATTTCTCGTGTTTTCCAGCCATTGTTAACTCCAGAATCATGCAATGAAATATCAGGGAAGAGTAATGCGTATTATCAGGTCCTTGAACTGATCGGAAGGTAAATCAGCACCATGCAGCCGCCGCCGTCGGCATTGCGGATATCCATCCGCCCTTTATGCCGTGTGACGATCTCATCGCAGACAGCAAGTCCGATGCCCGTACCGCGGTTCTTGGAGCTTCCTTTATAGAATTTCTCCTTCACGTGCGGCAATTCCGCCTCAGGAATACCATTTCCATAATCGCGGAATATGATCTTCACAAAAGCACCGTCGCGTTCCAGACTCACATCGATGATCTTGCCGTCACCGCCGTGGATCATGGCGTTGTCCAGCAGGTTCAGAAACACCTGTTTCAGGCGCTCCGGATCACCCGGAATCATGGGAATATCCTCATCCGGGGCTTTGTAGTTGACATCCATTCCCGCCTGCTTCATGAGCTTGCCATAGGTGAAGAGCGCGTCCTCCAGCTCCTCGGCGATGTCGATCATCTCCACGCGCAGGTTAAAGCGTCCGTCCTGAATCCGGGTGAACTCCAGCAACTCCGTCACCATACCGGTGAGCCGCTCAGCCTCCTTGGAGATAATGTTGATGCCGCGGAGGGAATCCCCCTGTACCGCCGGATCAAACGCGATGGTTTCACTCCAGCCGGTGATCGCCGTCAGCGGTGTACGAAGCTCGTGGGACACCTGGGAGATAAAGTCTGTACGGGCTTTTTCCGCCTGGGCAACCTTATCCGACATGTCGTTGATGGCGTCAGTCAGCTGCCCGATTTCATTGTCTCTGCGGTCTTCCAGCTGGCTGCCGTAACTCCCGGAGGCGATCTCCGCAGCAAATTGCGTCAACCGGTCGATGGGCTCAGAGACATTCTTCCAGAACCAGAAGAGCAGATAGATCATGTAAAAACAGATCAGTACGAGGACACAGACGGCCAGAATCATGTACTCGCGGGTCACTGCCCAGATGCTCAGCAGCATGAGGATCAGCGCGGCGATGACTGAAACTGTCAGCTGTGTCCGTAGATTCTTAAACATAGAAATGTACTTCCTGAAAACGTACTTTCCGGGCGCTGTCCGGAAGGATCCTTATCTCGGGGATCAGTAGCCCCACTTGTACCCATAGCCCCAGACCGTGGTGATGAATTCCGGTTCCGTGGGATCGGATTCGATCTTGATGCGCAGACGGCGGATATTGACATCGACGGTCTTGAGTTCACCGCTGAAGTCAGACCCCCATACCGCACTGAGAATATCCTCACGGCTCATGGCCTTGCCCGGATTCTCCATGAACAGTTTCATGAGCTGATACTCGATCTGGGTTAGCTTCAGGCGCTGGCCGTCCTTCTCCAGGGTGCGGTTGCGCGGATTCAGCACAAAGGGACCGCTGACCAGCTCGGCATTGGCGTTCTCCTCTTCGTCCGACCCGAGCCGGCGTACCAGCGCATCCACACGGGCAGTGAGCTCAGCGGGAGAGAACGGTTTGGTCACATAGTCATCGGCACCGGTCATGAGTCCGGTGACCTTGTCGATCTCCTGACTCTTCGCGGTTAACATAATAATGCCCATTTTGGAACCGGAAGCGCGAATCCTGCGACATACTTCAAAGCCGTCAATATCCGGCAACATGACATCCAGCAGAGCGAGACAGATGTCGGGATTGGCCTTGACCTTCTCAAGCGCTTCCGTGCCTGTTGCAGCCTCAATGGGCTCATATCCGCTGCGGCGCAGATTGATCACAACAAAACTGCGGATATTACTCTCGTCTTCCATGACCAGTATTTTCTTCATATTGACATTCCCTCCTGATCTCCAAAAGAGACTTGGTTACAATCTGACAAGTAATTATAACATAGTTTTCTCAAAAATGGTAGTCAAAGTTTCAAATAATAGAAATAAAATGAAAAATCTTTGCAGCCTATGGATGGGAGCTTGCGCGAAAGGGGGAAACCTGATAGAATCTCACGCATGGAACACAGAAAGAGAATCACGCTGAGCATCACGGCCCATGTCGACGCCGGAAAGACGACCCTGGCCGAGGCGATGCTCTATGAAGCGGGACAACTGAAAAAACGAGGGCGCGTGGACCACCGGGACTCCAGCCTGGACTATGAGGATTTTGAACGGGCGAGGGGAATCACAGCCTTCTCAAAACAGGCGGTTTTCTCTTACGGCAGTACGGACTTCAGCCTGATCGACACGCCGGGACATGCGGATTTGTTCGCAGAGACGCGGCGTGGCCTGCGCGTACCGGATGCCGCGGTTCTGGTGATCAGCGGGAGTGAGGGAATCCAAGCGGACACCGGCCTGCTCTGGGAACTTCTGGAGCGGCAGCGGCTTCCAACCTGGATTTTTGTCTCCAAGATGGATCTGATCGACGGTGACCGGAAAAAGCTGCTGGGAGATTTACAGCAGAGACTATCCGATGGCGTGACTGACTTCACGTCTGCGCGGGAACAAGTGGATGAGAGTGCGGCCGAGCTGGACGAGAGCTGCATGAATGAGTACCTGGAACGAGGAAGTGTTTCGGACAATGCACTCTCCGGGGCGATTGCCGCGAGGCATATTTTCCCGTGCTTTTTCGGCTCCGGCCTTCGACAGGAGGGGGTCCGGGAATTCCTGGAAGCACTGGATCGCTGGACAGAGAGTCCCGCTTGGCCGGAGATCTTCTCGGCACTCTGCTACAAGATCAGCCGGGATCCGCGCGGACAGCGTATGACACAGGTGAAGATTACCGGCGGCCGTCTTTCCGTCCGGGATTCGGTTCAATACTGTACGGGTGGCGGTACCTGCAAGGAGGAAAAAGTCACCGGGATCCGGATCTATTCCGGCGCGCGCTTTGAAACGGCGGAGACTGTGGAGGCCGGACAGGTCTGCAGCCTGTTGGGCCTCACGGAGACTTCGGCAGGAGCGGTTCTTGGTGAGGAGGCAGTATTGCGAACCGAGAATATGGAGACCGTGCGGCGCTACGGCCTGCACTTTGAAACCAGGCAGGATCCGGTGGTGCTCCTCGCACAGCTAAGCCAGCTCAGCGAGGAACTCCCGGAGCTGCAGCCAATCAGCGATGGAACGCGGGCCAGTGTCTGCCTCACCGGAAAAATCCAGGGAGAGATGCTGAAGGCTCTGCTGCAGGAACGCTTTGGACTTCAGGCTGAGCTGGAAGAAGGAAAACTGATCTATAAGGAGACGATTGGCAGACGTGCGGAGGGGATCGGCCATTTTGAGCCTCTGCGCCATTATGCGGAGGTCCATCTGATCCTGGAACCGCTGCCCGCCGGGAGCGGGGTGCAGCTGGAATCGGTATGCCCGGAGGATATGCTGAACCGCAACTGGCAGAATCTGATTCTGGATGCACTGCGCGGGGAGCGTCTGCCCGGTGTATTGACCGGCTCGGAGCTTACAGATCTGAGAATCTCGCTGGTGAGCGGACGTACCCACCCCAAGCACACGGAGGGCGGTGATTTCCGCGAGGCCACGAGACGTGCCCTCCGCCAGGGCCTGATGCAGGCGGAGAGCAAACTCCTGGAACCGATGTACCGCTTCGAACTGAATCTGCCGGCGGAGCATCTCGGCCGGGCCATCAGCGACTTCAGAATTATGCACGCCGAACTGGAGACTCCGGTACAACAGGATACCTTCAGCCGACTGAGCGGAGAAGTGCCGGTCAGTGAGTTCGGAGACTATCCGGAGACGCTGCTCTCCTATACCCACGGGCTTGGAAAGGTTACTGTGCATCCATCCGGCTACCGCCCCTGCCATGATGAAGCACGGGTGCTGGAGGAATCATCATACCAGCCGGAGCGAGATACGGACTGGCCAACAGGGTCCGTTTTCTGCGCACACGGCGCCGGATTCAATGTCGCATGGCAGCAGGTGCGGGACTACATGCATCTTCCGTCCGCACTGGAAGAGCAGGATCGGCGGGCCCGGACCGCGATAGCGGTCCACCGCATGCAGCGTATCGACGACCGTGAACTGGAAGAGATCATGCTCCGGGAATTCGGTCCGATCCGACGCCGGTCCGACGGCCCGCGGATCAATGCTGCCCCGGCAGGAAATACACCGAGAGTAACAGAAAATGCGGCAGATGCCATCCGCACCGTTATCATCGACGGATACAACTTTATTTTTTCCGAACCGGAGCTTCGTGATCTGGCTCGGGACAGCCTTGCAACAGCCCGGGAACACCTCATGGATCGCCTCGCCAGTTACTGCGGCTTTACCGGACAGAACGGAGTGGTCGTTTTCGACGGCTTTCGGACCGCCGGGAATCCCGGCTCCCGCTCCGATCATGCGAATATCCATGTCGTTTATACCCCGGAGGGAGAGACGGCGGATGCCTATATCGAACGTCTTGCTTCAGAAATCGGAAAAAACGACAGAGTATCGATCATCACCGGGGACACAATGATCCGCATTTCAGCCATGCGTTCCGGCGTCCTCCGGGTGTCGCCGGAGGAGTTCATGTTGGAGCTAGAGGATGCGGAAAAGCAGCTCGGCGACATCCTGACCAGGAGTAATTTCCTGGCGCATAAGACCCGTGGAGAGGATGCGGTGAAAGAAGAAAGAAGGAAACAGATATGAGAGCATATGAGAGATTGATTCAGTATGTACAGATCCATACTTCCAGCAGGGAAGATACGGAACAGACCCCCTCGACAGAGCGGCAGTTCGACCTGAGCCATATCCTGGAAGCGGAGATGAAGGCGCTTGGCTTCCAAGGGGTCTGTGTGGATGAGCATGCCTATGTCTATGGCACGGTCCCTGCGACGCCGGGGCTGGAAAACAGGCCCTGCATTGCCCTGATCGCCCACCTGGACACCATCCCGGATGAGGACTTCCCGGGAGAGAACGTAAAACCGCAGCTGGTCCGGGAGTATGACGGAGAAGCGATCCGCCTCGGAGAGACAGGGAGAATTCTTTCTCCGGAGCAGTTCCCCGACCTGAGGGCACTGAAAGGCCATACTCTTATCACCACCGACGGTACCACGGTCCTCGGAGCGGATGATAAGGCCGGTATCTCGGAGATCCTGACCGCCTGTGAGGAGATCATGGCGGAGAATCTCCCGCACGGACCCATCGCGGTCTGCTTTACCCCGGATGAGGAGATCGGTCACGGTGCCGCACTGCTCGATCTGGAGCGGCTGGGGGCGGATTTCGCCTTCACTGTAGACGGCGGAGATCCCGCAGAGGTGAATTACGAGACCTTTAATGCCGCGGCTGTGACGGTCTGTTTCCACGGAGTGAATGTACACCCCGGAGATGCAAAGAATAAAATGCGCAACGCCGCTCTCCTGGCAATGGAGTTCGAGGCATTGCTTCCAGCGGCCGAGCGCCCGGAGAGAACGGAAGGATATGAAGGCTTTTTCCACCTGATCTCAATGAAAGGCGGCGTGGAAGAGGCAGAGCTCAGCTATATTGTTCGCGACCATGACGCTGCCCGCTTTGAGGCACGCAAGAAGATCATGTGCCAGGCGGCAAAATTCCTGAATGAACAATATGGCGAAAATACAGTGGAACTGAAGATCCGGGAACAGTACCGCAATATGGCCGAGGTCCTGAACCGGCATAAAGACATCGTCGAACTCGCCGATTCCGCCCTGCGAAAAGCCGGCCTGGAACCCAGACATGTTCCGATCCGTGGAGGAACAGACGGATCCCAGCTTTCCGAACGCGGGCTGCCCTGCCCGAACCTGGGAACCGGCGGCGCCTGCTTCCATGGCCCCTATGAGCATATCTCCGTGGAGAACATGGACCTCATGGTGAGGGTACTGAAAAATCTGGCCTGCGCCTGACCTTGCCAGGGCAGCGGTAGATCTGAAAATAAATGAGCAGCAGCGTACGGCTCCTGTATGGATTGGTACGCTGCTGTTTTATGCTGTTTATTTATGATATTGCCTGCTCTGCCATCCGCCCCACTGATTATGCAGGGGAGGAGAAAACAGAGAGTGAATCAGCCCTGCCAGACCTTGTCGGAGGTGATGTCCCTGAGGCTCGCGGCGCCGCACATGGTCATCGTGCTCTTCAGTTCGCCGATGATCTTGTCCATGTAGATGCGGTAGCCCTCCTCGCCGGCACCATAGATTGCCGTGAGGACCGGACGGCCGATCAGCACGCCATCCGCCCCCAGCGCCAGAGCGCGGAACACATCCACACCGGAGCGGATACCGCCGTCGACCAGGATGGTGAGCTTTCCTTTGACCTGCCTGACAATAGAAGGAAGCACCTCCGCCGTGGAGGGAACGCCGCCCTGGACGCGCCCGCCGTGGTTTGAGACAACGATGGCCGCGGCGCCCGCATCGACAGCCTTCTGCGCTCCGGCGGGAGTCATGATGCCTTTGATGACAAAAGGCATCTTGGCATAGCGGATGATTTCGCCCATCTCTTCCACCGACTTGCTGCCGGCGTTGGGATTCATGGCCTTCAGGAAGGGGAGCCCGGCACCGTCGACGTCCATCGCCGCGGCGAAAATGCCGTTGGCGTTCAGAATGTCCAGTTTCTCAAAGACGGCTTCCTTGTTCCAGGGCTTGATGGTGGGGATGCCGACACCGCCGACCTTGATCATATCCTGCACGGAGGCCTTCATGATCTCCGGATTTACACCGTCCCCTGTCATTGCCAGCAAACCATATTCATAGGCTGCTTTGATCAGAATGGTGTTATAGGCGATATCGTTGTATTTGGATCCATAATGCAGATCAATCGCACCCAGCGGGGCCATGAAGATCGGTGCAGTGAACCGCCGACCGAACATCTCAAAGGAGACGTCCGGATCCGCGTTGGGACACAGGGTGTCCATATTAACGCAGATCTCCTGCCACTTGTCATAGTTGCGGGCGGCAACATTTCCGGGAACCTTGCTCCCGGGACCGGGCATGGAGTTTGCACAGGCGCGCCCGTTGCAGACAGGGCAGGCCTTACAGTAGGGGCCGACGCAGTCACGCGCGGCGGCGAGTACTTCATTGTAATTCATAATACCACCTCAGGATAGATTTGAGAGTTCTCTGAGCGAGATCTGTCATCTGCATTATCATGCATCACAGATCAAAAGTCAAGCCCGCTTCCGTCAAAAAGCGGAATACTCTCATCACCGACGGAACTGAGCTCCTGCCAGAATCCGTCCTGGAGACGCCGGACGTGCATATAATGGATCAGATTTGCGTTTTCATCCGCTGTGACCGGCCGCATGAGCTCTGGATATCTCTCCAGTCCGGGCATGGGGGTATACTGGCTCATCAGCGAGAAGAGAACACTCCCGGCAGGGAACGTATCCGCCACGTAGTCGATGATGTCCATGCTCTCCGCTGCATGCTCCGGCAGAATCAGGTGACGGATCAGCACGCCGCTCTGCAGCAGACCGTCTCCGTCCAGTTGATAGGAACCACGCTGACGGAACATTTCCCCGATGGCGGCTTTGGCCGCTTCGGGATAATCCGCCGCTGCGGAGTAACGCCGGGCTGTCTCAGCGGACAGATACTTCAGATCCGGCAGATAGACCTGCACCAGGCCATCCAGAAGTCTCAACGTCTCAACGCTCTCGTAGGCAGAGCTGTTCCAGACCACGGGCACGCCGAGATCCACGCCGGCCAGCGCCTCCGCAATTACCCGCGTGAAGTGGGTCGGTGTTACCAGCTCAATGTTATGAACGCCCTCGTCACGAAGGTGAAGCATCACGTCGCGAAGCTCCGGAACAGACAGCGTTTTTCCGACGCTGGAACGGCTGATCTCACGATTCTGGCAGAAGACGCAGCGCAGATTGCATCCGGAGAAGAAAATAGTACCGGCACCCCGGACTCCGCTGATACAGGGCTCTTCACCATAATGCGGCGCGGCGCGCACAACCCGCGGCAGCAGAGGACTGAGACATACACCTCCGGCCGAGGTATCCGTGCGCGGGGCATCACAGTGCCGGGGACAATCTCGGCAGAGTGGATTCATAGGAACCTCCCTCAGACAGAAAATGGAACACATGGGCAAAATGACAAAAAAATATTCTTGCCGAAAGCAATTATACGCCGGTTTTGTACATTATGCAAGAATCGAAGAAAAGTTAGAAATAACAGTACATTTTTCCGAAAAATGTGATAAAATACAATCGAAAAGCAACCAAACCAGCAATATTTCCTATTCCTATATTTTCATTCATTTGATTCAGGAGGTCACAAAATGAATTACAACAAGAAAACCATTTATGACGTTGACGTCAAGGGCAAGAAAGTCCTGCTCCGCTGTGACTTTAACGTTCCCCAGAACAAGGAGACCGGTGAGATCACCAGCAACAAGCGTATTGTTGCCGCCATCCCCACCATCCGCTACCTGCTTGATCATGGCGCGGCTGTCATTGCCTGCTCCCACCTGGGCAAGCCCAAGGGAGAGTGGAAGACCAAGCTCACCCTTGCACCTGTAGCCAAGCGCCTGTCTGAACTCCTCGGCCAGGAGGTCATTTTTGCCACTGATATTATCGGGGAAGACGCTCATGCCAAAGCCGCGGCTCTGCAGCCTGGCCAGATCATGCTGCTTGAGAATCTGCGCTTCGACATTCGCGAGGAGAAGAATGGAGCTGACTTCGCGAAGGCGCTGGCCGACATGGCAGAGATCTTCGTCTCCGATGCCTTCGGAACCGTACACCGCGCTCACGCTTCCACCGCCGGCGTCGCCGCCTATCTTCCTGCCTATTCCGGCCTGCTGGTCGACAAGGAACTGAGCATCATGGGCAAGGCACTTGATGATCCGAAGCGCCCCTTTGTCGCTGTTCTCGGCGGGGCGAAGGTTTCCGACAAGATTGCCGTCATCAACAATCTGCTTGAGAAGGCCGACACCATCATCATCGGCGGCGGCATGGCCTATACTTTCCTGAAGGCCCAGGGAAAGGAAATCGGCAAGTCCCTTCTCGAAGAGGACAGACTCGACTATGCCCGTGAGATGATCCAGAAGGCTGCTGACAAGGGCGTGAAGTTCCTGCTGCCGGTCGATCATCTCTGTGCTGCCGAGTTCTCCGCTGATGCAGAGCCGGTCCTGGCTGAGGGCGATATCCCCGCTGACCTCATGGGCATGGACATCGGTCCCAAGACTGCAGAACTCTATGCCGCGGCCGTAAAGGGTGCCGGAACCATCGTGTGGAACGGACCCATGGGTGTGTTTGAATTTGACGCGTTTGCCGGCGGCACCAAAGCCATGGCCAAGGCACTGGCAGAGTCCGGCGCTGTGACGATCGTCGGCGGCGGCGACTCCGCTTCCGCGGTTGAAAAGCTCGGCTTTGCCGACAAGGTGACCCATATTTCCACCGGTGGCGGTGCTTCGCTTGAGTTCCTGGAAGGCAAGGAGCTGCCCGGTGTGGCCTGCCTGCTGGATAAGTAAGAGCGTGTAAAGCAATTTCTCCCGCCCAGTGGGCGGGAGAAACAACAGAAAGCAAGAAACTGTCCGGCATGAAGTGTATGATACTGGGCAGTAATCATAAAAAGGAGAATATCAGAATGAACAGAAAGTACCGCAAGACCGTTATCGCCGGTAACTGGAAGATGAACCAGCTGGCCTCCGGTGTAAAGCCCTTTATCGAAGAGCTCAAAGAGCATATGCCCAAGACGCGCAGCTGTGACGTCGTCCTCTGCACCCCTGCCGTCATGATTCCGGCCATGGTGAAGGCGGGAAAGGACTGCCGCGTTGCCGCCGGCGGCGAGGATGTTTCAAAGTTCGAAAAGGGCGCCTATACCGGTGAGATCTCCGCAGACATGCTTGCAGACGTCGGTGCCAAGTACTGCATCGTCGGCCACTCTGAGCGCAGAGAGTACCATCATGAGAGCGACAGCCTTGTAAACGAGAAGGCCAAGGCACTGCTCGCAAAGGGCATTGCCCCTATTATCTGCGTCGGCGAGAGCCTGGAGCAGCGTGAGAAGAACCTGACCATGGAGTATATTGCCTATCAGGTCTGCGCCGCTCTGTCCGGCATTGATGGAACCCAGGTTCGCCGCTGCATCATCGCTTATGAGCCCATCTGGGCCATCGGCACCGGCAAGACCGCTACTGCCGAACAGGCAGAGGAAGTCTGCTGCGAGATCCGTGCGGTTATCCGCAGACTCTATGGCGCCAGAAGCGCCCGCGCAGTCAGCATTCTGTACGGCGGCAGCATGAATGCCAAGAACGCAGCCGAGCTGCTTGCCCAGCCCGATATCGACGGCGGTCTCATCGGCGGTGCTTCCCTGAAGCCGGCTGACTTCGCCACCATTGTCGCTGCGACTGCTCAGGGCTGAACGGTATGAAGACCCAGATTAAAAACCGCGCAGTTCTCATCATCATGGACGGCTACGGCATTGCCCCTCCCACAGCGGGCAATGCCATCGCCCAGGCGAAGAAACCAAACCTGGACGCCCTTTTTGCCAGATACCCCAACTCCCAGCTGCAGGCCTCCGGCCTGGACGTCGGTCTGCCTGCCGGGCAGATGGGCAACTCCGAGGTCGGTCATACCAATATCGGCGCCGGCCGCGTGGTGTTCCAGATTCTGCCGAAAATCTCCAAGGAGATTACCGAGGGCAGGTTTTTTGAAAACCCCGTCTACCTCAAGGCCATCAACGACGCCAGACGTAACGGCAAGCCCCTCCATGTACTGGGGCTGCTGTCTGACGGCGGTGTCCACAGCCATCTGAGCCATATCTTCGCCATGCTCGATATGGCAAAACAGAACGGCGTGGAAAAGGTTTATGTTCACTGTTTCCTGGACGGCAGGGATGTACCGCCTACCAGCGGCGCCGGATTTGTCCGTCAGCTGCAGGAAAAGTGCGAGCAGGTGGGGAACGCGAAGATCGCCACCGTACAGGGCCGTTTCTGGGGGATGGATCGCGACAAGCGCTGGGACCGCGTTGAGGCCGGTTACGAAGCCATCGTCTGCGGCATCGGTGTGAACGATCCGGATGCTGTCCATGCGGTCGAGGCGAGCTACGCTGAGAACGTGACGGATGAGTTCGTCAAGCCCATCGTTGTCTGCCCTGACGGCATGATCGGCGAGGGCGACAGCGTCATCTTCATGAACTTCCGTCCGGACCGCGCCCGTGAGATGACCTGGGCGCTGAATCTGCCGGACTTTGACGGCTTCAAGAGACAGAAGACCGTCTATCCGCTGTCCTATGTCTGCACCGCCCAGTATGACGAAAACCTGACCCTCCCCATCGCGTATCCCCCGGAGGAGATCGTCAACACGATTGGTGACCTCGTGAGCGAACACGGCCTGAAGCAGTTCCGTGTAGCCGAAACCGAGAAGTACGCTCACGTGACCTTCTTCTTCAACGGCGGCGTTGAGAAGCAGACCGAGGGCGAGGACCGCTGCCTGGTCCCGTCTCCGAAGGAGTATCCCACCTATGATCTGATCCCGCAGATGAGCGCAGAAAAGGTCTGCGACAAGGTGGTCGAAGCACTGCGGTCCGAGCAATATGACCTGATTGTCTGCAATTTCGCCAACTGTGACATGGTTGGCCACACCGGTGTCATGGACGCGGCGGTAAAAGCGGTGGAGACCGTGGACGCCTGCATGGGCCGGATTGCGGCAGAGGTCGAAAAGCACCCCGGAACCGTTCTGCTTGTGACAGCAGACCACGGCAATGCCGACTGTATGTTCGACGAGACAGGCAAGGTCAACACCGCACACACCACGAACCCCGTACCCTTCCTGGTGACCGAAGAGGGCAGAAAGCTGGACGACGGACGGCTTGCCGACATCGCGCCGACGATTCTTCAGATCATGGGTCTGGAGCAGCCGGCGGAGATGACGGGCAAGTGCCTTCTGCACGACTGACTGCATGAAAGGGAAACTCATTGTCATAGAAGGACTCGACGGCAGCGGCAAGGCGACACAGGCAAAACGCCTTGCCGCTGTCCTTGAGCAGCAGGGCCGCCGCGTCCGTGAGATCTCGTTTCCGAATTATGAGAGCGATTCCTCAGCCCTCGTGAAGATGTACCTCTCCGGTGCCTTCGGGCGGGAACCCGGCGATGTGAACGCCTATGCGGCGTCCAGCTTCTATGCCGTGGACCGCTACGCAGGGATGAAACAGGACTGGGGTCCCTTCTATGAGGCCGGCGGCATCCTGATTGCCGACCGCTATACCACCTCCAATGCTGTACACCAGTGCTGCAAGCTGCCGAGGGAAAAGTGGGACGAATATCTCGAATGGCTCTTTCACTATGAATATGCTCTGCTGCATCTCCCAAAACCCGATATGGTGGTGTATCTCCGCCTGGAAATCGAGACAAGCCAGCATCTTATGAGCGGCCGGTATCACGGCGATGAGAAAAAGAAGGACATCCATGAGAGCAATACGGATTATCTTCAGCATGCCCATCTGGCTGCGGACTACTGCGCAGAAAAGTACGCCTGGCGGACGGTCGAATGCGCGTCCGGCAGCACACTCCGCGGGATTGATGAGATCGGCGGCGACGTGCTGCACGCAGTCCTCCCGCTGCTCTGATCCTTTTGCGGCGAATGAATTCAAATCAATTCCCGGATCAACCGGCAGAACGCCGGGATCCGGGAATTGTCAGCATCAGTGAGAAACAACGGCTTGACATCCGGCAGGAAAGAGCATATAATCCGGACATGCAATTCTTTACTGAGGTAATGAAATAAAGTATGGAAATTACATTGAAAGAACATGAGAAGCTGCTCTATACGCTGAGGGAACTGTACCGACAGTACGGGTACCACAGCTTCCGCATGAGCAAGTTCGAAAAATACGAGCTCTATGCAAGGAATAAGGACTTCCTGGTCAGCGACAGGGTCATCACTTTTAACGACATGAACGGCGATCTTCTGGCACTGAAACCGGATGTCACGCTCTCCATTGTTCGCAACGCTTCCTTCCGCCCGGGCTGGAAGCAGAAGCTGTATTATCAGGAAAATGTCTATCGGCCCTCCGGCAGCTCCCGCCAGTTCCGCGAGATCATGCAGTGCGGTCTGGAGTGCATCGGGGATCTTGACAGCTACGACCTCTATGAGGTCCTGCATCTGGCGGTAAAGAGTCTCCGAACCATTTCGGAGAAGAGCGTCCTGAGCGTATCGCACCTGGGCATCCTGAAAAGCCTGCTCGCAGTTCTGGGCGCCAATGACGAGGCTCAGGCGGAGCTGATGCAGCTGGTGGCGGCGAGAAATCTGCATGAACTGGCAGCACTGTTCACCAGGGAGGGCTGGAATATGGCCCGGCTGAAGGATCTGGAAGCCCTGCTGCGGCTCAGCTGCAGCGTGAAAGAGCTCCCGGCAGAGCTGAATGCGCTGCACCTGGACTGGCTGAATCCTTCGGTCCGGACGGAACTGGAGGATCTGAGCGCGCTCGCATGCGAGGAGGACAGCATCCTCTGCTTCGATCTCTCGGTAATCAACGACATCCATTATTATAATGGTATTGTTTTCCAGGGGTTCGTGCAGGACCTCTATGAGAAAGTGCTCTCCGGCGGACGGTATGACAGTCTTCTGGCGCGGATGCAGCGAAAGGGAAGCGCGATGGGGTTCGCCATCTACTTCGGCGTTCTGGAACAGATCCTCCGCAAGGCCGAGAGCTGGGATGGGGATCTGCTGCTGCTCTATGACGAAAGGACCCCTTTGACCCTGGTCCGTGACATGGTTGAACAGAAACAGCGTGAGGGTTGTTCTGTCAGCGCACAGCGCTGTGCGGATGGGGGACGGTACCACGAGATTCTGGACATCCGGGGAGGAAAGAACGATGCTTGATATCGCACTGCCGAAAGGCAGACTTGGCGACCGGGTGTACGGCATGCTGAAGATGGCAGGCTACGAGTGCCCGTCCATCGAGCAGCCGGATCGACGCCTGATTTTTGAAAACCCGGAGACCGGTGTGCGCTACTTCTGGGTGAAACCCTCGGACGTCACGATTTATGTGGAGCACGGTGCGGCGGACCTGGGTATCGCGGGAAAAGACATCCTGCTGGAAAACCGGCCGGAGCTTTTCGAGCTGCTGGACCTGAAGACAGGGATCTGCCGGATGGCGGTCGCAGGACCGGGGGACTTTCGGGATTCAAGAGAGCGGACGCTCCGCGTGGCGACAAAGTTTCCGCACATCGCAGGCAGTTTCTATGCCGAGAAGTCGCGTGATGTAGAGCTTATCAAGCTCAACGGCTCCATTGAACTTGCCCCGATCCTGGGCCTCTCTGACGTGATCGTGGACATCGTCGAGACGGGGAAGACTCTGGCCGAGAACGGCCTCACGGTGCTGGAGACCGTCTGTCCCATCAGTGCCCGTCTGGTGGCAAACCCGGCGAGTTTCCGCTTCAAAACCGAAGAGATCGATACGCTTGCCCGAAAACTGGAGGAACAAATCAGCTGACAGAAGTGCCGGACATCACTGGCGTATAATACTTGCACAAGGGAGCCTTTTCTGGTATAATAAACTTTGATTTATTCTGCCGGAACAGGCTCTGTTTTTTGGAATAGGAGTTAGCCGTGAAATCAAATCGGAAGTATAAACCTCTGTCAGAACCGACCTATATCATCTATCTGCTCTTCATGGCGGCGTTTGCACTGGCCTCACTGTATTTTCGTCAGTACATCCTGGCGGCGGCAGAAGGCGGGATTGTTCTGATCCTGGGACTCGTCGCTCTGATTATGAGGCGCAGAAAGGCCAAACAGCTGGCAGCCTATATTGAGTCAATCACCTATGACACCGAGAACGCGAAGAACAGTACGCTCCTGAGCTTCCCGCTCCCGATGGCGGTATTCCGTCTCTCTGATTCCAGCGTGGTATGGGGAAATGATGTGTTCTTCCAGATGTTCGGCAGCTCCGGCTCCCGGATGAACGCCCGCCTTGCGAACATGATCCCGGATTTCTCCGGGAAATGGCTGCTGGAGGGACAGACCTCCTATCCGGACCTGGTGGATATCGATGGCCGCAAGTATCAGATGTTCGGAAACCTGATCCGCGCCGAGCAGGATGAGGAAGACAGCGCCATCATGGGCATTACCTATTGGATGGACGTTACGGAATACGACCGGGTCCGCGTCTTATATGAGCAGTCCAGACCCGTCCCCGGCGTAATCGTCATCGACAACCTCGAAGAGATGACGAGAAACTATCCTGAGCGCGTAAAGAATGAAATCCGCGATGCGGTCGAGGACCGGCTTCAGCACTGGTGCGGCGAGTATCACGGGATTCTGCGGCGTTATGACCGGGATCGCTACCTCGTCATGTTTGAGAAGAAAGACATCGACGAGATGCGGACGGACAAGTTTTCTATCAACGACGAAATTCACCAGATTGAGAATCCCAACGGCATCCCTGCCAGCATCAGCATCGGCCTTGGTACGGAGTCGTCCACCCTGGAAGAAGGACTTCAGTTTGCCGACGTCGGGACGGAGCTGGCACTCTCACGCGGCGGGGACCAGACCGTCATCAAGAACCGCGTGAGCTTTGAGTTCTTCGGCGGGCGTGGATTTGAGATCGAAAAACGCACCAAAGTCAAGTCCCGCGTCATGGCCAATACCCTGGCAGAGCTGATACGCGATTCGTCGAAGGTCTATGTCATGGGACACAAATACGCCGATCTCGACGCTGTGGGCGCGGATGTGGGCGTCTGCTGCCTGGCGAGACATCTCGGCGTCAAAGCAAACATTGTTGTGGAGCCGAACCATAACGCTTCCAAAGCGCTGATTGAGCGTATGAAGAAAGAGGCGGACTACAGGGATATCTTTCTGACACCCTATGAGGCGCTGATCTCCGCCGATGCCAGGACTCTGCTGGTCGTCGTGGATACCAACAGGCCGGAGCAGGTCGAGGATTCCGGCCTGCTGGGCGCATGCAACCGTGTGGCGGTTATCGATCACCACCGTGTCAGCGCAACCTATATCCAGAACGCGGCACTTGGCTTTATTGAACCCTATGCGTCGTCGGCATGCGAACTGGTGACCGAAATCCTTCAGGAGCTCATGGAACCGGAGGATGTGAAAAAAGCAGAGGCCGAAGCGCTGCTTTCCGGCATCGTTCTGGATACCAAGAGCTTTGCCCTGCGCACAGGAGAGAGAACCTTTGACGCGGCATCCTGGCTGCGCCGCTGCGGCGCGGATACCTCGGAGATCAAGAAACTGCTGCAGATCGACATGGACACGGCCCTGGCCCGCTATAAGCTGATCCAGAGTGCAAATCTCTACCGGGGTGTCGCGATCATGATTTCGGAAGAACCCCAGGAGCGCATTGTCGCCGCGCAGGCGGCGGACGAGATGCTGAACATCACTGGCGTCGAGGCCTCCATCGTGGCATCCCCTGACGGAGACGGCGGCGTACATGTCTCGGCAAGGTCCATCGGCACGATGAACGTGCAGATCCTGATGGAGAAGCTGGGAGGCGGCGGAAACCGCAGCGCGGCGGCAGCCAGATTTGAAAAAACAACACCGGCACAGGCGGAAGAGAAGATCCGTGCTGCGATCGATGACTATCTTGGATAAACAGGAGAGAGTATCATGAAAGTAGTATTTAACGAAGATGTCAGAGGCCAGGGCAGAAAGGGCGAGATCAAGGATGTATCCGACGGCTATGCACGCAACTATCTGCTGCCCCGCAAGCTCGCTTCCGAAGCGACGGTAGATGCCATTAACGCAATCAAGCTGAAGGAAAAGGCCAAAGCAGCTCAGGCTGCCAAGGAAAAGGCCCAGGCAGAGGAGTATGCAAAAAAGCTTGAAGCTGTCCAGGTGACGGTCCGCGCCAAGGCGGGCAACGGCGGCAAGCTCTTCGGCGCTGTGACTTCCGAGGCCATCAGCAAGGCGCTCAGGGAGCAGTTCGACATGGACATCGAGAAGAACAAGATCGTCCAGGCCGAGCCGATCAAGAGCTTTGGCACTTACACGGTCAAAGCCAAGCTTGGCTATGAGGTGAACGGAAATATCAGCGTCCTGGTGGTCGAAGGATAATCCATGGACGAGCTCCTCGGAAAAAAGGTACCCTTTTCGGCACAGGCGGAACAGGCGGTGATCGGCTCGGTCCTGATCGATCCGGACTGCATTCCGGCGGTAATGGAGCATCTGCGCGCAGACGAGTTCTATGGAAAGCTGAACCGGGATATCTACGAGACAGTCTATAACATGTTCGCCTACGGCATCACGGTGGACCCGGTGACGGTTCTTGACCAGATGCGTGTGCGCGGCGTGTATCAGGACAACTGCGAGCAGTACATTGCCGAAGTGATGCGCATGACACCGACTGCGGCGAATGTGCTGGAATACGCGGCGATCGTGCGCGACCGCGGACTGCTCCGGAGACTGGGCGAGGCTGCGGACGAAATCAACAGTATCGTCTATGAAGGCAGCGGCGAAGCCGAAACTGCCCTGGAGGCCGCGGAACGAAAGATTTATGCCCTGCGTCAGGGAAGAAATGTCGGCGGCCTGATGCCTGTTTCATCCATCGTACAGACGGTGTTCGACCAGATGTCGGCGGCGGCGGAATCCGGAAACAAGTTTCCCGGTATCTCCACCGGGCTCCCGGATCTGGACCGGATGATCCTTGGCCTCAACAAATCGGAGCTCATCCTTGTCGCGGCGCGACCCGGCATGGGCAAAACCAGCATCGCGCTGAACATGGCACTTTACGCAGGAATGAATCTGGGCAAGACGGTGGCGATTTTTTCCCTGGAAATGTCGAGGGAACAGCTTGTCTCCAGACTCCTCTCGCGCGCTGCGCTGATCCCGTCACAGAACATGCTGACCGGTCAGCTCACCGAGCGCCAGTGGAAGGATGTGGCGGATGCCGCCCAAACCCTCAGCACCAGTGATATCCGCATTGACGACAACCCGACGCTGACCGTGTCGGACATGAACGCCCAGTGCCGCAGAATTCAGAATCTCGACCTCGTCGTGATCGATTACCTCCAGCTGATGCAGTCAGCGGGCAGCGGTCACAGCTGGTCCAACGAAAGCCGCACCCAGGCTGTCAGTGACATCAGCCGTATGCTGAAAATCATGGCAAAGGAACTGAATGTGCCTGTTATCTGCCTTTCACAGCTCTCCCGTGCCAATGAATCGCGCCAGGACAAGCGTCCGATGTTGTCCGATCTGCGCGAATCCGGCGCCATTGAACAGGATGCCGATGTGGTCATCGGTCTGTATCGTGATGGCTATTACAACAAGGAAACAGAGAATCCCAATCTCGCAGAGGCGATCGTGCTGAAAAACAGAAAAGGTGCAACAGGGACTGTGCAGCTGAACTGGCTGCCGGAATACACCTCCTTCTCGTCCGTGGAACGGCGCTACGATGAAGGATGAACTGATTCGGCGATATGATATGCTCCCAGAGGGGAGCCGGGTTTTGTGTGCAGTATCCGGCGGCGCCGACAGCATGTGCCTGCTGCACTGGCTGAAGGAACGGAGAGAGGAGTATGGCTTCTCTCTCCTTGCCGCGCATTATGAACATGGACTGCGGGGTGACGAATCCCTGCGGGACGCGGCCTTCACCCGGGAACAGTGCGAGATGCTCGGGATCCGGATTGTCGTCGGGAAGGGAGACGTCGCAGCCTTCGCCGAGGCACAGAAGCTTGGAATCGAAGATGCAGCCAGAACACTGCGCTATCGCTTCTTGGAGGAAACTGCAGACAGACTCGCCTGTGATCGGATCGCGACTGCCCACAACCTGAATGACAATGCGGAGACGGTGCTGATGAACCTGTGCCGGGGCGCGGGCACCCGCGGGCTTGCGGGAATCCCGCCGGTGCGGGGGAGGATCGTCCGGCCGCTCTTATGGACAAGCCGCGAGGAAATCGAGACATATCTCGATGTACACCGGATCCCTCACATTGAGGACAGCAGCAATCGGAGTGATGATTATACCAGAAATCGGATTCGACATCAGATCATTCCGCTCCTTATGGAAGAAAACCCTTCGTTTCTGAGCGCCATCGGGCGAACGGCGGAACTTCTGCGTGAAGACGATGCCTGCCTCTGCCGTGAGGCGGAGGCCTTCCTCAGAGAGCACCGGAAGGGCAATTCGATCCCGTCAAAGGCATTGCTGCGCCTGGAGCCGGCGGTGGCCGCACGGGTGGTCCGGACGCTTTGCGGCCGCGGGGTCAGCATGGAACGGACGCTGGCTCTTCTGCGCTTTGCAGAGGGGACGGAACGCGGCATTCTGGAGATCCCGGGGCAGAAGATCCGCCGCCAGCACGGACAGCTCTATTTCAACGAAAGAAATTAACGGCTTGTTCAAAACTTTATTCTTCAATTGTTAAGACGATTGTGGTAAGATTAATCTCACGTGCTCTCAGAGCAGGAAAGGAAAACTATGACCGAAGACATTGAACGCGTATTGCTGACACAGGAAGAGATCCAGAACAAGGTGGCGGAGATCGGGAAAAAGATCACCGTGGATTTTGCGGACAAGAATCCGATTTTTATCGGGGTGCTGAAGGGCTGCTTTATCTTTATGGCGGACCTGATGCGGAATGTGGATATACAGTGTTCAATGGATTTCATGGCGGTTTCCTCCTACAGCGGGACCACGTCTACCGGCGCCGTGAAGATCAACAAGGACCTCAGCCAGGACATTGCCGGACGGCACCTGATCCTGGTAGAGGACATCCTGGACTCCGGTGTGACACTCAATTACCTCAAGAATTACCTCCAGGTTCGCCAGCCCGCTTCGGTGCATATTGCGACGCTGCTGGACAAGCCCGCCCGTCGGAAGGCGGACATCTATGCGGACTACTCCTGCTTTGATGTTCCGGATGCCTTTGTTGTGGGGTACGGGCTGGATTATAACGAGCATTACAGAAACCTCCCGTATATCGGGATCCTGAAACCGGAGATCTATTCTTAAGAACGGATGTGAACTTATTTGAACCCAAAACGCAACCGAGCCCGGGATATTGGCTTTTATGTGCTCCTGCTGCTGATCATGGTCGCCGTCATCTTCACGATGACCAAAGAAACCGAACCGGACCAGCTGGAGAACTATTCCGAGCTTGTGGACCTCTTCACGAAGGAAAAAGTCCAGTCTTTCACAACAGAGGGCAACAAGATTCATCTTGTGATCCGGACCGGAGACTCGGCCAGTCCCACGGAAGAGAAGAACTATGACCTCTACAGCTTCAACGTCTTTTATTCCGACTTTAACGAGCTGATCCTGGACCAGCATAACCGCGGCGTCCTGGAGAGCTACGATTATAACGAAGGCTTTGTCGTGCCCTGGTGGGCCAGCATCATTCCGTACCTGATTCTGATGGGCGGCGCGATGGTGCTCTGGTATGTGATGATGAACCGCATGGGCGGCGGAGCGGGCGGGGTTGCCCGCTTCAGCAAGGCAAGAACCCGTCTCGGCAGTGACGAGAAAAACAAAAAGACTTTTGCCGATGTGGCAGGCTGCGATGAGGAGAAGGAAGAACTCGCTGAGATTGTCGAATTTCTGAAGGACCCCAAGGCCTACACCGCGATGGGAGCCAGAATTCCGAAAGGCGTGCTGCTCGTCGGGCCTCCGGGCACCGGTAAAACGCTGCTGGCCAAAGCGGTCGCCGGAGAAGCAGGGGTTCAGTTCCTTTCGATCTCCGGTTCCGACTTTGTCGAGCTCTACGTCGGTGTCGGTGCAGGGCGTGTGAGAGACCTGTTCGAGCAGGCGAAGAAAGCCGCCCCGGCCATCATCTTCATTGATGAGATTGACGCGGTAGGCCGTCAGAGAGGCAGCGGCCTCGGCGGCGGACACGATGAGCGTGAGCAGACGCTGAACCAGCTGCTGGTGGAGATGGACGGTTTCGGCAACAACGAGGGCGTCATCGTCATGGCGGCGACCAACCGCGCCGACATCCTTGACAACGCGTTGCTGCGTCCGGGCCGCTTTGACCGTCAGGTCTATGTCGGTCTGCCCGATATCCGCGGCAGGGAAGCCATCCTGAAGATCCACTCCCGGGATAAACAGCTCGGGGACGATGTGGACCTTAACTCAATTGCGAAAGGTACGCCCGGCTTCGCCGGCGCCGATCTGGAGAACCTGATGAATGAAGCCGCACTGCTGGCTGTGCGCAGGAAACATCGCTTCATCACAATGGAGGATGTGGACGAGGCCATCCTGAAGGTCCAGATGGGTCCGGAGAAGAAGAGCCGCAAGATGAGCGACAAGGCAAAGCGTCTCACGGCTTACCATGAGTCCGGCCACGCGGTGGCGGCAAAGTTCTGCCAGAACGTGGACCCGGTTCACTATATCACGATCATTCCGCGCGGACCTGCCGGCGGTTTCACGCTCTTCCGCCCGGAGGAGGATCTGGAAAACTTCACGGCAAAGGAAGAGATGTTCGAGAACATTGTGGTCGCCCTTGGCGGACGCACAGCGGAGAAGCTGTTCCTGGACGATATCTCCACCGGGGCGTCCGGAGACATCCAGCAGGCCAGTTCCCTGGCACGCGATATGGTCATGAAATACGGCATGAGCGAGCGCCTGGGACCGATCCTGTATGATACTTCCGGTCACAGCATCTTTATCGGCCGCGACTTCGGCCAGACAAAGAGCTACTCCGAAGAGACTGCCGCCATCATCGACGAAGAGGTGAAGGCCATCTTTGACCGGGCTTCACAGCGCTGCGAGGAGATCCTGAGCGAGCACGCTGAGCAGCTGCGAGGTCTGGCGGAATACCTGCTGGTGAATGAGACCATCGAAGCGGAAGAGTTCAACTATTACTTTGAACACGGTGAATTCATGCCGGAGGTTATGAAAGCCGGAAAAAAAGCCCGCCATGACAGAACCATCGAGCGTCCCGCGCGAAAGATCTCCATGACCGACGGCTATTCCGAAGAGAGCACTGCGGAAGCATCGGTCGCGGGGTGTGCACCCGCAGAGAGCGGCGCACCGGCTGCCGAAACAGACGATGCAGCCGCACCGGAAACGGAGACAGCGTCGAATAAGTCAGGTGCTGTGGACGGAACTCCCGATGCAGAGACACCGGCCGGGACACAGAAAGACAACGCGGAGCATGAATCTCCCGACGCATGACCGACAACAGAAGAGATCGAAAAATATCGACAGAGCAGAGAGGGGCAGACCTTCCTGCTCTGTTTTTTATTATTGTTTTTCTTGACATTGTAGCGTTACAGCACTATAATTGTATACATTCATACAGAGCCGAGAACGGTCGGGGGATCAAATATGAAAGAGCATCGGAATATCTCGATTGCAGATCAGATTTTTGATCAGCTGGAGAGGGAGATCCTCTCCGGAAAGTATCAGCGTGGAGAAGTTCTGAGTGAACTGCGATTGTCCAAGGAGATGGACGTGAGCCGTACGCCGATCCGTGAGGCGCTGCTTCGCCTGGAACAGGAGAACATCCTGAAGGAGACCGGTCGTGGGATGGAAGTCATCGGCATCTCCAGTGAGGATATGCTGGATATGTACGACATCCGACTGCATCTGGAGGGGGAGGCTGCCAGACGTGCTGCCGGAAACATCACCGAAGAGCAGCTGCAGGAGCTGCTGGAGCTGACCGAGCTGCAGCGTTATTATATCAACAAACAGGGGAACCGAAGCTCTGAGCATACAAAGAATCTGGATACGCAGTTCCACGAACTGATCTATACCGCAAGCGGAAGCAAGACGTATATCGATGTGCTGACCCGGATTCATAAACAGATGACCAAGTACCGTATGGCTTCCGTCAGCAAGCAGAGCAGAGCGCTGCAGTCCAACGACGAGCATATGGCCATCTATCAGGCGCTGGCGGCACATGACCCGGATGCAGCGGAACAGGCTGTTCTTACGCATATCAGGAACGCCCTGAACCGCATGGAGCATATGGAACCGATCGACAGCTGAACCGGCGGCCTGGTCACGAAATTATTTAAAACTTCTTAACAACATATGTCGTTGCTTATTGCAGCGGCATATGTTATATTATGAGGTGATTTTTGGCTCAGAGGTTTGATATGATGGAGTGGTTGACCGGCACGACGGTCGGGAAATTCATTTGGGCGTTTCTGATCTCCATGGTTCCCGTGGTGGAACTGCGTGGGGGTCTTCCTGTTGCGATCGCTTCAGGGCTGCCCTGGCCTTTTGCATATCTGGCCACCGTGCTTGGCAATATGCTGCCGGTGCCGTTTATCATCATCTTTATCAAAAAGATCTTCGCCTGGCTCCGGAAGCACTGGCCATGGATGGACCGTGTAGTGACGAAGCTGGAGCACAGGGCTGAGTCAAAGAGTGATACGGTGGAGCGTTACGGTCCGTGGGGACTGTTGCTGTTTGTGGCGATTCCGGCACCCGGCACGGGGGCCTGGACAGGCGCGCTGATTGCCGCACTGATGAACATGAAACTGAAGCAGGCGGTCCCGGTGATCTTTGTCGGGGTCTGTATTGCCGGACTGATCGTAACAGGTCTGACATATGGGGTAATTCACGTCTTCTGAACAACGAGGTGTGTTATGAAGATACTGTATGGTGTGATGATACTTGTGGGCGGTTATCTGCTGGGCTCGATGAATATTTCGATCATTCTCTCCCGGATTCTGGGGCGGGATATTCGCAAGCACGGCAGCGGCAACGCAGGCGCCACAAACATGACCCGCGTGTTCGGCTGGGCGGCCGGTATCGCTACATTGGCATTTGATGTTCTGAAGGCGTTCGCTGCCATGTGGATAGGACGCAAACTGCTGGGAGAAATCGGCGTCTGTCTTGCAGGGATGGCGGTGATGTCCGGACACTGTTTCCCGGTGTTCCACAGCTTCCAGGGCGGGAAAGGCATCGCCACGGGTGCGGCTGTCGGATTTATGATCGACTGGAGAGTCGGAGTGACGATTGTTGTCGTTTTCCTGCTCGGCGCGCTGATCAGCAGGAAGGTCTCTGTCGGGTCTATCGCCGCAGCCGTTGCGGTCATTGTGTCGACCTGGGTCTTTGTGCCAAGGGCGCCGATGATTGCCCTTGCTGTGTTCTCCGGCGTCCTTGCGATCTGCCGCCACGAGGCCAATATCAAGCGGCTTCAGACCGGAACAGAACCGGACTTCCGGGCTGCCACCCCGGATCCGAGGAATTCGTCAACAGGGGAAAAACATAAATAACAATTTAAGAATTGATGCCCTTGACAGAGGGCATCTTTTTTGCTATATTAACTGTATTAACTGAGCTGATACAGTTACACTCAATTGAGGTGGTCCGATTGATTCAAATCAACTATCGCGATCCGCGCCCGATCTACGAACAGGTGAAGGACGGCTTTCGGAGGCTGATCCTGAAGGGGGTGCTCAAAGCGGATGAGCGCATGCCGTCTGTTCGGGAGCTGGCGACGAATCTTGCCATCAACCCCAATACCATACAGCGCGCCTACAGGGAGCTGGAGCAGGAGGGGTATATCTGCTCCGTCCCGGGTAAGGGGAGCTTCGTCTCCGACGCCAGTGATGCAGCGTCTGTCCGGCGGAATGAACTGCTGGATCAGCTGAAAGAGATCAGCATGGAGCTGCAGCAGCTTGGGGTGGACAAAGAGACAATGATCGAATGCATCAAAGGAGGGTCACAGCATGATCCAAGTCACTGATCTGGTAAAATGCTTTGAACAGACGAGAGCCCTGGACGGGCTGAGTCTGCATGTATCTCAAGGTGCGGTTTACGGACTGGTTGGGCCAAACGGTGCGGGGAAGAGCACGCTGATCCGTCATCTCACCGGGATTTACCGCCAGGATGCCGGAGAAATCCGCATCGATGGAGAACCCGTATTCGAAAACCCGCATGTTAAGACCCGGATCGCTTATATCCCGGATGAAATTCCATACTGGAGCCAGGCAAGCATCGAGGATATGAGGCGGTTTTATGAGGCGGTGTATCCGGCTTTTGACCGGGCATATTACGATGCACTCTCAGAACACTTTCAGCTGGATGAGAAGCAGATGATGCGCAGATTCTCAAAAGGAGAGCAGAAGCTTGCCGCATTTCACTTCGCGCTGGCACAGCGGCCCGAGATCGTCATTCTGGACGAACCGGTGGACGGGCTTGACCCGGTGAACCGGCGCATGATCTGGAGTCTGCTGCTGGATGATGTGGCAGAACGGGGCGTGACCGTGCTGATCTCCTCGCACAATCTACGGGAGCTGGAGGATGTCTGCGACTACGTGGGGATCATGAACCGCGGTAAGATGCTGTTGGAGCGCGGTCTCAGCGAACTGCAGGAAAACATCGTCAAGATCCAGCTGGTTCTGCCGGAGGGTGCCCACCTTCCCGAGCATCTTGAGATCCTGCACCGGAGCACGACGGGAAGACTGCAGCAGCTGATTCTGCGCGGAAAGGCGGAAGAGATCAGCGCGCAGCTCGCGGCCTGTGAACCCATCTATCAGGACATGCTTCCGCTGACACTGGAGGAAATCTTTATCTATGAATTGGGAGGGACGGAACATGAAGTCAAGGCTGTCCTTTAACCGGGCTGTCTCCCGCAATGCCATCCGCCGCAGCTGGCCGATATGGGTGGTTTATCTTGCTTATCTCATTGTGACCTTCAGCGCTCCGCTGCTGAGTTTTTCTCAGACAGGACAGCTGGAAGCGGAGAGTTTCCTCTCTAATGCGCACCACCAGATCCTCTCCAATGCGGTTCTCCAGGCCCAGGCAGGCTGCGTGGCGGCGGTGATTGTGGTGATGATTCTTTTTGGATACATGTACAGCAGCCGGGGCAACACCCTGATGAACAGTCTGCCGGTCACCAGAGAGAGCCTGTTTTTCACCATGTATCTCACCGGGCTGATTCCCATGCTCCTGTGCCAGCTCCTGACAGCGGGGATTACGCTGCTGCTGACACTGCGATACGGCATGGAGCCGAAGCTCTTTCTGATCTGGCTGGCCTGCGCCGCAATGGGCCTGATCGCGTTCTATGGCTTTGCAGTCTTCTGCGCCATGCTCACGGGCAACATTGTGATTCTGCCGCTCGTGTATGCGGTTTTGAATCTGGCCGCAGTGGCGTTCGAGATGTGTGTGAAGGAATGCCTTGAAATACTGGTCTACGGCATGGTCAGCGGCAAAATGCAGTTTGATTTTCTCTCACCGCTTGTGAAGATCCAGGACCGGATGCATGTGGTTCAGAATTATCCGAGCGACGTGCATCTTACCGGACTCGGAACACTGGCGGCCTACGCAGCGGCAGGGCTGGTATTTGCCATGCTTGCCATGCTGCTCTATCGGAAACGCCGCATGGAGACGGTGTCCGATTTTGTGGCGATACCCGTGCTGAAGCCAATTTTCCGGATCTGCATGGCGCTTGGCGGAGCGGTTGTGCTTGCTGCGCTGATGTTCACCAACTTTTTCAAGGAGACGGTTTACGGTGCAAAGGCGGCCTGGCTGATGGCGCTGCTGCTGGTGATCGGTGCTGTTCTGGGCTGGATTGCGGCAGAGATGATGATCCGGCGCTCGGTTCGGGTGCATACGCTCCCATGGAAGGGGCTTGCCGTTATCTGCATGGCCTGCATCCTTGCGGTGGTGATCGCAGAGACGGATCTCACCGGCTTTGAGCGGAGCGTGCCGGATCCGGCGGATGTCCTCTGTGTGGAATTCAACGTGGACACGGTGTTCTCCGAGGAAGAGAACATCCGGACGGTGACGGAGCTCCACAGACGGCTGATCCGGGACAAGGCGCTCTACGACGGCGATCATGCGGCGTTTACGCAGAACGGAGAGCGGATCTATCCCGAAGAAGTCAGCTTTGCAGGAGTCCCGGATGGGAATCAGGTTATGAGCTATTGGGTACCGCTGAATTACCGGATGAAAAACGGCAGGGTCATTCAACGCATGTATACGGTGTGGTTCTATCCGGAAGAGGTGGACCGCAGTGACACAGTCATGGGACAGGTGCGGAACCTGCTCAACTCGGATGAGGGGATCCGCAGCCGTATGAAGCCGGCTCTGCCAATGGAAGAGCGGTATGTCAGTTATGCCCTTATCAACCGGGAGTCGGGCGAAGGCATCGTGAACGCATACCGTCTGACCCCACAGGAGATGGTATCGCTGTGGAACGAGGCCATGCTGCCGGATAGCCAGGAGGGTCATCTCAGTCTTTACACCATCGTGGACACGGAGGAGAATATGAAGACACAGACCAATCTCCGGATCGACATCAACCTCTTTGATCAGACACGGACATCGGATCCCGCATACTGGTATCACAGCTATCGGATCTTTACCTCTTCGGAACGCTGCCTGGACTGGATCGAGAAGCATACGGATCTGGAATGGACAACCCTGGACCAGACTGTCGAAGAAACATACGGAAACGGGACCCATGTCCGGGCATGATCTGTACCTCTGGATGAAGACCACCGTGGGAGTTTTCTCACGGTGGTCTTTTCCGGCGTTTTCATATTTCTTTTCATTATTTTTTTCAGTTTGTTCATGCCCGTGTCATAATTCCTGTGTATTGTATACACAGCATGATGAGAGAGGGCAGAAAGCATGGTTGAGCAGGACGGAAATGTGTTCATCGATGAAAACGATCCTGTTGGCGAGCGTTCCGAAACCTCCTGGTATGGGACGGAATACCGCCGGAAATACAGTCATGAAGACTATTCAGACGCACATTACGAGCCCGCGGATGAGAGTACGGTTCCGCCGCGCTATTACACGCCGCCGGAGCGGACCGGGAGAGAATCTCATGCCTCCCGGCAAAAACGTCCGGGCGGCAGGAGCACCGGCGTAATCTGTGCCTTCCTGGCGGCGGGACTGCTTGGCGGTGCCTGCGGCGCCGGACTGACGGGTTATCTGCTCAATGAAAGAATCCATACGCTGGAGACTGGTTTTGCCTCGTGTGAAACCGCGCTGGAGGAAACCCGCGCGGCGGCTGAAACAAGAGTTCAGCCGGATCCGGAACTGAAGGGGGAAACCCTCCTTTCCGATGTGATGAGTCCCTCTCGTATTTATGATCTCGCCGTCAGACAGGCGGTCGGCATCCGGACGGAAGTCACGATGACAAACTTCTTCGGGATGACGAGTTCCGGTGCCGTAAGCGGTTCCGGATTCATCATCTCTGACGACGGATACATTCTGACAAATTATCATGTTGTCGAAGATGCGTATAACGGGCGCTTCAACATCGAGGTTATGACCTATGACGGGAGTAAGTACTCGGCTTTCATCGTCGGTGTCGAACCTGCCAACGACCTCGCTGTTCTGAAAATCGAAGCGGAAGGCCTGAGTGCTGCCGTTTTCGGGGACAGTGACCGGCTGCATGTCGGGGATGCGGTCTATGCGGTGGGGAATCCCCTGGGTGAGCTGGAATTCAGCATGTCTACCGGCTACGTGAGTGCGCTGGACCGTGTGATCAATACGCAGGAGAGCGAATCAATCAACATGTTCCAGATTGACGCCGCCGTGAACGAGGGCAACTCCGGCGGGCCGCTCTACTCGGCTGACGGTTCCGTCGTCGGAATCGTGACGGCGAAGTATTCTTCCTCCGGTGTGGAGGGACTGGGGTTTGCCATCCCTATCAACGATGCAAAGTCAATCGCGGATGATCTGATTACCAAAGGCTATGTTACCGGGAAGGCCTATATGGGCGTGAGCCTGGATAACCGCTATAATTCCATGTACAGCCAGTATTACGGCATGCCGCTGGGGGCCTATGTATCCGACGTGACACCGGGCAGCGCTGCGGCGAAAGCCGGTGTGCAGGTCGGAGACATCATCACGGCAGTTGGGGAGTATACGGTCAGCGCCTATGATGAACTGAAAATTGCGCTGCGTCACTTCTCGGCGTTTGAAAGCACGGATTTGACCGTCTTTCGCGGCGGCAGTGAGATGAAGCTGCCGATCACCTTTGATGAAGCAACGCCGGAGAACAGTTGACGGAATCCCCATTGCTTTTCTTTTTGATACTTTTCTACTCCTATATCCTCTCTTTTCTCCCTTAACGGAGACCCGCAGGCTTTCTGGCCTGCGGGTCTTTGTTTCGGCAGAAAGTTCCCTCCGCCGGGGGCGGAGGGAACCGGAACAATCTGCTTATTCACATTTTTACGTCGCAATCAGGATTTGATCAGCCAATGGGGGTACCACCGAAGGGATCGGGACCCAGATCAGGGGTATTGACAACAGTGCCGCCCGAGGTCGTGTTAGAGACCGGGCCATCGGGGACGATGACAAGACCGGCCCCGTTGCCGTCTCCAACCACAAACCCGTTCGAGGGAATGCTCGCGGCATTGCTGCCGACATAGCCGGTGGTGACATACTCACTCCTGACATAGCCGGCTTCGCCGTTGATGACGACTTCGGTCCAGCCGTTCTCGGTGCCGAGAATGGCCACATAGGTGCCGCTGTCATAAGTGGCAAGGATGCGCGCGCTGGTGCTCGGGCCTCCGCGGAGGTTTACACCGTTGGCGTTGAGGTGGCCGTCGATTGCGTTTTCGGGAATCGTGACACCATCAGGCAGAATTGTCGATGCAAAGGCCGCGTCATAGGAGTAAGGCGTGGGTGTCGGGCTCGGAGAAGCGGACGGACTGGGAGAGACAGCGGCCGTTGCGGCAACGGGATTGCCATTGGCATCGGTCGGAACAGGCTCATTGGTGACAGCTACTGTGGGGGACACCGAGGGCATCGGCATCGGAACTGTTGTCACGGCGACCGGCGGAACCGACACGGTGGGCGTCGGCGTGGGCGTCGGTGTGGGCGAGGGCGGCGCGGTTTCCACGACGACCTCTTTGGTGGGCTCAGGCTCCGCTGTTGCAGCCGGTTCGGTCTGAACCGTGCGCTGGCCGCAGGCAGCCAGAGAAAAAACAAGAACAGCAATCAGCAGGAGCATTCCTGCGATACGAAACAGCTTATTCATGGCTTCCTCCTCATGGAAAATCATGCAAATGTAATTTTGCGTAACTTATATTATACCAAAATGTAATATTTGTCAATGCGGGAAAGAAGAAATCCCTGAAAAACGGGCTCATTCGGATGGTAGTATACGAGTTTTCCAATTTGGCGTCAAGACAATTGGCGGCGAAAAGTACGAAATTGAGGAATTCTTAATATTTACTGCCTTTTCATGTGCCGGATTCTGTGATACGATGCGATCTGCGAAGAATGGACTCTCTCTGTGTATGGAGGATATGGAATCATGAATAGATGCATACGGAAGTTCCTGTCCGTTTTACTGATTATGACAATTGTGATTGCTGCGGTGCTGCCTGCGGCGGCCAGTGCCGACGCCGATATGCGTCGCGCGGTGGTAGGTGCGGACCTGACGGAAGAGCAGATCGAATCTGTTTACCAGCTTCTCGGAATCCGGCGCGGCGATGTCCAGGAGCTGCGCCTGTCCAATGCAGAGGAGCATGCAGCATTGGACGGCTATCTGGATCAGGCCATCATCGGGACCAAATCCATGTCCTGTGTTCTGCTGGAGCTGATGCCGCAGAACAGCGGCATCAGCGTCAATGTACAGAATGTCAGCTGGTGCACGCCGGAGATGTATCGCAGCGCACTGGTGACCGCGGGACTCACAGATGCAAGGATCACAGTGGCAGCACCGTTTCCGGTGAGCGGCACAGCCGCGCTCGCCGGGATCTACAAGGCCTATGAGGACATGACCGGACAGAAGCTGGACACCGCGGCCAAAGACGTCAGCACCCGGGAGCTCACCGTCACTGGCGAACTCGCCAACGAGATCGGCAGCTCCGACTCGACATCCATTGTCAACGAACTGAAGCAGATACTGAACGAGACCGTCAGCATGAGCGATGAGGAGCTGCATGCCCGGATCCGGAAAATCGCCTCCGGGTACGGCGTGAATCTCACGGAGAGCCAGGTCCGGAGACTTGCAGAGCTCTGCCGCTCCATGGAGAAGCTCAACCCCGATGCCCTGACACAGCGTGCGGATGATATTCAGAGTACGCTCGAAAAGGTCTCGGAGGCGAAGGATCAGGTTGTCGGCTTTATGCAGACCATGAAGCAGTTCTTCCAGTCGATCCGGGATTTCTTTGACAGGGTCGCTTCACTTTTCGATGGACGATGAGCGGCGGCTGTGATAGAATACAGATATGAATGAACAACGACTGAAACAGGTTCGACGCCAGTATGAGGAACTGCAGCAGCGTCTGCAGGAGCCCGCAACCTGGGAGAACCCGACACTCTATGCGGCACTGCAGCGCGACCTGCAGGAACTGACCCCGGTGGCAGAGGCCTATACGGCGTGGGAGAAGACGGGGGAACAGATCCGGGAAGCCGAGGAAATGCTCTCCGACCCGGAGATGAAAGAGATCGCCTGGGAGGAGAAACAGGCCCTGCTGAAGGAACTGGACCGGCAGGAGCATGAACTGCGCCTGCTGCTCCTGCCAAAGGACCCGAACGACGGCAAGAACGTGATTATGGAGATCCGGGCCGGCGTCGGCGGGGAAGAGGGGGCTCTTTTTGCCTCCGACCTCTACAGAATGTATGCCCTCTATGCGGAAACCAGACGCTGGAAGATTGAGGTTGTAAACCTCAATGAGACGGAGCTCGGCGGCATCAAGGAGATCAGTTTTGTGGTGGAGGGCGACAGCGCCTACTCCCGCATGAAGTATGAAGGCGGCGGACACCGGGTGCAGCGCGTGCCGGTGACCGAATCCGGCGGAAGAATCCATACCTCCGCGGCAACGGTTGCGGTCCTGCCGCAGGTGGAAGAAGTCGATTTCCGGCTGAACATGAATGAGCTGAAGATCGATACCTTCCGCTCTTCCGGGGCGGGCGGACAGCACGTCAACAAGACAGAGAGTGCCATCCGGGTGACACACCTGCCCACGGGGCTTGTGGTGGAGTGTCAGGACGAGCGCAGTCAGTATAAGAACAAGGACCGGGCGCTTCAGATCATGCGCGCCAAGCTCTATGAGCGCGAGCAGGAAAAGCAGCACGCGGCGCTGGCGGCGGAGAGAAAGAGCCAGGTGGGCAGCGGCGATCGCAGTGACCGGATCCGGACGTACAACTTTCCGCAGAACCGTGTGACCGACCATCGGCTCACGGGCGACGGGCGCAGCTTCAATCTTGAGAGCGTGATCAACGGCAATCTTGATCCGCTGATCGATGCGCTGACTGCGTCTGACCAGGCGGAAAAGCTGGCGGCTGGGGAGAGTGCGACATGACGACCTTGCGGATTCGAGACGATATTACGACAGCGGCGGAGCTTCTGCGCAGCGGAGGCCTTGTCGCTGTTCCCACGGAGACCGTCTACGGCCTCGCGGGCAACGGCCTGGACCCGGCGGTGATCGAGTCCATCTATGAGGTGAAGGGCAGACCGGCTGTCAAGCCGATCTCTCTGATGGTGCCGGACGCCGCTGCCATCGACGGCCTCTGTACGGATGTTCCCGAAGCTGCAAAGGCGCTGGCGGCGCGTTTCTGGCCGGGACCGCTGACCCTGGTGCTGCAGGCGAAGGCGCATGTGCCGGAGATTCTTCGGGCGGGGGGCGCCACTGTCGGTCTGCGCTGTCCGAGGCAGAATCAGACCCTGGCACTGCTGAAAGCGGTGGACTTCCCGCTGGCGGTTCCGTCGGCGAACCCCTCCGGTGAAGAGAGCCCGAAGGATGCAGACCTCGTCCTCCGGTATTTCGACGGGAAGATCGGCGCCGTCATTGACGGCGGTGTCTGCGAACTGGGCTTTGAATCCACGGTTCTGGACATGAGCCGAACGCCGTGGCGAATCCTGCGGCAGGGCTCGCTCCCGGCTGAAGATATCGCCGACGCGCTGGTCGGAGAGATGACGATTGTTGGCATCACCGGCGGAAGCGGCTGCGGAAAGACGACCGCGCTTCTGGAGCTGGAGAAGCGTGGCGGCCTGGTTCTGGACTGTGATGCGGTCTATCATGAACTGCTGGAACAGGACGGGGCACTGATCCGGGAATTGGACCAGGCTTTCCCCGGCACGGTGGAGAACGGCAGGCTGCAGCGGAAGAAACTGGCTGCGGTGGTGTTCCGGGATGAGGAGAAGCTGAAGCGACTGAACGGGATCACCCATCGCCATATCGGTGACGAGATTCAACGCCGCCTGAGAGAATGGGCGATGCAGGGGGGTGAACTTGCCGCGCTGGACGCCATCGAACTCATCGGCAGCGGGCTGGCGGAGCGGTGCGATTTCACCGTGGCCGTCACAGCGCCGGAGGAGACCAGAATCAGGCGAATCATGGCCAGGGACGGGATCAGCCGGCAGCAGGCGGAGCTCCGGGTCCATGCGCAGCGGCCGAATTCTTATTTTGAAGAAAACTGTGACCATACGCTGACCAATGACAGCGACAGCGAAGACTTTATATGCAGATTCAATCAATTGATGGAGGATATTCTGAGAGATGGAAAACGTGAGAGACAGTCTGTTTTATGAGCCGAAAAACGGCTATGACCGGGTGGACACCGAGGAACGTCTGAAGATCGAGGACTACTGCCGGGAGTATATGGATTTCCTGAATACAGCCCGTACCGAGCGCGAGGCCGTCCGCTATGCCATCGACAAAGCGGAGGAACACGGCTTTCGGCCGTACCGGGCGGGTGAGACGCTGAAGGCGGGAGACCGCATCTACCGCTGCAACCGGGGCAAGGCGCTGATGCTGGCCGTGGTCGGGACAGAACCGCTGGACCATGGCAGTGTGATCGCCGGGGCCCATGTCGACTCCCCCCGGCTCGACCTGAAGCAGATCCCCCTGTATGAGCAGGATGAGCTCTGCTACTTCCGTACGCATTATTACGGCGGAATCAAGAAATACCAGTGGGTGGCAATCCCCCTGGAGCTGCACGGTGTCGTTTCCCTCAGAAATGGGGAGACGGTGGACGTCTGCATCGGGAGAGACCCGAAGGATCCGAAGTTCGTGATCACCGACCTCCTTCCGCATCTGGCAGCCGACCAGATGAAGAAGACCATGGCGGAGGGCATCACCGGCGAGGGACTGAACCTGCTGATCGGCAGTACGCCCTATGCCGACGACGGCAAGGACCGGGTGAAGCTCGCGGTCATGAGCATGCTGAACGACGCTTACGGGATTACGGAGGAGGACTTCCTCTCCGCGGAACTCACAGCGGTACCGGCTTTCGACGTCTGTGAGATCGGCGTGGACCGCTCCATGATCGGCGGATACGGCCATGACGACCGGGTCTGCGCCTGGGCGGAGCTGCGGGCAATCTTTGACCTCGAAATGCCCAGACGGACCTGCGTCTGTATCCTCGCAGACAAGGAGGAGATCGGTTCCGAGGGCGTGAGCGGTATGCAGAGCGCGGCATTCGACTGCTTCATGGAAGATCTCTGCGCCTCGCAGGGTGTGGCGCTGCGCCGCTGCCTGGAGAACAGCTTCTGCCTCTCTGCCGATGTCACGGCGGCCTTTGACCCACTCTACCCCGAGGTTTCCGAGAAGCGCAGCGAGTCCAAGTTCAACTATGGCATGGCGATCTGCAAGTACACCGGCGCCAGAGGCAAGTCTTCCACCAGCGATGCGTCTGCGGAGCTGGTCGGGTACCTGCGCGGCCTCTTTGACCGGGAAAAGGTCCTCTGGCAGATGGCCGAGATGGGAAAGGTCGACCAGGGCGGCGGCGGCACCATTGCCAAGTACATGGCAAACCGCAACATCGACACCATCGATGCCGGCGTGCCGGTGCTGAGCATGCACGCCCCGTTTGAAATCGTTGCTAAGCTCGACTGCTACATGACTTACAAGGGAATTCTGGCGGCATACCGCGACTGATATACGCAGAACGGAAATACAGAACCCGCGACAGGGGAAACGGTTTGTCCTCTGTCGCGGGTTTTCCTTCTGTTCGTATTCCGATTCCGGACTGCCGGCCGTGTCACGCATACAGAGGGTGCAGCGGCGGCTCTCGGCGGTGTCAGTTCAGTGTGCCGTCCATCTTCTCCGTAAGCAGAAGAACACGCTCGCGCAGGGCGGCATGTTCCGGCAGGGACAGCGTCGGGTCCAGTGCGAGCAGGCGGTCGGCGGCTTCCTTGCTCTTCATGAGAGTTTCGGTGTCCGTGCCGAGATCGGCAACATGCATCTCCGGAAGACCGTGCTGGCGGGAGCCGAAAAAGTCCCCCGGCCCGCGGAGGCGAAGATCCTCTTCGGCAATTTTGAAGCCGTCGCCGGTCTCACACATGATCTTCATACGGGCTTTGGCCTCTTCACTCTCGGAATCGGTCACGAGAACGCAGTAGCTCTTATGCTGCCCGCGGCCCACTCTGCCGCGCAGCTGATGCAGCTGACTGAGGCCGAAGCGATCCGCATTCTCCACCAGCATCAGGGCCGCGTTCGGAATGTCGACGCCAACTTCGATCACCGTTGTCGAGACCAGCACGTCGATCTCCCCGGCGATCATCTGCTGCATCACGAGATCCTTGTCGGCGGCCTTCATTTTTCCGTGGACACAGCCAATCCGGAGCTCCGGAAGCTCCAGACGGAGCTGCTGCGCATACTCCACGGCGGAGAGAAGCTTCTTCCCGCTGAGAGATCCGTCTGCCGCGGCATCCGGATCCTCTTCATCCTCCACCTTCGGGCAGACGACAAAGACCTGACGGCCCTCGCCGCACAGCTTCCGGATGAATGCCAGCAGACGCGCGTGGTAAGCGCTCCCGACGCTGAAGGTATCGACGGCCTGCCTGCCGGGGGGAAGTTCGTCCAGCGCGGACAGTGCCAGATCCCCGTAGATGATCAGGGCCAGCGTGCGGGGGATCGGGGTCGCCGACATGACATAGACGTGGGGTGGGAGCGCAGATGCTGATGGGTCGGATGCATCATCTCCACCGCCGAAACGGGAGCGCTGTTCCACGCCGAAACGGTGCTGCTCATCCGTGATGGTGAGAGCCAGCCGGTGAAAATGCAGACTGTCGCTGAGAAGTGCATGTGTCCCGATAATCAGGTCCAGCGTCCCAAGTTCCAGCGCTTCGTGCAGCTGGCGTTTCTCCTTCGCCCGCGTGGAGCCGGTGAGGAGTCCGACCTTCAGCCCGAGAGGAGACAGAAACGCGCTCAGTGTGCGATAATGCTGCTCTGCAAGAATCTCGGTCGGCGCCATGAAGGCGGCGGCATATCCTGCCCGGAAGCATTGCCAGACGAGGGCTGCGGCGACAAGTGTCTTGCCGCTGCCGACATCGCCCTGGAGAAGGCGGCTCATGCGGCTGCCGGAGGCCAGATCCGACGCGGCTTCCTCAATCGCCCGCCGCTGGGCTGCGGTCGGGGAGAAGGGAAGTGTGTCGTAAAACAGCGAGAAATCGGGTTTCGGAACGACAATGCCCTTCTGCCCGGTCTTCTGCCGGCTTCCGAGGGCACAGGAGAGGAGAAACAGCTCTTCAAAGACAAAGCGCTTTCGCGCCTGATCCAATGCATGCGGGTCCGGCGGAAAATGAATATCCTCGTACGCCTGCCCGGCATCCGCCAGACCGTACTCTTCCCGTACGGCAGGGGGCAGAAGTTCGGGAAGACTGCCCAGGCAGCTGTCCAGCCCCTGCCGGATACTCTGTCGTATGGCGCTCTGCTGCAGCCCGCTGACCATGCGGTAGACCGGGACAATCCGGCCGGTGACGGACATGCGTCCGGTGGGGAGATCCTCCGGCTCAAAGACCGGATTGGTCAGGCTCCGGCGGGTCCCTTTGACCTCCATCTTCCCATAAAAGCGGTAGCTCTGCCCGCTTCGGAGCTGATTCTTCACATAACTCTGGTTGAACCAGGTGACGGTCACTTCCGCACTGTCGTCAAAGGCGCGTACACGTACCAGGTCGAGGCCGCGGCGGATGCGGGAGAGGCGGGGCTCGTCGGCAATCACGGCCGTGATGCAGACCGCTTCGCCGTCCTGCACCAGCGCGATGGGCCGGATGCTGCTGCGGTCCTCATAGCGCCGGGGGAAATAGGAGATGAGATCGAACAGAGAAAAGACGCCGAGCTTGTTCAAAGCCTGCGCCCTCTTCTCTCCGATCCCCCTGACACTTCGTATGTCTCTGCGGAACGGTTCCATTATGATTACTCCGCGTATCTGACCTTGTAGCCGTCAGCGGCGCTGTTTTGCGTGAACACATCGATCAGTCCCTTGGTGCAGATGATCTGGTTGCTCTTGGTGATCAGGATCATCTCGAACCCGCCGTACTGCCGCCAGTAGTTCAGCGCGCGGGTTTCGCCCATAACGAACATGGCGGTGGATAGCGCGTCTGCCATCGTGCCGTCTTCGCAGATGATGGTGGCGGAGAGCAGATTGTTGGTGACAGGGGAGCCGCTTACCGGATTGATGATATGGTGATAGATGTTTCCGTCAAACTCAAAGAATCGCTGGTAACTGCCGCTGGTGACCACGGCTGTCTCACCGACCTGAACCGTCCCGACCCAGCTGGCGGTGTTGTTCGGGTCCTGGATGGCGACGGTCCACTTGCTGTCGTCCGGCTTGAGGCCGAGGGTCTGGACATTGCCGCCCAGCGAGATGATGCCGCTCCTGACGCCGGCCTGACGCATGGCGCTGATGGCGTTTTCCGCGGTGCAGCCCTTTCCGATGGCACCGAAACTGATCTCGGTTCCGGCGGGGAACGAGACGGAATAGGAGCCGGTCGCCGGGTAGCTGGTCAGGACCATCTGGTCGAAGGCCTTCCGGGCGAGCTGCGCGGAGATCTCCTCATACAGCGGGACATAGTAGCGGCTGTCGACAAATCCCCAGAGCTTGACCACGGGATAGATGCTGAGATCCAGCGCGCCGCCCGACTGGTCATAGACCGTCTTGGCGGTGCTCAGCATTTTCGCAACCTGTGCGTTGACCACGACGTTGCTGCCGTTTGCATGATTGATGGCATAGGTCGTGCTGGTCGGCAGCTCCGGATCCAGCAGCGCCTCCATGGAGTTGATGACACTGGTGGCGGCGTTGAGGCCGTCCTGGGCCTTCTGCCCGTAGGCGGTGAGCGTCATGACGGTGTCCATGGCGAAGATCTGCTTCTGCTCCATGGCGGCCGCCGACGCGCAGGCACTCAGTGAGAGCAGAGCCGCAGCAATGAGCAGGAGGGAGACAATCCGGAAACAGTGCTTAGACCAGGTCTTTATGGGTTTCATAGAATTCATCGTAATCCTTTAGCATAAACTTCAGCAGATTTGGCGTGTCCAGCTGATAGGGACACTTGGAGGCGCAGGAGCGGCAGCCGATGCAGTCTTCGATTCTGTGCATCTTCTCGTACCATTCATCGGTCATATACTGCTGCCAGGGGGAGCGGCGCAGGAGCATGTTCATCCTTGCACAATTGCGGATCTCAATCCCCACGGGACATGGCATGCAATACCCGCAGCTGCGGCAGAAGCTGCCGGAGAGTTCTTTCCGCTCTCTGGCGATAAAGGCCTTCAGTTCCTCGTCCATCGGGGGATCTTCCTCCGCCACGGCCAGCCACTGATCCAGCTGACCCAGTTCCTGAACGCCCCAGATGGGGACGACATTGTCATACTGGCTCATGAAGGCCTGGCAGGCCCGGACATTGGTCAGCATGCCGCCGGCCAGCCCCTTCATGGCAATATAGCCGACATTGGCCGCCTTCGCGCGGGCGGCCAGGGCCAGATCGCGCTCGGATGAGATATAGCTGAACGGAAACTGGACCGTCTCAAAGTAGCCGGAATCGATGCAGGCCTCCGCAACCTGCACACGGTGGGTTGTGACACCGATGTGACCGATCCAGCCGCGCCGTTTTGCCTCCAGCGCACCGGCATACGCGCCGTCGGGATCATCCGGATCCGGAACCTCGGGCACCTGGTGAAACTGAAAGAGGTCGATATAGTCTGTCTTCATCATCCGGAGACTGTTTTCAATGTGGGCGAGAACACCCGCCTTATCTCTGGCGGCACTCTTGGTGGCAAGAACAATCTCGCTGCGGACATCGCTGAGCGCGAGGCCAATCTTCTCTTCACTGTCGGTGTAGGCGTTGGCGGTGTCAAAAAAGCGGATTCCGCCGTCATAGGCGGCGCGGAGCAGCCTCACGGCGTAGTCCTTGTCACAGCGCTGAAGCGGCAGACAGCCGAGCGAGGGCTTGGTGGCGACAAGGCCGCTTCTCCCCAGTACTACGGTTTTCATAGGGTTCCTCCTCTTTGAAGTGGTAAAGCCTTCTGAACACGGGAATTAAAATCAGGGCTTTACTTTACGGCAGATTTTTGTTATAATACCATGCGTTGTCTGGATTATACCAAATTCACAGTCCAAAGGCAACAACTATCTGATTATGCGGCCGTAGCTCAGCTGGATAGAGTGTCAGACTCCGACTCTGAAGGTCGTGGGTTCGAATCCCGTCGGCCGTACCATCTGAAAGAAGTCCCTGAAAACGGGACTTCTTCTGTTTTTACTGGTAGTTTGGCCGTTTTTCTGCATCTCAAAAATGATTTCACAGAATCAAATTTGATGGTCAAAAATCAAAATTGACCACGTAAAACGTCCACGGGATTGACCACGGTCTGGACGTGAAAATAGCTGGCGGGTATTGTTCCCGTCAGCTATTTTGCTATTTGTCTGAGTGTAGCGGTTTATTCATCCCAAGTGCTTCAAGTGTTCCATGCGCATATAAAAGCGGGTTTTTGTTTCCGAATCTGGCGCGGGTAGTCGAACCGGGATAATTGTATTCGCCGACGGACCCAAGCGCCTCCGTATATTTGCGCTCCGCCCTGACAAGATCCGCGTTTGTGATTGTTCCGTCTTTGAACGTTTCAAGCACTGCCGCGAAAAACTTTCCGTGCCCGGCTTTAATGTCTTCATCCATAAGACGGTTTATTCCGTCGCCATGCCTGATGATAGATTCATGCATTTTGAGCCGGTGTTTTACGTTCGTTGAGGATCCAACATAGCGCTTTTTCGTTTCCATGTTTTCGATCATGTAAACGCCGACCGCGTCCGCGTCCGGGATCTGAAATATTCTTTCCGTTTTTATCCCTCCTGAATCATCCGTCTGAGCGCCTCTTTTATCACGGTCTGCTTTGACTTTCCGTCTAAGAATTCGATGATGTCCGCGTCTGTTGCTTTCTGCAGCTTGATTGAGACGTGAACTGTGTTTTCCTTGTCCCATACCTGCTGTCTGGCGTTGCGCTTCTGGATATCCTCTGCACCCATTTGAAAACCTTCTTTCACGATAATGTACCTCCCATTATATCAATCTGTCGGTGTGACCGTCAAGATAAAACTGCCTCTGAAATCCGGCTATCATTCCGGCTGCGAAAAGATCAAGGAACCGCATAATCTTTGCTTTCATTCTGTCTGAACCTCCTTTATTTCCATTTTGCGGATCTGATCGAGGGCTTTTCTT
>CADBWQ010000005.1:112454-124611 GCA_902798545.1 Oscillospiraceae bacterium
TTCTCGTCTGGGTCTGTCAGGCTACGAACTTTGAGAGATAGTCGGCAAATTGCACGGTTTCGTTTGTCTCGTCTGGCTCTGCTTTGACATGGCCAAAATTGTCATGTGTCAAGTAATACTCTCCGAAAGATCGGATATGCTGGATCAGTCCGCCGTCATTGTCTCCGAGGTCATAGCGGCCAGTGTAGCTGAATTCCTCGCCGTTTTCGTCTGTACCGGTGATGGTGAACTTTGTCTTGTAATACCATCCGCGCCCATATTCGGTTTCCCGCGTCTCGTTCTGCTCTCTGTCGAGCGTTCCGAGGATCTTTTCCGCTGCCGGAAGAGAAAGCCTCAATTCGTCGTCCGCAAAAGCATAGAATGCGGGGTGCTCGCTCCAGTTGATCAAGACAACCGGCTGCCCGTCCTGGATCGGGTGGGCCTCGGCTTCGGTCTGGATGAGGCGCCGACCGTTTGCACGCTGGCACAAATAGTTTTCGCGTTGTCTGAGTTCTTTTTCATGCTCCGCAGCCTTGCGGGCGTTCTCGGCTTCCTGCTTCTGGCGGTCGATCTCTGCCAGGTCTTCGGCTGTTGGCTGGCCGGGGTCTTCGGCCTTTGCGAACTGAGCAAGGAACGACTCGCGCCTGGCGAGGTCTTCCCGAATGGCGTCATAGTGTCCCGGCCACGGCTCGCGGCGCCCGCTGTTGAGAGTTTCGCGGAGCTTTTCGCAGTATGGGCGATCCATGCGGGCCTGAGCCTTTTCTGCAGCATAGCGGAAATACTTAAACAGTGGATGATCTGGGCCGATGTGGGCGTGATCCTCTTCGAAATAGTCGGAATAGGAATCGCTGTCATTCTCTACGGTGAAGAGGTCGCGGGGCAGATTGTTGTAGTCCTTGGCGTAGATGCTCACGCTCGGCGCGCCGTCGGCGTTGTTGTTGAGGCTGTAGCCGCAGCGGATCAGCTTCCCGCCGTCAATCTTGATCCCGTTCCAGTAGATGCGGACGTGATCTTGTGCCGTAGTCTTGACTGTGGCCTTGGCTTCGGGGCGCTTGCCCTTCGGCTCCTGGACTGGAGTGCCGCTCCCGAGGATCGCGGTGAGGGTTTCGGCGTCGGCGTAGCCGTACCAAATTTTTTTCACGCTGTGCCATCTGAATTTCTGGGCCTTCAGAGCTGCGCGGATTTCTTCGCTCGGCTTCTCGTTGAAAGAGATTTCGACGCTCCCGAATTTATTGTTGTTGGTGATGGTGTAAGTCATTGTTAAGTCTCCTTTAAAAGTTTTTTTATATTTGGTTTTCTTTTCGTTGTCCCCCTGACGCTTTTTATGATACACGTTGCAACGTATAAAGTCAATACGGCAAGGTCAACAAAAGTTACAACGTAGATTTGTGCATTTTGTACACTTTGCAACGTTTATAAAATATGATATACTCTCGATGTAATATGAGAAGGGAGGGACAAGATTGTCAGCATCAGAGGCCCAGCGCCGAAGTAATAATAAATGGGACGCGGCAAACATGAGTTATCAGACGGTGAAGGTTAGGCGTGAGCTGCTGGAAGAGTTCCGGCAGTGTGTCCAGGATAACGGCGACAAGGTAAATACTGTTTTAAAAAAAGCAATGGAAGAATACATAAACAGTCACAAGGATATAACAACTGAATGAAAACAGAATCCCCGCCGGGCCTCATAGCTCAGCGGGGATTTTTATATTCTGTTGTTGATCAGCACGGCCGGAGCCACCTGCAGCGGGGGACAGCTCCGGCCCTTATAAGCAATGGAAACTTGTTTTCAATAGATTGATATATGGAATGGAATTGATATTGATATTGGAATTGGAATTGAATTGTTATTGTTATTGGAATTGATATTGAATTGTTATATTGAATTGTTATTGTTATTCTTGTTATTTAGTATTTAATTAATATCTTATGTTTTATTTATATAGTATATTATATATATCAGAATCGTTAGGTGAGGTTTCAGGAGGTTATATAAGGTTAACAGGGGATTGTCAACCCCTGACCCATGCAGCAGGTTGACAATCAGATCTTGGTGATAACCTGGTTCAGCTTGGTTCGCTCAACAGCTATTATGCGAACCACAACAACACAGGAAAGGTTATTGATTCGTGGCAAAACAATAATTATTGATAACTTTTGCAGGCAAAAAAGATTTTTTTGGTGTTGCTGTGGTGGTGACCATTGGATTTTGGCAGAGCCGGGGACGGCCAGGCCCCCAGAAAAAAAGTGGGGGTAGGTCTATCGTATATATATATTAGGCTTTCCACCCACTCAAAACCTCTCAAAAGCCCAAGCTCTATTTACACCACACACAGCTGCACACAACTGCATGACAACCAAGGGGGCACAAAAAACATGGGGGTAGGTGTTTCAAAACGGCTCTGGAAAAAATATCAAAAGCATTGTAAACCCAAGTGTAACAAAAAAGGTTGACAATTAAGCGAGAATGTGGTAATGAATATATAGGGATAAGCAACAGCTTAGACATAAGCAATAGCTTAGCGACTATCATGTTTGCAGTGTTTTCTTTGGCATGCACCTCCTTTTCGTTTAAGCCCAGGGCGGCTGGCCGTAATCGTGAGAGCGGGATACGGTCCGGGATGGAAACAAGCTGCCCGCCTATATGCTTCTTTAGCTCAGTTGGAAGAGCATGCGGCTGTTAACCGCAGGGTGGCAGGTTCGAGACCTGCAGGAAGCGCCAAAGGGATGATCCACCCTTAACACCCTTTTCCTGACTGCGGAACCCCGGATTAACCCTTAGCGAGACTCGGGAATCCGGGGAACTGCGTCAGAAGCGCACATACGAATCGTAAAGACATCAGATTGCACGAAAGTGCAGTTCGATGTCTTTTTTTTAATTGCATCAATGCGGGAAACCACCGCTTTGAAATACTTGAATCTGAACCGCCAACCATAGCGGAGAAAGAGGACACAAATGGATAACGAGAACACCGTGCAGACCGAACAGGCAGAAGCAGTTGAGACGTCAAATGCTTTTGACGATGGCTGGGACGACAGAGACGAAACCGTATTGACTGACGACGGTCAGGACGACGGCTGGGGATCTGACGAGGACGACCGGGAAACTGAAGAGGAAAGCGGGGAGACAGATGCAGATGCAGACCAGCAGGCTGCGGATGAACCCAATGGTGAGGCCACAGACGGCGATGCGACCGAAGAGAAGGCAGAGGGAGAAGCGGCCAGCCAAGACCAGGGCGAGAGCTTTGAACTCCGTTACCTCGGAGAAAACAGAACCGTCAACAGAGACGAGGTAGTCAAACTTGCACAGCAGGGGATGGACTACCCGCGCATCCGGGAGAAATGGGATTCCGTCAAGGACGATGTGCCCAGGCTCCGGATGTATGAAAGTTTTCTGAAAGAGCTTGCTGAATCCCGTGGCGGGGACATTAACGCCCTGATCGATGAGACCAGAACGAGAAGCCTGATGGCGAAAGCGGAGGCAGAAGGAAAGAAGCTGTCTGCATCTGCGGCAGCGGCTCAGGCTGTCCAGGCCAGAATGAAGGCCATGGAGCCGGAAGCGGAGAAGCAGCAGAAAGACAGCGAAGAGGAACAGCAGGCAAAACGCCGTGCCTCGGTAGACCGGTTCCTGAGTATCTACGGGAACTCGATCAAGTCCGAAGACATTCCGAAGGAAGTCTGGGACGACGCGGAGAAGATCGGCGACCTCACGACTGCGTATCAGCGCTATAAGAACAGCGAGCTGGAATCAGAGAACAAGCGCCTGAAGGACGAAATCGAACAGGCGAAACAGCAGCAAAAAAACAAGGAGCGTTCCATGGGCTCCTCGCGTTCTGTTGGTAAAGCTGCGACCAAAGACGCATTTGATGAGGGATGGAACGACCTCTGATAACCAGGAGTTGAATTTTAATGGCTCACAATTTTGAGTCCAAAGCCGCGAAACGGCTTGTAGAAGCTTACGCAAAAAGATCCATCACTGAAGGTGTCTTCAGCAACAAATACGACTGGGACGGCGTAGCGACCATCCGCCTGCGCTCCCTGCCGACCTACCAGCTTCAGCAGTACGACTGGGAAAAGGTAAACGGAAGCAGATTCGGTCCTCTGGTGGAGCAGGAAGACAAGGTCCAGCCGCTCACCATCACCCAGGACTACGCTTTCAACATCGCGATTGACAAGCGCAACAACAACAGCACCCTGCAGGCGAAAGCGGCAGGCGTCATCCCCGCAAACCAGGTGAAGTACGAGCTGATCCCCCAGACCGACAAGTACCGCCTCAACGCGATTGCCACCGGTAACGGCGTGACCGGCTTCGGCTCCACCGGCGGCGGCACCATCCAGACCGGTGTCTCCCTGACCAAGGCCAACGCCATTGAGACCATCATGACCTCCAACGCCGCGATGAACAACCTCTTCGCCACCGAAGACCGCGTGCTGTTCATCAAGGAGACTGAGGTTATCAAAGTCAAGCTGGCTGACCAGGTCCTCGGCGCCGGCGCGACTGTCCAGGATGTCGCCGACCGCATCATCAAGCGCGGCGAACTCGGCGTGATCGACGGCCTGCACATCGTCAAGGTTCCCGACAGCTACATGCCGACGGGCGTTGTGTACATGATCGTTGCGAAGGATGCCGTTGTGGCTCCGACCAAGATCAAGACCCTGCGTGTGCTCAACGAGCACCCCGATGTCGACGGCGCTGTCTGCCAGGGACGTTTCCTGTACGACTGCTTCGTCATCGCCGAGCACGCCAACGGCGTTCTGGTCGCAAAGAGCACGACCTGATCCAATATACCATAAGGCCCGGCACACACCGGGCCTTATCCGTTTATTTACACGGCCTTCCTGAGCGGAGGCCTATTCCCCTATAAGGAGGAGCCTTTCCATGATTGAGATATCGGTCGACACGCGAAGAGCGGTCGTTACAAATAAAGAAATCCTGACTTCCGGGTCTGCCGGGATTCAGGTGAAGTTCACGCTGTCGGAGGACTGGACAGGCCTCTCCAAGCTCGCAGTGTTTCGCACGGGCGAGGACGGCGAGAGCATTGACGTTGTGCTCGATAATAACCTGAACTGCGTTGTACCTGCGGAAGCGCTTGAGACAGCGGACGAGGTGCTGTTTATCGGCGTGTATGGCTCCGACGGCAACGGCACGGTTATCATCCCGACCATCTGGGCGGCGGCAGGCGTGATCCGTCCGGGCACGGAACCGAACACCCCGGCGGAGGCAGAGCCGACTCCCGAAATCTGGGCGCAGATTCTCAGTGTGGCACAGGAAGCGGAAACGACGGCGACCGGAGCCATGAACTATGTGGAGCAGGCCGTCAGCGACCTCGGCACGCTTGAGGACAGAGTCTCGGACAACGAGGAAGACCGCGTGGCTGCAGAGCAGGCCAGAGCCAGCGCAGAGGACAACCGCGCAGAGGCAGAGACAGCACGAATCACGAACGAGGACAGCCGCATCAACGCGGAGAGCAACCGGAACACGGCGGAAGTCGCACGCTCCATGGCAGAGACCGCAAGGGCTGATGCAGAGGCGGCAAGGGTAACGGCGGAACAGGGCCGGGTAACCGCAGAGAACGAGAGAGCTGCAGCAGAGGCGATCCGGGAAGAGAAGTACGCGGAGTACGTGGAGACCGTAAGCGACTATGCCGATGATGCTGAGGCATCTGCCGAGGCCGCCAGAACCTCCATGATCAATGCGCAGAGCGCATCAGCCAGCGCAAGCCAGAGCGCAACCAGAGCCAACAATTCTGCGACGATAGCAGCAAGCAAGGCCAATGAAGCTTCCTCGTGGGCGGACACCGCACTCAATGCGGCAGGGAACGCGGCAGATTCCCAGAGCGCAGCCGCACAGTCCGCCACAGCAGCCGCAGCTTCCCAGACCGAAGCAGAGACTGCTCAGACAGCGGCAGAAGCAGCACAGAGTGCGGCAGAGGATGCGCAGGATGCAGCGGAAACCGCTCAGACTGCGGCGGAGGCAGCGGCCTCTTCCATCTCCGGGAAGTCCGAGCAGATCGACCAGAACACAAGTGACATTGGTGACTTATCTCGCCAATTAAGTGACTTAGAGGACACCGTATCGACCACGCAGATCATCAACACCGCTTCGGGTGCTATCGCTTCTTTTGACGATGGCGCGGACGGACAGCCCATTCGCAAGCTCGTGGCCCAGATCGAGCCTGTGCAGGATTTGCACGGGTATGCAAACCCGTGGCCTGCGGGGGGTGGGAAGAACAAGCTAAAACCAGTAGTAAAGACCGTTGGCATAATTAGCGAAAAAGCTGACGGGACAATTGTTATAAATGGAACGTCAACGGGTGCAACTTGGCTTGAAAACGGAACAACTGGGCCACAAAACGCAATAAACCTGAGTGCTGGAACTTATACAATTAGCGGTGGATTATCTGAGGCTATTCAGCTTTATGGGATTTATTCATATGATGATTTTGTTACACGAAGCGAATGGACTCATGATAGTGGATCAGGGGCAACATTTACCCTTACTGCTGATGCTAAATTTTATCTACAATGTCAAGTCTTGGCTGGGACTTACAACAACCAGATTATTTATCCACAGTTTGAATCAGGAAGCACGAAAACATCATGGAGTCCCTACTCCAACATCTGCCCAATCAGCGGTCACACGGGGGCTGAGATTGAGCAGATGGGGAAGAATCTGTATCATGGAACAAATGCAACTGACTATACAGTTATTTATGGTGGCAAGAACAATGCAATAGCACCAGTTAACGAAAATTATTTTTTTAAACCGGGAACATATAGAATCTCTTTTGAGCTTGACGGATACGTTTCAAATCCTAGTATGTTCTTCAGTTATAAAGTGAATGGGGTATGGTCAAACCCGACAAACAGAGGTCAAGTAACTACTTTCACATTTACTGTTCCAGAAAATTGCGAACACTTTGAAATCTGGGGATATGGTGGCTCATATACTGGATTTAAAAATGTTCAGATAGAACTTGGTTCAGCAGCCGCCACGGACTACGAACCCTATCAGGGCAACCAAATCTCCGTCGATTGGGAAGATGAAGCCGGAACCGTCTACGGTGGGACGCTCACCATTAACCCCGATAGGACGGGACAGTTGGTGGTGGATAGGGTTAAGGTTAATCTTAGTTTTGGTTTGCCAACAAGACAAGAACTAGATAGGTGGATTGTGGGAGCCTACTTAGATAATCCCTTGAGTACGTTAATCGGGAAACAATGGACTTTATCGGAAGAACCCTTAAAAAATCTTTTCCTTGTTTCAAATCTTCCCATTATAAAAGAATCATTACTAACAAGCGCGGATCGTTGCAGTGTTTCTTTTTATGGACACGCAACTGGTGTTGAAGTTAGACCTCGTTTTTTAGTATCTGATTATACAGCCGAACAGGCCAAAGCTATTGCAGATGCGATGGAACTTGTCTATCCGATAAACCCAATCACCTACCAACTCACCGAATCCGAAATCTCAGGCATTTTGTCCACCTTGTACGGCACGAACAGCATCTGGTCATCCACTGGCGACACCGAAGTCACCTATCCGGCAGATACCAAGCTCTATATCGATGGCAAGATTGCAGAAGCAATCGCCGCACTGAACGCATGAAGCGCACAGTATCAGCAACTATCCCGGACGGGGCAGTAGGGGTTTGGCACATCCCATCTCAAACGCTGTTCATGCCACTCTACGCCCCAAAACCGGGCAAGAGCGTGCAGAGCATTGTGGATGACAAGTATTCAGCCGCCTACCAAAAATGGGGAGTAGGGCATGTGATTGTTGACCATGCGGAGAGTAAGCACGGGGCAAGACGATGGAGAGTCAACGAGATCAACCTCAACGACAAGGCTTATCTGTTCTTACCGGACGAGATTCGACGGTATGTCTGCACAGCACTGTATCGGGTGAAGGTCTGCGGGAGTTATTACGCGCACGGGAACGTGAAAATCTGGCCTCAGACCTCTGCGGATATCCTGTGTGCGTGTTGCACGGAAGAAGGCCCACGGGAGAATTACATGGCCTATTTCAGGTTTGATGGGAAAGAAAAAGAAGAGTGACTACTGAATGAAAGAAATAAAAAAAGCGGCTTTCGCCGCTGTGGAGTTCGCTTTATTCTCTTCCTGCGTTTAATCCGTCCGCGAGCTGGCGCACGTCCGCTCCACAGATTAATTTTAACACAAGAGAGGGAAAAAAGCAAGTGATTTAAAGGAGGAACAATGACGGGAAGAGAACTAATAGAATTTATCCAGAACAATCATCTGGAAGATTATACCGTTGAGGTCTGTCACGAAACAGGAGAGAGTAGTTATCCGATTCGTGACATTGAGGTTGACCATATATTAAAGACCGTTGAACCTGTTTGATTGTAACTTAAAGGCCTAAATAAATCACTACGAAGGGAGGATGAATATGTCTCTGGACAAGGCAATAGCGCACGGTAAAGAACATCGAAAACCGTATCGCGGCTCAAAGGCGATTGATTACACATGCAGAAATCACGGCGGATGCCCGTGGTGTGAGAGTAACCGCAAGCACAAGTTCCGGGACAAGCATCCTCCCGACAAAACCACGGGGCCGGAAGTGATCATACCGGGGTAACCTGCCACCCGAAGATGCATAGTGCAGTCCCCGTGGTTTGAAAAACCTTTAAAGCTGTCCAAATATCGGAGCTTGTTTCTTATCAGCCCTCTCCGAGGCACAGCTAGCCGCTTGGCTCCAGCGGGATATAAGAGTGAGTCAGGACAGTAATGGAACAAACTGCGGCAGCTCAGTTAAAGGATGGTGGGGCCTGCTCCGTCACCGGTTTACAACTGCCATTTCAAACAATCTCCCCTGCTGGATGCGTGAGGGGCGGGGTTATCCCGATAACAAACATTAGCACAAGTCGACAAGAAGAGCTGGGATAAATGATGTGCTCCCAGCGGAACGAGATTGCACAACAACAAGAGGTGATGCCGATGATATGGTTGATCATTCTGGGCGGACTGCTATTGGTTAGTCTGATAGTGATACTTTACGTTGTAGCCCACGCAATGGACTATGATCCTGCGTGGGATGAGGAGGAAGACCATGATTACACGGGACGAACTTGAGGAATTTATCGAGGGATGCATATGAGCTACCATCAAACAATTTACAACCTCCTGAGAGGTTACGGGCTTTCTAGAGCTGGCGCGTTGGGAATCCTTGGCAACTGGCAAGCAGAGAGCGGATGTGAGCCAAACCGGCTGCAAAACGACTTTTCCGCATATCGCACTGCAAGCAAAGATTACACAGCGCGAGTTATGAGCGGAGCAATCACTAGGCATCAGTTTGCCAGAGATCAAATGGGTTATGGGCTCGCGCAATGGACTTACTTCAATTTCCAGACAGGTCAGGGACGGAAACTCGACCTCTATGACTTCTGGAAGAAATCCGGGAAAGCTCTGGACGATGTGACCATGCAAGTTGCATTTGCTATGCATGAGCTTGCCACGCAATGGCAGTACGCCCCGCTGTTGAAGATTCTCCAGACAACCGATGATATCTGGACCGCCACGGATAAGATGTGCCGCCTCTACGAGCAGCCCTATTGCTGCAACGTGGACGCACGATACAAGTATGCCAAAGAGATCGAGAGCCAACTTGACCTGACAGGATGGACAGAAATCAAACCAAGTCGAACAGAAGTCAATGGAGATGTGAAGCCATATGAGTCGCCGGAGGTTTTCCCTGATGAATGGCCTCCAAGGATGATTGACAAGAACATGGACGGCATGGATGTCGTGGTGTTGAAAGCGGTCCTTTCCGCCCGGGGATTTGCCAATTTCTTCGCTGCGGACAGCTCCGGATATCTGGACGGGCAGACGGACCTGTTTGACGACAAGACGGAGAAGGCTGTCAAGCAATTTCAGGCTGCATACAGTCTGGAAGTGGACGGAGTGGTCGGCCCGAAGACATGGGCCAAGCTCCTTGACCGGGGGTGAGTCCGATGCAGATTACGTTGACGTGGCAGACACTTCTCAGTCTTGCCGCAATATCAGGAGCGTTCGTGGCTATCATTTCATACATCAGAAAAATCTTCGGCTGGTTTGACCGGCAAGAGAAGCAGGACAAGGAAATCAAAGACATAAAAGAGGAGCAGACCATTCTGACAAAAGGGATTCTGGCCTGCCTCAAGGGATTGCACGAGCAGGGCGCAAACGGACCGGTGACCGAAGCAATCACCGAAATAGAAGCGCACCTGAACAAGAAAGCGCACGGAGGGTAATGGCATGGAACCAATTGAGATAGACCTCTCGGACATCGACGAGCTGCGTGTGCAGTTCACAGACGGCACGGAAATCCCAATGGCGGAGTTTATTGCTATCGGGATCAAGAGCGGATTTATAAAACAGGAGGACAATATGGACGAGAAAGAACGGTATCTGGTATGCACAACGGACGGCAAGTCCCACACGGTGGTCGCACGCACGTTCGGGGAAGTGGAGAAGATGTTTGGGGAAGCTAACATCTGGCAGATGATCAAACTGGACTTCGAGGAGGAAGAGAAGAAATGAACAAGATCGACTGGAAACGGAAACTCACGAGCCGGAAGTTCTGGCTTGCGGTGGTAGCCTTTGTTACCGGGATCATGGTGGCGTTCAAGGTGGACGCGGAGACTGTGGAAGCGGTCGGAGGCCTCATTATGTCAGGCGCTGCGGTGGTGGCATACATCATCGGGGAAGGTCTGGCGGACGCAGCCAACGCCGGGTACATCATTGAGGAAGTACCGGAAGAAGCCAGTGAGGAAAACTGATGTACATCATCAATGAGATGCAGACGGGGGCAGACGGGGCAATCGCCTTTCTGCCCTCCGTCACAAAAGAGAAGTGGAACGAAGCGGAGAGCGAGTTCTACCTCAAAGTCGGGTATGCAGCGATCTCACAGGTCTGGAAGCACACGGTGACGCTGGATGACGAGAGCGGCAAGCGGTATAAAGCAAAATGCTATAAGCATGTAGCAAACCGCACAGAAGAGGTCGTGGACACCGACACGGAACCGGAGGGCGAATAATGGCCTATCAGACTACTGGAAGCATCACGGGGATGGACGTGTTCCAGCGAGCCATCACGATCATGGACGAACTCAGTGATGAGGGGAAGTACAAGTACGAGGATACCGAGGAGTACCGGCTGAGAACGCTTGCGATCCTGAACGTGCTGCAGCAGGAGCTGTATCCGTTCAGCGACACCTACAGAAAAAACAGCGAGTGGGAAAGCGGACGCAGGCCGGTGGCGGCGCAGCTTGAGGACCTCTACAGCGAGATCGACCTGGACGACTACTGTGCGGGCACGGTGCTGCCCTACGGACTGGCCGCGCACCTGCTGATGGCGGAAGACCCGTCGTCGGCGAACTTCTGCCAGCAGCGCTACGACGAACTCAAGGCGTCCCTGCAGCGGGGCATGCCTGCGGAGAGCGAGGACATCACGGATCTCTACGGCGGACTGGAACCGTACAACGAGTTTGGCATGTGGGCATAAAGGAGGAATGAGGAATGCCGAGAGGGCGACCGAGAAAGATTCCGGAGGGAGCGACGGCGGCAGACCTGAGGGCTTACCGGACACCGGCGGAACTGAAAAAGAAGATGCAGGCCTACTTCGATTCCTGCCGGGAGGACGGGGACGTGTTCCCGGATGAGGCGGGAATGCGGATCTATCTGAATCTGACGAAGGAAGAGTACCAGGAGTACCTGGACGACAAGACCTTTAACCGGGTCACGAACTGGGCGGAGGACATGCGGGAGAGCTGGGCGGCCAGGGGAATGGCAAACAACCCGCGCAACGCGGCAGCGTTCCTGGCGATCCTGAAGCAGCCAGCCAACGGCGGCTGGGTGGACCGGAGACCGGACAAGGGCGGGAAACGCCTGATCATTGATACGAGCGGTGTCGGCGGGGACGAGGCCTTCCGAAAGATCCCGCAGTCATGAGCAACCAGAGGCACCACGGGCCGGAGACGAGCAAGGACACAAACATCGTCCGGTGGAGCGCCGGAGAGGCAAACCCGAAGCAGCTGCTGTTCTACCAGGCGACAAGCATGTTCGTGGCCTACGGCGGAGCGAAGGGCGGCGGCAAAACCCATGCCGTCAGAATCAAGGCGTTTCTGGGCGCGTGCCTGAACCCGGGCATTCGCATCATCATCTTCCGACAGACCTATCCG
>CADBWQ010000006.1 GCA_902798545.1 Oscillospiraceae bacterium
GAGAATGCCTTCGCCATTATACATGTAAATCACATGATAAATGACAACCAAAACTACAGTTACCCATCTGATATTGTCTAAGTAGTATTTTCTCATATAGTTCTCACCTTTGCAATTATTTTTTACATTATTATAATTGCAAGGCATACCCATGTCTACCAACCAAACCGAACATTTATATGTCTGAAATGTTAAAGCTGGTTGCGAAATCTATAATTCCTTCAGCACCAAGCTCACCTCCCACAAACTCCCATAGCTTGTATCACTGACAAGCTTCACCTGATATCCGTATATGTATAATCATAGCCACAATCCTTCTTCTTGACCAGTTCCCGCGAACATAAAAAGGGGGGGCCCCATCACGTGGAGCGGAACTTGCTCTCGGTGACGGGAACCCCAATATTTCAGGCTTTTTCAGGCCCTTCTCTTCAAGAATGTGTTAGTAGACAGACGGTCTCGACGTGGCACGTTCTCGGGAACATATCATAAGCTTCCGCGTCTCCCAGACTATAGCCCACTTCTGTAAAGAGTGCAACATCTCTCGCAAGTGTGGCAGGGTTGCAGCTGATGTAGACTACGCGATCCGGCTTCATGCCGGCAATATCCCGGATCACAGATTCTGCAAGACCTTTCCGCGGCGGATCCACAACGACAGCATCCGGCTTCAATCCTTGCTCACGCAGCTGAGTGGCTATTTCCGCAGCATCCGCACAGATAAAGTCTGTATTTTCAATCCGGTTTCTCTCTGCATTGCGCTTTGCATTTTCAATCGCTTCCGGGACAATCTCCGCCCCGATCACCCGCCGGAATTTGGAAGCCAGACAGAGCGAAACCGTACCGGCTCCGCAGTACAGGTCCAGTACCAGATCACACTTTGGTGTCGGGCTCTCCGGCTGTTTCGCCGCAGCGTATTCCAAAGCCTTCCAGTACAGCGCCTCCGCCTGCGGCGGATTGATCTGAAGAAAGGCCTGCGGCGCGATCTCAAATTCATTGCCGCATAATTGTTCTGTGACACAGGGATCTCCCCACAGGGTATGGAAATCTCCGGCTAGAACGGTGTTTCCTTTGGTCTTGTTTACGTTCAGGATGATTCCGGTGAGGTACGGACAGTTTTTCTGCAGATATTCAATCAGGAGCGGTGTCAGCGTACCAAAACCTCTTGCTGTCACTATGCACAGGATACGGCCGCCTTTTCCAGACTCTCTCCAGAAGATATGCCGGACGGTCCCCTTTCCGGTCCGCTCGTCGTACGGCAGAACCCCCTGCATGTTCATAAAATCGGTCACCGCTCGTGCTGCGGCCAGACATTCTCTGCTCTGGAGCAGGCAGTCGGAGAGCGGGACGATCTCATGGCTGCGCGGCCGGTAGAAACCGAATACCGCTTTTCCCTCCCGTTCTCCAACGGCAAAGATGGCCTTGTTGCGATACCGCTCAGAAATCGGACTCTGATGAATTACTGTTGTCGCATTCTCCTGTTTTCCGATCCTCCGCAGGCAGTCGTCCACATGCGCTTTTTTGAGTCCGAGCTCTCCCTCATAGCTGACAAAGCGGAGGGCACATCCCCCACAAGGGTTCGGGCAATCCTGCTCCAGGCGGTCCGGAGATGCCTCGAGCAGCGTCACCCCTTTTGCCCAGACCACCGTCTGTGTCACCTTGAGAATCAGGATCTCCCAGCGCTCTCCGGGAAGCGCAGCCGCGACAAACACAGCTCGTCCTTCCAGGCGGCAGATTCCATATCCCTCTGGCGTGCTGCTTTCAATCCGGACTTCAGCCTTCTGATTTTTAGTTAACATAATGTTTCTCTATGCGGGATATCTGACAGTTGGTCAAAGGCAAAAAGCAGCTTTCGCTTATCGTGGCAGTCGGAGGAGAAGATCAGTTCTTTCCCGGCAGTGAGCCAGCGGTCTCTGATCCGTTTCTCGGGATAGGGTTCGCTTCGATATCCGCGCGCCATTGCTCCGGTATTCACTTCGAGCAGCACCGGTGCCTCGATGAGGCGCTCCAGGGCAGCATCAGCGGCGGCGGCATAGCGGGGATCATTCATATCAAACAGCTTGCCGCCCTCGTTATACTTTGTGATCAGGTCAAAATGAGCAATCACATTGCAGTGAGTCCGTTCATAGAGGGCCCCAACCAGTTCATAATAATCCTCAACACAGGCATAGAAGTCTCCGCCGTAGACCTCATTAACCGTCCGGACGAAGGAATCACTGCATTCATCCACCGGATACAGCACCCCCTCCTTTCTGACCCAGTGGACAGCGCCGATGGTATAGTCAAAGAGACTGGTGTCCACTTCAGAGAAAACATCATACTCAATGCCCAGGCGGATCCGGATGCGGTCGGCGTACTGCGTCTGCAGACGGCGGATCTCAGCGCAGTAATCCCGTGTTCCCTGCTCGGTCATGCTACCTTCATGCTCTTTCAGATGAGAATGTCCGGAGAAACCGATCTCCGGACAGCCGAGACGGATCGCCTCGAGGACCATTTCCTCGGGGCGGTCAATTCCGTCACAATATGTTGTATGGGTATGATAATTACAGGTCATTACACCATCTTCTCCTGTTTCACTTTGTGATCAATCACATGGCGCGATGCCAGCTCCCGACGTATTTCTTCGGGCTCAATGCCGAGCTCCACCATCATCACCATCACATGGTATGCAAGATCTGCAACTTCGTAAACCGTCTCAGCACGCTCGCCGCCCTTTGCCGCGATAATCACCTCGGTGCACTCTTCGCCGACTTTTTTCAGGATTTTATCCGTCCCTTTCTGGAAGAGATAACTGGTGTAGGATCCCTCCGGAAGCGTCTCCTTGCGGCTTTTGAGCAGTACATAAAGAGTATCCAGAGTAAAGTCCTCTTCTTCCACCATCAAGGGGTACTCAAAGCAGGAGTCCGTGCCGAGATGGCATGCCGGGCCGTCCTTCCGGACCTTCACAACCAGAGCGTCCCTGTCACAGTCGGCAGTGATCGACACAATATGCTGGTAGTTTCCGCTGGTTTCCCCTTTGAGCCAGAGTTCCTGTCTCGATCTGCTCCAGAAGCAGGTCAGGCCCTTCTCCAGAGAAATACGGAGGCTCTCGCGGTTCATATACGCCAGGGTCAGCACCCGGCCGGTTTCAAAATCCTGTACAACAGCAGGGATCAATCCCTTTTCGTCAAATTTCAGTTCATCGACACTGATCATCAGATTCTCCTTATGTTGATTCCGTTTTCCGTCAGTTTTTGCTTCAAGTCACGGATGCTGACCTCGCCGAAATGGAAGATCGACGCTGCAAGCCCCGCATCGACACCGGGAGCCTGCCGAAACAGGGTGACAAAATCCTGTATGCAGCCGGCACCGCCGGAGGCAATGACCGGGACATCGACAATCTCGGTCACGGCATTCAGCATCTCGAGGTCGAAGCCCCGTTTCACACCGTCGGTGTCAATAGAGTTCAGGACGACCTCGCCGGCGCCAAGCTCCACACTGTGGCGAATCCACTCCAGTGCATCCATCCCTGTGTCGATTCTGCCTCCTTGAGAGAAGACGTGAAACTGTCCATCTACCCTTTTGACATCGGCGGAGAGCACCACGCACTGGCTGCCGTACTTTACTGCAGCATCCGGAATCAGATCCGGATTTCGGATGGCACCCGAGTTCACACTCACCTTATCAGCGCCGCATTTCAGCACACGATCAAAGTCCTCCACCGTATTGATGCCGCCGCCTACCGTGAGCGGAATGAATATCTGTTCCGCAACAGCGCGCAGAACATCCGTGAAGAGCTTCCGTCCCTCAAAGCTGGCAGTGATATCGTAAAACACCAGCTCATCGGCGCCTTCATCGGAATAATGTCTGGCGAGCTGAACAGGATCCGAAACATCCTGCACGCCTTCAAAGTTCACACCCTTGACCACACGCCCGTTTCGGACATCCAGACAGGGTATAATACGTTTTGTGATCATGCCGGCTCCCCTTTCGCCGCCTCCAGTGCCTCGGTCAGAGAGACCGCACCACTGTAATAGGCCCGTCCGAGAATGGCCCCCGCCATACCGAGATTTTTAAGTTCGCGGATATCCTCCAATGAGGACACCCCGCCGGAGGCAATCAGATCCACGGGAAAACGTCCAAGCAGAGAGGCATAAAGTTCATGGTTGCTGCCCGTCAGAACGCCGTCGCGTGAAATATCGGTGCAGATAACGGTTCTCACCCCGAGTTCTGTGAGATGGCGGAAGAAATTCTCCGCGGTCCAGGCGCTCTTCTGCTCCCATCCGCGCACCGCCACAAAGCCATCTTTCAGATCGACACCGACGGCGATCCTCTCCCCAAATTGATCCAGAGCCTCACGGAGAAGCTCTTCGTTCTCCACTGCCGCAGTTCCGAGAATCGCGCGGGAAATCCCGCTGTCCAGATAGCGCCGGAGCGTCTCCAGGCTGCGGATGCCGCCACCCAGCTCAATGAAGAGTCCGGAAGCGGCAGCAATCTTCTCAATCAGCTTCAGATTCGCAGTACTGCCATTACGGGCCCCTTCGAGATCAACCATGTGCAGATGTGTCGCTCCGGCATCGCGCATACGCAGAGCAAGCGACTCCGGATCGCGGTCATAAACCGTCATGTCGTCATAGCGGCCCTGGCGCAGGCGAACCGCCTGCCCGGCAAACAAATCTATCGCAGGATACAGAATCATGATCTCATCTCCGCAAACGCCTTCAGAATGGAAAGACCCACAGGGCCGCTCTTCTCCGGATGGAACTGGCAGCCCATCACGTTGTCCCTTGCGACCAGCGCGGTCAGTTCTTTCCCGTATTCGGTCGCGGCGACCAGACTGTCCTCACAGCCGGTGGCATAGAAGGAGTGCACAAAGTACACGCAGTCCCCTTCCTTTACATTCTTCAGCAGCGGATGTGCGCGCTTTGGGATCAGCGCATTCCATCCCATCTGTGGAATCTTCAGCCCGTCGGGAATGTTCCCCTGCATGGGGACAACACTTCCACGCAGGAGGCCAAGTCCGTCGTGTTCACCGAATTCATATCCCTTCTCGAAAAGCAGCTGCATACCGAGGCAGATCCCCATCAGTGGCTTGCCGCTGACGGCCTGTTCCAGGACGATCTCTTCGAGGCCGGAGGAGCGCAGCTTGTCGATGGCATCGCCAAAAGCCCCGACCCCGGGCAGGATCACCCGATCTGCATTCCGGATTGCTTTCGGATCCGCCGTAACAACAGCATCCAGGCCGAGGCTGTGGAGGGAAGATTGCAGAGAAAACAGATTCCCCACGCCGTAATCTACAATTGCAATCATCCCAGCACTCCCTTGGTGCTCGGAACACGACCCGCATTTTTCTCATCCATCGATACCGCCATGCTGAGCGCGCGGGCAAAGGCTTTGAAGCAGCCTTCGATGATATGGTGTGAATTTTTCCCCGCGAGCTGACGCAGATGCAGGGTAATTCCGGCTTCACGTGTAAAGGCAGTGAAGAATTCCTCGCATAATTCTGTATCGAAACTGCCGACTTTCTCAGTCGGAATCGCAAGTTCCGGATAGAAGCCCGAACGTCCGGAGATGTCCAGCGCACAGAGGATCAAGGCTTCATCCATCGGAAGCAGCATATTCCCGTAACGGCGGATTCCTTTGAGATCCCCCAGGGCTTCGCGTACCGCTCTTCCAAGGCAGATTCCGATGTCCTCGGTGGTGTGATGATCATCCACATCCGTATCGCCGCTGCAGTTGAGTTTCAGGTCAAAGCCCCCATGCCGGGCGAAAAGCGTCAGCATGTGATTCAGGAAACCGCAGCCGGAGTCAATGCTGCCCTCGCCGCTGCCGTCAAGGTTCAGGCTGAGGGTAATCTGTGTTTCAGCTGTATTCCGTTCCAGGGATGCTGTTCTCATTCTGCCACCTCCTGCAGGATTTCTGTCGTCTTCAGAATAAATGCCTCCATCTGATCCCGGGTTCCCACCGTTACGCGGACATAGTCTGAAATCCGCGGCCTGTCGAAGTGCCGAACCAGGATTCCCCTTTCTTTCAGACTGCGATAGAGCGCATCGCCATTGATCCGGTCGGACCGTGCAAAGAGGAAGTTCGACATGGAGTCTGTCACTTCAAAGCCGAGCTTTCTGAGCGCCCCCATGGTCCAGGCGCGGTTTTCCTGAATGACCGCCGCGTTCCCGGCATAATAATCGTCCTCCTGCAGCGCGGCGACGCCGGCGGCTGAGGTCATGCGGTTGACATTGTAGGGATTCGTCGAATATTTCAGTGTGTTCAGGTCCCGGATAAGCTCCGGCCGGCCGATCGCAAAGCCGAGCCTGGCGCCCGCCATGGAGCGGGATTTTGAGAAGGTCTGGATGACGAGGAGGTTGTCGTACCGATCCACCAGCGGAAGTACACTCTCCGCTCCGAAGTCCACATAGGCCTCATCAATCACGTGGATGCGGTCCTGACGTATCTTCAGCATTTCTTCAATCACCGCACGGGACAGAGCCAGGCCGGTCGGTGCATTGGGATTGGCAATGAAGACAGTACCGTTCAGAGAGGTATAATCTTCCGGATCGAGGCTCAGATCTTCACGCAGGGGAACTTCAATATACGGAAGATGGTTGATCTCTGCAAAGACAGGATAAAACCCATAAGTGATATCTGCAAAGAGGGCCGGATGCGTCTCATCGCAGTAGGCCATGAAAGCGAAATTCAGCAGTTCGTCCGAGCCGTTGCCAACCAGAACCTGTTCCCTTTTCACATGATAGCGTGCTGCAAGCGCATCCGTCACCGTAGTGCTTTCCGGGTCGGAATAGAGCTGGAGCCGTTTCGCCTCCTGTGCAACTGCCGACACAACTGCGGGAGACGGAGGAAACGGCGATTCATTGGTATTCAGCTTGATATAGGTTCTCTCCTGCGGCTGTTCCCCGGGGGTATATGGAGTCAGCGCCGCAAAACGATCAGAAAAAAACTTACTCATCGGCACAATCCTCGAATCTCGACAGAATACTGCGCGCATGTCCCTGAAGTCCTTCTTCCCCGGCAAACCGCACGATGGAGGGTGCAATCTTCGCGAGGGCTTCTTTTGTGTAGCAGGTAAACTGCGATGCGGTGACGAAGTCGTCCACCGACAGAGGCGAAGAGAACTTTGCCGAGCCGCCGGTCGGAAGTGTATGGTTCGGTCCGGCCATATAATCCCCCAGCGGTTCCGGACTGAAGCGGCCGAGGAAAATGGAGCCCGCATTCCGCACCTTTCCGAGATACTGCATCGGTTCTTCCACACAGATCTCCAGGTGCTCCGGTGCGATCAGATTGGCAATCTTCAGCGCCATGTCCATGCTTCCGTCGGTCAGAATGATCATCCCGTTATTCCGAAGGGAGGCCCCGGCAATCTCTTTCCTCGGCAGAACGGCAAGCTGTTTCTCCAGCTGCTGTGCCACCCTGGCTGCGAGGTCCGTGCTGCCGGTGATCAGCATTGCAGAGGCGTCCGGGTCGTGTTCGGCCTGGGCCAGCATGTCCGCGGCAAGGATCCTCGGGTCGCTATCTTCGTCCGCGATAATCAGGACTTCACTTGGTCCGGCGACGGTGTCGGTTGAGACCAGGCCGTGAACCTGCTTTTTCGCCTCGGCAACATAGGCATTCCCCGGTCCGATGATCTTATATACCTTTGGGACCGTTTCGGTCCCATAGGCAAGAGCCGCAATGGCCTGGGCACCACCGATCTTGAAAATTCTGTTGATTCCTGCCACCCTCGCCGCCGCGAGGATATAGGGGTTGACTCTTCCGTCAGCGCCGGGAGGGGTTACCATCACGATCTCCTCGCACCCGGCGATCTGGGCCGGAACGATGTCCATCAGAACCGTAGAGGGATAGGCCGCAGTGCCGTTCGGGACATACATGCCGACTTTCTCGATCGGGCGGAAAATCTTGCCGAGAACAACACCGTTGTCCTCCGTAATTACATAGTTCCGGCGGCGCTGCTGTTCGTGATAACGGCGGATATTCCGGGCTGCCTGATCCAGGATCTCCAGAAACTCCCTGTCAACCGTCGCAAGGCCTTCCTCCCACTCCTGCTCAGAGACGGACAGTGCCTCAAGCTTCACATGGTCAAAGCGTTCGGTAAAGCGCAGCAGCGCTGCGTCGCCTTCTGTTCTGACGGCCTCGAGAATATCCTTCACCGAAGCGGAGACATCCGCATGGCTCCCCCGTGGTTTGGTCAGTTCTCTCCGATCCATGTCGGCATATCTCAGGATCCGTATCACACTGTCTTTGCTCACTTGTCACGCCCTCTTGCTTTATTACTTTATCGCGCTAAATTACTGATATGGGGATTATACCATTCCAGCGAAACTTGTCAAGGGAGAATTCTGCGCGCTTCGAGATAATAACGCTTTTCTTCGGCCTCTCCCATTGAAAAAGTCTTTCTCGGCAGTACGCCGCCGGAGAGGATGCCCGGAAACAGGCCGGCCTTGTCAAGAGCCGGGAGACGGAAACCGACGCAGTCCTTCTCGTGCTCAAGAGATTCCAACGCCGTGTCCCCATGGATATAATCCAGTTCTCCCGGGTTCTCCGCAAGCCAGTGATCCAGCGCATCCTGCAGAACGGCAAGCGGAAGCAGATCGCCGTGATTTTCGACACGGAGTGTCCCGCTTCCGGTCTCACTCACCCACGGGATCTCCGTGCAGGAAGAAGACTCCGACCGGTTCGAGAGGTCCCGAATCAGCTTATCCGCGTCACAATTCTTGACGATCCGGTGAATCGGCTCAAAAACCTGGCTGGGGTCGTGGATATTGTTGAGTTCGCAGAGGGCAAACCGGGCCGGGTGATCTGAAAAGTCAGCTCCGGGATTCTGCGTTTTCAGCTCTTCAAAGCAGGCTTTTGCCGTGGCGAGGGAATGATTGCCGTCCCCAACGGCATAAAGCAGCGCGGCATCCGGGTGTTTCTTCCGCTCGCGCGTTTCGTATTCTGCAATCCGCTTTTCCAGCGCACGCTTTTCCTCTCCCGTCACAAGCCAGCCGGTGATATGCCCGCCGCCCATCATCAGGTCAAAATCATAGAGCATGGGCATGCGATTCTTCCGTCCGGAGAGCGGCTCGATAACGTCACAGCACTCGTCATTGCAAAGGAGCAGAACATGAGGGAGTTCCAGCGCCGCCCCCCTGCGGACTGCCATGCGCGGTGGGATGCGCTCTGAAACGGTCTGTTCCGTAGCACGCACAGCGACATCCGCTGTACCTGTATAGTCATACTGTTCCAGATCAACTTTTCCCAGCAGGCCTCGACGAAGCTGCCCACTCTGAAGCGTGCGCTCCACATAGACAAAGCAGTCGGGATAAACGCGGAGCAGCGCTTCCTGCAGGTACCGCTTCATATTCTCGTGTATGGCACGGATCTTTTCCTCTGTGTTGCCCGTGAGTTCGCATTCCGGCAGGATCAGGTGGGACGTTGAGGGTACGTCTTTCGTATCATGATTCACCTGAGCCCAGTATTCCGGCTGGGAAGTAAACTGATCACATGCAATGACTGCCCAGCGCCGCAGATCACAGTTCTCCGGCAGGAGAACATCTGCAGCACTGAAGCAGCCGGCATTGGTTATTGTATTCACATTCATTCTGTAAGCCCTTTAGTCGGTAAAGAATACGAAATTCGATGAAGCACTCTCGGAAGGCAGGATGATCCTCACATTCGGGTCGGTTTCCTCCTGCTCTACCGCAATCAGCAGACGGCGGTTATCCGGCATTCCACCGATGCAGGTCGATAAGGTGATGATATGGCTGGAGGTGGTAACCTCCACATCATCGAGCCAGGTCCCGCTCTGCAGCGAGCGCAGATAGGCCGCGCGGTCCGCTTCGATCTGATCATTGTAGGTATAGGTGATATACCGGTCGTCATAGATCACTTCGGCGCACACGAGATAAACGATTTTCCGCGTGTAGGTATATATGTCGATCTCACGATGCTGCTTCATATATTCGACATTATCATACTGATTCAATGTGCCGAACATACTTCCGTCGCTCATGTTGTGGCCATAGATCACTGTATTGAAGGTCTCAAATTCCTGACCTTCTTCGAGATTGGTATAAATGGATCCGGGATAGCCGTAGTTCCCGTCGATGGTGACATTCAGATAATAGTTATCCTCTGTGGGATGCTGCAGAATGGGATAGCGGATGCCGGTTCCCGGGATATCCAGCAAGGCAATGACATGCGGGTTCTTCGCCTGATACATCAGAAGATCCTCAGGCGGATCGTAGGGCTCCGGCGTGGGCGTCGGAGCCGGCGTGGGTGTCGGAGCCGGCGTGGGCGCTGGTGTTGAGGTCGGTGTCGGTGCGGGTGTCGGTTCTTCCGTCTGTACAGGTTCAGAATGCCGGAGATAGGAGTCATGAATGAAAAAGACAACCACCCCAAGCGCAATGCCAAGCAGAAGCACTGCGAGGATTGTTAAATATGTCTGTTTTCTGTTTTTCATGATTGTCAACTCCCCGGTATAAACTGAGCGGCGGCAGACAGCTGCCGCCGCCCGACTGTTCTGATTTACTTGGTACCGAAAATCCTGTCACCGGCATCGCCGAGGCCGGGAACAATATAGCCGTGATCATTCAGATGGTCATCCAGTGCCGCGACATAAATGTCGACATCCGGATGGTCTTCCTGCATTTTCTTTACGCCTTCAGGCGCTCCAATCACGCTCATGAGCTTGATGTGCTTCACACCGGCTTCCTTCAGGAAGGAAATCGCAGCGGATGCGCTTCCGCCAGTTGCAAGCATCGGATCGACAACAATGGCATCACGCTCTTTGATATCGGGCGGCATCTTGAAATAGTACTTTACCGGCTCCAGCGTCTCCGGGTCACGGAAAAGTCCGATATGTCCCACCTTGACATTCGGCATCATACTGACCATTCCATCAACCATGCCGAGTCCGGCGCGTAAAATCGGAACAACGGCCAGCTTCTTGCCGGAGATCCGTTTGCAGTGTGCCACAGCAACAGGCGTCTCAACCTCCACTGGTTCCAGGGGCAGATCTCTGGTTGCTTCATAGCACATCAACATGGCGATTTCAGAGATAATCTCGCGGAATTCCTTCACACTGGTATTCTTATCGCGCAGGATGGATAGCTTGTGCTGAATCAGGGGATGATCGAAAACGCATACCTTGCTCATGGTTCATACTCCTTTACTTAAACCCGCTGAACAGTACCGCCAGCGGGGAATTTAAATAATTACTCTTTATGCAGACGCATCTGCCGCTCACGCTCCGCCTGGGAGAGCCGAAGATACACCGGTAAAAGCTCCTGCGAAGAGAGCTGTTCTTTCCCCATCGCTTCCATGGCAACCCCCCACGCGCTTTGCCAGCGCAGGTTATCCGGCGCGCTGCGGAAAGCAACGTTCTCCTTTTCCAGAAAAGCGGCAGTCAGTTCAGCGCCGTCTCCGACCAGGAATGGGCATCCGTCTGTTTTCCGGAGTTCGTCTGCAAGCAAAGAGAGCGAGACCGCCCTGTCGGCGCAAAGTCTCACCGGATGCCCGTCCTCAATCCGGAAGAGCGCGTTGTAAACTTCATTGCGGCGTGCATCCATCACGGCGCACACCAGTCCGCCGGATGAAACCCCGTTCCAGGCCATCGCCGCGAGAGTTGAGACACCAATGCAGGGCTTTTCGGCCGCCCAGGCAAGTCCCTTGACCGTAGCAATGCCAATCCGAATACCCGTAAAGGAGCCCGGTCCCTGGGCGACCGCAAAACAGTCAATCTGTTTCATGTCCGTCTCGGTATTTTTCAGGAGATCTTCCGCCATTGGCAGAAGTGTCCTGCTGTGTGTCAGACCGCTGCACTGAATCACCTGGCTGATGAGACGGTCTCCGTCACACAGTGCCACAGATGCCGCTTTGGCAGACGATTCAAAGGCAAGTGTCAGCATAAGCCCTCTCCTTCCACCGTAATGCGGCGCTCTGTATCAGAGAGTTTCTCAAAACGGACACGAATCTCACTCCCGTCAAAGGCATCTTCAACGTTTTCACTCCACTCCACGGCGAGGACAGCATTTCTTCGGAGATAGTCCTCCCATCCAATGTCAAAAAGCTCTTCCGCGCTGCTGAGTCGATACATGTCAAAATGAATCAGTTCTCTTTGGCCGAGATACTCATTCACGATTGTAAAGGTCGGGCTGGAAACGGTGCAGTTCAGCCCCATTCCATCCGCGAGGCCTCGCACCAGTGCCGTCTTCCCGGCACCGAGCTCGCCGTACAGGCAGAGAACCGCCGGCTCCCTGATCAATCCCGCAAGGGTTCTGCCAAAAGCTTCCGTCTCCTGCTCGCTGTGAGTAATCACTTCTCTCATAACAATTCGCTTTCTGTCATTTTGCTTTTCGTGACAGTGTACCACCTTTCAGAAGACTTGTCAAACCGTATCGAACCGGCTGTGAAGATTCGATCCAGAGATCCACGCTTTCTTCACAGCCGGTTCGGTCTGTCCGTCAGAAGAACTGAAGCCGGCAGCACTCCTGACCTGTTCAATTAATCAGTATTTTTCTCGTATTCCCCACAGATTGCGCTGATCTGCGATTTGAGCCATTCGCTCTTCGCTTCTCCGGTTTTCTCCGTCTGTGCGTTTTCATAGGCGACCCTGCAGACGTTGAGGTATTTTTCATTGGTCTCACGGATACGCCGGCTGAGTTGCTTCATGATTTCCAGCAGCTTATCCGGCTTGTCTTTGAAAAAAGCACCCAAATCATCTTCCGAGATTTCTGTCAGCACGGTATCGTCTTCCAGAGCTACAGCTGTTGCGGAACGGGGATAAACCTCAAGCAGCCCCATCTCACCGACAATCTCTCCGGCGCAAAGAACCGCAATTTCCTTCTGTTCTTCAGTACCATACTTCGCATAAATGCCGACCTTTCCCTTTTCAATGTTGAACATCGAAACCGGAAAGTCTCCCTGATTGAAAACAATCTGATTGGCAGCAAATGTCAGAGTATTCATTATCGTTCTCCTTTCGCTCAGTTATGCGCGTAGAAGTTGAAGCCTTTAAAAAGCTCGGCGAGCCGATTCAGGATGCTCTTGGTCTCCTCGCTCTTCACGGTACCCGCTTTTTCCGCCTCGACCGCCTCATAAACCGCACGGCAGCCGTCCAGATAATCCTTTGTCGTGTGGCGAAGATGATTGCTCATCTGCTGCATCAGGAGCAGGACTCTTGCAGGCTGTTTTTCAAAAAACTCAGAGAACTCCGCTTCCCTGATGACGGAGAGCACCGTACCGTCATCCAGTGCAACCGCAGTAGCGGAGCGCGGGGCTCCATCCAGCATGCTCATCTCACCGAAGATATGGTCAACCGAAAGCTCGGCGATTTTCTGCTGATCAGGTCCGCCATAATCATCGAAAATGCCGATTCTTCCGAATTGAATATCATACATGCAATCGCCGTCATCCCCCTGCCGGAAGACAACCGCATTTTTATTATAGGTTCTGATCTCCATGATGAACTCCCTCCTGTTTGCAGTGATTCCTGGTTTAAACACTTGTTCACATTTTAGCATTCAGTCAAAAGATAGTCAATAGCAAACCGCCCGATCCACGATGGTGTCAGCGGTTATAAAACATGCACAGCCGACGGAACAGAGCGGAAGCTTTTCAAAAACATCCCGTCATAGAAAGCGGAGGTGTCCGAAGCTCTTCGAACACCTCCATGTAGCCTGATTTATTCGCCAAGATAGGCGCGTTTGACCGCTTCGTTGACCAAAAGTTCCGCACCGGTACCGTGGAGGGTAATCTCTCCTGTTTCAAGCACATACGCGAGGTCTGCGGTCTTCAGCGCCATATTCGCATTCTGCTCAATCAGCAGAACGGTGACACCCTGTCGGTTGATTTCGCGGATGATCTCAAAAATCCCTTTCACCACCAGCGGTGCGAGACCCAGAGACGGTTCATCCATCATCATCAGTTTGGGCCTGCTCATCAGTGCCCGGCCGACGGCCAGCATCTGCTGTTCGCCGCCGGAGAGCGTTCCTGCCATCTGCCAGGAGCGCTCCTTCAGCCGCGGAAACAGTTCATAGACCCATTCAATGTCTTTCTGGATGCCGGCCTTATCCTTTCGGAGATAAGCGCCGATTTTCAGATTCTCCAGCACCGAGAGATTGGTAAAAACACGTCTCCCTTCCGGGACCATCGCAATCCCCTGCTCCAGAATCTTGTTGATCGGCATGCCGAGGATTTCCTTTCCGTTATAGAGGATCGAACCACTCTCCGCCTTCACCAGACCGGAGATGGTACGCAGCATGGTGGACTTGCCCGCCCCGTTGGCACCGATCAGAGTGACAATCTTTCCGTCAGGTACCTCCAGATTCACACCGCGCAGTGCACGGATTCCGCCGTAGGAGACATGCAGATCTTTTACTTCAAGCATCGTCCGTCACCCCCAGATATGCGTCGATCACCTTTTCATTGGTCTGGATTTCGGCGGGTGTGCCGCTGGCAATCATGCTGCCGAAGTCCAGAACATAGATTCTCTCGGAAATATCCATGACCAGATCCATATGGTGTTCGATGAGAAGGATGCTGACATGGAACTGGTCCCGGATCTCTCCGATGAACTTCGTCAGTTCTACCGTCTCCTGCGGGTTCATGCCGGCCGCCGGTTCGTCCAGAAGCAGAAGCTTCGGCTCGGTTGCCAGCGCGCGTGCGATCTCCAGTCTGCGCTGCTTTCCATAAGGCAGACTTGTCGCGAGCTCGTCTCGCACATCGGCCAGACCAACGGTCTCGAGAAGTGCGTCCGCCTCTTCCCTCTGCATCTGTTCTTCAACGCGGTTTGCTCCGAAGGTCGCGGAAAACAGATTGCTGGTACGCTTGAGGTGCTTGGCAATCAGGACATTGTCAAAGACCGTCATGCTCTTCCAGAGTCGGATATTCTGGAAGGTGCGGGCCATGCCGAGGGCTGTGAGCTTATCCGGCGTCGGTTCGAGATGGCCGGTGTATTTTCCGGCATTCTGACCAAGATAGGCCTTTTTCATCTTACCGCGGGGGAAATTTTCGATGACGCGTTCACCGTTAAAAGATACTCTCCCATTTGTCGGCGCATAGACACCCGTGATCACGTTGAATGCCGTCGTCTTCCCTGCTCCGTTCGGACCGATGATGGCAACGATCTCGCCTTCGTATTCTTCCATGCTGAAATTGTTCACGGCAACCACGCCGCCGAACTGCATGGTGATGTCCTCAACTTTGAGCACACAGGGCTTGTCTTTCCTCATTGTGCTGCCCCCCTTGCCTTCTTCTTTCGTGCTCGGAACAGGTCGGAGATCTCTTTCTCACCCATGATGCCCTTACGGAAGAAGAGCACGACAATCATGATGATGATGGAGAAGACGACAAGACGGAAGCCGTTTCGGAAAACGCCCGGTGCATTGATGCCCAGGAAAGTGCCGGAATCCAGTCCCCTCAGCCACCACTCAGATGCCGCAACGAACAGCAAAGACCCGATCACAGAGCCCGAAATGGAACCAATACCGCCGAGAACAACCATGAGCAGGATCTCATAAGTCATGGCTGACTTGAAGTTGCTTGCCTGCGCAATGGAAAGGACCATGGCCATCATGGCGCCGGACACACCGGCAAAAAACGAGCTGACCGTAAAGGAGATCATCTTATGCTTTGCGAGGTTAATTCCCATGGCCTCAGCTGCGACCTCATCATCACGAATGGCCTTGAACGCGCGACCATAGGTGGAGTTTACGAGCTTAACGATGATGAAAATCGACGCTGTTGCTATCAGAACCGGCACAAAAGTGGAAAGGACCAGTTTTGTATCACCGACCTCAAGCTTGAACTTGCTGGTACGGGCGAAACTCTTCAGCAGGTTGGATCCATTGGTGATGGGACCAAGCTTCTGCCACTGAAACATGGCACGGATGATTTCGGCAAAGCCAAGTGTCGCAATTGCAAGGTAATCCGATTTCAGCCGCAACACGGGCAGGCCAATCAGATAGGCGAAAAATGCAGCCATCAACCCGGCGAGGATCACGGCGGCCAGGACACCCAGTGCCGTTCCGGCGGGTCCCATCATGTTGGATAACACTTCCGGGAAAGATACTCGGATTGCCGCGTCAAAATACTGGTACACGGTATCTCGGGCAGAGGACGGAATTGTAAAGATCGCGTAGGTGTATGCTCCGATCAGCATAAAGCCCGCGTGTCCCAGCGAGAAAAGCCCGGTATAGCCGTTCAGCAGGTTCATTGACACCGCAGCAAGTGCATAGACAGAGCCCTTCTGGAGCACCGTGAGAAGCATGTACATTTTATTCGTAGGCTTGATGATCTGATCAAGGCAGAAAACCAGTGCCAGAAACGCCAGGGTAATAAGGAAGGAAATCCAGGAGGATTTTTTGCTGCTCTGCGAGGCATTTACTTGTTTCAAGCTGATCTCCCCCTTTCAGACCTTATCGGTGGTCTTCTCACCGAAGAGTCCTGTCGGCTTAAACACCAGGACGATAATCAGGAGAACAAACGTAAAGGCATCGGAAAAAGTCGCAAAGCCGATTTGTTCCGTAATGGTTCCGTGTACGATCAGGATCGTGTCCAGCCCTTTGATCAGGCTCTCTGCAATGCCGATAATAAATGCACCGATCACGGCACCCGGAATGGAGCCGATACCACCGAACACCGCCGCAACAAACGCCTTCAGGCCAGGCATGGCACCGGAAGTCGGTACAACACCGGGATAATTCGTAAAAAACAGCATAGAGCCTACCGCCGCCAGGAAGGTGCCAATGATAAAGGTGGCAGAGATGACGTTATTAATCCGTATGCCCATCAGCTGTGAAGTTTCAAAATTCAGAGATACCGCCCGCATCGCCATGCCGATCTTCGTATGATTAATCAGCTGGACCAATGCCACCACGAGGATGATTGTGAGGAACGGCGTTATGATCGTCACCCGGGAGGTCTCCATACCGAAGACCGTCACCCGGTCAGAGATCCACGGGATTGCGGGGTAGTTCTTGTTCAGTCCGCCCGTGATGTACAGTGCAAGATTCTGTATAAGGTAACTGACACCGATGGCCGATATCATGACGGACATGCGCGGTGCCGTACGCAGCGGGCGGTATGCCACGCGCTCAATCATGAACCCCAGGAATACGGTCAAAATGATCATCAGCGGGATTGCGATATATAGCGGCAGGGCAGCTGCCATGTATACCATCATCAGACCTGCTACCATAAATACATCGCCGTGTGCGAAGTTGATCAGACGCAGAATCCCGTAGACCATCGTGTATCCGATGGCAATCAGCGCGTACTGACCGCCCACCGAGATGCCGGAAATAATGTAAGGCAATATCGTTTTTGCCATGGAGGGATCCTCCCTTACAGACTGGATGAAAACTGTGGGGCAGTTTACAGAGGATTTTACCACGAAGTGGAGTGTAGAGCAAGACACTCTGCACTCCACTCGTTATTATTTTACTGACAGAAATCAGATCTGTATGTGATCAGTCGACCGTTGCAACAGAAACGAAGTCCCAGACACCGGTCTCAGTATTGCAGGACTTAACGAACGCACTGTCACGGAGGGCATCGCCAATATCGTCGAAGGCGATGTTGCCGGTGACGCCGGCATACTCAACGGAAGGAATGGCCTCGAGGACATCTTCCGGATCAACAGAGCCGGCAGCCTTGAGAGCTTCAAGTGCGACATAGTAGGCATCATAGCCCATGACGGTGACAGCGGCAAGTTCGTCATTACCGCCGTTGTTGGCCAGTGCGGTAGAGTCGGACCTGATCCACTCCTTGATACCGGCATCGAACTCTGCATCCGCGCCTTCCTGATAGAAGGTTGTGACACAGATCTGAACATCGGTGCCCTTTGCAGCATTCAGAATGACGTTGGAATCCCAGGTGTCACCGGCCAGGATCGGCATGCCGAGGGCCTGCGTGTCAGCCTTGGCAATGATCTGTGCAGCCGCCTCGGTGCTCACCGGAGAGAAGAAGACATCGCAGCCCTGATTCTGGGCATTGGTGATGTAGGTGGAGAAGTCAGAGGTGCCTTCCGGGAACTGCTCATACACACAGTTGTCCTTGCCGAAAGCATCAATGAAGAAGTTGCACAGACCACCGGAGTAGTCATCGCCGAGTTTCGCAAGGCAGTAGGCTTTGGTAGCACCGAGTTCATTCTTGGCGAAATTGGCAAGGACCGTGCCCTGGAACGGATCCAGGAAGCAGATGCGGAAGTAGACTTCGCAGTCAGCAGTGACCTGAGGATTTGTGCATGTGACGCCGATGGCCGGAACGCCTGCATTGGCAAAGGTATCGCTGGCAGCAATGGAGACGCCGGAGCCATAGGAGCCAAGCACCAGGGATACGCCATTGGAGATCAGATCCTGAGCAGCTGTCGGAGCCTTATCATTGGAAGATGCGTTGTCCGCATAAACCAGCTGGACATCATATTCCGTGCCGCCGATCTCGACGGTCGGGGTCAGCTTGTTGGCATACTGCATGCCAAGGACTTCCTGCTTGCCGCCGGCGCCGTTATCACCGGACTGAGGCTCGAAGACGCCGATTTTGACAACCGGGTTATCCGCAAACGCCATCGGTGCCAGAGCCATGACCAGGCAGAGAATCAATGCGATTGAAAGAATCTTTTTCATTGTTGTTCCTCCATCTTATGATTTGATTCGGAATTGTCCGCCGTTTAAGGACGAATGTTTTCCGTTGTGATACACGCATTATACTACATCCACGTTGAAATTGCACTTGAGCATTTCGACGAAATATATCACTGATTTTAAGTCTTTTTTGAAATTATGAACAAATCAGCGGTCCCTTTCTCCAGTCCTCTCCACAGATGCGCTGCTCTGCGGAAGAATAAAGCAAGGTATAGAAGTCATGGGCATTTGCATCACATTCAAAGATTTCCCTGGCCGCTGTCCCCAGCCCGGATACCTGCGCCGGTTTAGTCAGCGTAGGAACTTCGGCGCGCTCAGCCGCATTACGCAGCAGCGCCCTTCCCTTTTCATTGAATGCCAGGATGCGCGCGAAAGGCGGCAGCAGGCTCCGGTCATTTTCCTTTATCCCTAGCGCCGCGCAGCAGCAGAGGCGCCGCACTCTGGCGAGCGGGTATCGTCTGGTCGCCGCCGCATGAATCACCGCGTCATAGCTGCTCTCACGCCTGACGGCACGGTACAGTCTCTTCCCCAGCCCGTCAGACGCATCGGGCAGTGTGAGGAAGTCCTCTTCCTTCAGGAAGCGCAGCCTTGACAGCATCAGAAGATCCTGCCGTTCCAGGTCCGCGGCAATTCGTCCTGCCGCGCTTTCCCTTCGGAAGACTGCATCTGCCGCACCTGGAACAAAGGCGCTGATCTCCCGGCCGCCGCGGACGCGGTTTCTCAGCTCGGACGCAGAGGGAAAGTCACTCTCCCCGGCCTGGTCATGCAATGCCCCGCGCCGCATGACCGCGAGCGGCGTCATGGACAGATTCAGCTCCCGGATTGCTTTCAGATACTCCAGGGCCAGAATATTATTCGGCTGCTGCAGTTCCGGAGCAGCCCGCTGAAGCCTTCTCTCTGCGCAGATCTGTCGCGCGGATGCGAAGCTCTGCGCCGGGTTCTTCTTCAGGCAGTCACGAACTTCTTCCACAAACAGCGGATCCAGGAGCAGCCCCGCCAGTTCTTTCAGTTCCGTGAGTTTTCCGGCGCTTTCACTTCCGAAGGACAGATACGCCGCGCCGAGCGAAGCAAGGAGCGAAACCGCCCCCCGGGCGAAGCCCTCCGCAGATGCAAGCGCCCAGGGCAGCGGTAGTTCTATCACAAGGTCGACACCACTCCGGCATGCCGCTTCCGCGCGTGCGTACTTTGAGAACACCGCAGCCTCTCCCCGCTGGACAAAGTCGCCGCTCATCACAGCGACAACGGCTGTATCCGTATCTGTGTCACAGATCGTCCCGGCAGACCTCAGGATTTCGGAAGCGTAATCTGTATCCCCCATTTTCCCGTATGCAGCCTGTCTTCGGCTTTCTTCCACATGCCAGGCATGTCCCTGATGGAAAGGATTGTATTCGGAAACAATTCCAATGGTTTTCATCCGATTCTCCTGAAAAAAGACTTGCGCTTTTGTATCAAAGTGTATAAAATAGGAGTGTTAGTGCGATCACCGAAATCAAGTCGCAGACAGAGCGAATGATTTACGATTTTTTGCTAAGAAAGGAACGCAAAACATGAAAATTCTTGTCATCAACGCAGGCAGCTCTTCCTTGAAGTATCAGCTCATCGACATGGAGACCGAAGAAGTCCTCGCCAAGGGCCTCTGCGAGCGTATCGGCATCGACGGCCATCTGAAGCACAGCCCGCTGGTCGGCGGTAAGCCCGTCTTCAATGAAGATCTCCCTCTTCCGACCCACTCTGAGGCGATTGCCGCCGTCATCGACAAACTGACCAGCGCCGAGTACGGTGTGGTCTCCTCCATGCACGAGATCGATGCAGTCGGTCACCGCGTCGTCCACGGCGGCGAGAAGTTTGCATGCTCCGTGAAGATCGATGATGACGTCATGGCCGCACTTGAGGAGTGCACCCCGTTTGCCCCTCTTCACAATCCGGCCAACATCACCGGTATCAATGCCTGCAGGGCTGTCATGGGTGACGTACCGATGGTTGCCGTATTCGACACCGCTTTCCATCAGACCATGCCCGGCAAGGCCTACATGTATGCAGTTCCCTATGAATACTATCAGAATGACGGAATTCGTCGCTATGGCTTCCACGGCACTTCTCACCGCTATGTGTCTTCCCGCTGCGCGGAACTCATGGGCAAGCCCATTGAGGAACTGAAGCTGATCTCCTGCCACATGGGCAACGGCTCTTCCATCTGCGCCATCGATCACGGCAAGTGCGTCGACACTTCCATGGGCTTCACCCCGCTGGTTGGTCTGCCGATGGGCACCCGCTGCGGTGATCTGGACGCCGGCGTGATTCAGTTCCTGATGAACAAGTACGGCTACAGCATCGATGAGATGCTGAACATTCTGAATAAGAAGTCCGGTGTGCTGGGTGTCTCTGGTGTCTCCTCCGACTTCCGCGATCTGGACGCTGCAGCCGAGCGGGGCAATGATCGTGCCAGACTGGCGCTCGACATGTTCCATTACTGGGTTGCCAAAGTTGTCGGTTCCTATGTTGCCGCGATGAACGGTGTCGATGCCATCATCTATACCGCCGGTGTCGGCGAGAACAGCGCTGAAACCCGCGCCGCCATCAGCAGCTACTTTGGTTACCTCGGTGTCGAGATTGATCCGGTTGCCAACTCCAAGCGCGGTGAGGACATCATGATCTCCACCCCCGACTCCAAGGTCAAGGTTTTTGTCATTCCGACAAACGAAGAGCTGGTCATCGCCCGTGATACCAGAGATATCGTCGCCTGATTTCACTGAAAAAGATTGTTTCCCTATCCCCCGCTGTCGGCGGGGGATTTTTTATTTTCCGGTACTGCCGAAGCCGCCTTCGCCGCGGGCGGTGTCGCTCAGCGCATCGGTTTCCTCAAATTCCAGCGACAGGTAGGGCAGTACAATCATCTGGGCGATCTTCTCATGTGCTTTGACGGTTCTCGGTTCATCGGAATCGTTGTGGAGCGCAACCATATAGTTGCCCCTGTAGTCCGCGTCACAGACACCGACGCAGTTGGCCGGTCGCAGCCCCTCCCGGGCAGCAAGTCCGCTGCGGGCAAAGATTCCCGCGAAATATCCCTCCGGGAGTTCAAACTTGAGCCCGGTATCCACAACGGACGTGGAATGCGGCATGATAACAAGATCCTCGGGGATATCCGCATAGAGGTCATATCCGGCCGCAGCGCTACTTCCACGGGTCGGGATCACTGCGCTTGAAGTGACCTTTTTCACTTTTATGGTCATCTTTATACACTCCATCCTGTATATTTCTTGACGAATCACACTTCTGATAGTAGAATTGTATCATCATTAATCATACTATATCATACGGGAGGAGAAAAAACCATGCCTGAATTCCGCGATTTCTATTATCCGTCTTCCACCGGCAAAAACCAGATCCACGCCAGGATCTGCACACCGGACGGTACACCGAAAGCTGTTGTCCAGATTGCCCACGGGATTGCTGAGCATATTGATCGCTATGAGGACTTCATGCGCTTTCTTGCCGAGAACAGCTATGTTGCCGTCGGCAACGATCACCTCGGCCATGGCAAGTCCGCTGCCACTCCGGACGAGCTGGGCATTTTTGCAGAAGAAAACGGATGGAATTACGTCATTGAGGATATGAAAAAGCTGCGGGACCAGATAAAAGAACAGTATCCGGATCTCCCCTATGTTTTCTTTGGCCACAGCATGGGAAGCTTTCTGACCCGTACCTTTCTTATTAAGTACCCGGCACTGTATGACGCGGCCATTCTCAGCGGAACCGGGCAGCAATCTGCTGCCCTGGTGAACGGCGGTTATCTGGCCGCCCAGCTCCTGACGAAGAAAAATGGTCCCCGCTCCAGCGGGCAGACTCTGAACGACATGGCTTTCGGTTCCTATTGCAAGCGGATTGAGAATCCGCGCACCCCGTTTGACTGGCTGAGCAGAGATAACGATACGATGGACAGATATATTGCAGATCCTCTCTGCGGTTTCATCTGCAAAACCAGTCTGTACCGTGACATGATGGGCGGGCTGAAGTTCCTGACCGATCAGAAAAACATCAACAAAATGAACAGGAATGCGCCGGTCTACTTCATGTCCGGAGCAGAAGATCCTGTCGGCGACTACGGGAAGGGCGTGGAAAAGGCCTACAAAGCCTTCTGCCGAGCGGGTCTCACCGATGTCATGATCCGTCTCTATCCCGGCGGACGGCATGAGATGCTGAATGAGTTGAACCGCAGCGAAGTCATGCAGGACATTCTCAGCTGGCTGAACGACAGAATCAAAAAGCAGTAAACAGTGATCTCAGCAATTTTCTGACTCTGCAAATCAGAATATCATATGGTGATGGTACAGCAAACAGCCACCGGTTCTCGGTGGCTGTTTGTCTGCTTTACAGAGAATGATGCCTTCGAACACCTGCTCTTACAGTCTTTCCTTCTTCTCAATGTCCAGGAAGTACTTGTAGGTATCCACGGTAAGCTCTCCGCAGGCGGCCTCGTCGCAGGCGATGATCGCCCCGTTGTGCAGCTGCAGCGCACTGCAGGTCCACTTCTGGCTGACACTGCCTTCGACCGTTGCCGCAAGCGCTCTGGCCTTGTTGTGTCCGCTGATCAGGACCAGGACCTCTTTGGAGTCGGTCACGGTTCCGATCCCGACGGACAGAGCCTGTGCCGGAACCTTCTCCGGATCATTTCCGAAAAAGCGGGAATTCACGATGCGGGTATCTGTGGTAAGATCACGTACGCCCGTGCGGGAACTCAGAGAGGTGAAAGGCTCGTTGAATGCCAGATGACCGTCAACACCGATACCCCCCATAAAAAGATCGATACCGCCGTAGGAAGCGATCTTTTCTTCATAGCGGGCGCACTCTCCTTCCGGATCATCCGTCATTCCGTTGAGGATGTTGATGTTCTCCGGTTTCATGTCGACCAGGTGGTCAAAGAAATTGTCGTGCATGAAGTACCAGTAGCTCTGGTCGTGCTCGTGGGGAAGGCCAAGATACTCATCCATATTGAAAGTCACGACGTTGGCAAAGCTCAGCTCTCCTGCCCGATTCTTTCTGATCAGCTCCTGATAGACGCCGATCGGAGAAGAGCCGGTGGGCAGGCCGAGCACAAACGGTCTGTTCTCCTTGTGTGCACTGATTTTTGCTGCAATATAGTCTGCGGCCCACTTGCACATATTATCATAGTTTTCCTGAATAACAACTCTCATTGTATCTGCTCCTGACATTCAAAAGAATTCATTGTGGCGAGAGGAGTTCTGTTACAGTACTTATTCTGCTTTTTGTCTCCGCTCTGACGACTCACATCTGCCGTGGCAGTATCCGCCGAGTATTTCGATCACTGCCAATCCTCGTCACCCGTTTCAGGCCTGGCGCTAACAGCCCCCTCTACCTCCTGTTCAGGTGGTTGTTTTCCGAATTCAAAGCTGACCGAGCATCCTCTGAATTCTCAGTTATTTTAACGATTGAACGATTCTTTGTCAACAAAAACAATGTGATCCGGGTCGGATAAACGCCCTCCTGATCCCGTGGCTGTAACAGGCTGAAAAAGAGCTTGACATTGGGGCAATCCTGTGCTATTATATATAAGCTCTCAAGGGAGCAACTGAATATCGCGGGGTAGAGCAGTTGGTAGCTCGTCGGGCTCATAACCCGGAGGTCGTTGGTTCAAATCCTTCCCCCGCAACCATATCGGGTGGATGTAACGGATTTCAGTTACATCCACCTGTTTTTTGTTTTACAGTCCTTTTTTCGGGACTGAGCCCGTGGTACACTGGGGCCAGAGTACAGGTTGAGTATTCAAATATGATTGACCCATCCGGCACATGGCGCAGTTGGCGTTTCAAAATCTCAATCTCAGAACGCCACGAATTTTTCTGCTCGATAGTCGTTCTGAATTCGTCGCTAATCATCAATCGACCGAGAATGGTTTCATCCGACGTGCCAAGAAAACCAGAGATTGTATTGTCATAATAAGCTTTAGGCATGTTGTACCTCCAAACGACTATATCCTCAGTCTACGGACAAATTTAGTCTCTTCATAATCTCCCCATATGTCACCAGCGTAACGTTCCCAAGCTCTTTCGCCTTCTCCGCGCAGCCCTTGGTGAAGCCAGATTTGGAGAAAAGGAAGAAGTGCTTGTTCTTATACGGGAACAGCTCACTGCGCTCGATAAGCATCTTCAGGACGGTGAGATCGACCTGCTCCGCTGTCCACTTGCACTCGGCGAAGAGGGCTGTATCCTTGTCCTGCTCGCCCATGATGTCGATCTCTGTCTGGCACTTATGGACGGGATCGTTGCCCCACCAGCGGCCGAGTGATGTGAACTCCACCGGGGATTTACCGGTGAGCAGCAGCTTCCAGAGGTACTGCTTGCAGATCTCCTCGAACACCTTGCCCATATACTCGGGCAGATGAGGCTCGATGCGCTTGTAAACGAGATCTGCCGCGCCGCGCGCGATCATAGAGGCGTTCTCCGGCACGAAGCGATACCAGAAGCGGAACATATTGTCATCGATGGAATAGATCGACTTCTTGGACGCCTTCTCGCCGTAGGGCGTCTCTTTTTGCACGATGCCCAGCGCGACGAGGTTCTTGAGATAGGTGGAGCAGACGTTGGTGTCCTCACCGACCTTGCTTGAGATCTCCGACATGCGGGAGGCGCCGGTGGCGATGGCGGTGATGATCGCCGTGTAGATCGCCGGCTCCCGGACTTCCTGCTTCAGAAGATTTGTCGGCTCCTCGTAGAGGGAGGAGGTGGGATTCAGATAGGTGTTCTTGACGTTTTCCTCGATGCTGAGGCGGTCGTTCATCTGCAAAAGGTACTGCGGCGTCCCGCCTACGATCCCGTAGGCAATGGCCTTCTCCTCGGCGGAGAAGTTGCCGAAATAGCGGCAGGTCTCCTCAAAGTCGAAGGGCTGCAGCTTGATCTGCGCCGTGCGCCTGCCGTACAGCGGCGCCTTGTAGGCCAGCACGTGATCCTCCATGTAGGACATGGATGACCCGCAGAGGATCAACATCAGCTTGGAGCGGTCCTTGTACTTGTCGATCAGCAGCTGCAGCGTGGAAGCCAGACTCTTTGAGGCGCGGGCAACATAAGGATACTCGTCGATGGCCAGGATGATCCGCTCGTTCTCGGAGAGGCGGAAAATCGCCTCCAGCGCGGCCTGGAAGGAGGCAAAGGAGGTCTCGGCCTCGATGCCGCTGGCATACTCGATGATGCTCTTGCTGAAATTCTCCAGGTTCTGCTTCGCGTTGCTCTCAACGCCCATGAAATAGATGGCTTTTTTGCCGTCGATAAAATGGTTGATGAGCGCAGTTTTCCCAACACGCCGGCGGCCGTAGAGGACCACGAACTCGAATTTGTCGGAATTATATAATTGAGTCAGGGAGGCGAGCTCCCGCTCTCTGCCGATAAACATGTAGACTACCCCCATGTTAAGGTTATTTGTAGTATAGCACACGATATATAAATAGTCAAGTACGATTCGGCAAATCGTACTTGACTATTTTAGTGATTTCAGGTATTTTTCGCCCTCGCTTTGATCGCCCATTTTGATAAAATAAGCAATTCCGTATAGGTGTTCCCTATAAAATGATTTATCGCATTCAATATTGACGGCACTGTCTTTGTTGTCTACAATGGTGTTATCACATCTGATTGGGAGCTGAGCATCAATGCAATACAGGAATGACCGAAACGGTAATCATTTGAGCATCCTCGGCTATGGCTGCATGCGCTTTACAAGAAAGGGCGGCGGTATTGACATTGCCAAGGCAGAACAGGAAGTACTGGCAGCCTATCATGCCGGTGTTAACTATTTTGACACGGCCTATGTATATTCCGGCAGCGAGGCCGCCCTTGGCGAGATTTTTGAGTGCAATCAGATCCGCGATCAGATCAACATTGCAACGAAACTCCCACAGTATCTGATCGGAAGCCGCGCGGCAGTGGATCGCTATTTTCAGGAGGAACTCTCGCGCCTGCGGACGGATCATGTAGATTATTACCTCATGCATCACCTGACAGATGTTGTCATGTGGGAGAAGCTCAAAAAGGTCGGCATTCTGGACTGGATTCAGGAAAAGAAGCAGAATGGCGCAATACGGAACATTGGTTTCTCCTACCATGGGAATACCGATAACTTCCTGAAAATTCTCAGCGACTATGATTGGGACTTCTGTCAGATTCAGTATAATTACCTGGACGAAGTTGCTCAGGCAGGCCGGGAAGGTCTTCGTGCCGCCGCTGCCAAAGGCATCCCTGTGATGATTATGGAACCGCTCCGCGGAGGCAAGCTTGTGAATATGCTGCCCGAGAAAGCGAAAAAAGCAATGAAAGACAGCGGGCGCAACTGGAGTCCTGCCGAGTGGGGTCTTCGCTGGCTTTATAACCAGCCGGAAGTAACCGTTGTTTTGTCGGGGATGAACTCCGTGGAGATGGTGGAATCCAACTGTCTTACCGCTTCGGACGCAGCCGTCGGAGCACTGACTGCAGATGATTTTGCCACGCTGGAAGAAGTCAAGGCCGCCATCCGGGAGAAGGAAAAAGTCGGCTGCACCGGCTGTCGATACTGCATGCCCTGTCCGAAAGGCGTCGATATTCCCGGAATCTTTCGCTGCTATAATACCATGTACACTGAGTCAAAAAGCCAGGGACGTTTTCAGTTTGCCCAGACTGTAGGACTGACGAAAGAACCCGCTTTTGCTTCTCAGTGTATCCGCTGCGGCAAATGCGAACAGCACTGTCCACAGAATATCCCGATCCGTGAGAAGCTCCGGGAGGCGGATCAGGCGCTTCGACCACTTCCCTACAGGCTTGGGATTCAGGCTGCGCGTGCATTCATGTTCCGAAAAACCAGATGATCATCATAACTCAGCCATATGTGCCTTTTTTGTCGAAAACGGATTCGTCCTGTCGCCCCGCCTCAGTGCGGGGCTTTTCTATACCCGCCAATGGTCCGTAAAGACCATTGGTAATTTACATAAAATACATCACATAAAATTCGTGATTTATTTTGTATTTATGCGGCTACCGTGCGATCTTTTTTGTTTACATAATTTTAGCTTCAGGACAAAAAGGGCCCCTCTGAAACAGAGGGGCTGTGCGGGATAACTTCTGACAGGATTGCTGCCTACTCTTCCAACAGGGTTATACTCTCGGGAATGTGATTCAGTTCGATTTCCTGTCTGGAAAAACGGGCATTTATACCTTTCTCAAGAGCTTTCAGTGTATAACCGCCGATGTACAGGCAGTTATCCGGTTCACCGTACCGGATTCCGAATAACTGGTCTTCTGTTCCGTTGTTTCCTTTCAGGACCCTGCAGCCGACATTCACATAGTCGTCCCTGGAACGGATGTCAGTAACCTGGAAAGCAGATGCGGGAGACTCGTCCGGATGACATCTCATGTACTTCAACGCTGTATTTAACACATTTCTGTCTAATTCAAACCACTTCGCCAAAGAAGATGAATTCAGCAAATATGTCCCTCTATTCGCACTACCAAAATTGGAAACATACAAGTCACCGTCCAACCGGAGGAAATTGACAACATGCCCGGCGTCGGTTATTCCAACGATGGAACCGAGCAGACCAAAAGCCTGTATTCCCTCCAGATGAGCAAAAAGATTCATGATTGCACTTTTGCCGCCACAATCTGCAACATGATTGATGAGCGCACCGTAAGCCGAATCATATTTCATAAAAACGGTTCGGTACTGAGGATCCTCGGACTGATAGTCAGTTGCGCTGGGAGGTATGGACAGCGCAGTCAGGTAATGAAAATACACCTGGAACCTCTCCATTTCCGTCATATCTTCACGTAACTTGCCGGTTCGCCAGAAATCATCATGTATGGCTTTTGCAGCAAGCAGAACGTCATTCTGCTGTGCCATCAGTTCTTCCTTGCTGTACAGTGGCTCTACACCATTTGTCGCAACATAATACTTTCCATTTGCATAGAAAACAGAAATACCCTGATTCAAGAGTGCACCAAGCAATGAATTGAACACGGGTATCATATTACCACCGGGTTTGTTCCAGATTGGAGCCATTTCACCGTTCCAAATGAGCGGTTCATCCCAGTATTCCCAGTCTCCGGCAGCAAAAGAGAGGAGGAAATTGTTCCAGTAGTCATCATTGCTCTCCGGTTCATCAATCCATTGCAGACCGGAAAGGCCAAATGCCGCCACAACTTCCGGATCCAACTCCGGGTATCCCGTATCGGAAGCAGAGCAGGCAACCGGAACAAATGAACATAAGAGGACGGGGATAAGAATAAGAATCAGTATTCTGCGCATTCCGTTGCCTTCTTTCGTTGTACCAGAATTCATATCCGCGGTGATGGAGAGGACAGCAGTGTCACTGCGGGGCGAAGCAGTGGTCCAGGAGAAAACGGACCTCCTTCTCGAACTTCCCCACGGCCTCCCGGACGATCCGTTTCGCCGGGAAGAACAGGTCATAGGCGTGGAACCAGCCCTCGTACACATCGACCCTCGCCTCGATCCCCGCGGCCTGCAATTTTCTGACATAGTCCAGTGTCTCGGAATAAAAGGGTTCGATATCTCCGACGAAGGTGTAGCAGGGTGGGAGACCGCTGACGTCTTCGCAGCGCGCAGGAGCCGCGTAATAACTCACGAGATCCGTGCCCCAGGCGGTGCGCAGATACTTTTTCCACGCTCTCCGGTTCTTTCGGGTGTTCCAGTTCGGGGCGTGGTTATCGCGGTTTGACTCCGTCTCCCGGTCGTCCAGCATCGGGTAGAGCGGCAGCTGGAAGGCCAGGTTCACCTCTCCCCTGTCCCGGGCCAGCAGGCACAGGGCCACCGTCATGCCCCCGCCGGCGCTCTCGCCGCCAACGATCAGCTGATCAGAACGGATGCCAAGCTCCGACGCATGCTCCTTCATATACCTGAGCGCTGCATAGCAGTCCTGCAGGCCCGCCGGATAGGGGTGCCGGCCGGAAAGCCGGTAGTCCGGGGCCAGGAGGACGCAGCCAAACTTTGTCACCAGTGAGAGGGCGCGGGTGGCCAGGACGTCCTTGGACGAGCCGGAGGCGTATGCCCCGCCGTGCACCCACAGGACGCCCGGAGCCAGGCCGGTCTGGTGCCTCGGTCGAAGGATCCGCAGCCGGATGGTGTGATCCCCGACGGGGATCCGGCGCTTTTCGACGGTGAACATATCAGAAGAAGAACCTCCTTCGGATTTCCTCACGCAGGGGCGGGATTGTTCCGGCGATCAGGAGGAACAGGCCGACGATCCCAAAGCCCGCCAGCGGGTACTGGCTCCAGGTGAACATCCGCGTGCCGAAGCTCAGGTGCTCGAAGAATTCCACCAGCACCGCGAAGCCACCCAGCAGGACCAGAAAGCCGCCGAAGATGAAGATCCGGCCGCCGCGGACGTACTTCAGCAGGCAGACCATGGCCGTGGTAAGCAGGCCGGCGGCGAGGATCACCGGGAAGGCGAAGCTCAGGAACCAGTGCCCATGGGTGGCGCGGCAGATGTACAGCACATACAGGCCGGCAGCGAGGAAGTCGACAGGGACGAAGACCTCTCCCCTCGGTTCTTCGAACCACAGGGGCAGCACCGCCACGATGTCAAAGAGCAGGATCCCACCCAGAACGTAGCCGCCCCAGCGCAGGGCGCCGTAGAGGTGCAGGCAGACGATGACGGTAACGGCAAGGGCAAGCACGGAGACCACCGTCATCGCGATGGCGCCCGGGAGGGTCGACTCGCGGTGGCGGGGCGGGAGGCTCTCAGGGAAACCGGGTTCAGGCCGGTCCGCCCCGGGGTTCCATACGGGTGTCTGGCAGAGGGGACAGAATTCGGTTCCGTCCTGCAGCCTCACGCCGCATCTGACACAGTACATATACTACCTCCTGTTGCTTTCGATGTCCACCGGCACGCCCAGCTCCACCAGACGCGAGAAAAAGCGGCGCTCCAGCTCAGACTCGCGGATGCTGCGGATCATATTGATGCAGGTGGTGCCGCCGCAGCTCAGAACCGAGCAGTTGTTCGGATAGCTGCGCTGGGGGCCGATGATGAACTCGCAGCGCGTGATATAGGGCAGAAGCGCGGCGGGCAGGTCGAGATTCGTGATATTCGAGATATTCAGACTGCCTCCACTCTCCCCGGAACGGCGGTAGACGGCATCCATGACCAGGTTCTTCAGGAACACGGGGGTGAGCCGGAGGGCGATGAGCTCCTGGGGCTGGGTGTTGGCGGCGATCATGCCGGCCATGTGCCGGGGCGTGGCACTGGCCCGGAGCTGGTGGTAGATGGTCCGGCAGAGCTCGTCCAGACTCCAGTCACCCAGGCGCGGGTCCGCCCCGATGTTCAGCACAAGGGAGAAGTTCCGCAGGGTCCGGCTGCCGTAAAGACGGCGCAGGTCCACGGGGATGGTGATCTTGACGGGGCGCTGATGCCGACGTGGGCAGCGGGCGTCCTGCATGGCGATGATGCTCTCGGCCATGACGGCGGCGAGGAGGGCGGTCACCGATACCCCGTACCGGTGCGCCAGGTCAAGGAGTGCCGCGGTAGGCACAATTCCGGTGGTGAGGTGGCGAAACCCGTCCTTCTCCCGGGTGCCCCGGAGGCGGTAGGAGCGCTCCTCGCTCCGGGGCGAGGCCACAGGTGCGGCATTGCTGAGGAAGCTGTCCTCCAGTTCCTCGGCGGGCGGAGCCTCGTTCAGATCGCGGATCAGGCCGCCGACCGGAACCTTCAGCCCATGGCGAAGCGTCAGATACCGGGCGAGGAGATTCGCGAGGTACACGCTGCCGCCCCGCCCGTCGGTCAGGGAGTGGAAGAACTCCACGGCAATGCGGCTGCGGTAGTACAGGACGCGCATGCAGCAGCGGCGCAGCTCCCGGGAGGACATGAAGGTCAGGGGATACGCGTAATCCCGGGTCACGCGCACGGGTGAGGAGGTCTCTTCCAGGTAGTACCAGAAGATCCCCTTGCGCAGGGCCACATAGTACGACGGGAAGCGGGGGCGCAGGTCGTTCACCGCCTGCTGCAGCGTGACTTCGTCCACGGGTTCGGTCAGCGTCGCGGAGACGCGGAACACGTTGCACCAGTCCCGGCGGGCCGTCGCCGGGAAGATCAGGGCGGCGGTGTCCAGGCGATACCAGTTTTTCCGCATGGGCTCAGGGTCCTTTCATTGGAAGAAATCCCCCGGGAATCCGGAGATCCCCGAGGGTTCAGATCTGTATGCGGCCGCCGAAAGGCTCGTATTTGTGGTGGAGATGAGGGGAGTTGAACCCCTGTCCGAAAGCACTTTGACAGAAACTTCTCCGGGCGCAGACGGTAATTTACATTCCCTCGCCCTGCCGCATGCCGTCATGCTGCGGGGCTTGGTAGCTTCATGATTCATGATATGCGCAAAGCTTAGCATATGCACGTGCACCACTTGTCGACGCCCCATCCCGGGCCGTGGTCCTCCCGGGTGGGACGCTCACTGCTTAGGCAGCGAGAAGAACAGCGTTATCGTCGTTCTTTAATTTATAAAGTTTGCCCGTTGTTAAAGATGCCAGGCGCATCTGCCCGCTATTCCTGCCTCCACACCCCCGTCGAAACCGGTACATCCCCGTGGGGGGGCACGCGCCGGTTCGACGGCCGCATGAGAAATGTACGAAGCTCAGACCTTCTCCGGCTCGGGATAGGCCTCGCCGAAGGTCTCGACCGTGACGCGCTTCATCACCTGGGGCGTGCGGGGCCGGTCGCTGTAGTCCGTGCGGACCGCGGCGATCCGATCCACGGCCTCAATACCCTCAATCACCTTGCCGAAGGCCGCATAGCCGCCGTCCAGGTGCGGCGCCGCCTCGTGCATGATAAAGAACTGGCTCCCGGCGCTGTTCGGATCCCCCGCGCGCGCCATGGAGAGCACACCGCGGTCGTGCTTCAGGTCGTTTTGAAAGCCATTCTGTTTGAACTCGCCCCGGATGCTGTAGCCCGGGCCGCCGATTCCGATCCCCTTCGGGTCGCCGCCCTGGATCATGAATCCGGCAATCACCCGGTGGAAAATCAGCCCGTCATAGAAGCCCTTCTGCACCAGGGAAATGAAATTGCGAACGGTGTTCGGCGCGATTTCGGGGTACAGCTCCGCCTTGATCACGTCGCCGTTTTCCATCTCAAATGTAACAATCGGGTTCGTCATAGTCAGCGATTCCTTTCTTTCATCACACGATCCATCTCGCGCCGCGTATCCCGCTCGGCGGTGGCTTCGCGCTTGTCGTGCAGTTTTTTTCCTTTGCAGAGTCCCAGCTCCACTTTCACCCGGCTGTCCTTGAAGTAGAGGGACAGCGGAATCAGAGCCACACCGTCCTGCTGGACACGGGCCTGGAGCTTGAAAATCTCGCGCTTGTGCATCAGAAGGCGGCGTGGGCGGACCGGGTCGCGGTTGAAGATGTTTCCGTGCTCATACGGGCTGATATGCATGCCGCGGACAAAGAGCTCCCCGTCCTTCACGGTACAGAAACAGTCCTTCAGGTTCACCTGTCCGGCACGGATGGACTTCACTTCCGTGCCCGCCAGCTCAATTCCCGCCTCAAAGCGCTCCAGAACGAAATATTCATGAAACGCCTTGCGGTTGTCGGCGATCTTCTTGATCCCCAGCTGCTTCGGCACGGACTCACCCCTTCCTTCCGGATACCGGAGGGGACCTGCGGACTCGGTTCTGCAAATCAGGTTCCCGACGGCGATTGTTATCATATCACAATCCGATGGACTTGAAAAGGATTTTTTGTGAACAGTGGGTGGATCGGTCAGCTCAGCCCAGCTTCTGCTCCAGCTCGGCGCAGATCGCTTTTTCCGCGGCAGCGGCTGCGGCAGCATCCGGCGCTGTCACCGAGATATAAGCCTTCAGCTTTGGTTCGGTACCGGAGGGACGGATCACAACCGAGCCATGCTCTTTTCCGCCCTCGAAGAAGAACTTCAGCACATCCGAAGCCGGGAGTCCGTTCAGGCCGGGCAGATAATCCTCGGTCCGGATCACTTTCCTTCCGCCCACCGATTCAAGCCCCTGATGGAAGTCCGCCATGATGGCCTGCATCTTCGCCATGCCGGAGGAACCCGGGAACTCATAACTGTGCAGGGTGTTCCGGCAGTACCCGTAGGCGGCGTAGAGTTCGTTCAGCTTTTCGGCCAGACGGATCCCCCGCGTTTTATAATACGCAAACATCTCGCAGATCATGAAGGCTGCGTTGACGCCGTCCTTGTCCCGTACATAGGTTCCGGTCAGATATCCGTAGGACTCCTCAAAGCCGCAGATGTAGTCATCTGCCCGCCCGTTCTTCTCCAGTCTTCCGATCACCTCACCGATGAACTTGAAGCCGGTGAGGACATTCACGGTCTCAACGCCGTAGTGTTGGGCGATCTTCTCAGCCAGGTCCATCGTGACAATGGTCTTGACAAATACCGGGTGCGTCGGCATTTTCCCGTGCTTCTGCCGCTGAGCGCAGATGAAATCCAGGAGCAGCAGACCCACTTCGTTGCCGGTAAGGAGTCTGTATTCCTCTCCGTCCTTCACAGCGATGCCGCAGCGGTCGCAGTCCGGGTCCGTGGCCAGAAGCAGATCGGCGCCGGTTTCCCGGCAGTACCGCAGCCCCAGTTCCATCGCCTCCCGGATCTCCGGGTTCGGGTAGGGGCAGGTCGGAAAACGCCCGTCCGGAAGGCGCTGCTCCTCGACAACGGTCACATTGCCAAATCCGGTCTCTGTCAGCACTCTGGTCACCGGCTCCAGACCGGTGCCGTTCAGCGGGCTGTATACAATGGCGACATTCCGGTCAACTTCATCCCCGTACAGCACGCTCTGTGCCTTCACTTGATCCAGGAACGCGGTCAGCACCTCTTCCGGAATGTCTTTTACCGTCTTCTGAAGCCGTGCGGCAATGAGGGGCATTCTCTTCACGCCGGTAAAAATATCCAACTTCCCGATCTCGGCCATGATCTCCGCGGCCGCCTCGGTGGTGATCTGGCAGCCGTCGGCGCCGTAGACCTTATAGCCGTTGTACCTGGAAGGATTGTGGGAGGCCGTGATCATCACACCGGCAGATGCGCCCAGCGTTCTCGTCGCAAAAGACACCGTCGGCACCGGCAGAAGCCGGTCCCAGGCCCAGACACGGATGCCGTTTGCGGCGAAAACCGACGCCGTTTCCCTCGCAAAGAGGTCGCTCTTCAGTCTGCTGTCAAAGCCGATGACAACAGAGGGGTGTTCAAAATGCTTCAGCAGATAATTGGCCAGGCCCTGGGAAGCACGGGCAACCGTGAGGACATTCATCCGATTCGTCCCCGCGCCGATCGTTCCGCGCAGTCCCCCGGTTCCGAACGCCAGATCCCGATAGAAGGCGTCTTCCTTCGCCGCGTCATCCATTTTTTCAAGCTCCGCCAGCAGCTCCGTCTTTTCGGCGATGTTGTCCAGGCTCCGAAGCATATGAAGCCAGTCTTCAAACTTCTCTCTGTAATTCATGCCTTCTCCCCATCCTTCTGTCGTTTTCAGCAGCTGACATCCAGCAGCTGCGCCTTTCCGTGCAGCTTCAGCGGAATGCTCTCCGCCGGGACAAAAATACAGTCTCCACGGAAAAACGGAATCAGGACCTCCGTCCCGAACATGACGCCGCACCCGTCCGTACAGAGCAGTGCGTGGAACGAATTGCTCCCCGTCCGGAAATCCATCATGTCACGGCTCACTTCGGTATTCAGCAGCAGCCGCTCCACCTGGAAATAGCGGCAGCGGGTCAGGAGCTCACCGGCGCCACCGTTGCGGTACTTCAGGACCCGCATCGGCTGGCGCGGCGCCGCCGAAGAGTGCAGATTCATGACCTGCAGCGCCTTCTCCACATGGAGTTCCCGCTTTTTTCCGTCCTTCCCGACCCTTTCGTAGTCGTACAGGCGGTATGTCAGATTGGAGGACTGCTGGATCTCGGCAACGAGGCAGCCCGCGCCCAGGGCATGGACGGTCCCGGACTCGATATAATACAGATCATCCCGACAGACGGGAACATGATTCAGGCATTGCCGGATCGTCCCCCTGTCCAGTGCGGCTCTGACCGCCGCCTCTGTCATGTCCCGGTGGAAGCCGTAGACGATTTCCGCCCCTTTCCGCGCGTCCAGCACATACCACATCTCGGTCTTGCCCCACTGGCCTTCGTTGGCCAGGGCATAGTCGTCGTCCGGATGGACCTGGACGGAGAGATCCTGTTTCGCGTCAATCAGCTTGATCAGGATCGGAAGCTCCGGCCGGCCTCCGGTTACCTGAAGCGGGTGGCTTCCGAGCCACTCCGGGAATTCCGCCAGCAGCTCCGGCAGGCCGCAGCCGTATCCCGGTGCCGTGGAGGGGCCATCCGGGTGGGTGCTGCACATCCACGCCTCGGCAAAGGGGTCGCAGGGGATCCCCAGCTTAAAATCATCATTCAGCCGGCTTCCGCCCCAGAGATAGTCCTTGGCAGCGGGGCTCAGCAGAAACGGCTTACGGCAGCTCATACTTGTGCTTGTCGGCGACGCTGATATCCCTGCCCAGCTGAACCTCGATCATCTGCAGCCCGTTCTCCCCGGCAAAAACCGTGTGCCTGCACCCGGCAGCCATGGTAATCACGTCTCCGACCCGGATCGGCTGTTCCATGCCGTCCACGACGGTTCTGCCGTCCCCGTCGATGACGGTCCAGACCTCGTCACGCCGGTCATGGGAGTGATAGTTCATGGAGTGCCCGGGATTCAGGGTCACCTTCACGGTCAGGGACTGTTCCTCCACATCCAGAACGCGGTAGCTGCCCCAGCTCTTCTCGGCAAACATGACCTGCTGGTCGATGGCGTCGACGAAGGGCTTGATGTAGGAAGACTGCTCCTTGTCAGATACCAGGATGCCCTCGGGCGAGGCGGAGATCACCACATTCCTGAGGCCCATCCCCAGAACCGGGACATCCAGTTCGTTGATGACATGGACGTTCTCACAGGTCTCGTTCAGGACGGCGTCTCCGATTACGTTGTCTTCCATCGCTTCGGTGAGCGTGTTCCAGGTCCCGAGGTCCTTCCAGGTTCCGCTGTAGCGCAGCACTTCGATGGAGGTCTCCTGCTCGACCACGGCATAGTCGAAGGAGATCCTGCGCAGCGTGGCATAATTGCTGAAGAGCTCGGCATAGCTGTCGGTACCCAGCAGTTCCCTGCTCTTCTGCAGGACATACTTCAGCCGGTAGGCAAAGACGCCGCCGTTCCAGAGCGCGCCCTCGGCAATATACTCCCTGGCCTTATCCGCGGTCGGCTTCTCTGTGAAGGTATAGCCCTTTCCATCCCGGTTCGGCTTGATATAGCCGTATTTTTCAGAGGGATAGGTCGGTTCGATGCCCATCAGGACCAGGTTTTCCCGGCCCTGGGCAGCGGCCCTGCACATGTCCTCCAGGCAGCGGAAGTAAGCCTCTTCGACATAAGGATCTACCGGGCAGACAACAACCGCCTCGTCCTCATCCAGGCCCTTCACATCGTGGAGCCATGCCGTGGCCAGCGCGATGGCTGCGAAGGTATCTCTCCTGCAGGGCTCCACGCTGACGCCGACATCCGCCCCCAGCTGGTTGTGGATGGCGGAGACCTGGGACTTGCTCGTGGCAATGGTCACCGTCGCCTCCGGGTCCACCGTCATGATCTGCCGATAGATCCGCTGCACCATGGACTCATATCCGCTGTCGGTTTTGAAGATCTTGATGAACTGTTTGGAGCGGATATCGTTCGACAGCGGCCACAGGCGCTTTCCCGAGCCGCCGGAGAGCAGGACAATATTCATCTCTCAGCCCTCATGGGGTTGTGGAGGAAGTCCTCGTAAGCCAGACGAATCCCGTCTTCCAGCTCGGTCCTGTAGGTCCAGCCGAGCGCCGTGGCCTTGGAGACATCCAGAAGCTTGCGCGGGGTGCCGTTCGGCTTCGTGGTGTCCCACTCGATCCTTCCGGTATAGCCGACGACCCTTGCCACCAGCTCGGTCAGTTCCTTAATTGTCAGTTCCCTGCCGGTGCCGGCATTGACGGTCTCGTTCCCGCTGTAGTTGTTCATCAGGAACACACAGAGATTGGCCAGGTCTTCCACATACAGAAACTCACGCAGCGGAGACCCGTCGCCCCAGCAGGTGACGGATTCTTTTCCCTCCACCTTTGCCTCGTGGAAGCGGCGGATCAGCGCCGGAAGCACATGCGAGTGCGTCGGATGGTAATTGTCATTCGGTCCGTAGAGATTCGTCGGCATGACGGAGATATAGTCGGTGCCGTACTGGCGGTTGAGGAACTCACAGTACTTGAGTCCGGAGATCTTGGCCAGGGCATAGGCCTCGTTGGTTTTCTCCAGTTCCCCCGTCAGAAGGCAGCTCTCCTTCATGGGCTGCGGCGCCATCCGGGGATAGATGCAGGAGGAGCCGAGGAACAGAAGCTTCCTGCAGCCGTTCTTCCAGGCGGCGTGGATCACGTTCATCTCCAGCATCATGTTGTCGTACATAAAATCCGCCAGGGCGTTCTGGTTTGCCACAATGCCGCCCACCTTCGCCGCGGCCAGGAAGACATACTCCGGCTTCTCTTCGGCAAAGAATGCTTCCACCTGGTCCTGGCGCTGCAGATCCAGCTCCCTGTGCGTACGGGTGATGATATTGTGATATCCCTGCTTTTCCAGTTCCCTGAAAATTGCCGAGCCGACCATGCCTCTGTGACCGGCCACATAGATCTTCGCGTTTTTCTCCATCATCTTTTATTCCTCCACAGCCTTCATCATGGTCTTTTCTCTCTTTGCCAGGGCGCGGTCATGTTCCGCCATGATCCGGACCAGTTCTTCGTACGGGGTCTTCTGCGGATTCCATCCGAGAACGGTTCTCGCCTTTGTCGGGTCTCCCCAGAGATTATCCACATCCGTCGGGCGGAACCACTGGGGATTCACACAGACCAGCAGCTTTCCGGTCACGGCGTCATAGCCCTTCTCCTCCAGGCCGCTTCCCTCCCAGCGGACGGTCATGCCATTGGCGGCAAAGGCTTTTTCCGTGAAATCACGCACGGTATGCTGTTCCCCGGTGGCAATCACGAAATCGTCCGCCTTCTCCTGCTGCAGGATCAGCCACATGCACTCCACATAATCCTTTGCATAGCCCCAGTCGCGCAGGCTGTCCATGTTGCCGAGCTCCAGGTGGTCCTGAAGTCCCTCCGCAATGCGTCCGGCGGCCAGGGTGATCTTCCTGGTCACGAAATTCTCTCCGCGGCGCTCGGATTCGTGATTGAACAGAATGCCGTTGGCGGCAAACATGCCGTAGGCCTCGCGGTACTCCTTCGTGATCCAGAAACCGTACTGCTTTGCAACCGCATAGGGGGAATAGGGATGGAAGGGCGTGGTCTCACGCTGGGGAACCTCTTCCACCTTGCCGAAGAGTTCGGAGGTCGAGGCCTGGTATACCCTGGTCTCCTTCGTGAGGCCGAGGATTCGAACGGCTTCCAGGATTCTCAGAACACCGAGGGCGTCCACATCACCGCTGTACTCAGGCACGTCAAAGCTGACCTGCACATGGCTCTGCGCGGCCAGATTGTAAATCTCATCCGGCCGGGTCAGACCGATAATCCGAATCAGAGAGGAGCTGTCACTCAGATCGCCGTCATGCAGCGTGATCTTTCCCAGCAGATGCTCAATCCGCCCCATGTTGGAAATGCTGCTGCGGCGATGGATGCCGTGCACCTCATAACCCTTCTCCAGTAAAAACTCCGCCAGATAGGAACCGTCCTGTCCGGTGATGCCGGTGATCAATGCTTTCTTCATATTTGCCTCCCATGCTGCAAGCAGCAGAATTCATCACAGGGGGCATTTTAACGGAAAAGCCGCAGAAATTGAATCCACGATCTTGGCTTTCATTTGCACAATATTGGTTTTTGAAGCAAAAGAAGCCGGTGTCACCACTGGCTTCTGTACCTGGAGGGCGAGATGCCCTCCACTTTCTTAAACTGCCGGGAAAAATACTGGGGCGAACCGAGTCCGCACTCCTCGCCGATCTCTTCCAGGGAGCGGTCCGAGAAGCGGAGCAGCTGCTTGGCTCTTGTGATGCGCAGATCGAGCAGATAGGTATTGATGGAACATCCGAACTGTTCCTTGAAAACCTTCACCAGATAGTACTTGTCGATAAAGAAGCGGGCGCTCAGTTCCTCCAGCGTAATCCTGGAGCGGTAATCCCGATCCAGATAGTCTTTTACGTCCAGGACGCTCCGCTTTTTCACCGCCCTGGGCGATTCCTCCGGATGCCAGGATTCGGCCATCACCAGGGTGCAGAGTCTGTTCAGCGCCTCATTGATCCGCATGTCCCGGATAAAGTCGGAGCCGGACGCAAGACCGTACAGTCCGTCCAGGACCTCCAGAAAGGGCGAAATCTCCGGTGGGCGGAAGACCGGTCTCCCGCCGCGCTCCACATACTTCTCATAGATATTGGAAACCGTGGGTCCGTAGAAGTGGCACCAGCGCAGCGTCCACAGATTCTCCCCCGTCGTGTGACTGTACGGTTTCCGGCAGTCAATGAAGACGCAGTCGCCGGGTTTCAGTCCGTACTCTCTGCCGTCATAGGAGAGGCTCCCCTCTCCGGCGGATACCGTAAAAAACAGGCAGGACTGCAGCCCCTGCCGGCTGGATGTATGCGCGCGGAGCGCCTGCAGCGTTCCGATCTCCTGCAGATACAGCAGCGCCGAGCGTGCAAACGATGAGGGCGTATACAGGACGCGGTCCGAAGAGACGACGGACGCGGTCGTAAAATACTTATTTTCCATAGCCCGCAGCAGCGCCCTCCTGTTGCACGACGACATCCAGGACAGTCTGGCGGAACCGGAAGGTGTCGGGAGCGTCACAGTCGGCTGTGGTCGCCACGGCCACCAGATTCGTCGGTACGGAGAGATTCACAACGACGTGGGTCGCGTCAATCTCCGGATAAGCAAAGGTGCCCAGCTCCGTCCAGCCTGTTCCGTCATGGATGTAAAGACGGCGGTCCCCCAGGACGGCCTGGGTCTGAGCACCGTTGCGGGCAATCACATGATAGTCCAGGGTAAACTGGGTAACGCCGCGCTGAGCCTGGCTGAGAATGGTATACTTCTGCTTCGAGCCGGTAAAGCTGTCTCTGGACCAGGTGACCTCCGGATCCGCGATATCATAACCGGTGAAGTAGCGCCTCTCACCCATGGTCTGCTCGACACCGGGGTATTCATGGCAGAGCCCGCGGGAGTCGACCCAGGAGGCATGGAGCCTGTTCAGGTGATCATGGAAGACGATACAGGAATATCCATCCATTCTGGCCACCACCGTCACGCGCATCCCGTGGTACGGGTAGGGGCCGAGGTTCTTTTTGTCTTTCCACGGCGTGAGATAGGAGTAGTTGCTGTTCTTCCCGCCGGCCCTGACATACATCATCTCCGGCGCGGAGAGATAACAGCTCTGCTTCGGAAGCGTGATTATCCCGGCGTCACCGGTGCTGCGGACAAGCGCATAGCCGTCAAACGGTGCGGAAGAGGCCGGGGCGGCGGCAGCCTGCGGGGCGCAGGTCTGGACCGGAACGGGATTTGCCGTCGGTACCGGTGTGGCAGCCGGGATGAGCGTTGCAGGCGTGAGAATCACCGCGCCGGAACCCGCGGGGGCAGTTGTCGCGGCCGGAGCCGCCGTGGCGTATGGCGGTGCGGCTGTCGCGGCGGGTTCCTGGATAATGACGGCATGCTCCGCAAACGCGGGTGCGGCTGTGCCGAGCAGCATCAGTACACAAAGCAGCGCCGTGACAGATTTCAATCCTGGTTTCATTGTCCTGCTCCTTTCCCGAATTCGTTCCCGGTTCGATCCCGGGTCTGTCCCGAAGTAACGGCATGATCTCTCGTGATACTTTATTTTACCACAGGCGCAAACGCAATACAATCATGCAGTGCACCCCTTTTCCGCGGCATTCTCATGCCCTTGTCGCTCATCTTTTCCGCCTGCTGATCATCGTGAAAAAATAGTTCAAAAATCTTAAGAATTTCGAAAAAGGCTTTTCTTATCGCGGATCATCCGTTATAATACTCCCGATAACAGCAGATGATACCAGCGACCTGCATGCGAGGAGGAGGAAGACGATGTTTGGGAGAAGACCGGATGGAAGACGCGTCAAGGGCATCGATCCTGTGATGCGAATTACGCCGTATGTCATGCCGATGCGCTGCGACGCACAGGTGTTTCTGAAGCACCGGGCGGATCTGGAGGCCATGTCCCGTTACATCCGTCGGCAGAAGGCGGAGAAGAACGAACAGATCTCTTACATGCAGATCGTCGTGGCGGCCTATGTCCGCGCGGTCAGCCAGCACCCGGAGGTCAACCGGTTTATCATGAACAAGCAGCTGTTTGCAAGGAACAACTGCTCGGCCGCTTTCACGATCCTGAAAAACCCCGCCAACCCGGATGACGGCGAGGCCGTGGTGAAGATCAAGTTCGATCTGACGGACACGATCTATGACGTCCGCGACCGCATGACGGCCGCCGTTGCGGCAAACCGGGGCGACCAGCCGGCCGGCTTTGTGGACAGGCTGCTCGCATTTCTTTTTGCCGTACCGGGTCTCGCCACCGTGATCGTCGGTCTGGTGAAAGCGCTGGACCGCTACGGGCTTGCGCCGGGCATCCTGATGGAGGAGCTCCCCTTCTATGTCGGCATGTATATCACCAATACCGCGTCCATCGGGCTGCACGACGTGAACCACCACCTCTATAACTGGGGCGACGTCGGGCTGTTTTTCGGGATGGGTACGCCGGAGAAGGTCGCCGTCGTGGAAAACGGCGAGACCCGCATGAAGCGCACCCTGCCGATCGGCATCACGGCGGACGAGAGAGTCTGCTCGGGCGCGCACTACGGCCGCTTTTTCTCGGATATGAAGCGGTATCTGGATCATCCGGAGCTGCTGGAGCTGCCGCCGGAAAAGATCCGCTTTGACGGTGAGCTGGAATACCACGAGCCCAGAATCGGCGGACATTGAGCGTATTTACAGTTGCGAAAAACGGATTTCTCTGCTACAATGTGGTTAGTTCTTTTTTAACGCCAATTTAACACATGATACGAGGAGGAATAACCATGAAAGAAGTCAAAGTTTTTCTTCACAGCATGGAGGAAATCCAAAGCTTCGTTGCTGTCACATCCAAATTTCCCGAGAAGCTGGACCTGATGCCCCAGGATGATGAGTTCACACGGGTCAGCGGAAAATCGGTGATGGGCATTTTCAGTCTGGACTGCTCTCACCCGCTGCTGCTGCGGATTCATGCGGACGATGCGCGCGCCGAGGAGATCTGCACCGCGCTGAAGGCATTTGTCATTGCCTGAAGAGGCGCCGCCGGCATCCTGCCGCCATCGGCAGCACGGTGATCGCAAACCGATCTGCACTCCGACCCCGCTTTACAGAAATGAGCATCCCGACCACCGCGTTTCACCGGTGGTCGGGATGTTTTGTTTTTTTCGCTTTTCCGCCTGCTGTCGGGCCTCTGTCCCCGGCGGCGCAGGATCGTTCCGTCAAGGATCACATCAGCAGTTCACGAAGAACCTCCATCATCTTGGGGATATCATAGGGTTTGGCGAGATGTCCGTTCATGCCGGCTTCCAGCGCGAGCTTTCGATCCTCCTCAAAGGCGTTTGTAAACAGGTTTTCGCCATCCATCAGCTCCAGGGCTTCCTCCTGGGTGTCACACTCCATCATCCGTACAAAGGACGGCGTGACATATTCCGCGGAAATGCTGCCGTCATCTTTCTGTTCCAGAAGACAGGCAATGTTGTTCACCTGGTATACAACCTGCATGAAATTCTGATGCGTCAGCTTGCTGTCAAGGTTATCCATCATTGGAAGATCGTTGTTGTTCATTACGGATGCATCCCTTTCCTTTGGAACTTGTTTCTCGTACAAAACAGGCGTAATAGTAATTTATTTTAGCATAAATTCTCACTGTCCACAATACCGGAAAACAAAAAAACCGTCGCTCGCACCGGATTGTTCAGCCGGTAATAAAGGTCTCTCCGGAACAGGCCTTTGAGGCAGCTGCGGAAGGATAAGTTCCGGCAGTCCTCGGCCCCGCCCTGCATTTATCATCCAAAAGCCCGGCGGGCAGCCTCATCGTCAGCGATGAAGCTGCCCGCCGTATTGACTTCTGCCCCTGCAATCCGTCGTCAGGGCTCACGCAGAATACGCGGAGAAGAAACCGAGCATCTGATCGGCCGTCTCAGCCGACGGGGCAATCAGGTTCAGGATGCCGACATAGTGGTCTTCTTTGATAAAGACGGTATATTCACAGAGCGTGATGTCCCCGATCTCGGCGCTGACCACAGCCATAACGTGTGTCCCGGCAGGCTTGCCTTCCGCGTCTTTCAGGATGAACTCGCCCTGGCTGACGGTGACATTCTGATACCCCTGCGCGGTCAGTGTCTCCGGAAGCGCTTCTACGGATACGTCATAAAAATCCTGCTCGCTGAGGATGTCCGGGGAGAAGGTATCCTGAATCATGAGGTTGAGGTTCGCTCTGCTTCCGTCCGTCGATTCCGCGGACAGGCCGCAGGTGCCGTAATACTCCTCCAGAAGCTTTGCCAGACCCTCACGGGTATTGTAGCCCTCAGGGAACTCCATCTCTGCCGCAATCTGCTCATCGCTCAGAAGGATCCAATCCTCCGGGAACTCAGCTTTCAGGCGTAAAGTCTTACTCGTATAGATCTGTCCCTCTACCGTTCCGACAACATCCAGCGCCCCATCGGCGAAAGCCGCACAACCCAGGCCCATGATCAGGAACATGACGAGCACAAGCGAAATGCCTTTCTTCATGAATTCGTCCACCTTTCTACATATTTTTTGATCAATATTGCCCGAATTCAGAATAGCATAGCGGCATGATCGGTGTCAACGTGAAACCGTATTTTCGTCACACTGTACAGAGACATGCTTGGATAATATGACCAAGGAGCAAAACGATACTCGGCGGCCAATATGGATCTTCTCAGCTGTAAAACTCGGTTCTGGTCTGATTCGACTGGATCAGGATCGTGGACTGGTTAAACTCCTTGATAAAATCATCTGCAGCCGCATGAACGCTGTCGATGTCTGTATCACTCAGGTATACGACCAGGCTGTATTCCCGGTATCTGACTCCGTTATCTTCCCAGCCGCCGTAGGCCTCCTGAATGGTATATCCGCCGAAGTGCCGCACAAGGATATCCGCTGCTCTCTCTTTTGCCTCCTCCGGCGTGCATACGGGTTCATCGGTGTCTTTATCGTTGGTTCCGACGTACATGACGTACTGGATATCGGCATCACTCATTTTCTCGATCCGCTTCGTATTCGCAGCCGATGTTGTCAGGCTGATCACGGACAGGCAGATCGCCAGCAGGGCAAGAATCATTACCGGAATTCCGACTTTCTTTGACATTTTTACATTTCCTCCAATTTCGTATCGTATGTTTGTGGCAGCTGCCTTAAAGCAAGTGTATCACTTTCCGGTTTCCCTGTCCACTGATTGTATTTCTTTCCCTGGATGCACAGGGGACGGTTCTCTGTGCAAACGAGTATGAAATGGACTAGATCCCTTAAAGGACATGTCTTAAGTGCACAAGGAGACCGCGCAATGGTGACAGTTCTGCGTACATATACCCACGCAATTGACATCGGTGGAATTTCTTGCCTGCCTAGTATAAAAATGACCGCCCGTAAGTCAATGTCAATAAGATAATGACATTGACTTACGGGCGGCCATGGTTATTGCGCGATTTTTATTGCTTGAGGAGCTGTTCGTATTTTTCCTGCTCATCCTCCGGGATTTTCAGCGCATTCATCGCCTGAAGAGGATTCCAGTTCATCGTCTCCATCAGGGTTTTGATATTGGTCATTTCTTTCTGTTCAGCACCCTGCTGCATGCCCTGCTGCATACCCCTGGCATAGCCTTCATTTCTTACTTCTTCAAAAGCCTTGCACATGTATTCCATCCCTTCCTGCGTTTCTTTGTAATACCTTGTTGTTTCTTCCATCAGGGGAAAGTTCATCCGGCCTGGATCACTGCATGAATAGTCGTGCATGAGTTTGCCAAGTTCTGATTCATCCCGATATGCGCCGTTGATGTAGAGAATATGGGATCCATCATTAAAAGGCTGCCCGGTTTGGAGGGTAATGCGTTCAACGCTATAGAAGGGAAGCCCTTTCCCAAGGACATCATGCTCGGTGATGAAGATGGTATAGCTGTCCGGGAGTTCTTCAAAATCCTGCCCTGCATCCAGGTTCTCAATATCCATGGCCCCGGAATGATATCTCGCACGGTGAGCACCCGCGCCGGCACCGGACCGCTGGATCTCCAGATCATATTTCTTCCCGGACGAGTCTGTTGCATAGCAGTCGAGGCACAGGGATCGTGCACCGACAAGCCGCTTGAGATCTTTCTGGGTTTCCAGCTCTGTTACTACGAGATCATCAATCCGGGTGAGAATCCGCAGTACAAACTGGGCAAGAGGAATATTGTCGCGGAATAGACAACGCATAAAGTCGTCATCGATTGGACGAAGGCCGCGGAGACGGGCCAGATCTCCCTGGCGTTCACGGGCTTTGCGTTCCTGTTCGGACTCGTGCACGTTGAAAACGTCGGTCATCTGTTTCACCTCTTGCATTGTATTGTACACGGAATATATGAAGAATTCAAGATTGCTTTTAAAGGCAGCCGGAAAACAGTTTATTTCCTTTCCATATGCAGGGTTGACACTCCTCTGTGTTAATAGTGTTTTCTGATTATCCCGATTGTTGCTCCGGTCAGACGGCTGATCTGACGTAGAGAACCACCGAATTCCAGAAGTGTTCGAATAATTGCTTCCTGGGTTTCTTTTCCGGCGCTCTGGAATTCGGATGCATTTCTACAGAGGTATTCTTCTGCCATAATCTGTCTTGCAGCTGCATCGGTAAGCCGTTTTCTTTCACTTGTTTCTATGTCAAGACAGTGATCATCATTATTAAGATGATGATATCGATAAAACTCATCCTGTCCTGTCATCTCAAGGACCAAACTACTCTCAATTAACGGATCAGATTGGTAGTTTGCAACACAGAGAACCGTCCCCTGTGCATTTGCAATTGTATTGACATTGCACGCCATTTGCGGTATCCTATTCCCGAGGTGATTTTATGGCAACTGTTAATATGAGTATCCGTACCGACTCCGAACTGAAAGCGCAGGCAGAAGCAGTCCTTTCCCAGCTCGGCATGACTATGAACGGAACCATCAATATGTTCCTTCACCAGATCGTCCGGGACAGAGCAGTCCCTCTGAGCCTTTCTCTCAGCACAGAGCAGTCTGTCTATGCGGATCTGCTGCATGCCCAGACCGAGCGCGCCAGCGGGTATCAGGGCAGGGACGCCCGTGATGTTTTGTCTGATATGGATCAGATCATCGCTGCGGCTGAGGAGTAAGCAGGCTGATGGCAGGATATAGAGTCATTGTTGCAAGCCGGGTTGATCGTCAGCTTCTGACCCAGGTCGAGTTTATCACCCGCGTCAGCATTCCCGCTGCCAGACGTTTCCGTGATGAATATGCCCGGGTACTGGATGACCTGGAAGAGAACCCTCTTCAGTTTCCCTCGGATACCGATCCGAATCTCCCGGAAGATCTGTATCATAAAGCGATATTTGCCAGATGGTATAAAGCTCTCTTTATGATTGATACCAACAACCGTATTGTGTATTTGGATGCCGTCGTGGACTGTCGGCAGAGTACTGATTCCTATGAAATATAGCGTCAGATAAACAGCAGACCGCGATCCTCATATCTATCGGCCGGCACAACACCTTTTTCCATGTATGAGTATTTGCTGTGAGCAAAAAAACTCCCGGAACCCTCATCTGTGAGACTATCCACAGCAAGGATTCCGGGAATTTCTTATACGCTGCGTGCTCTGTCAGCTCAATGGATAGATAAGGATCACTGTCATTCCGGATCCGCATGATCAATTCCCTCTCCCTGTTTTCCTGCTTTCCGCCAGACATGCACACGCAAATCAAGTATAATGTATAAAAAAGCTATTGACATGTGGGATATATCCCACTATAATTGTTTCAGACCCTAAAGGAGAAAAGAAATGGCCTTTCAAATTGAAGCTTATGAAAAGGAAAACCGTGAATGTCCTTTTGATGATTTTCTTGCCGATCTCCCACCTAAGATGAAAGCGAAAGAGTATCGTGCGGACTGGTTGAGGAGGTATGGAAAATGAACTATAAAGAGCTGAAAGAAAAACATCTTCAAGATCCTGAAGTAAAAACGGAATATGACGCATTGGAGCCGGAATATCAGTTTATCCACGATCTGATTGTCTGTCGTGAGGAACTGTCACTCTCTCAGCAGGGCCTTGCTGATCTGACCGGAATTGATCGTGCAGATATCAGTAGAATCGAAAACGGCAATGCAAATCCATCTCTGAAAACGATGAAGCGAATCGCAAACGGCCTTGGAAAGCGCTTAGAAATCCGCATTGTATAACAAAATGGCGATGCACAGAGAACCGTCCCCCGTGCATTTCGTCCTGCATCAGATCATGGGGATCGAGACATCCTGGTAGACCACGACCTCTCCTTCCGCCTTCGTACAGGCCTTGATCGAGCCGTCCTGGGAAAAGATCAGTGCAACGGAATTGTCGACAAGCTCACAGAATCTGTAACAGGCCCTGTGGCGCATCCCGTTGTCATTGAATCTCTTTTCTGTATCAATTTGATCATCACTGGTCACAAAGCACATTCTGGGCGGCGAGATATTGGTGAGGTCCGCAATGGCCTGCGCTCCAAAACCGATCAGATCCAGATTCTTGTTGATTACGACACCTCCGTCAACACAGGAAAGTCGGGCAACAATATCAGCATAAACCGATATATCCTTTTTTCTTACAGTTTCTTTTTTCAGATGTTCCTCCTTGCCTTCACCCCAAAAAAGCGCCGGGAGTTTATATTTCACATCGACAATCTCCGGCAGTGGCATATCGTTTGGAACAATAAACACGTGGCCCCCGCAGCCATAGGAATGGATCAGGTTCATAATCTTATATAGAAACAAAAGGCGGTCCCTCTCCTCAATCGATGAGCCGTTCCGAAGCTGATCCGCCACAAGAGTTGATGTGAACGTATTGGTCCGGAAATGAGTCACTTCTCCTGCCGTGTAGCAAACCAGCGGCGTTTCTCCGCAGCAAAACTCAAGCTTGCCCGGCCTCCTGACCATAATATTCGGTATTTTTGGCATTCGAGTCCCACCGGAACTGAACGTCATCAGGTTTTCAAAAAGAGAGGTATGTGCCGACAGAATCCCGATCATGCTGTATGGTTTTTTCGTCACATCCAGCATCAGACAGCTGATTTCCGCATTCAGCGCCGGGGACAGTTTATGCAGTTTCCCTGTGGTGAGTTCGATTGGATCGGAAAAAAGATACACGCGTGAATAGATATAGGAATCCAGATACTCAGAATCCGGCGAGATAAAGCAAACACGAAAGGTGGAATAACGCCCCTCTTCCGGCAGACAGCTTGCATTCAGCAAAACACGGCAAACTTCCAGCAGGGATTCTTTGGACGGAAGCATCTGATCTTCTTCGAAGTTATCTGAATACCGTCCGTAATCCCTGAAGATCTCATCCACAAACTGATACACATCCGTCATACAATCCATCCTCCAGATTCCATATTTGGTCTGCGCCAATTCTATCACAGGTCTCGCTTGCATACAACAAAAACCGACCTGCTCTCTTTCCATCATGCTCTCGATCAGCAGCCAGATTGCGGAATGGATTCTATTGGCTATATGTGCTTATCTCCCTTCTGAAAATTAATACTTTTGACTTGCTATTCCCTCCATTGTAGAGTAGAATAAATACAAAGTAGAAATGAAAGGAGGCCTTCCTATGGCTTTTGATATGCTGGTTAAAGAAGCTGAAAGCATGACTGAAGATCAAGTCATGCAATTACTTACATTTGCCCGTTTTTTGAAATCCGAAGCTCAGAACCGAAGGGAAACTGCTGAAACATCATCTCAGAAACATAGAAGAACTCCTGGCGGAATGCCTGGTAACTTATGGATGGCAGATGATTTTGATGAAACACCGGACTGCTTTGCGGAGTATATGTGATGTTTTTACTGGATACCCATACTTTTCTTTGGTACATCTTTGATGATCCGAGGCTTCCTCAGAATGTTAAAGATATCATCAGTGATGCTGATGAAGTTCATGTCAGCATGGCAACACTCTGGGAGATTGCGATTAAGCAGTCCATAAAGAAACTGGAATTTGAGACTTCCATTTCTTTCCTTGGTGAAATGTGCGAGAAGAAGGACTTTAAGATCCTCAACTTCTCGATTCCTCAAATGGACATTATGAAGTCATTGCCTTTCCATCATAACGATCCCTTTGACCGTATTCTTATTGCTCAGGCTATTTACAATGGATTGACGATCATCACAAAAGATGAAAAAATTGCGATGTATGAAGCGTCGATCCTTTCCTTCAAATAATGCAGTGTCACCCGGTTATGATCTTTCATGCCGGGTGATTCTCTTTAGAACACGTCAAAATCAGCCTGTCGTTTGTGATTATGTAATAAAAGACCGTCCCATTTTACGCGCTGCGCTTAACGCTGGAGCTGATCTTTTTCTGACTGGTGATAAGGATTTTCTTGAATCCTCTGTAAAAGATCCCAGAATCATTAGCGTACCTGTTTTTCTCGAAATGTAAACAAACAGCCATCGGATGTCCTCCTGTTTCAAAATGTCATAGAGGACATATTCCCTGGTGCGTTCCAGGAACTTTCTCTTTTCCGAAACTTGAATATCCATCATGCGCTCCTTGACGATATAAAGAAATTCTGGTATAATTTTCCTATCTTCTGACAGGAGGGTTTCCCATGCCGAATATTCGATCCAGCGCAGACCTGCGAAACAATTACAACGATATTTCTTCTTTCTGCCATCAATACTCCGAACCTGTTTTCATTACGAAAAACGGGAAAGGGGATCTCGCCGTCATGAGCATAGAAACCTATGAAAAGCTGGTGGGCAGATTCGAGCTGTACGGGCTTCTTCAGGACGGGCTGCAGGAAGTCCGCGAAGGAAAAACGCGTCCCTTCCCTGAAGCCATAGCTGACATCCGTGCGAAAAGGCAAAGATGAGCTACAACATCCACATTACCCGGACGGCGGAGCAGGATATTTCTGAGGCGGATTACATTGAATTCTCTCTCCAGAATCCCATCGCTGCTGACGCCTTGCTGGATGAGATTGAAACACAAATCAATGCTCTCGCCGATTTTCCGGAGCAGTTTGAGCTTGCTGATGATCCTGTCCTGAACTCTTGGGGAATCCGGTTCACAACCATAAAGAATAATCTGGCTTTTTACGTCATAGATGATGAAAAACAAATCATACACATTATCCGTTTCCTCTACGGAAAAAGAGACTGGGTGCCCATCCTTCGGGGTGGTTACTCGCTTGACTAACTTACTGCCGGTATTCACGCCGGCAGTATTTCTTGTTCAGAAGCTGAGAAGACCTTCAATGATTCATGCGGCTATAGTATAGTCTTTTATAATCCTTTTGCAGAGTTTCTCCTGACTGTTTCCTGTGATCTCCGGTCTCGTCGTCTTATAAATCTCATCCTCCAGTCCCGGGTAATAAACGCCGGCATACCAGGCCGTCAGGACACCAGTTCTGCTCAGCAGTTGCGGGCGGTGATGTATTACTGCATCATATTCTCTCCCGGTTCGTGATCTGAAACCAGCATAGCACAGGCAGAAATTTTTTTCTTCCCAGATTTTTCCCAGAGTAGAAATCTTGCAGGCGTTTCTGTTCATACCGTGTTCCGGGCTTAATACCATGCCCCAGGAGTTGTTATGCTCCCGGGGCATGGTTGTCTCAGATAATTCATGTTTTCCATCAGCAGGCGACGGAGGCCATTTGTTTTTTTATTTTCCCTTCGCCTTCTTCACCAATTCTTTCCCCGCGTTCCAGCCCTGGCCGACCTTCTCGCCGACAACATAATAACCGTTGCGGAACTGGTCGAAGATCAACGCCTGGATTTTCCCCGGCTCCACTTTCCCATCATCACCGATCACTCTTTCTTCCACACTGGCGTTGACGATCTTCCCGACCATGGCGTATACATGTTCGGTGTCGATCACATCGACCAGCTCGCAGTCCAAACTGACCGGAAACTCCGCAATCACCGGTGCATTCACAAATTCGCTCTTCGTCTCGTGCAAGCCGGACTTTGCGAACTTATCCTCCATCTGGTTTCCACTGGCGATTCCAATGAAATCCGCCTCAGCCATGTGCGCTAAATCCGCCGTTGCAACCGTGAACGCCTTTGTGGCGAGAATATTCTTCATCGTTTTGTGTTCCGGGTCGACAAACAGGGCGATTTTGTCCATATCCGTGATCTGCGCCCAAGCGGCCGTCATGGCATTCGGTTTTCCATTTTCGTCATATGCCGCGACCACTACCACCGGCATCGGGAACAGCGCCGGCATGCTTCCAAGGTTTTTCTTCATTTCGTCTTTCCTTTCATAAATTTAGATTCACTTCGAATACGGAATCTAATTCTTATATCCGAAATGCTCCCGGACTTTTTTATGAGTGGTCTGATCTGACAGCTGATACGCAACCAACGGTATGGATGTCATGCCCTTTTCCCAATAGCCGTCCTCCAGATTTTCAACCGCACTCTTCCAATCTACTCTGATAAAAATCTCATCCGGGTTCAGTTGGAAGTTTCGCTCCTGCCCCTGCCACGGCGCATCTGCAACAGGAGTTTCCACGCCATTTACCGTAACAATAAACTCCGTAATAGGAACCGCAGCGGCAGTACATACGCCGATTCCGACGAATCCGCAACCCGCTATATGGCAATAGACGATATCACCTTCCTGGACATTTGACAACATCCGTCCGGTTCCCTTGTTTCTGGATGAAAGGAAGCCATACTGCAAAGCATCTGTCCAGCTTCTTTTGTAATACTCTACCGTAAACTCACGGGATTTCTCAGGCTTAAAGAAACTCTTCTCCTGTTCCTCCGGCCACCCGCCCGCAATCTCCTTGATCATATTCGGATCCCAGATATCTGCTGCCATCTGCAGATAACTATTGGCGCGTTCCGCTATGCTTTCTTTTGTAAACTTCGGAATAGGCTGGAACCCGTATTCTTTTGCGACATTCAGAAAGTGTGGATTGCACTTATACGCCGTATCATACAGAGCCTGTGCAAGGACATTATCCCCAGAATACTTCACAACTTTGTCCTGATACTTCATATCCTGATAGGCGCGGTTCTTATCGCGTGTCAGGATCAGCAGATTCCCTATCATCTGTCTGCTTGCCTGAAAATCAGCGACATCCGCGAAATCTTCACTGTAGCTGTCGAAGTCGTTCGGGAGAATATGCTCGATATCGTATGTGTTTCCCTTCCGCTCCCGATCCACGTAAATATCAAACTGAGAAGGATTCCCCATCCTGACATTCACATAGGAAGTGAAGCGCGCCAGGATGTGCAGCATATACCTGCCGGAGAACTGATTCAGGCTGAACTGGGTAATGGCATCAATGCTGACATCCATCCGGCGCAGTGCCCTGACCAGCACCATGCCGACAGTTCTGCAATCCTGATCCCGGATATCCTTCATCACACGAAACAGAGAATACTTATTCGTATTCCAGTTGACCTTCTTGAAATTAAAGATGCGGACAGAAGCAAAGATATCGACAAACTTCGACACCATCTGAATCTTGCGTTTCACATCTTCATCAGAATCATCGCTGCGCACTGCGGAGATGATCAGCAAGGTCTGATAATTCAGATCCCGGTCAGCATTATAGAAAACTTCTTCAAAGCCGGTGGTCAAATGGGAACCGTATTCCTTGAGCTTCAAATAAAGATCCGTCACCCTGGACATCTCAGTCATGACCAGGGCTTTATAATCGGTGGACTTATTGAGGCCCATCTTGGATTTGGCATTGCTGCGTACCCAGGTATGAAACTTCTCGCCCAGCAGTTCAAAGTCCTCATCATTGGCACCGCGCTTACCTTCACGGAGCGTGTCCGCATAGTTGGCACGGAGCCAGGTGGAGATGAACTCCACATCCTCGGTATTCACAGAACCGCTCGTATCATAGGAAGAAGCGCTCTTGATCCGATTGATGTTATCCTGCCACCTGTGATTGACTTCATAACGGTCCGCCTCAACAATCTGCTGCATGATGTAAGCCTTCATCATCTCAGCACTGTTCAGGCTCAAACCACGGTCATTCATGGTCAGAAAGATCGTATGGGCTTCATCCTCAGACGGGGTATCCAGTTCCAGAAGCAGAACTTTTTCTATCAGCCAGTAGATAAAATACTCAAGGGCTTCCCCTTTGAGCTCATCCGGGAACAGATCCGCAATATCCTTATACCGATCCATCATATTCCGGGCGCTCTCGTTGTCCGGCTGGTAGGTCAGATCATTGTTGATCAGAGCGTCCAGACAGTCATGGCGATCATCGACATCCACATTATAGCTCTTCTTCCCGAAATGGACATGATAGATCATATTGCCAAAGTCAACGGTATTAAACCCAAGCTTTGCCTGATCGTTTTGCAGGTTATTGAGATAAATCAGGAGAAGGGTCAGTGATGTCAGGCGCTGCTGGCCATCAATGATCTTAATCGGGGATCCGCCGGTGCAGATGATACAGCCCATATAGTAAAAGCCATAATTCTCGACATCCTGGGGCGTATCATGATTATTCGGATCATAATACTCCAGAAAGGTATCAGTGAAGTCAGAAATCATCTGCTCAATCTGTTTCCGGCCCCAGCGGTACTCGCGCTGGAAAACATCGACAGTATAGCGCCGATTCGACAGAATCTTTGTCAGGGTATCGGTTTTATCGATCTTGTTCATACTATAAAAGCCTCAGCAAGGATATTTTTCTTCAAACTTCAATCATTGCAAGCGCCTGATCCAACCGGGCGACAATGCGCTTCTGCTCCGCTTGCGGTGGGAGGGGCAACAAGCACATTTTCATATAATCTTTATCAACTCTTGCCTGCCCCACACTACCATTAAATGATTCGACCCCTTTTTTTATAAAACCATCAGATTTGCAAAACCATAGCAAATAATCTGGATGAACAAGTGATCCAATTGGTCGCATTACAGTGAATTCCGTCGTTCCAGCACCAACGCCATTCAGCAAATTACGGAACACAACTGATTTACGATTCTGAAAACATGGCGTTATTTTCGCTACACCAACATCCCCATCACAAAAATTCGAATATCCTGTTTTAACATCTTTCCACACTCTCTCTTCAGATGAATGCCGATTATTATACCCTTCAAGTACTCTTGGCATTGGAATGAATGATACTGGCAGACCATCATCCAAAGCCATATGCCTAGGATTAAAACTCACAATGTCACCTATACGGCACCACTTCCAATTTGCCGGAATTTCAAACGGAATTTCACTCTCCGTGATCTCCGGCAGAGGCTTTTCTTTTTTGATCTTCCCTGCCTTGATGAGAGCCTGCTTTTCTTCCTGGATCTGTTGATACAGTTCTTCCGCCGTGCCGTCTTCCGGTAGCTGCTCGGTCAGCTTGCCCTGAATGGCGGCATCAATCAGCTTGCTTTTCAACACGGTGAGATTATCGGCATACTTCGTTTGGAGCTCATCGATGGTATCTAGAGTAGAAAAGGCCTTTTTAATTGTTTCGGCAACTCGGATGGCTTCAGCATAAGGAGCAAGTGGCACGATCAGGGAATGAACTCGCTTAGATGAGAACCCTTGCAGTCCTATTTCAATTCCGTTAATTCTTCCAGTTTGCTTATATAACCAGAGAAGATAATAATAGAACTCCGTATAAATACCACTACTGTATCTTCTAAGCCGGTGAATATGGTTCTGTATCCGCATCTCATAATCAAATGGCCAGATAGCAGAGCGACCAATATCACCACCCTCACAAACAAGAAGATCGCCTTTTTTAACTGTGCATTTCTCTATTTCACTTTCTGTAAAAGGCATTTGCTTCAGGTCATCAAGCTCAAAACGATCCCAATAAAGATTTGATGTCGTTATATATTCCAAAAGCTCGCCCTGTCTGTCACTGGCATTGAGCGCTTTTCCTGTATTATGCTGAAAGAGTTCCCCTAAATAAACCCACTTCCAGCTCTCCGGAATCTCAAAGGGCTTCTCCCCTTCCGTGATCTCCGGCAGGGGCTTTTCTTTTTTGATCTTCCCGGCCTTGATGAGGGCCTGCTTTTCCACCTGGATCTGCTGATACAGTTCCTCCGCGGTGCCGTCTTCCGGCAGCTGTTCGGTCAGTCGGCCACGCATGGCAAGATCGAGAATTTTGGTCCGAATGCTCTGTGTATCAATCACAACTCGAGCCCTCCCAGGAGGTCCTTCAGCTGCGCAACGGCGGCGGCGATGCCGTCGGACTCATCCTGCATCTCAGACAGGATCTCCGCCACGGTACGGGTATCCTCTTCCGTGAAGTCCAGCCACTTGAAGTTCAGATCCTCGCGTGCTTTGACCTCTTCCTCAGAGAAGCGGCGCCATCTGCCGTTCGGATTCGTCTCGGCATCGTAGGTCTCGCGGCGGTCCTCTATGTGGCCAGAGCAGTAGCAATCCACAAATTCCTGAAGATCGGCTCTCTTCATGGGATTAGATGCCATTGTGTGCTTAATACCGGTTCGATAGTCATAAACCCAGATATCCTTCGTTGGCGTACCTTTATCGAAGAACAACACATTTGTTTTGACCCCGTTGGCATAGAAGATGCCCGTAGGCAGCCGAAGAATGGTATGAAGATTATAGTTCTTCATAAGCTTCTCTCGCACTTTCTTTGTTGCTCCGCCATCCGTCAGAATGCTGTCCGGCATGACAACTGCAACGCGGCCGCCGGTTTTTACGATGGACATGATGTGCTGCAGAAAGTTCACCTGGTTATCCGACGTCTTGATAAACTCCGGCCTGTTTGCCGAAACATCCACACTTCCCTCCGGTCTCGTGCCGAAGGGGGGATTTGTCATCACTACCTGATATAGTTTCCCGGATTGATCAAGCAAAGAATCCTGAAACGTGATCGGACTACGGTTAACGCCGATATCATGCAGGTACAGGTTCATGGACGCAAGCGTAACAACAAGAGATGTGTTATCCGCGCCGAAAAAAGCATTGTTTTTCAAGAACTCCTGTTTTGCGACTTCTCGGGACTGCGTACGCATGTGCTCATATGCAGTCAACAAAAAACCGGCTGTTCCGCAACAGGGATCCGCAACCGTCTCGCTGATCTTTGGATCAACGACGTCTACGATTGCCTGGATTAAGGAACGTGGAGTAAAATACTGGCCTGCTCCGCTCTTTCTGTCCTGCCCATTTTTCTCCAGGATTCCCTCATAGATCGCACCTTTGACATCGCCCTCCATCATATACCAGTCATCTTCGGAAACCATGTCAAAGACTTTTTTTAACATGGCCGGCTGATAGATCTTATTCGATGCCTTCGTAAAAATTGTGCCAATCAGTCCATCTGCTTCCGACAACTCTTCCAGGGCATATTCATATTGCTCAACGAGATCTTCTCCACTCAGCGAAGCAAGATCCTTCCATTTGCAGTCTTCCGGCAAGGAGCTGCCAAGACCATATTTTTCTTTCTCATCATCCATCTTGAGGAACAAAATATAGGTAAGCTGCGTAATGTAATCCGTAAAGCTTACGCCAGAAGCCGCCAGCACATTTGCAATACGCCAGACTTTTTTCGTAAGAGCCGATTCCGTTGCCATGTTATGCCACCTTCAACAGTATTTTTGAGAGTGATATCATCTCTTTTTCAAACTGCGGTTCGCCAAAAGATTTCACACCGCGTCGCCAAAGATCGGTATCCATTGCGTTCAGTTCGGGCAGTGAAAATGCACCTTCGCATACCACATATTCCGCGACAAGCCGCATGATCTCTACCTGATCAGCAGAGAGCTCACGCTGAACCTGCCCGCAATAGAGGCTGAAGCCGCGCGAATAGCCGGTGATCAGGCTGCTAAGTCTTTCATTTTTCCCATACGCATATCGGACGATCTGAATGAGATTTGTCAGGATCCCCGCATTGGATTTTGGATTCAACTCATCTACATTGCCGAATTCATCGAGGGTCTTGTAGTTTTTCCAAATGTGATCAATCCCAAACTGCCTGCTCTCAGCAAGCAGTCTGTCCTGCAATTCAATGAGCATTTTCCGCGTAATCAGCTTTGCTTCAGAATTCCAGATAATTCTGAGCGCCTCAATCTGATCCTTATGATCGAATATATACTTCTCAAAATTCTGAATAAATTCTGCTGCGGTTTCGATTGAGAACCCAGAATAGATCAGGTTATCCGGATCTTCATCTGTCGTAACCACATATCCGTGATGCATTTCCACAAGCTTTTTTCTTGCCGGTAAACTGTTGATCAGACATGCAATCAATTCCATACGGTCTGTGTTATCCCCCGATGGACTGACAAAAGGCGGGAGCAACTTTTTCTCCATCGCATTCTGAATTTTAGCCGCCAAGGATCGTGGAGAGAATCCATAGTCGGAGATAAATGCGTCAAGATGCCGTCCGAACAGGTTGTTATTCTCATATCGGCGATGTATTGATGAACAGTAACCATGGAGCAGCATCAGATTCTCATCCCCGACATCCTGATGCGACAAATGCTCCAAGAGAGCTTCCAGCGAAAGGACTTTCTCCACCTCAACCGATGGCGAGGGGCCGGGAATGATCTTTTCATGTTCGGTAACGCCAACTGCATCGACGAGATAAAAACACTCTTTACTCTGCGCATTTGGAGTTACCTCCAGCAGTTGATCATCTTCAATTGTGCGGCAGGCGCGGCCCTTCATCTGCGTATATAGCACTTCAGACATTACGTCTTTCATAAAAAGATCAACTTCCAGCGGTCGGATATCCGTACCTGTGGCAACAAGAGTAACCGTAACAGCAATCCGGAAGTCTTTATCCTCTCGCATATCGCGGATCAGGCCATCTGTATCACCGCAGGTGTAAGTAATCTTCTGCACAAAGTGTTCTGGAACCTCACCGCTTTCAAATTCCGGTCCAAAGACCTCCTTTACGATCTCAACAATATTAGTCGCATGGTTTTCATCTTTTGCAAATATCAGGGTTTTCGGAATGTACGCCCAGTTTTCTTCCCGCTCCGGATACAAGTCTTCCCAGATCGCTTTTTTATACGCTTCCAGAACAAGTCTGATCTGATTCGTGTTGACAACAGACCTATCCAGATTGAACTTTTCATATTCTGTTCTCTGTTCCACGAGAATCCGTTCTATCTTATCTGAACCCTTTGTCTGTTCCCGCACGAGTGTTCCCGGTGTCAGCTCTCCGCCTTCTTCTGTAACCTTTGTTTTAATTCTGTATACTCGTTGCGGCACATTTACGCCTTCAGTTACTGACGCTTCATAGGTGAAGTTTTCGATGATATTATTGTTGAAATACGCCAAAGCCTCTGGCGTGGGCGTGGCGGTCAGGCCCAAAATGATAGCATCAGAAAAGTAGTCGAGGACAGATTTCCATCTTCCATAGATCGAACGGTGGCACTCATCTACGATGATGAATTGGAAATAGTCCGGAGGAATCTCCAAATCCTCACCGAGATGGATTACCTCGTCAGCATCTTTTTCTTCATGCTCTGCATTCCATTCGTCTTCTGCATCCTCATTCGTATCGGTGACCGGTTGCCTGGTCATGACTGCAAATAACTTCTGAATTGTCGATATGACGATATTGGCCTTAAGATCTTCATCCTTCTTCAGCCGGCTGATGTTATATAGCGTGCTCAGCTCTTTCCTCCCATCTGTACGATCAAATCGGCAGAACTCAGAATATGCCTGCCTGGCCAGATTGTTTCGATCTGCGAGGAACAGCACTCTTTCTATCGGTGTGTAGTTCAGGAGCCGGTAGCTGGCAAGGCACCCTAAATATGTTTTTCCGCTCCCTGTGGCAAGAATAGCAAGATTCTTTTTGTTGCCACCCTTGATACTGCTCTCGAATTTCATCTCGGCGCGGCAAACACAATCTCTGAGCCCCGTCCTCTTGAGAAGGGGCAATGCTCCAAAGTTGGAGTTTTTTCCAATAAGACGTAACATCTTCTTTGGTGTGTGCATCTTCTTCAGCTCAGTATATTCTGTGTCACCTTTCAGAAGATTCTTGAAGTAGATCTTATTGCCGTTTGCCATATAGCAGAGTGGAATCAGTCCATCAAACCAAAGGCCATACCATGACTGTGGATGAACACAGTAATTCTCTGCTTGTTTCTGAACTGCTTCTCCAAGAGGATTATCTTCTTTTTTTGCCTCTACAACGGCTATTGCTTTATCATCAACGAAGAGAAGATAGTCACTTTCGGTGTTGCCCTGCATGAGAGCTTCTTTCACCGCTGAGGTGCTTTGAGGGATGTATTCGTTCCTGGCCACGACATCCCAGCCTGCGTCCTTCAGTTGTTTATCTATTTTCTTTCTGGCGCGTTCTTCAGGTAACATGATAACCACACCGCCTTCAGCCAATAATAATTCAAGATATAGTATACCAAAAATCCTGTGCTTCTTCAACAGCTCAATCACTTAAAACCGGCCATATTTCAGGCCGGTTCTCGTTTTTATTCCTACCTATTCCATTCAAAACCAAAAAGCCTGCAAAGCTCTCCATAGTTCCAAGGGTACACATTATCGCCTGCATATTCCCTGGTTTTCCTATCGTCATACGTTAGCTTCAGGCTCCACTGGGTGCCGTCAAGAATTTGTATTCCATATCGTCCCGGGTTGTAGTCCTTCCGCCACTCCTCCAGATGCATGTCTCGCACGTATTCCAGCAATTCTTTTCTGGTTTCCACTTCCGGATCATCCAGTTCGCTCAGGACCATGACGGTATCCCGCTTCAGTGTATCCCCATCTACCTCAATCGCATACTTCTCCCAGCCGCCGTAAAAGCCTCCGATTTCAAGCTCCAACCGCCTCAGCTGAGGTAATCGTTCCAGGAACGCCCTGGCGCGTTTTTCCTCTTTTGTCTCTTTGTACTCTCCGCCGGCATCAGCAAGAGCCTTTTTCGCCATCTCCAGATACTCTCGGGACCAGTAAATGACTGTACTCTTTGATGGGCAGACCATGTCAGGCTCACTCGCGGGATTCTCGATTTCATCCTTTAGCTTTGTGATTGACCGCTTCAGCCGCCGGATTTCCGTCTTTATTTCCTCTACGCTCTTATCTTTCACTTCGTCATAAAATACTCCCGGACTGATCATCATGGCCTGTCACCTCTCCTTTGCCCTTTCCTGGAAATCCAACACGATCTGCATCAGTACAGGCGGAAGGTACCGCTCCGCTTTAATCTGATACTTCTCCGGCACCCCATAGTAAGCTTCCGCAATTCCTCCGGCAATGGCCGCGATTGTGTCGCTGTCGCCGCCGATGGAGATACAGTTGCGGATCACATCTTCAAAGTGATCTCCCTCAAAGAAGCAGACGAGCGCCTGCGGAACCGCAATCTGGCAGATCTCTTTGCCGTGCCCCTGCCACTGTGTCCGGTAGTTATCCACCGTCATGCTGAGATCATAATACTCTTCCATTGCCGTCCGGATCTCCGTCTTGGACTTTCCCTTTCTCGCCATGACGATGGCCACGGCAGTTGCTTCCGCGCCCTTCATCCCTTCCGGATGGTTGTGTGAGATCCGCGTAACAGCCGCGGAGAGCATCTTTGCTTCCTCCACATCCTTCGCCGCGAATCCGACCGGGCTGATCCGCATGGCCGAGCCGTTGCCACAGCTGTTGTACGGCTGCGGATTGTCCGAGAACATCCAATGGATGAATCTTGCACCGTAGCCGCAGTTCGGGAACTGCCGCCCGATCCGCTGCATGGCAGCGACGGTTTTTTCTCCCAGCGTGCTCCAGTCTCCAGCCGCATCCATCAACGCCTGCGCCACCGCGCAGGTCATAACAGTGTCATCCGTGAACTCACAGTTCGGATGAAAGAAGTCAAAGTCCTTGCTCAGATGATTGTTGAATTCAAAGCGACTGCCAACGATATCTCCGATAATAGCTCCGATCATACTTTAGCCTCCTTCTCTCTGCCTTCATCTATATTTCCTGTCCATTTTCCTCATAAACGCTTCAAACATGCCCTCATCTTCCGCCAGCTTGATCAGTATACCCTGTTTCTGCATTTTGTGGTCAACTGCGATTTGACCTTTTCACCGCGTTTTCCCTCTCCCCTGCGGTATTATGATAGCATGCATTCCCCTTGAAATGAAGGAAGTTGAGCCTGAATATCACTCGGATATTTCAAGCTCAACTTGAATTCAGTCTATCTTTTTTGCCGTCTGCAGCACACTGCGGATCTGGTAGCTCAGAAGCCACGCCGCATTGTTGTAGGATGACATGTGATCTTCATTGAACAGTCTTCCATTCACAGGATTTCCATCATCATCCATATAGTTCAGGCCGAGGAGAGAAGTATTATACATGTTTCAGCAATATCGGGAGAATTTGCGACGTTCCATTTTCACGTTGTTCATTGCTATCCTTTTCTGATGTTTTCCGTGAGAGTCTCAATGCTGTAGCTCATGCCTTTACTCCTTCGGACATCTGAAGGACTCTCATTATATACTCAGCTTGTGTTATCTTTCCTTCCGCCAGCAACATGCAAAGATCTATCGTTTCCGGATCAATCTCGTATCCTTCAATTACAGATGAAGCAACCGCTTCTTTCACGGCAATTTCGTTACTGCTCACAAATGCACCTCCTGATTCTCTTGTTGTCAAGGATGGTGGTCTCAATTATACTTATTATAACTCATCTATGTAAAAATGACAATGAACAACGATATAGGCGGTTATGTTTCTGGCACCTTGATTTTCTCGATCTCCGTCCGCAGCTCCTCCAGTGTTCTATGCCCATACACACCATTGGTGATATCATTTCCGAAGCTGTGCCCCAGCATGCGTTTCCGGTCGGCTTCCCGCACGCCGTAGCTCTCGCAGAGCCGGCTGAAGGTGTGGCGGCAGGAGTGCGGCGTTCTCTCTGGAAGTCCCAGCTTCTGGAGCGTGTTCTTCATATCCCGTCGGAACTGGGAAACGCTCTTGCCGCCAAAGAACACCGGCCTCTCTCCTTCTATCATACTCTCCACCAGAGGCCGGATTGCGGAATGGATCGGAACCGTCCTGTTTCGTCCTGATTCCGTCTTGATCCCACCTTTGAAGTACCCTTTCTCCGGGTTCACTTCAAAATCTTTCTGCACATAGGCGCTGACGCGGAAGCCGGAATAGCACATGACCAGAATCATCTTCACAACCGGGTCCTCCCTTTTGCTCCAGAGCACCTTCAACTCCTCATCCGTGAACGGTTCATAATGGACCTCCGGCTTTGTCTTCGGCATGACAACATACCGGCCGAAGTCCTTTCTACACAACTCTCTTGGAACAGCATATCCATACAGATTCTTAATCAGGCCGACCACGTTGCGTACCGTGGATCGGCTGTATTGTTTCCCGATCCTGTTGACCCGATCCTGCCACTCCTGGATCGTCACGTCATCCAACAGCCGACTGTGATAGGGGCGTAAAAGTTCAAACGCCGCCTCGGTTGCCGTCCGGGACTCCTCTGATAGTTGTTTCGCTGCGTTTTCCCCATATTTCCAGTCCAGATAAAGCTCATAGACCTCGGCAACGGCGCTGCCATGCCTTCTATTATTCATCCGGCTGTAGTCTTTTATGATCCTTTTGCAGAGTTCCTCCGGATTGTTGCCCGTGACTTCTGGCCTCGTACTCCTGTAGATCTCATCCTCCAGTCCCGGGTAATAAACACCGGCATGCCACGCTGTCAAAACCGCAAAACCGATGAACCAATCTGATACATAACAGAGCGCCGGCGGACGCATTGCATTCTTCTCGGGCAAATGAACAGCATAGGGCTTTGATCTTCCCGCGCCGAGGAACCGAATTGAACCATATCCGTGTGGCAATCTTGGAAACATACGTCTCATGTTGAATCCCCCTTGAAACCGAAATATTGAACCTTACGGTCACATTTCTTTCAAGTATAAGTCAAGGGATTCCTGGTTTCCTGTGAGTCTGTTCTATTTTTCCGTCACTAATTCATGAAAATAAGCTGGAGATCGTAGAAAAACATAGCCTCTATTGCTTTTGCTCTGGTAATGAGCATGGGAATCAGCTCCGCATTTGCGGCAAGCATCACAATTACCCACGGCGACAATTATGAAAGTGGTGGCGGCTCAGCTCGTGTGTACAATGCATACAAGGTATTTGATGCGAGCTACACTACTCTCTCAGGTGCGAACGATGCAGATGATGTAGATGATTTCACCTACACCCCGGATGACGCAGCTGTTTCCTACAGCATGGCTTCCGACAGTCCTTGGGTCTCTGTAATGACCGCTGCAGAGCAGACTTGGTTCAAAGTCGAACAAGCCGCAAATGGTGACTATGTTGTTACTCCTGCTGGAACCGATGGTGCTAATTACAAGACCACCGCTCATGCACAGGCATTTGCTGAGTATCTGGAAGCTAACATTCCGGCTACCGCCACCGCAACAGAAGTAACTGTTGATGGATCTGCAGCTTCTGTTGACGCTGGTTACTATCTTATCGTTGCGAAGGACGGCAAAGATGCTGCTACAAAGCTTGCTCTTGTCACCACGGATGTGGAGATGGTTGAAAAGAACACCTATATCACCACCACTAAGACCGTCTCTGAAACCAACTATAATGTAGGCGACATTGTAACCTATACCGCCACAGTTACCATTCCGGCTGACACTGCTATTAGCGAGCTCAAAGACGGTAGTACGACTGAGTACAAAGATGGTCATGGCCCCATCATCCTGCACGATGAAATGGATTCGGCACTTTCCTTCATTGGCACAGCCTACAATGCTGACACAGCACCGAATGGCTATTCTGCAGTAGTTGGCACTGATGCTTTCGCAGGCTACACATTGAGCACCACAGCTTCCGATAACTGCACCTTTGAAATCACCATCCCTGTTACATCGGATCTCCTCGGCAAGACTATTACCTTTACCTATAAAGCCGAAGTCAATAGCACTGCAGCAACAGACACGGGCCTCGTCAATGAGCTGTTTGGCGAACTCAATGGTTACAAGACCACTCCGGATACCGTTGAAGTGTGGACCTTTGACTTCAATATGATTAAGGTCTTCGACGATGCAAGTGACACTAACCTGACGGCTACGTTTGCACTTAGCACCAGCGAAACATATGAAGCTGGTTCCAGCACTACGGTGTATTACACTGATGCAGAGCATACTGCAACCTCTGAGACTGAGACTGAGTTCTCTGAAGTTGTTACTGTTCCTACCAATGCTATCGCCCTGAAAGCTGTAACAGGTGGTTATGTGAAAGCTGACTCCGATGATACTGGCACAGTTACGACCTTTACCGCAACGAATGGCACAGCTATTAACTTCAACGGATTCGCAGCTGGAGAATACTACCTGCATGAGCTTTCCACCTCCACGGGTTATAACCTGCTTGATGGTCCGGTCAAAATTACAATTACTGACACGACCACTGGAACAGGAACTTCCAGACAGATCAGCCACACCGTAACCCCGGACGATGCAGGTAAGATTAAGGTCGAAAACCACAGCGGCACTGTTCTTCCCAGCACTGGTGGTATCGGCACCACGATCTTCTACGTAGTCGGTTCCATCTTGGTTGTCGCTGCAGGTGTCCTGCTCATCACCAAGAAGCGCATGAGCCGCGAGGGATAATTCTTAGAATTTAACAGACTAAGAGAGGCAGGTCCTACGGGGCCTGCTTCTTTAATAGTTGGGACAGTAGAAATGAAAACAATACTTTCTATAATTAAATATGCGCTGACATTTCTACTCGTTCTGGGTTTTCTTTTTTCCCTGTTAGTTCTGGCTACGCTCGTCCCACGAGAAGCCATCAAGGAAAACATGCTTGAATCTGCAGAGTACATGAGAGATGGCAGTGAGTATTTTCAGATTGTCGATTTCATTAAAGCAAGCCGCATTGACCACTATGCCGACACCATAACGTTATCTATCGCCTATTATCTTGATGCAAATAATCCAGTGAAATCTTCGATGCTGGCCTCCTATTATCGGAAAGAGTCCGGACAAATGAATGAATTCTTGGCAGAGGGTATATTACAGGGGCTTCCTGAAAATCAGGAATACATCCGTTATTGGCACGGGTCTGCGGCGGTGATACGTTTCCTGCATCTGTTCTGGAATATTAAAACCATTTATATTATCCATGCTACTCTGATGGCTGGACTCTATTTTCGTTTGCTTATTCTGCTCTTCAAGAAAGGAATGCTTCCGGAAGCAATAGCCTTCTCGCTCTCTATGATTGCTGTAAGTGTGTGGTATGTCCCGCTTTGCCTGGAATATACATGGATGTTCCTTGTCATGTTTGTTGCAACAGTTTTGTCCCTCTGTCTCGCTGAGAAAAACTTCGGTATTTTCTTTTTGATGATTGGAATGATAGCAGCATATTTAGACTTCCTGACTACAGAAACTCTGACACTGTTAATCCCACTACTATTCATTCTGAGGATCAGGAGCAGACAAGGGATAGGTGGAAACTGGGCGATTACAGTAAAGAGCAGCATAACCTGGGGTGTAGGATTTGTCGGCATGTGGGCGTCAAAATGGGTTCTTGCCTCGGTTATCCTTGGGGAAAATGTCATGCCTTATGTCACAGGCCATATTGATGAGCGTCTAAGCGGTTACCTTGGCGTTCCATTGGAAAACTATATTACCGTAGCAATTGCAAGAAACTTGAAATGCCTGTTCCCCTATGAATATGGGATCTCTGGGGCTGTACTTGTATTCGCCTTCATAATCGTCGTTGTGATTATTCCGGTGGCAAGAAACAAAGTGACGATCCGTGAAAAGATCAACAAGCAGATTATTCCCTTGTATCTGCTTATTGCATTGGTCCCGTTTATCCGTTTTGCAGTTCTTCGCAATCACTCATACGCCCACCGATTTTTTACTCACAGAGCCCTGGCGAGCACGGTTCTCGCCCTATGCTTTGTTGTCCTTGAGCTCGTCCAACTCAATCCCAGAAAGGCTGTGATGAAAAATGCCTGACCTCACCATCCTGATGCCCTGCCTGAATGAAGAAGAGAATATCGCCTATTCCATCACACAGGCGCAAAGCTATATCTCCTCCCGCAGCCTCTCCGGCGAGATCCTCGTTGTGGACAACGACAGCACAGACAGGTCAGCGGAGATAGCTGAAGGTTTAGGAGCAAGAGTAGTGGAAGAGTCACGCCGTGGATACGGTCGCGCCCTGCGGACGGGGCTTTCCGCTTCCACCGGTGACGTCATTATCTTCGGAGACTGCGACAGTACTTATGACTTTTCTGATTTGGACCCGCTCTATATTCCACTGGCTGCCGGGGAATATGTTTTTATGACGGGGGATCGATTTGCCGGACAGATGGAGAAAGGGGCGATGAGCTTCTCCCATCAGCTTGGTGTTCCGTTTCTGTCGTGGTGCGGCAGAGTAAAATTCGGCATCAAGATCCACGACTGGCACTGCGGGATCAGAGGAATTAGGCGGGATGCACTGGAAAAATTGGAGCTGAAAACGGACGGCATGGAATTCGCCACCGAGATGATCGCGGAGGTATCGCAGAAGGGCCTCCGGATCGGAGAAGTGAGTGTGCCGCTGAGGAAGAGTGTGGCTGAGAGACACGAAAAACTGCGGACCGTCCGGGACGGATTCCGGCATTTGTGGTACATCATCAGGACATGAGCAGAGAGGGATAATCTCTACGGCATAACAACTTAACACAGCGAGCTGGCTCCTTAATTGGGGCCAGTTTTTTATTTATTGCACACAGGTGTGAGACTGGATGACCACGCTCCACTTTTTTCAGCTCCTATTAAGAAATAAATTGGCGCACAAAATATCCTCTTCCGTCCTTAGGGTCAGGTAAGAGGATTTTTGCTGTTTGATCGTTATTCTGCTTTAATTTCATGTAGTATATTAATAATGAGCGTTTGTGCGTTCCATTTATATGTGATACTTTATGATTTGACTATTGTTTCATTGACTTCTCCGCAGCAGAATGGATTTCACTCATCTCGACTACCTTCTATTGATTATAAAACAAATACCAGAGTCCGTCACGGGTAATACGCTGTTTCTCTTGGCTCTTATTTCTGATTTTTCTCAGCGACACGGATCTTCTTCGATAGCTTTTCCATCTGACCGCTGTACTGCTCACTCTTCTTTTAACGCTCTCTCCGATACCGACCGGATTTTCATCATTCCGATCAGGAAGCCGGTAGTGATGTTCTGGATGCCGATTTCCAGAAATGTGACTGCTGGGATCACGATACGCATGACTTTCTCAGGTTCGAGATCGCCGAAACCGACCTCTTTCCACTTCAGCACAGCCATGATGCTTAATATCAGCCCCAGAACAGTCAGTATCGCTCCCCGCAAGATGATTCGGTTTTCTACGATGCGATCGTTCCATTTGACTTCATCCCGGAATGTCGCAAGGTGGTTATACGCATATACCTTGGCGATCTGATACATGCTGATGGCGTGCAGCCCGGTGATGATCATGCAGGCGGAATACAGCATGGTATGGATGCTGAAGGTCACCTCGCGGATCGTCACAGCGTGGATAAGAAGCGAGAATCCCAAAATAACGCCGATGAGCAGGATGATAACCCCGGGATACATGAATAGCCATTTCGGCGCGTACATCAGCAGAAACTTCAGATGCCGCCAGCCATCGCGAAAACTCCGGAGATGCGGTCTTCCGCTTCTGCCGTCCTTTTTCAGCGTGGTCGGTACCTCCGCAATCTTCAGATGACAGAGCTCTGCCGCTACGACCATCTCGCTTGCGTATTCCATGCCCGTGGTCTGCAGGTCGAGGCGGAGAAACGCCTCGCGATTATACCCCCGCAGCCCACAGTGGAAATCCCGGATTTTACTTTTGAAAAGCAGCCTGCCCAGAAAGGACAGAACGGGATTGCCAATATACCGATGGGAAAATGGCATGGCTCCTTTTTCGATACCGCCGGCAAAGCGGTTGCCCATTACCAGATCATAGCCTTCCCGCAGCTTCTCCAGAAATGGCATCAGGTTCAGAAAGTCATAGCTGTCGTCCGCATCGCCCATGATAACATACTTGCCATAGGCCTCTTTTGTCCCGTTGATCAGCGCCGCACCATAGCCGCGCTCGGGAGTGACAACTACACGTGCGCCTTCCGCCGCAGCGATCTCCCGGGAGTTATCCGTAGAGCCGTTATCGGAAATCAGGACTTCGCCGTCTATACGGTTTTCTTCCAGAAAGCTTCTGGCCTTCCGGATACAAACCGCCAGCGTCTCGGCCTCATTCAGGCATGGTATCAGGATTGTAAGTTCAGGCATCTTTCATCACAGCCTTTCGAGGATTGAGTTGGATGAGTTCTAGGACGACGAAGCAGAGGGCTAGAACAGTACTCGCCAGAGCTCTGTGGGTAAAGAAGAAATGAAACCACGAGTGGTGACGAATAGCGATAAAACGAATAAACGGAAGGCATCCGAGGAACATGTAAAGCCGGACCCAGCATTTCTCAACTTTCTGTTTTAGCACAATCCTGTTTTTCATTACCAGGTATAAAACGGTGAGTATAAAGGCAAAAAATACCAGTGCGCCTGGTATCCCGTAGTTGAACGGAAATAGCTACAGGATGTTTCTCAAAAGCCCCTGCCAGATTACCTGAATGCCGGGGATTTTATCAATGCTGCCCAGATGCTCCTGAATACTCCCTGTAACATACTGCATCATATTTTCACCGAAGATCAGAGATGCCATTCCCCATTTCAGGCTCCACATACCAACATAGCCAATGCCCCAAAGCATCCCGCACAAAAAGACCTTCTTCCACGGTGCCCGCATTCCCTGTTTTTCCTGAATCCGGAGAGACAGCAGAAGCGGGATCAGGACGGTCAGCGTTTCCGTCGTGAAGAAATCCAGAAATGCCGCCGCAATTCCAACCACCAGAAATACGATTGGAAGTTTATCAGTCTTTCCTTTCAATGTAAGACAGGCGGTCAGAATGGTCGTGAGAAGCATCAAAAAGAACATCCAGTAGTATTCCAGACAGAACGGCACGAAAAACACATCCACCATAATCATGGCAATGCAAAAGCAAATCGCCTCTGCTTTGAAATGGTGACGGAAAAGCAGAAACACAAGGGCGAGGAGAAGTGACATGAGTACCGTTGCATGAAACACAAATATTTCCTGAATATTCCATATCAGCAGCATCGGCATAACAAAGATCAGTGACCCGTGCCAGTATCGAACATATTCTCTGTTTGGCGCTGGGTTTTCTGTAACGGCCTTAAGAAAACTGGCGTTAATTCTTTTCCCGGTCTCCCAATAATAGTGCGCCCACATGGTTGATTCTACGGGTTTCTCTGCATCAAGGTATAACGCTATATCAAGTAGCATCGAGTCCGCGTATAGATCCAGTCTGCTACCTTCCACACCTGGGATAACCCAGCGAAAATGATACGGTTCTTCTGCTAAATACTCTGCGGATGCCACAAGATTATCTCTGATCATCTCCGTCGGTATCCGTGCTGAAGAGAAAAGAGTTAAGATTAAAATTGTTGCGGTCAAAAAGAAAATCAGGAGATATTTGCCTCGTGCCATCATCCGGTTTCTGGCCTCACTACCCTATATGCTATTTGTCCGTTTAGTTCTCCGACTTCTATTAGCTCAAAATCCTCATCATAGTGAATTCTCAAAAAGTCAAGAAGTGTATCGCTGCCAAACATCAGATAAACATTATCACGCTCAATTAAAGCCTTCGCGGGGTTTTCAAGATCTATTTCTTTAAGGAAGCTGTCAAAATAAGGCTGACCGTATGTCCAATCACCTACGGGAATATGGTGCTCCAGTACCCAGCGGGGCGGTAGTTTGTCCAAATCCCTGTAGTACCACGGAATGCTCGCAAACCAGTTGGGCCAGAGGTATATGCCTTCTGGATCGAATGCATTTCGGAATATGCTTTCGTCCGCATTGGTTTTTGCATTCAGTGTTGTTGCCGGTGCTTTCCAATCGTTATGCGCCATTACCTGGCCTGCAGAAAACCACAGGCCAACACAAAGCATGAGTTGAAACAGCAAATCAATCTGTATCTTTTCACTGCTCTTGTCTCTTATTGCTGCCGAAATCAAGGCATAATCTGCAGCAAACATTACCGGTTCCCATACCCGAAGGGGCGCTCTTCCTCGAATCGTAAAATAGAAAAGGATGATAAAGCCACCCAGGACAGACAAGCCGCTTTCTATCTTCCGCCATTTTGAACACACTATTATATTTCTGACCATAAGAATCAGAGTCATAACTGCCAGTGCAAACATATATAGATTGGTCTTTGTAAGTCGAGTCCACATATCCTCAAATATTGGAGCAAAACCATTACGAAGAGAATATTTATTCACACCTCCTGCTTCTGCAGCTTTCTCCATCAGTTCCGCAGTTATTATATCTGTATCGGCGAGAACCCAGTCAGTTACTGCATTATAATCTGCCGCAAGTATATCTGGTTTTTCAAGACGTTCCCATTTTTTCATTGGGAAATCCATGCAGTCCGTTCTGGCAACGTTGTAACGGATTGCCGTTTTGTATGGTTCGATTTGATAAAAGATAACTCGTGAGGAGAAGAGAAGTGCAATGATAAGGACTGTCGGAAGCAGATACCGAGATGTAAAACGCTTTTTCTCTATTGTCTCTGTGATTATCTCTAAAGCGATAAATGGCAGGAAAAGCAATGCGGCTTCTATTCGAAGCATAAAACCAAATGCAACAAACCCTGCCCCGAAGACAAACCATTTGCGCTGCTTTCCTCTCCTTTTAGAAAAAGAAAGGATGAGCAGTCCGGAAAAAACAAAAAAAGCGGTTTGAACATTATAGTTCACATTCCAGATTACCATTCCAAAAGAAATAAATGCTACCGAGAGTATCGTCAGCGCAGCAGAAATATAATCGCTTAATGCCCATTTGCCGATCGGTGCGTCCACCACAGATTCCAGCCCAAGATATAACAGCAAGGTGAAGCAGAAGAAAATAGCCAGATGAACCAACGTTGTAAAAACATCGGTTACCGGGAAAATGGCATTCAAAGGCTTGATTATCACACAGAGCAGTGGGTGCAAAAATTGGCAGAAATTATTCTCACCATACAATCCATCAACTACATCGGCTACTTCCTGGCTATCTGTGCTGAAGTAGAGTGGATTAGTGAAAAGGAAGAGGGTATAGAAGAGAAGCGGGAGAATTAAGCAAATAGATGTTCTGGTCCGATTCATTGGCTTTTCAGCTCCTCATATGCCTCCCCAGCAAGGACGCAGATTTTTCTAATCTCTACAGGAATAGGTATACGCTGGTAAGTCATGTTCTGCTGGTCACAATCACAAATCTGAATTACTCCATCCCTCTCGCCTAAGAGAAAAAGATGGTCAAAATGCAATGCTTCTGGTATTTGTTTAGTTGCTTCCAACACGGATTCAACATATGAGTTGTAGAGCGAAACTGTTTCGACAAACACGAAAAGCATATTGTTTTTGAATAGTTTATAGGCTCCGCCATTCAACTTCTCAACTGTTTTCTTTCTAATGGTATTGACAAGGTTTTCCGGACCATTGTCCCGTTATGCAAAAGAGCCGCCAATAAGTTTATCACCATCGGCCTTCATTATACCACCGCGCGTCTCATATTTTGAGATTCTATCTTTTGGAATGCATCTATAATCCGAATCTTGAAAGTGAACCCAGAACTGAGTATTTGCCTCCTCGTCTGGAAAGACATCTCTGACAACTTCAATGCCAACACCATTAACTGCATCTTGAAGATCTGGCTGGTCCACGCAAACCAGCCTCTTGCCATCAAAATGTAGAATCTCAATAAGCAAAGCTCTGGCGTATCCTTCATAATAATAATTGCTATGTACTTTAATCATGACCACAACTCACTTTATTAAAAGAAGCAGGCCCATTTAAGGACCTGCCTCTATTTGCTCAGTATTATTTTGAGGATTATCCCTCTCGGCTCATGCGCTTCTTGGTGATAAGCAGGACGCCTGCAGCAACAACCAGGATGGAACCGACTACATAGAAGATCGTGGTACCAATGCCACCAGTGCTGGGAAGCTGCGTTCCCTTGTAATTCAGAACATCCTTATGAACGAATGTCGTAGTACTTGTGGTAGCCGCATCGTCGCCGTCACCAGTGGTCGTGGTTTCTGTAGTAGCCTTGACTTCTATATGACTATCGAGAATATTGTAGCCAGTCGGGGCTTTGGTCTCAACCAGATAGTACGTTACATCAAGATCAAGTCCGTTGATCGTGACCTTGTTGCCGTTTGTGCTGATTGTTTCGACCACATTAGTACCACCCGCAGTGATTTCAGCCGCAGTCGCAATACGATAGGTCTTTCCCTTTTCAACTTCAACAAGCTTAATCCAATCTTCGGTGCTGTCTTTCGTATTAGCGGTGTTCAGGCTAAGCTTGAATTCAGCGCCAGTCAGCTTTGTAGCTGTGTCAGTGCCGTCAATCTTATCAAATTCGAACTTTGTAGTCTTGGTATTGACAGTCTTAGGAACAGCATCATAGTTGTTGCCATACTTGAGATCCAAGGTGTTCGGGATATCGGTGTCAATGGCAGCCTCTGCATTCACAGTAGCAGTAACTTCAATTGTAATAACTTTTGCAGTTCCATCTGCAACGAGAGCCTTCACTTGCTCAGCCGTGTAAGTAATGGTAAACTTTTTTGCACCATTTTCAGCGTCGGAAAGGCCAGAAACAGCACCCTTCTGTGCATCACTAGCGGCAGTGTCGCCGATCTTCTGAGACTTGACTTCTTTGAATGTCAGGCCCTTGGACATGGTATCAGTCAGGACGATCTGCTCAGTAGCGGTGGCAGGAACATTGACCGTCAGGGTGTAAGTAATATCCTGGCCGATCTGAGAATTCTTGTCAACTTCAGGGATAGTTTTGTTATCGGTGACATACTCGTTCTTCTCATTGATAGTTACAGGGCTCAGTGTCTGAACTGCCATCTTAGAGCCAAGGCTGGATTTGATGAAGTAGTAGCCCGCAGAAACATCTGGGAGAACTGCATCAGAGCCTGTTGAGGTATACTCCTGCTTGGTGAAATTAGCAAGGAATGTGTCGTCGTTGAATGCGGTGGCAATCTGCTCACCAGTAGCATTTGTTTCCTTATTGAGTTCGACATACCACTTATTTGTCTCGCCGACGCGAGTAACATTGAAAATATTCTTGTCGCCAGTCTTTAATCCAGCGAGGGCGGTTGCCTGAGCTTGATTTTCCACATAGTAGGCAACTGTTCCGTCAGCCGTTGTAGCACCATCGAGTCCAACTGTCGGGTCTTTGTCGATAGATGCGGTCAGGATCTTGTAGTAAGTGTACTTAATCGTAGTGCTTGTAGTCACAGCCGTATCGTTGTTGGGTTTGATCGTAATGCTAGGGGTACCGGGAGTTGTGGTTTCGCCATCAGCGAATGCCATGATTCCCATGCTCATTACCAGAGCAATAATGAGCACGATGCCTAGGAGTTTTGTGAATTTCTTCATTCTTCCATTTTCCTTTCTTTTCTGTCCCTTGATGGGATCATTATTTTTGTGTCCCATCCCGGGACGGGCAAGTAAGTTTTTTCCGGCGATACAATGTTGCCGGGCTTATTCTTCGATGGTTGTCTTTCTTCCATTCAAAGCCAGTCCAAACCACATCTTCTCTTTTTCTGTATCTGCCTCCCTCCACAGTCATGTCCGGAATCCGAGATTCCAGCAAAGAGATATCGCCGTTGACAGCATCTTTTTCTGTGCTGTCCGATTTACTGGATTCAATATAACACAGGAAGAATCAATAAAACAATCAATGATTCAACTGAATTTGCGCAGAAGAAAAAAATTATTTATGCAGATCCAGTAACATAATAGTCCATCTGCTATATTACACCAAAAGTCAAGATTTTTCAATACCAAATTATCTTTGAACTTTATGTTTTTTCCTTAATAATTCTTAATGAATATACCTGTATTATACCTTTTTTCCTCTGTTTATTCGGTTTTTCACAACATCTTGTATGATAAAAAGCGGTGCGGCACCAGTTTCAGGTTCGTTTTATTCAAATGCGTCTTCGTTATAGCGCAGGGCATCGCCGAGGATCTCGGCCACGTCAAAGCGCAGGAGCAGGCTCTCGGCCTCCGGGTGACACATGAGATAGTGCATGGCGGCGCTGTGGAGGCGGCGCTGCTTCGCGGCGGTGACGTACTCCCGCGGCTCGCCGCGGAGGGCGTTTTTCCGGGTCTTGACCTCGACGAAGGCGAGGCGGTTTCCCTGCCGCGCGATGAGGTCGATCTCCCCCGTGCGGCAGCGGTAGTTCCTCTCCAGGACGGTATAGCCCCTTTGCTCCAGATACGCGGCAGCCAGAGCTTCGCCCCGGGCGCCCTCGGTGCCCGCAGATGCTCCGGCTGGTCTTTTCTTTTTGTCGCTCACTGTCATTGGTGTCAGTCCTGTATCTTCACCGGCCGGAAGCCGACGGCGTCGGCGCTGACCAGGCGGAACTCGGTGCACCCGATCCAGCCGTTGAACGCGAGGCGGATGCCTTTGCCGTGGATGTGGCCGTAGTAGCAGCGCCTGACCCGGTGCTCGTCCAGAAGGCGGAGGATCTCGTCACAGCGGTAGTTCTGGAAGACGGGCGGATAGTGGAGGAAGACGATCTTCTCCCTGTCCCCCGCCGCCTTCAGGGAGGTCTCCAGGCGCTGGACCTCGCGCAGCATCATCTTGCGGTCGTGCTCGGTGCCGTGGTCCTCTTCATAGAACCAGCCGCGGGTGCCGCAGAGAGCGAAGTCTCCGTACACATGGGCGTTGTTGTGGAGGATCTCCATGGTCTCGAAGCCGTGTTCGGCGAAGAAGGAGCGGGCCTTGGTGGCGGTGGACCACCAGTAGTCGTGGTTCCCCTTCAGGATCAGCTTCCGGCCCGGGAGCCGGTCCATGAAGCGGAAGTCCTCCTCCGCTCCGGCAAGGCTCATGGCCCAGCTGAGATCGCCGCAGAGCACCGTGAGGTCGTCATCGTTCAGGTCGCGGAAGCCCTCGATGAGCTTTTGGGGGTGGTTCTGCCAGATCTCGCCGAAGCGGTCCATGGGCTTGTCCCCGCCGAGGGAGAGATGCAGATCCCCGATGGTATAGAGCGCCATGGTCTTACAGGAAACTCCGGCGGTGGATGGGGCAGGGTCCGTATTCGCGCAGCGCCGCGTAGTGCGCTTTCGTTCCGTAGCCCTTGTGCTTCTCGAAACCGTACTGGGGATACCGGACTGCGAGCTCCTTCATCAGGCGGTCACGGCTCACCTTGGCGAGGATGGAGGCCGCGGCGATACAGGCGCAGCGCGCGTCCCCGTGGACCACGGTGCGGCTGGGCATGGCGATTTCGCGGTTCTGGTTTCCGTCGATGAGGGCCAGGTCCGGCTTAACGTTCAGACCGGCGATGGCGCGGTTCATGGCGAGGAAGGTGGCCCGGAGGATGTTCAGCTCCTCGATCTCCTCGACCGAGGCGAAGGCCACGGACCAGGCCACGGCCTGCTCCTGGATCATGGGAAAAAGAAGCTCCCGCTTTTTTTCGGAGAGCTTCTTCGAGTCGTTCAGGCCGGGGAGCTCCACATCGGGCGGGAGAATCACCGCGGCGGCGCAGACCGGTCCCGCGAGGGGGCCGCGGCCGGCCTCGTCCACGCCGCAGATGCGGTCATAGCCCTCGGCGCGGAGGCTGGATTCAAGTTCCATGAGAGAGAACACAGGGTACCTCCTGAGATGAGAATGGTTCAGTCAGAGGGTGGGGATTCAAGACTGAGGCGGCCCAGTTTGCCGGCGTGATATTCGGTGAGGAGGGTGTTGGCCATGCGCTCGATATCGGGCTCGCCACGGGAGATGAGCATGCCGCGCTTCAGGGCGGTCCGCTCCAGCAGGTCCCAGCCGCTGAGACCGGGCTCGGGTTCGAGTTTGTAGCGCTCGCGCAGAGCGTCTGGGTAGCGCTCGGCAAGCTTCATGAGGAAGCGGGCGGCGAGGGCCTCGCGATCGACGACCTCGGCCCTGATGGCGTTGGTGACGGCAAGGAGTTCGCCCACCTCGGGGTCTTCGAACTTGGGCCAGAGGATGCCCGGGGTGTCCAGCAGCTCAAGGCTCTGGTCCACGGCAATCCACTGCTTCCCCCGTGTGACGCCGGGCCGGTCTCCGGCCGCGGCGGCCTTGCGGCGGGCGACGCGGTTAATAAATGTGGACTTGCCGACGTTCGGAATGCCGGCGACCATGACGCGGACCTTGCGCCCGGTCTGGCCCTTTTCACGCCAGGCTTCGATCCTGTCGGCGAGCAGCGCGCGCACGGCGGGGGCAAAGGCGGCGGTCCCCTTTCCGGTCCGGGCGTCACAGTCCAGGACCGCAAAGCCCCTGGATTCGTAGTACTTTTTCCACAGGGCGGTGACCGCGGGGTCCGCGAGGTCGGCGCGGTTGAGGACGATGAGGCGGGGCTTCCCGCCGGCGAGACTGTCGATCTCGGGGTTGCGGCTGGCGTTCGGGATCCGGGCGTCCAGGACCTCACACAGGGCGTCGACCGCCTGAATGCTCTCCTGCATCATGCGGCGGGCCTTGGTCATGTGGCCCGGGAACCACTGGATGTTCAGTTGATCCATCCCATGTCTCCCGAGGGGAAGGCGACGTAGAACGCGCGGCCGAGGATCATGCGCTCGTCCACCATGCCGATCTCCTTCTTGCGGCTGTCGGTGGAGGCGTTGCGGTTGTCGCCCATGCAGAAGACGCAGCCTTCGGGCACCGTCTGGGGTCCGATGAAGTCCAGCTTGTTCTTGGTGAGCTCGGCGATATAGTCCTCCTCCAGGGGCGTCCCGTCGATATAGACGACGCCGCGGTCAAAGTCGATGCTGATCTCCTGGCCCTCGGTGGCGATGACGCGCTTGACCAGGGCCTTGTTCGGGTCGTAGGAGTCGGTCTTGAAGACCACCACGTCACCGTACTTCGGCTTATAGAACAGGCCGGAGACGATCATCTTGTCCCCGTTGTGCAGCGTCGGGAACATGGAGGAACCGCTCACGTCGATGACCCGGACGACGAAGATGAACAGCGCCACGCAGATGACCAGCGCGACCATAAGGGACTGGATCCAGTCGTACAGGTCCAGACGCATCTGCTGATCCTTGGGCAGCTTCTCTTCCTCGGGGGTTTCGGTTTCTTTCTTCTTCATGGGAATCAGCGACCTTTCGATTTGTTGTTGAGGGAGATCAGGGCGCGCACAATGGCCCAGCGGCCAAGGCGGATCTCCCGGTCCAGAAGGTGCAGCTTCGGTGAAGCGGCACGGACATACGGGTTATTCCGGTAATCCGGAAAGCGGCGGATATAGTCGTCCCGCAGGGTGGCCTGCACCGGGCTGCGGGCGTCGATGCGGTTCACGCGGGTGACGGAGGCGAGGTACGCCTCGTACCAGAACTTATACTCCAGCTCCGTCCGGAAGCGTTCAAAGGCCCCCTCGGCGCGGTAGTGGTCCAGGACGAGATTCTCGACCGAGAGCATCTCGAGATTCCGCTCGGCCTTCGAGGCGCTCAGCATGATGGAGCCGGGCCGCTGGTAATAGCAGTACCAGGCGCTGTGGACGGGGATCACGCCGCGGGCGTGCAGATAGAGCCGCGGCATGGTGGCGAGGTCCTCAAACCACAGGCGGTCCGGGAAGCGGATCCCGGTGCCGGTGAAGAGTTCCCGTCGCCAGAGCTTGTTCACCGCGTTGTGGGGGGAGAACAGAAAGGCCGGGAAGTCCGCGAAGCGGAAGGGGTCCTCCCGTTCCGTGCCCCGGAAGTACTGGAGTTCTCTCCCTTCCCCGTCGACGTGCTTCAGGTCGAAGACGACGATGTCGTCGGTTTCGGCGGAGGTGTCCAGGACCGTCATCATCTCCTGGACGGCATTCGCGCTCAGCCAGTCGTCGCTGTCCAGGAAGAGGAGCCAGTCGCCCCGTGCGGCCTCGACGCCGGTGTTGCGGGCGTGGCCAAGGCCGCCGTTCGGCGTGTCGATGACGCGGACGAGCTCCGGGAACCGTCCCTCGTACTCTGCGAGGATCGCCCGGGAATCGTCCGTGGAGCCGTCGTTTACGGCGACAATCTCGACCTCCGGGCCGCAGTCCGGCTTCAGGACCGAGTCCATACAGCGCTTAAGCCAGGGTGCGGTGTTGTAGACGGGCACGATGATGCTCAGCTTCACGGGGTCTCTCCTTCCTCCGCTTCGGTGCCGCTGTCGGCGAGGATGGTCCGATAATTCTGATAAATCACCTTGCCGGGCAGCGCGCCGGAGGGCTTCTTCACGTTCCGCACCATGGTATAGTCCACCGCGGTGCGGCCGGTGCCGCGTGCCTGGGAATGGCGGGCGGCAAGCTCCGCGGCCGCGCGGATGGCCTCGTCGGAGGGCTCCAGGCCGTCGCAGCGCAGGATCACATGGCTGCCGTGGAGGGTCTTCACATGGAACCAGTAGTCCGTGCGGCGTGCCAGGCGCGTGGTGAGTTCGTCATTCTGTACGTTGTTGCGCCCGACCAGGATCTCGAAGCCGTCGGGGCTCTCAAAGCGGAGGGGCGGGGCGCTCTTCGGCGCGGAGGGGCGCTTTTTCTTTTCCTTCCCGCGCCGGGCGGCCTTCAGGAGGCCGGTGGACTCCAGCTCGCGGCGGATCTCTTCCAGGTCCGCCGAGGAGGCGGCGCGGCCGAGCTCCTCCAGCACGCTGTTGAGCCAGTCCAGCTGTGTCTCGCCGTCGGCGATGAGCGCGGTGAGGTGCTCCCTGGCGCCCTTGAGCTTGCGGTACTCCCGAAAGCGCCGGGCGAGGTTCTCCTGCGGCGTCAGGAGCGGGTCCAGCGCGATGGCGACCTGGGGCGAGCCCTCTTCGTAATAGTTCTCGCACGCCAGCACGCGGTCGCCGCGGTGGACGCGCCAGAGGTTTGCCTGGAGAAGTTCGGCCTCGCGGCGGACCTCTTCCATTCTCTCTGTGCGGCGGAGCTCCTCCGCCTGGGCGGCGAGCTTGCGCTGCTGCCGGTCGCGGGTGCGGCGGACGGACTTCACAAGTTCCTGGGCGCGGCGGCGCTGCAGCTCCTGCTGCTCCGCGGCGCCGTAGCGGGCGTCGAGGCGCGCGCTGACGCTCCCGGTTTCAGGGATCGCCGGCTCAGGCCGGGCGGAGGGCACCGCCCGTCGAAGAAAGGTCTCCGGCTGTTCGGGCAGCTCGTAGCGCAGGCCGGGCAGCAGGGCCCGGGAGCCGTGCTCGGAGAGCGGAATGCGTCTGAGGCAGTCCAGGATCCGCCCGTCGGGGCCGACAAGGATCACATTCGCGGCGCGGCCCATGAGTTCCGTCACGAGGCGGAGCTCGGCGGTGTCGCCCATCTCGTTCCGGCTGTCCAGCGAGAAGGAGATCAGGCGGTCGGCGTTGGGCTGGGTGATCTCACGGATTCTGGCACCGGTCAGGTACTTCCGCAGCAGCATGCAGAACATCGGGGCGTCCTTGGGGTTTTCAAACGTGCGGGTCGTCAGATGGACCCGGGCATTCGGTCCCGCGGCGCGGATCAGGAGCTTCCGGTTCTCCCCCGCCGATCGCACGGTCAGGAGGATCAGGTCCTTTTCCGGCTGCTGGATTTTTTCGATTCTGCCATCGCGGAGCGTCTCCGACAGTTCTTCCGTCAGGGCGGCGATGGTCGCGGCATCCAAGGCCATGGTCTCAGTCCTCCGTCACGGCAAGGAACAGCTCGTCAATGCGTCCGGTCCTGCCCTGAAGATACAGCCAGCCCAGCAAGGCCTCGAAGCCGGTGGCCGCATGGTACTCGCCGGGGTTGGCGTGGGCGGGGATGCCGTGGACATGGCTGTTCCGGCCGCGCTTATACACGGCCGTCTCCTCGTCGGTGAGGAGGGGCAGCAGTTTCTGTACGGTCCGGGCCTGGGCCTCGGCCCGGACATAGGCCACGGTCTGCCGGTGCAGATTCTGGACCGCGGCGGGGCCGCGGGCGGCCAGCATGCCGCGGATCAGCAGCTCATAGACCGCGTCGCCCACATGGGCCAGGGCCAGGGAGCTCAGGGCGTTCACCTCGGCCGTGGACATCGCCTCACGCATCGAAGTCGTCCTCGCTGTCATTGTCTTCCATCGCGTCGGGAAGATCCGCCATGGGATCCGGTTCCGCGTCGGCGGGCAGATACCCCAGCTTCACCTGAAGATCGTGCCAGCCGGCCCTGTCGATGGTCACGCTGCGGGGCTTGGCACCCTCATAGGGGCCGACGATGCCCAGCTCCTCGAGCTGGTCCACGATGCGGGCCGCGCGGGAATAGCCCAGCTTGATGCGGCGCTGGAGCATCGAGACCGAGCAGGAGCCCATCTCGATCACAACCTCGGCCGCCTGGGGCAGCATCTCGTCAAACTCGCTGGCGGGGCCGTCGCCGCCGCCCGACTTCTCGTCGGGGGCGCTGTTCTTGTCCTTGGTGGCCTTGAGCATATAGTCTTCGATCTCGGCGTTCTTCTCAACCTCGAGATTGTTGTGTTCCTTGATGAAGTTGATGACGTCCTCGCGCTCCTCGTCCGAGACAAAGGAGCCCTGGATCCGGGTGGGCTTGCCGCTGCCGATGGGCGAATAGAGCATGTCGCCGAAGCCGATCAGCTTCTCGGCGCCGCCCTGGTCCAGGATGATCCGGCTTTCAAGCGCGGAGGACACCGCGAAGGCGATGCGTGAGGGGATATTGGCCTTCATGAGGCCGGTGATGACATCGGCGGAGGGGCGCTGGGTCGCGATGACAAGGTGCATGCCCGCGGCACGGCCCATCTGGGCCACGCGGCAGATGCTCTCCTCCACGTCCTTCGAGGCCACCAGCATGAGGTCGGCCAGCTCGTCGATGACGATGACGACGCGGGGAAGGGTCTCGCTCCCCTGCTCCTTCTGGATGCGGTTATAGGCGTCGAGATCGCGCACGCCGATCTCGGAAAAGGCGCGGTAGCGCTTGAGCATCTCCACCACGGACCACTGCAGCGCGCCGGCCGCCTTCTTGGGGTCGGTGACGACGGGGACATAGAGGTGGGGAATGCCGTTATAGATGCCGAGCTCGACCATCTTCGGGTCGATCATGATGAGCTTGACCTCGTCCGGGCGCGCCTTGTACAGCAGGCTCAGGATCAGCGAGTTCATGCAGACCGACTTGCCGGAACCGGTGGTGCCGGCGATCAGGAGGTGCGGGAGCTTGGAGATGTTGCCGACGATGCAGTTGCCGCCGATGTCCTTGCCCAGGGCAAAGCTCAGCTTCGACTTGGCGGAGGAAAAGTTGTTCGAGTCAAGGATATCCCGCAGGAAGACGGTGCTGATCGTCTTGTTGGGAACCTCGATGCCGACGGTGGAGATCTTGTCCGGGATCGGGGCGACACGGACGTTCACCACGCCCAGCGACAGGGCGAGGTCGCCCGCGAGGTTTGTGATCCGGGCGAGCTTTACGCCGCGGTCCAGCTCGATGTCATAGCGCGTGACCGTGGGTCCGCGGGTATAGTCGACGACCCGGGCGCTGATGCCGAAGCTCTGGATGGCCTCCTCCAGGCGGCGCCGGTTGAGGTTCACCTCGTCGGTGGCGTCCCCGGCCACGCCGGTGCTCGCGCGCAGAAGCGTGAGCGGCGGGAATTCGTAATCGCCAAGGTCGGCGCCGCTGCCGGCGATCTCCTGTTCGATCTTTCGGCTCTCTTCGGCGATCTCGTCGCGCCGGACGGTCTCGACCCTGGCGGGCTCGGCCTTCGGGGCTTTGGTCGTGGTGCGCTTGGGCTTCACGGTCTTCGGCTCCATTGCGGGCGCGGGCTCGGAAGAGGCCGGAGCCGCGGCAGAGGCGGATGCCGGTCTCAGCGGGGTCTGGAGCATGGTCTCAACCTCACTCAGCGCGCTGCCGGAGGCGGCAAAGGGCGGGGCGAGCTCCTCGTCCTCCACGAGGGGAAGGTCCCGGATAATCTCGGTCTTGACCGTGCGGCGCGGGGTGCTGCGGGCGGTTTTTTTCACCTTGCCCGCCGCGGCGTTCACGTCGAGGAAGTCGTCCTCCTCGCCCAGCGGAATGTCCACATTGAATATCCCCTGGCGGGTGCCCTGGACGATTTTGGTCGGCTGCTTCTTCGGGGCGGTGCGCAGGTCCAGGATGCCGCGGGCGGCTGCCTTTTCCTCGATCTTCCGGTGCTCCTGCTCATAGCGGACGTAGGCGTTGTGGGAGCGGGTAATCCGGGCGATCAGGCCGCGGAGACTGCCCCAGCAGCAGACGACGAAGCAGTATAGGAAGCCCAGCACCAGCAGGGGCAGGGTTCCGTACATGCTGAGCGCGCGGTTCATCGCCCATGCGATCAGCCCGCCGATGACGCCGCCGGACTTCATCACCGTTCCGAGGTCGAAGAGGTCGTTTACCGCCTCATAGAGGTCGGCCCCCTCGCGGATGCCGGTGTCCAGCATCAGCTCGGAGAGGGCGGCGAAGATCACCGGCAGCATCAGCGTCGCGAAAACGCGCGCCGCGATGGGGCGGCTGCCGCTGGTAAACAGAAGAATCGCCGACACCGCAAAGGCCGGCGCCGCGAGATAGAAGCCCCAGCCAAGCAGGCCGCGCAGCCAGGTGGAGAAGAAATCCACAAAGCTGCCCTCGGTGTTAAAATAGCTGATGACCGAGCAGATCGCAAGGATCATGCAGATCACGCCGCCGATGACATTGCTGCCGTAGCCGGGCGAAACCTCGGTAAAGCCCCCCTCACCGAGGTTCTTCTTCGGTGGTGGAGGCGGTGCGGGGTTCTTTGCCCGGCTCCTGGAGCCGGTTTTCTTTGTTGTTGTTTTGCCTGAAGTCGTTGCTTTTCTTGCCATGGATACAGTCCTGTTCTAAATACGTCAGAATATCAGCGTGAGGATGATGGAGAGGACCCCGATCACCCAGCTGTAGTACGCAAGTCCCCCGAAACCGCGCCGGCGGACCAGTCTGCGAAACACGAAGACGGAGAAGAAGCCCGTGACGAGCGCCGCACCCGCGCCTGCCAGATACACGGTCATATAGGCCGTGTCGATCCCGGCGACGGCCGCGTCGGCCAGGCTCAGGATGAAGGAGCCGAACAGCGCCGGAATGGCCAGCAGCATCCCGAAGCGGATGCAGTAGTTCTTCTGAAAGCCCAGCGCCTCGCCGCAGGTGACCGTCACCGCGAGGCGCGAGATCCCCGGGATCACCGCCACGGCCTGGCAGATGCCGATCAGAAGCGCGTCGGGAATCTGCATCCGGCCGAGGCCCTTCTTCCCCTGGACCATGCGCTCGGCAATGTAGAGGACGGCGCCGTTGAGGATGAACATCACGCCGACGAAGGAGGTGCTGCTCCAGAGGCTGAGATAATTGCGCCGGAAGGGCAGCATCATCAGCAGCGGCAGCGTCGCCATCACCAGCATGAACAGCAGCCGCGCCTCGGGATAGCGCTCCCCTTTCCGCGCCTGCCGCTTTGAGAAGCCGGTGAGGCCCGCCGTGTCGCGGATCATTTCGGCAATGTCCCGGCGGTAGGCCAGGACCAGCGCGATCATCGCCGCGAGCTCCGTAAAGGCCTTGAACAGCAGATGGAGCTCCGTCATATGGAGGTCGAAGAGCGTGTTCACCACAGCCAGATGCCCGGTGCCGGAGAGGCCCAGCATCTCCGTCAGGGCATAGATGATGCCGGCGACGATGGAATTGGAAACGGACACGTCCTCACCTCCCCGTAATCTCAAGTGCTTTCCGGGGCTTCCCCGAAAAGTTTGCAGAATATTGTATCATATTCGGCCCCGAAAAACAAGTGCGTGTACAAAGGTCCTTCTCCCCTGTACACGCACATGTGATTTCCTGTGCCGTCCGGTCCGTCAGTTTTCTTTTTCCGGCTCGGCGTCCGCGGCTTCCGGTTTGGCTCCTGCAGTATCCGGTTCGGTGTTCTCAGCTTCCGGTTCGGCCTCCACCGGCTGCTCCGGAAGATCCTCGGGCTCCATGAGGTCCTCGGGCAGGACCGCGATCAGATCGTCCTTGGAGGGGTTCTCCATGGCGGCAACGCGGTTGGACTGGCGCACGACCATGTCCTCGAAGCAGTTGCGCACATCGCGGCCGTTGCCGAAGTTCTCGTTCCGCTCCTCGTACATCTCGTCAAACATCTTCAGGGCTGCTTCTTCGGTCTCGGGCGTCATGGTATAGCTGTTCTTTTTGCACTGGATGCGGAAGATCTCCATCAGCTGCTTCCCGTCATAGTCGGGGAAGTAGAAATAGCGGTTGAAGCGGCTCTCAAGTCCGGGGTTGGAGGTGATGAAGCCCTCCATGGGACCGGTGTAGCCCGCGACGATCACGACAAGATCGTCCCTGTGGTCCTCCATGGCCTTCAGAAGGGTCTCAATGGCCTCGCGGCCGAAGTCGTTCTCGCCGCCGGAGGAGAGGGAGTAGGCCTCGTCAATGAAGAGCACGCCGCCCAGGGCGGACTGGATGACCTCCTGGGTCTTGAGGGCGGTCTGGCCCACATAGCCGGCCACCAGGCCGGAGCGGTCCACTTCGATCAGCTGGCCCTTGCTGAGGACGCCGATGGCGGCGTACAGCCCGCTGATCAGGCGGGCGACGGTGGTCTTGCCGGTGCCGGGGTTGCCGAGGAAGACCATGTGGAAGCTCATCGGCGGGACGGGCAGGTCGTTCTCCTGACGGAGCTTGCGGACCTTCACAAGGTTCATGAGGTTCTTGACCTCTTTCTTCACCGTCTCGAGACCGACAAGACTGTCAAGCTGCTCCATCAGCTCGTCAAAGTTCGGCTTTTCGGGCGCCTTTTCGGCCTCCTCCGGCTTCTTTGCGGCGTCCTTGCCGCCGGAGGTCTGGACCTGGGGGCTGTGCTTCTCGATAAAGCTCGGCTCGCCGCTGGTCACGAAGTCCAGCGGGTTCAGCCCCTCGCGGCTCTTGCGCACGCCGGTGGTGTCGCAGATGGCCGAGAGGCGGTCGGTGCACTCGGTGATGAATTCGGCCTCAGAATAGGTCACGTCGTCGTCCACCGCCGCGAGATAGAGCAGGATATTCGTGAGCATGCGGATAAAGGTGCGGGAGGTCTCGGTCCCACGCTTCGCATCGGACTCGGCCAGGTTCCAGAAGAACACCGGGGGCAGGAAGACGTCGTCTTCACAGATGGAGCTGGTCAGGTTCCAGAGCAGCCACTTCGGCTGCTGGCGCCCGCGGGAGTAGATCTGGTTGGCCATGGCCACATGGCGCTCCCCGATCCCGCCGGCCCTGCTCCAGAGCGAGAGGGCGCATTTGGTCATGAACTCATCCAGTTCCGGGGCCAGATTGGCGCTGCCGATCCGGTAAAACGCGTCGGTGTTGGCGAGGTAGATCTTATGGAATTCTTCCGGGCTGCGATTCCAGGTAGTGGGCATGGGAAAGCCTCCGTTTCATGTCGTAATACTACAGCAGACTGTATTATAGTTCAGGCTTTGCCATCCGTCAAGAAAGGAACTTGCAAAGCCCCGGAAAATATGCGATAATAATCGGCGTTGAAAGGAGCGATGCTGCGTGGCGCGTTTTTTCATAGCGGGTACGAATCTTCTGAACGGTCCCCGGGTCATCATCCGCGGCCGTGACGCCGAACATGTCCAGGTTCTGCGCATCCGTCCGGGCGAGGACGTCACGATCTGTGACACGCAGGGGACGGACTATAAGTGCCGCCTGGTGCGCGCGGACAAGGAGGAGGCCGAGTTCGAGGTTGTCGAGGTTGTCCCCTGCAGGGGCGAACCCTCGGTGGAGGTGACGGTGCTCTGCGGCCTGCCGAAGGGCGACCGGGTGGATTATATCATCCAGAAGTCCGTCGAGGCGGGCGCCCACGGGATCGTGTTCTTCCAGTCCGCCCGGAGCATCGCGAAGCCCGACGACCCGTACAAAAAGCTTGAGCGCTGGAACCGCATCAGCGAGGAGGCCGCCAAGCAGTCCGGCCGCGGCATCATTCCCCGGGTCAGCTGGGCGCCGGATTACGGAGAAGTCCTGAACACCGCGGTGCACCACGATCTCGCCCTGTTCATGTATGAGACCGGCGAGCGCGAGCCGCTGAACACCGTGCTGGAGGCCAACCGGTCGGCCGGAAGCGTCTCGATCCTCACGGGGCCGGAGGGCGGGTTTGAACCCTTCGAGGCGGACCTTGCAAGGATTGCGGGGCTGCACATCTGCTCGATGGGTGAACGGATCCTCCGCTGTGAGACCGCGCCGGTCGTTGCCGTCACGGCCGTGATGTACGCAACCGGGAATCTCTCCTGAGAAACCGGAGAAAGGCCGCCCGACCGGGGAACCGGTCCATCCATACGATCCATCCATACAGAATCAAACAGCAGCTGAATTCAGGGAGCTCCCCTGTTCAGCTGCTGTTTTTGCGTTTCGTATTCCGCCGGTACGCGCTTATGATTCCGAGGTGCAGAACACGATGGCATAGATCGCGTTCTCTTCCATCTCGAAGCGCAGGCCGGTTGCGACCTCGCGGATATCGTCAAAGCGCTTGACAATCCGGACGGAGCCGTCGCCGTTAACCTGGGCAATGAGAATAAACTCGGTGGTATAGTCCCAGGTGGCCGGATAGAGCGCCACACGGACAGGCTTCTCGGGCGTGAGGTGCGCGCCGGTCGGGTCGTGGAACAGGAAATCCAGGGCCATGACCGACAGGACCCGTCCGTTCACCTCCCGGCCGATGGCGTCCTTCAGTCCGTTGCCGTTGATGGGACTGACGGTCAGCATGACATCGCTGGGCAGCGTATCGGGGCCCGCCTCGACATAGTAGGTGATGCCGCCCTTGTGATCGGCAAAGCCGTGCACCACGGTGAAGTTGTCCGACGCCGTGGCGCGGCGGGCGGGCTGCTGGGTCGGCTGCGGGGTCGCCTGGGGCGCGGGAGAGGCCTGCGCCGCCGTGGCCGTGCCGGTACCGCTCTGGAAGATCGAGGGCGTGGGTGCCGGGGGATTCGGATTCTCCGGCAGAACGCCGTAGCCCATGATGTAGCCGTATTCCGGACCGTACTCGTACAGATCGACATTGTTGGCGCGGTTTGCCTCCACGGTGGTGATCTTCCCGCTCGCTTCATCGACGATGCAGACGATGCCGACGTGGTCCGCGCGATAGTCCTCCTCCCAGTCGAAGAAGACCAGGTCGCCGGGCTTCGGGGTATACTCCGTCCGGTTTTTGTAGAGACCGCGGTTGATCAGCGTGGCCACCCAGTTGAGCGTGCCGCTGTCATAGGGGAAGGCATCGCCGGGGATGCCGGCATAATGCAGGCAGAAGGAGATGAACGTGGCGCACCAGTCGCCGTAGGGGTAGCCGTACCACGCGCCGTAGCGGGTCCAGCCGAAGCGGTCGTAGCCGTCCTTGTTCTCGTTCAGGACCGCGTCAAAGTTCTCCGCGCTCTCGGTGTAGCCCAGCTGGCTCTCGGCGACCAGGACGAGATCGTCGGCCCAGTTCCCGCTGAGGGGAAGGTACGCGAACATCAGATCCCAGAGGTCCTCGTCCTCGAGATCCGCCTCGGGGTCGCTCACGGGCTTTTCCGGGAGGTTTTCGTTCTCTTCGTCCTCGTCATCCTCGGCGAAAACGGCGGTCCAGCCGCAGGATGTCAGCATGAGGACCGACAGCACCAGGGCCAGAAAACGTTTCCATACTGTTTTCATGGCAATCCCCTTCTCTCAGAAGATTTCATGGGTAAATCTCTTCACACATCATGATAGTATTCCTTATACCACGCGGCAAAGCGGCGCAGGCCATCCCGGATCCCGATCTTCGGGGTGAAGCCGTAGTCCCGCTCCAGGGCCGTGGAATCGGCATAGGTCACGGGGACATCCCCCACTTGCATGCCGACGAGTTCGCGGTGCGCCTCAAAGTCATAGTCCCGCGGCAGGATCCCTGCCCGGACCAGTTCCTCCTGGAGCGTTGCGACGAAGTCCAGCAGGTTTTCCGGCTGGCCCCCGCCGATGTTATACACCGCATAGGGCGGGACCGGCAGGCCGTCCTCCCCTGTTTTCCGCTCCGGCGCGCCCCGCATGACGCGCAGAATGCCCTCGACGATGTCGTCGATGTAGGTGAAATCGCGCCGCATGTTCCCGTAGTTGAAGATCCGGATCGTGCCGCCGGCGCAGAGCTTCCTGGTGGCGGAATAGTAGAACATGTCCGGGCGTCCGGCCGGGCCGTAGACCGTGAAAAAGCGCAGGCCTGTGGACGGGATGTCATAGAGCTTGGAATAGGCGTGGGCCAGGAGCTCGTCGCTCTTCTTCGTCGCGGCGTAGAGCGAGACGGGATGGTCGACCCGGTCATCCACGCTGAAGGGGACCTTCCTGTTGCCGCCGTAGACCGACGAGGAGGAGGCATAGACCAGATGCTCCACCGGATAATGCCGGCAGGCTTCCAGGACGTTGAAGAAGCCGATCAAATTGGATTCGATATAGACATCCGGATGGTCGATGGAATAGCGCACCCCCGCCTGGGCGGCGAGGTTCACAACCACCGAAGGCCGGTATTCGGAGAAGACCCGGTTCACAAGCGCCTGATCCGCCAGATTCCCCCGGACGAAAGTGTGCCGGACCGGTGAGATCTCCGCCGCCTGTTCGATCTGGCGCAGGCGCCACTCCTTCAGGGAGACCTCGTAATAGTCGTTCATGTTGTCGAGGCTGATCACATGCCCGCCGGAGAGCTCCCGCAGCAGACGGAGCACAAGATGCGTTCCGATGAAGCCGGGAGAGCCCGTCACCAGGATCGTCCGATGATTCAGTTCTACAGGTGTTTTCATGACAGCGCCTCGTTAAAAAAGTCAGGCTCAGGAAAGCTCATTTTGCTCCATCCGTCCCAAAGCCGATACACAGTCTGACACACATTTTTTCAAAACCAGTTTACAGCACATTCACGAACAAGTAAACTCCGAGCTGAAAAACAGGGTGTTTTTTGTTAATATTTTATAAAAACCCCACCGGAATTGGTGAGGTTTTTATAAAATTGGCGGAGGGTAAGGGATTCGAACCCCTGTGGACTTTCGCCCTAACGGTTTTCAAGACCGCCCCGTTGTGACCGCTTCGGTAACCCTCCGTAAACAAAGGGGATTATACCAGATTTCATGCCGCAGTGCAAGTAGCTTCCAGGTATAATCCCCAATCTTTTTTATCTGCCGGTTTTCCCCGCTTCTCTTACTTCAGGAGAAGCTTTTTCGCGCTGTTGTAGATCTGGGTGCCGGTCTTCTGTCCGAACTTCTTGACCACGGCGCGGTAGACCAGCTGCTTCCGGTTTTTGTCGTCGCGGTACTTCTCCGCCTGGGCACGGATGAACTCCTCGGCCTCGGGGGTGATGCCGGCAGTCTGCGGGGCAGGCGCATCCGCGAGCTTTTCCGGTGCCGGTGCCGGCGTCGGGGCCGGGGCTGCGTTCTTGTCCGGTGTCGGGGTCGGGGCCGCGGTGGCTTCAGCCGCCGGGGCCGCCTGGGCTTCCGGCTTCTTCTCCTCGGGGGTTTTCTCCTCGGTCTTGGGCTGTTCCTGTCTGACGCCCCGCTGGCGCTGGGAGCGCTGCCGCTGGCCTCTCTGGCGCGGCTGATTCTGTTTCGGCGCTTCCTGTTTCGGTGTCTCCTGCTTTCCTTCCGCCGCGGCAGGGGCGGCTTCCGCAGGCTGCGCGTTCACCTCGGCGGCGAAGACGGTCGCGGTATCCATTTCGGGTTCTCCCGCCGCCATCTTCTGCGTCGGCCGGGTCTCGGCACGGCGGATCGCATTGGCCGGCTGTGGCTTGACCGTCTCAGCCTTCGGCTTCAGGTCGTTGGTCTTGCGGACGCGCACGCGCAGACCGTTGCCTCGCCTGTTCCAGAATTCCGCAACCTTGGCAAAGCCGTTGTCGTTGCTGACGATATCGTAATAGAGCTCCTGAGGCCGGGTGCCGATCAGGTAGCCGAGGTAGCTGACCAGCGCCAGGTCCAGGCTCTGCTTGCCGCTCTCGGCTTCGATGAAGTGGAGCTGGCCGCTGCGCATGCCGGCAAGGGCGGACATGCTGATCTTGGCCACGTTCTTGGTAAAGAAGCAGTAGACGGCGTCCTTGTCGCCAAGGCGGCCCAGGGCGCTGAAGCCCTCTTCGTGTACATTTTCAAAATCGATCAGATAAATCATATGGTTTCAATTCCTTATTATTCTTATATTGGATATGGTTTCCTGCTCAGCGGCGCCAGGTCCGCGGCATCATGAGCACCAGGATCGGATAAAACTCCAGGCGGCCGAGCAGCATGGCGAGAGACAGGAGCAGCTTGCTGCGTACCGTGAAAAAGGCGTAGTTCCCCGCCGGGCCGATGATCTTTGTAAGACCCGGACCCACATTCGACAGACAGGACAGCGAGGCCGTGAAGCAGGTCGCAATGTCCGTCCCGTCCAGGGACAGCAGCACGGAAAAGAGCAGTAGGAGCATATAGTAAAGCGAGACAAAGGTATAGGCGGCGCGGATGGTCTCCCGCTCCACCCGCCGGCCGTCCATCTGGACCCGGATCACGTTCCGGGGGCGGCTGATCTGCTTGAGCTCGGCAATGACGGATTTCACGAGGATCATCACACGCGAGAGCTTGATCCCGCCGCCGGTGCTGCCGGCGCAGCCGCCGCAGAACATGAGCAGGATCAGGATCCACTTGCAGATCTCCGGCCAGGCGGTAAAGTCCACCGTGCCAAAGCCGGTCGTGCTGATGATCGCGGCGACGTTGAAGAACGCGTCGTGCAGCGCGGGGCGCAGCGTATAGCCGCGGACGCGGCAGAGGGAGAGGGCAATCACCAGGACGGAGCCGAGGATCAGCAGCAGGAAGTTCCGCAGCTCCTCGTTCTTCAGGGCCTTCCGGGCAGAGCCGGTCAGGATGAGATAGTAGAGGTTGAAGTTCAGGGCGAAGAGCACCATGAACACCGCAAGGACGTTCTCGATCAGGGGGCTCTGAAAGCCGGAGATGCTGTTGGACATGTCGGAGAAGCCGCCGGTCCCCGCCGTGGAGAACGCGTGCAGCAGCGCATCGTACAGGTTCATCCCCGAGAGCATCAGGGCCACGGCCTCGATCAGGGTCAGGGCGATGTAGATGAGATAGAGAATCCTCGCCGTTCTCCGCACCCGCGGGACGAGCTTTCCCACCGTGGGTCCGGGCACTTCGGCGCGCATGATGTGCATGGAGTGCTCGCCGCTCATGGGCAGCACCGCCATCAGGAACACCAGCACGCCCATCCCGCCGATCCAGTGGGTGAACACCCGCCAGAGCATCACGCCCCGCGGCATGGTATCGAAGTTTTCCAGCACCGTGGCGCCGGTGGTTGTGAGGCCGGAGACGGTCTCAAACAGGGCGTCGACATACGAGGGCATGCTCCCGGACAGGGTCAGGGGCAGCGCCCCGATCAGGGAGATCAGGATCCAGCCCAGCCCGACGATCACAAAGCCGTCGCGGGCAACCAGGCTGTCGTTTTTCGGTCTTGCAAGGAGGAGCAGCGCGCCCGGGGCTGCGGCCGCCGCCATCGCGATCAGAAACGGAAACGGCGTCTCGCCATAGCACAGCCCCGCCAGAACCGGCAGAAGCATCAGCGCCGCGTAGATCAGGAGGATCAGCCCCAGCACGCGGCAGATCATACGGTAGTTCATGCGCCGGGCTCCAGAATCTCATCCAGGCTCCGCAGATGCCCCGCCGCCGTCACCACCACCGCGTGGTCCCCGGGCACGATAACGGTATTGCCCTCGGGCAGGACGGTCTTCGTACCGCGGATGACGGCGCTGATCAGCACGTCCTTCCTGAGCTTCAGATCCTTCAGCGGCACATGCGTGCAGGCGGAATCCTCCCGCACCTGGAATTCCAGCACTTCCACCTTGCCGTCGACAAGGCGGTAGAGCGTCTCCATGCTGCTTCCCTCGGAGGCGCCCAGCCCGCGGACATAGCGGGCCAGCTGCTCCGCCACGGTCTCCTTGGGCGAGACAATGCTGTCGAGGCCGGAATTGTTGAGGATCTCGGCAAAGTGCTCGTGATTGACCTTGGTCACAACCTTCTGCACACGGCAGCTTCGGGCGTAGAGCGAGGTGATGATGTTGTCCCCGTCGTCCCCCGTGAGGGCCACAAAACCGTCGGCGGTCTTGATGCCGTCCTCCAGGAGCACATCGCTGAAGGTCGCGTCGCCCCAGACGATGTGCGCCTCCGGGATCAGGTCGCAGAGCGTGTCGCACCTCTCGCGCTCCTTCTCGATCACGGTCACTTCGATGCCGCTCTCCTGAAGCAGGCGGGTCAGATACACGGCGATCCGGCCGCCGCCCATAATCATCACATGCCGCACCGGGCGCTTATACTCGCCGATGGCCATGAAGAAGCGGCGCAGCTCCATCACCGAGCCGGTGATGCTCAGGCGGTCTCCCGTGCGCAGGACCGTGCCGCCGTTCGGGATCAGGGCCTCGCCGTCCCGCTCCACGAGGGCAACCAGCACCCTGGCGCCGAAGCGGCTTCCCAGGTCCCGGAGCGCCACGCCGTTCAGGGCGCCGTGCCCGGGGATCTTATGCTCGGCGATCTCAACGCTCCCCTTTGAGAACGAATCGACGCGGGACGCGCCGGGAAAGCGCAGGATGCGGGAGATTTCCTTGGCACACTCGTATTCAGGGTTGATGATCTTCGACAGGCCCAGCGCCTCACGCAGGAACTGAACCTGATTCAGGTACAGCGGGTCACGGATCCGCGCGATGACATGCTTCGCGCCCAGCTTGCGTGCGGCGATGCCGCAGACCATGTTCACCTCGTCCTTCTCCGTTGCGGCGATCAGGAGCTCCGCCTCCCCGGCTCCCGCGCCGCGCAGAGCTTCGGGGTCCGCGGCGTTTCCCTCCACGCAGATGACGTCCAGGTCATTGGAGACCGAGGCGATGGTCTCGGGATCGCTGTCGATGACGGTGATGTCGTTCTCTTCCTGCGACAGGACATCGGCCACATAGCGCCCCACCTTGCCGGCGCCGGCAATGACGATTTTCATGTCAGGTAGCCTCCCAGATCGAAGGGGCGAAAGCGTTCGTCCTTTCTCAGATACAGCGGATGGTGCGGGTGCCCCGCCTTGGAGCAGCTGCCGGCACAGACCCATTCCGCGCGGAAATCCTCCGCCAGATCCCGCATGTCGCGCACACAGTCGATGAGCCAGGGGCGCTTCTCGATGATGGCGCCCCATGCCGCCCAGACAACAGGGCGCTCTCCGCCCGCCGCCATGGTCAGGAGGGCGCGGAAGGCCTCCATGTTCTCCCGGTGCAGGCGCTCGTTGCGTGCCCGATCCATGTCGTCGGGCCGGGTGGCACGCTGGGCGTAGACGTTGAACATCAGCCAACTGTCAAAGCCGTTGGCAGCAGCGATTCGGGAGACAGACTTCAGCGTCGGGTCCAGATTGTCCGGTTCCGCGGTGGACGGGTTGATGCCGCAGCAGATGACGGGCCGCTCCCCGGTTGTCCCAAGGACATAGCGGTACTCGGTGTAGAAATCGGGCACATAGAGCCAGATTCTGCGGTCATAGGCCGAAGAAGTGCTGAGACTGCGCGCCTCAGAGAAGCTCAGGATCTCCAGTTCCGCCGTGTCGGACTGTGGAATATGCATGCTCTCCCCTCCTCAGCCGAGTCTGGAAAAGATCTCGATCAGCAGCGGAATGCTCACCATCGAGCAGATCGTGCTGTGCTGCACCGCCTCGGACGCGAAGACGCCGTCGCGGCCGTACTGGATCGCAATCACCGAGACGATGACCGCGCTGGGCGAGGCTGCAATGATCACACAGGTCATCAGCAGCACCGGGTCCGACGTGAGGAAGCGGCAGACTGCCCAGGTGAGCACGGGAATCAGGATCAGGCGCACCGCGCTCAGCAGCGCGAGCTTCGGTTTCCGGAAGGCATCCAGAAGGCTCACCGTACCCAGAGAGGCGCCGATCACCATCATCGACATGGGCATCGTGGCGCCCGAGAGCGAGCTGAAGAGTTCCACCGCCACCTTCGGAACGGGAAGGCCGGTCAGGACAATGACGAGACCCAGCAGCGTCGCAATCAGAGGGATGCTGAACATGTCCTTTACCCGGAGCTTTCCGGATTCCGTCCCCCGGATCCGCCACACCCCGTAGGAGTAGAGGAAGATGTTGAAGGGGATGCAAGAGATCGACACGATAAACACCGCATAGGCGCCGTAGAGCGCCCCGGCGATGGGCAGCGCGATAAACATGGAATTGCCGACGCCCATCAGGATCTCATAGGACGGGGCGTTGGCCTCGTCGACCCGGGCCAGTCTGGCCATCAGCCACGCCGTGACATAGCCGATCAGCGTCATGACAAAGGTCAGCAGGACGATCTCCGGCAGGTTCGAGAGGTCCCGCTCGGCCCCGGTGGAGATGATGGAGTTCAGGATTGTCCCGACCATGAACACGTTCAGCACCAGGCTGCTGGCCGTACGGGTAAAGCCGGGGCCGATGACGCCGCGGCGTGCCAGCAGGTAGCCGATGAGCATGAGGACGATGAAGACAATCATTTTCCCGAGCAGGGTGGACAATTCCATAGGAGCACCTCTAGATATGCAGGATCAGTTTGGCAATGTAGATGTAGATGAGCAGGGACACCGTGTCCGTCACGGTGGAGATCAGCGGGTTTGCCATGACGGCGGGGTCGACGCCGATCTTTTCCGCCGCGATGGGGAGCATGCTGCCCACAACCTTGGCGAAGATGACAATGAAGAGGATGGAGAGGCTGACCGTGAGCGCGACAGAGACGGTGATGCCGTCGTTGTGCATGATCATGCCGTCCAGCACCAGCATCTTGATGAAGTTCACAACGGCCAGGGTCACACCGCAGAGGAAGGCGACCCGGAGTTCCTTCCACATGACGGAAACCGCGTCCTGCGGTTCCGTGTCCCCCAGCGACAGCGAGCGGATCACCGCCGTGCTCGCCTGGGCGCCGCTGTTTCCGCCGGTTCCCATCAGGGTGGGGATGAAGGCGACCAGTGCGGCCTGCACGGCCAGCATGTCTTCAAAATGGGTCAGGATCATGCTGGTAAAGGTCGCCGAGAGCATCAGGAACATGAGCCAGGGAATGCGGTTTTTCCAGATCTCCAGGATTCCGGTCCGGGAATAGGGCTTGTCGGACGGCGTCATGGCCGCCATGAGTTCGAAGTCCTCGGTGGTCTCCTGTTCCATGACGTCGATGACATCGTCGACGGTGACAATGCCGACCAGGCGGCCTTCCATGTCCACGACGGGCAGCGCCATCAGGTCGTAGTCCGAGAACTTCTCGGAGACGCTCTCCTGGTCCTCGGTGGTGGTGGCGAAGATGACATTGCGGTCCATCAGGTCCTCGACAATGGCGTCGTCGTCCGCCAGGAGCAGGTCCTTTACGGTGACGATGCCCTCGAGCTTCCGGTGGGCGGAGATCACGAAGCAGATGTAGATGGTCTCCTTGTCCTCGCCGATCCGGCGGATGCGGGCGAGGGATTCCTTCACGCTCATGTATTTCTTCAGATCCACAAACTCCGAGGTCATGATGCTGCCGGCGGAGTCGTCGGGATAGTGGAGATACTGGTTGATCAGGGCGCGGGTCTGGGGCGTGGCCGTGTGCATGACACGCTTGACCACGTTGGCCGGGAGCTCCTCCATCATGTCGACGGCATCGTCGACATAGAGCTCTTCAATAATGCCGGCCAGTTCCGAATCGGTCATCGAGTTGATGATGCGCTCCTGGTCGGGGACCTCAAAGTTTGCAAAAACATCCGCCGCCGTCTCCTTCGAGAGCAGGCGGAAGACCATCGGCATGCGGTTGTCCTCGATTCCGGAGAGGAATTCCGCCACGTCGAACTCGTTCATCTCTTCCATGCGCTGCTTCAGGGCGCGCATGGAGCGATTATCCAGCAGCTCTCTCAGTTCGTCGTTTCGCCGTTCCTGCAGCTTCTCATAATCGATCTCTTCGGTGCGTTCGAATTCGTCCACGGGCTTCACCCTCCTTCCGCATGTTGAAACAATGTATTTTATCATTATTTGATTCAGAAGACAAGAGGAGAAATCCCCGCGCCGAAATGCCTCTTGCCCGCGCAGGAAAAGCATGGTATAATTATATAGTTATTCTATTATATTCTAGCTTTAAGCTATTTAAGCTTTAAGCTGTATCCGGGATAACGGCACAAAACTGAAAGATTCAGGAGCTTTTTCATGACTGATATCAATTCCATCGGAAACGCCAGACTCATCATCCGCGAAGTGAGCAAGGTCATCGTCGGAAAGGACGAGTCTCTGATCAAGATTCTCCTGGCCATCATCTCCGGCGGTCACATTCTCATGGAAGACATTCCTGGCGTCGGCAAGACCACCATGGCCATCTCTGTCTCCAGGGCCCTCGGGCTGGACTATAACCGCGTCCAGTTCACGCCGGACGTACTGCCCTCGGACATCACGGGCTTTTCGATCTATGACAAGGAAACCGGAAAGATGAACTACCAGAAGGGCGCCGTGCTCTGTAACCTCTTCCTTGCCGACGAGCTGAACCGCGCCACCAGCCGGACCCAGTCCGCGCTGCTGCAGGCGATGGAAGAGGGCATGGTCACCGTCGACAACCACACCTATCCCGTTCCGCAGCCCTTCATCGTCATCGCGACGCAGAACCCCACCGGTGCGAAGGGCACACAGATGCTTCCGGACTCTCAGATGGACCGCTTCATGCTCCGCCTCTCGATGGGCTATCCCTCCCACGACGATGAGATTGAGATGATTCGCCGCAGGCAGAAGGGTGTCAGCACCGACACGGTACAGGAGGTTGTGAGCCGGGAGGAGCTGATGCGGATCCGGAAGGAAGCGGATCAGGTCTATGTGAAGGATGAAATCATCGACTATATCGTGCGGCTCTGCGATGTGACGCGCAATGACGGCCGCATCATCCAGGGGGCCAGTCCCCGCGCTTCGCTGGCGCTCACCGCGCTGAGCAAGGCCACCGCATGGATTCAGGGCAGAGACTATGTCCTGCCGAAGGACATCCGCTTTGTCTTCTTCGACTGTATCGAGCACCGGCTGATCTGGTCGCAGGAGATGCCGGATGCCGAGTCCAAGCGGGCCGCGCTTCTCGACCTCTTCGGATCTGTACAGGCTCCGCGTATCTCATAATGCCGATTCTTCTGCATCTGATTGGCTATCTGCTCCTGGTGGGAGGCGCATGGCTCTTCCGCGCCAGCTATATCGGCTGGCTCGGGCCCTATGTGTTTGCCGCCGCGGTGCTGGTGCCGCTGATTGTGCTGCTGATCTCCCTGCCCTCGATGATGGGGCTCACGGTCACGCTTCTGGCGCCGTCCCGCGTCATGCGCGGGAGCGAGGCGAAGCTGACGGTGGATTTCTCCAACCCCCGGCTCCTGCCGGTCCACTCCGTCACACTTCATCTGGAGATCTTCAACCGCTATACCGGGGAGCGTACAAGGCACAACTTTATCTTCCGCAATCTGGAGAGCAGCCGGAGCGAGCTTCCGCTGAACACGGCGTTCTGCGGCGAGCTGGAGTGCAGCGTGCTGCGTTTTGAGCTCACCGACGCGCTGGGGACGTTTGCGCTGCGGCGAAGGGGGCATTCCGTCGCCTCGTGCACCGTCATGCCCCAGGCGGCGGAGAGCGACCAGCCGGTGAATTTCGAGGCCTCGCTCAGGACAAGCAGCATCCTGAAGCCGAAGTACGGCGGCGGCTTTGCCGAGGATCACGACCTGCGGCCCTACCGTCCCGGCGACACGGCGAACAGCATCCACTGGAAGCTCAGTTCCAAGATGGACGAGCCGATCGTCCGCGAGGCGCTGGTCCCGGAGAACAGCACCATCTTTGTGGTGCTCTCCCGCGTCGGTGAGAATGACCGCGGACTTGAGGTCCTGCGCTGGCTTTCCAGAAAGCTGATTGAGCTGGATGAGCCGCACGTCATCGTCGCCGACAGCCTCTACACGGTGGCGAACGAGGATCAGACGGACGACGCGGTGGCGTCGGTCCTCTCCTGGCCGCTCCGGGAGGCCACGGGCTTTGACGCCGGCGGGGCGCGCTGTATCTTCACCATTTCGGGCGGGGAGGTGCGCTGCCAGTGAACAGCATTCTCAACCGCGCCGCCAACCTCGTCCTGCTGGAGATGAGCATGCTGAGCCTGTGCGTTCTGGTGCGGGACAGTTTCTCTCTGGTTCTGCCGGCGGAGACCTTCCTGTGGCTGGCACTGCTCTGTCTCCTGCTCTGGGTGGCCATGACCTTCAACAGGGGCTTCTTCATCGGGATGCCGCTCTCGGCCGCCGTTCTGTGGTATGTCTACACCAGCCGCAGCGCCGATCTGATGGCGGAGGTGCGCGGTCTGCTGGAAAACATCAGTGCCGTCTATTACGGGCACTATACCGGGACCACAGCGGTCGCAACCGCCGAGGGGATGACCGGGACCCATGAAGTTGCCGTTCTGTTTTTCTTCTTTGTGCTTGCTGCCTTTATCGCGGCTTCGCTCAGTTCGGGCAGCTTCCGCGTGTCGCTGTCGGTGCTGGCCACATTGCCGCTCTTCGCGCTCTGCATCGCGGTGAACGGTGTCCCGGACACGCTTCCGGTGCTCGTATTTCTGCTCTTTCTGGCCGGTCTGCAGCTTGGCGGAGATGTGTTCCGCCTCGACGACGGCGCCGGAAAAGCGCTCTTTTTCGGGATTGTTCCCTGTCTGCTGGTGCTGAGCGTGCTGCTGCTGTTTTATAATCCGAAGAACTATGAACCGACGGAGCACGACATCAGCCTCTCCCAGCGCTTTGACAAGCTGGGGAACGCCATGGCGGAATGGCTGAGCGAGGACGGGGACCTGCAGGAGGCCATCACGAGCACCCTGAAGGTCACCGCCGAGCCGCGTATCCGACGGGCGCCCAGCGGCTGGGACCAGGGCGGCGACGATCTGGATCTCAAAGCCGATTTCGACACCTCGAAGCTGGATGACGAGGCCTTCCGCGTCACCTCTGACACCGAAGGCAGTCTTTACTTCCGCGGCAGAAGCTACGGTGACTATAACGGCAGCTCCTGGTCCGCCGCGGTCGAGGATACGCACGGACGCGCGCTCCGCTTCGCGGGTGAGGCGCTGGCCTCGCGGTCCGATACCACGACCTCACAGTTTCAGCTGAAGAGCGTCTCCGCTTACGACGTGCTGTATCTCCCCTACTATTCCATCCCGGATGCCGACAGCGATGTTCTGATTCCGGCGACGGGCTACAGCAGCTACGGCGGGTCCTATTATCTCAGCGCCACCGGTGCCGACGCACTGGCAGGGGCCGTATCGCTGCCCGGCCAGCGGCAGGAGGATGAACGCCGGTACAGAGAATACGCGCATTCGTATTACACCCGCCTTCCGGACAGCACCCGTTCGGCGCTCGCCCCGATCTGCAGCACGCTCGGCTGGGACGCCTCGCAGAGCGGCATTCTCTGGTCGGTGGCGGAATACGTCCGCAGTCAGGGCATCTATGATGTGAACGTCGCCCCCTATCCGAGCGACGATTATGCGGTCTGGTTCCTGACCCAGTCCCACACGGGGTACTGCATCCACTTTGCCACGGCGGCGGTCGCCCTGTACCGGACCCTCGGGATCCCCGCGCGTGTCTGTGAAGGCTATCTCGTGAACAACACCCAGCCGGGCAACGCGATCCGGGTCACCGGTTCCGACGCCCATGCCTGGGCGGAGGTCTATGTCGACGGTCTCGGCTGGGTTCCGGTGGAAGTTACCGCGTCGGCCGCCGAGGGTGACTATCAGCCCGCGGAGGGCAGCGTGGCACCGACACCCGATCCGGGCGAGGCGGAGCAGCAGATGCAGGCGACACCGACGCCGCAGCCGGAGGCCGGGAAGGACGCTGATTCCGGGGACACCGAAAGGCCGGAACCGGATGCCGGTGAAGACGGCACCCCTTCCGACGAAACCGGCGGCAGCGGAAGCGCTCCCCGTGCTGCGTCCCCGATCCTGCGGGCAGTTCTGACGACGCTGCTTGTTCTGGCCGGGCTCAGCGTCCTGGTCTTCGGGCGCTACTTCATTCTGCGGAAGCTCCTGCAGTCGAGACTCTCCGACCCGGACGGAAACCGGCGTGCCGTGAACCTCTACCGCCAGGCAGAGCGCGTTCTCCGATATGGCGGCGAAATGCCGAAGCCCATGCTGGAGACCGCAGAGAAAGCTCGCTTCAGTCAGCATGAGGTCAGCGGAGAAGAGCTGCAGCAGTGCTCCGAGCTTCTGGCGCAGCTGACGGCAGCCGTCTCGAAGAACCTGAAGCCCTGGAAAAGAATACTGTTCCGGTTCTGGTCCGGAAATCTGTGATACGGATCAATATCTATATTTTTCGGTAAAGGAGAACAACAGACATGACAATGACAGCAGGAGCCGCGTGGCTGAACAGCTTTTTTGCAGATTTCGACGCCGCAGTGGTCAATGCCATTCACAGTCTCCACGACTGTTCCGGAGACTGGATCCAGCCGATCATGCAGTTCATCTCACTGCTCGGCAAGGGAGGGATTTTTCTGATTATTCTGTCCCTGGCACTTCTGATTTACCGCCCGACCAGGCGCTACGGCACGGCCATGTGCCTGGGGCTGGCCATCGGCGCCGTCGCGGTCAACCTCTGGCTGAAGGTTGTCATTGCGCGGCCGCGGCCTTATGCAGATCCTGACAGCATCTTCTATCCGATCTGGCTGGCGCACGGCAGCCACATGGAAAGTGACTTCAGCTTTCCGAGCGGCCATACCAATGCCGCCTTCGCCGCCATGGTCCCGGTCTTTGTTCTTGGAAACAAAAAATGGTCCTGGCTGGCACTGGTATTCGGCGTCCTGATGGGGATCTCCCGTGTCCATCTCATGGTCCATTATCCCAGCGATATACTCTGCGGCGCGATCACCGGCACGATTGCCGGACTGATCGGCGTGCTGATTGCAACCCGCATCCCGGAGGATTCCCGCTGGTACGGCTGGGACCTCCGCAGGCAGCGCGTGAAAGGAGCACACGAATGATCTTCGGCAGCAGGAAGCTCAGGCTCCGCGGTGTGGACCGCAGCGTGGTCACCGACGGACCCATGATCGCCGACCACGCATCGGCCGAAGCGTATGGTCACCAGGGCCTCAGGAAACTGCCCAGGATCCGCCTCGGCAGGCTGGCGCTCTACTACCGTGATCTCGGCAAGGACTACTATGTCCCCTATGATTACATCGACCGCAGCTTTGTCCGCATCAGCGAGTGCCAGCCGGATGACAGCCCGGCCTATTACTACTACCGCGTGATCCTGGTCCACGACGGGAAGGAGTTTGCAAACCTCATCATCAATGAAGAGGATGTCGCCGACAGGGTTCTTGAACGGCTGAAGGAAATCCGTCCGGAGATTGCCATCGGCTATGTCCCCGGTGCCAACGAGAAGCCCAGGTTTATGTAAAGCACAAATGGAAGAATTTTCTGAGTGAGTTGATTTTTTGTTGAATTATTCCAAACAGTCCAAGATCCAAACAGCTTAGAAAGTGCAAAAAACCACCCGATTTTACTTAATCAGGTGGTTTTTCTTGGTACGGCCGACGGGATTCGAACCCGTTCTATAAATCGCCAAACCATCAAGTTTTATTACCCTCTTTCGTTTCTGTGGTCTTTTTCGTGGCCGTTTTGAAAAACTCTCTCACCTTTTCAGCCGCTGCACTCTCATCAGACGCGGCCAGCCGGATATAAATCTTGTGCATCGTCGTATAGTCCGCCCAGCCGCCCCAGGCCATAAGCTGCCGCTCCGGAATCCCCAGGTGATACCCCAGAGAGGCGAAACTGTGGCGCAGTCCGTGATTGCTTACAACAGTCACCCCTGCGCGCCCGCATGCCCGTTTAACGTCCCGCAGCAACACGGATGAAGAAATACCCACCACCGGCCCGGAATCGCTCTCAGCCGCCTTCAGAGCGTCCAGGAGCTGTGGTATCATGATTGGGACCTTCCTTGTGGAGGTCTCATTTTTATTTGTCTTTTTCAGCGTGTAGCCATCCGGACCGTTAACCAGTGCGCCTTTAACCGTTATCAGTTGTTTGTCAATGTTAACATTCTCCCACTGCAGGCCGCGGGCCTCGGACAGTCTCAAGCCGTGGAGCATCAGCAAAGCCGCAATCTCGTACGGCCTGCCCCGGACCGCGTCGCAAAACGGCTGGATCTCCTCCGGCTGCAGAAATGCAATCTCATTAACAGGCACCTTGGCAAGCTTCACCGCCGGGATCGGGAACCCGACGTGATCCAGAGCCGCATGAACCAGCCCCCAGCCATTTTTTACCGTTTTCTCGCTGACGTCCTGCAGTTCATCATTGATCATCGTCTGAAAGTCAATGTCTTTCAGTTTTGTGTCTTGATAGCCTATAAACCTACTGTTTTTGTACGTTTCATACCCCTTGACAGTGCTTGGTGAAAGAACTGCCCGATTTGCTTTTATATAGGCTTCCTGCGCCTCTTTCAGCGTCGTTTCCCCGGCGGCCTTTGATACGGCAATCCTCTTGCCTAGCTTGTATTCGCTCTTTATCCGCAGCGCCTCATCCTTGCAGGCTTCCTTTGTAGCCATCGTTACAGAGATATCCTCACCGCCCAGCCGGAGCCTGACGCGATAGTTGCCGCTTGGCAGGCGTTCTGGTTTCGGCTCCTTCATACGCCAAACCAGCCTTGAATCAGAAACACAATCACGCCCATAAGCGCCGCCAGAATCAGCCCTTTAAGAATCGGATACTTAACGAAAGCCAGGCGTTTCATCGGCCCGTTGTATAGCGTAGCGCCAATCAGGAACAGGAAATACGCCCCGAACAGAACAACAGCCAGAGCTATCGCCGTGCCACAGACATTGGTCACCGTCAAAGGCCCGGAGAACAGCTTCGCGCCCTGCCCGGAGAGCACAAGCCCCACCGCCGCAACCAGAGCCAGGCCGCTCACAGTCTCGCCCTGATACTCATCAAGCGCCTTTGAAAAGCTGATTTCCCGCTTTTCGTTCTTCTTGTCGTCGTTCATGTCATGCTCCCTTCTTAAATCGTTCCCGCTCAATCTCTCTGATACACTTCCCTGCGTCAAAATCGCAATTCAAGATGTGCTCGTATTCGTGCATGTAATCGTCAAGCAGCATTTCCCCGAAATGCTTGTCGTTCAGATACATAGAATAGCTGCCGTCATCGTTTGGTGTCAGGACGCCCCCGACCGATCCTGGCAGCGGGATCAGCCGGATGTAATAGTCGCAGTTCTCAAGTATCGTCAATAGTCCCCCTCCTCATCTGTTTGATTATTTCGCTGACCGCTTTTACCTGCTCCGCTGTCAGGCCCTTGCTTGACCGGAGCAGGCTTCTTGTTGCAGGCTCTTCTTTCATGATCTCGAGCTCCTCCTCGAATTCAAGAAGTTCGTCGTCCGCCTCTCCGCCCAGATAGATGATCGGGCTGTCATCCTGCAAAAGGCTTCCGGCATCAACGCCGAAATACTCCGCGATCTTGAGCGCAGATGCGTCCGTCATCCCTTTGCCGTTCTTCCATCGCGTAACCTGTGATCTGGAAAGCCCCGCCTTTTCTGCCACCGCAGACGGACTCTCCCCGGCCTCCATGCAGAGCTTTAGGAACTTGTTGTAAAAATTCACAAAAATAACCCCCTTCAAATTGTACAGAATCACGAATTGTTCTGTTTGTTCACATTTTCCGTTGACAAGTTCTGATTGTTCGCATATAATAGCCGCATGAGTTGCAAAAATTCACGTTCCGGGCAATGAAAACCTGCCCCGGCAGGATACCGGAGTTGCGAATATTCATTTGGCTGCAATCACATGATATCACATGCTGTTAATTTTTGCAACAATTTTGTCAACATTGGAGGTGAAAATTTGAGAGAGTCCTGGACTGGCGATTTGATCGGGAAAATGCACAACAGCGAAATACGACTAAAAGAACTGGCTGAAGTCTCTCACCTGTCAACCGCTTATGTCTGCATGATCCTGAATGGAAAGCGCAATCCGCCAGACGCGAGAGAGCGCCTCGAATCCGCTTTTGAGCAGATCGTTTCCACGCGAAACAAGCATACCACAAAACCTGTCCAATAAACCGGACAGCATCACGAAAGGAGATTCAAATGAAAAAACAGAAACCGATGGTCACCATCCCGGTCAAACACACCTGCGTTCCCCTCCACGATTACATCACCCTTGTTCTGAGCTTACGAGATTCGGAAAACAAAGTAAGTGCGCTGCGGAGCGCGCTTGGCAAAAGCGACTTGACTGTCGAATCTCTTAAAAAGAAAAACGATGAGCTGAACGAGCGGATCAGGGGCCTCAATGAAGAGCTGAGCAAAGCCCACGATGGCGGCAACTACTGGTACGACAGTTGGAGCAAGCTCCACAAAGAGCACGAAGACCTGCATATAAAGTACAGAAAGCTTCTTGACTCCATGATCAGCGAGGCCGAAGGAACGGAGGCCGCCCCCAATGCCAAGACTGAAGCAGACTGACCCGCCCTTCTGGGATGTCCGGCGGCTCCTCCTGGGCTATGAGCTGACCGGCCAGTCGCTCAGCCGGGCCACCGGGATGAGCGAGAGCACCGCCGCCCGCCGTCTGGCGAACCCCGGCGATCTCACGCTGGCAGAGCTCCGCAGAATCTGCCGCAATGGCGGAATCCCTGCGGATCGGATCAGGGAGGCGATCAAATTTGAGTAAGGCGAAGATGATCAAGCGGGAGCTTGACGTCCCGTGTAGGTTTGAATACACGAACGACGACGGCAAGCTCGTAGACGCCTTCCCCGGCGTCAACTGCGGCTTTGGCTGCGACACCTGCGGCTGGAATCCTGAGGAGCACAAGCGGCGAATGGAAACCGGCGAATGGGTGCGGATCAACGAATACCGAGCGCCCTACTCCGGGAAGCTGATAAAGCTCCCGAGCCCGACATACCGGCTTTCGTTCTGCCCCTTGCCATGAGGAGGCGGACAATGCAGCAGAAAATGTGCTACAACACCAGCTACTGTCCGGCGAACTACCTCGACGCCATGTACCACATCAACCAGGTTGGCGCGGGAGCGCTCCGGGAATACTGCGAGAACAAACCGTATCCCGTCCACAACTTTGACCGCGACATGAAGATCATCCGGGAACTGCTGAGCGGCAACTCCCCTGCCGAACTGAGCATCAAATACGGAATCAGCCGGAACACGCTTGGCTCGATCCCCAGACGCTATGCCAAATACGCCATCGTCTGCAAAAGAAAGCAGGAACAGGAATGCTGACACACCTGTCGCTGTTTTCCGGTATCGGTGGCCTGGATCTCGCAGCGGAGATGGCCGGAATCGTGACCGTCGGCCAGTGTGAATGGGCAGACTACCCGACAAAGGTTCTTGAGAAGCACTGGCCGGAAGTTCCGCGCTGGCGGGATATCAGAACCCTGACAAAGGAAAGCTTTTATGAACGAACAGGATTACAGACAGTTGACATTATTTCCGGAGGATTCCCCTGCCAGCCGTTCAGCCTTACCGGGAAGCGCAGAGGCAAGGAAGATGACCGTTACCTCTGGCCGGAAATGCTCCGCGTCATACACGAACTCCGGCCCTCTTGGGTGCTTGGTGAGAATGTGCCTGGAATCGTCAATATGGCACTCGACACGGTGTTATCTGACCTGGAAAACGAAGGATACGCCAGCCAGGCGTTCATTATTCCGGCTTGCGGTGTCGACGCCCCGCACAAACGTGAACGAGTCGCTGTTCTGGCCCACGCCATCAACCGGTGCGGCTCTGTGCGGTGGAACAGGAAATTTCAAAACCCTGAAGAAGATGGCGGAGAAAGGCCTGATCACCGAAGAGGAACGGAGCCAGCTCTCCCAGGGCAACGGAGGGAAAACGAATCCTGCCCTTCTGGAATGGCTGATGGGCTACGAGCAGCAGTTTACCAGCGCCCTTCTCCCGACCCCGATCGCGTCCCTCTGCAACCGGGCGAAGAAAACCCGCTACTGGGAGCCGCCGACACAGAATGTTCATGTAGAGAGAGAGAGAGAGCCGGGAGACCGGTACAGGCATCAGCTTCACGAACTGCTCGAATGCACTCCCCTTGGGAAGATTGGCCAGATGAACCCGGAATGGATCGAGTGGTTGATGGGATACCCGATCGGGTGGACCGAATAAGGTGCCTTGGCAACGCGGTAGTCCCGCAGCAGTTCTATCCCTTTTTCCAATTCATATCAGACATAGAAAGGAGCAAGAATGAAGATTTACCCACTGGACAAACAGGTTGAAGACTACCTTGAGTCCTGCTACGACCCCGACACCGGAGAGCTTCTGGAAGGTATCACGGAAGAGGACATGGCCGCCCACATCGAGCAGCTCAGCGTGGATCACGAGACTCTCCTCGACAGCATCGCCTCCGGCATCAAGAACGACCTTGCCGAGGCCGAGGCGGTCAAGGCCGAGAAAGCAAACCTCGCCCGCCGCCAGAGCATCGCCGAGAAGAAGGCCGAGCGCGGCAAGCGCTTCCTCGCCTGGCTCACGCAGGGTGAGAAGTGGCAGAACGAGCGCCACCAGGTGTCCTACCGCAAGTCCGAGGTGGTCGTCATCGACGACAAGTTCGTCGAATGGGCATCCGTCATGGCCCCCGGCCTCCTGAAGATCGAACCGGAGCCCCGGAAGGCCGACATCAAGGCCGCCATCAAGCGCGGCACCATGTTTGAGCACGCCCACCTTGAGACGCGCAATAACATTCAGGTGAAGTAAGAATGACGAACATTGTCGTCATCGAGGGCCGCCTGCTCCATGATCCAGAGCTGTCCAAAACCAACACGGCGCGCTCCGTCTGCACCTTCACCATCATCTGCAACACCCGCGGGCCGAAAGGCCCGAAAGAGATCGCCACCTGCGAGGCATGGGACAACGACGCCGAGAACCTCTGCAAGTACCTGCACGTCGGCGACCGCCTCACCGTGACCGGCTACCTCCACTCAAAGCACTGGGAAAACCCCATCAGGCGTTCGGAAGATATCTACCGGACCGTGGTGTCCGTCCGGAGCCTGTCCTTCGGCGATAACAGAAAGATAGAAGAAGAAGTTGAAAAAGCATTGAATGAAAAAAATGATAAGAAGGAGAAGAAAACGAAATGAGTTTGACCGTATCCGCAAAATCCGAATCCACCTTTGAGCCGATCCCGGAGGGCACTTACGCCGCCGTCTGCTGCGCACTGATCGACATCGGCCTGCAGTACAACAAGCAGTACGACAATTCCTCCCGGAAAGTCGTCATCGGCTGGGAGATCCCCTCCGAGACCTGGACCGACAAGGACGGCAATGAGCAGCCCCGCACGATCTACAATCAGTATACCGCCTCCATCGGCCAGCGCAGCATCCTCCGCAAGGACCTCAAGGCCTGGCGCGGCAAGGACTTCACCCCGGAGGAACTGGAGCGCTTCGAGCTTCGAAACATCGTCGGTGCTCCCTGCATGCTCTCCATAATCCACACCGAGCGAAACGGCAAAACCTATGCGAATATCGGCGGCATCCTCGCCCTCCCAAAGGGCATGCCAAAGCCGCAGCTCTCCGGCCACGCCACGGTCTTTGACCTCGACACCGATCCCCTGGAGCATATCGACTACCTCCCGCCCTGGATTGCAAACCTTGTGAAAGCCAGCGAGACATACATGGACCGGGCCGCCGGTCAGGTGAAGGAAGAGGTCGAAGCCCCGAAGCCCGCCAAGCTGGAAGAGCTCCCAGAAGATGAAGGTGAACTCCCCTTCTGAAAACCTTCCTGAGAAAGGATAACCAAAAAATGGCAGGACAGTGCTGGTTCGTCTATTACGACTGGATTCCGGCCTTCGAGGCGCTCAGTCCTGCAGAGCTTGGACGCCTCACCATGTGTGCCCTGAAATATAGCGCACATGGTGAGGAGCCGGAGCTCTCCGGTAGTGAGCGCTACACCTGGCCCTTAATCAAGTCCCAGATAGACAGAGACAATGCCAAATACGACGACACCATCCGGAAGCGTTCCGCAGCCGGGAAGATGTCGCACAGCAAAAGCAATCAAATGATATCAAATGATATCACAAGTTATCAAGAAAAAGAAAAGGAAAAAGAAAAAGAAAAAGAAAAAGAAAAGGAAATAGAAAAGAGTACGGGGAGTAAGCGCTTCGCGCCGCCCACGCTCGCCGATGTGACAGCGTACTGTGCGGAGAGAGGAAACAGCGTTGACCCGCAGCACTTCATCGACTACTACTCCTCCAACGGCTGGCGGGTCGGGAAGAACCCAATGAAGGACTGGAAGGCCGCTGTCCGCACCTGGGAGAGAAACGGCTACTCTTCTTCCAGATCCGCCGGAAGCGCGAGCGCCCTTGACGAATCCTATGAGATGATGCGGAGGTGGGCAGATGAAAACCAGTGAGTTCAGCGTTCTGGCAGCAGCGATCCGGACCTATTACCCGCGCTTCACCATTTTCCCCAACCAGGAGGCGATGTCCCTCTGGTACGATGCACTTAAGGACCTCCCCATTGACGTCCTGTCCGCTGCCGTGAAGAAGTGGGCCGTGACGGAGAAATGGCCTCCAACCATTGCCGAGCTCCGGGAGAAGTGCAGAGAGATTGTCGACGGTGAGCGTCCGGACTGGGGCACCGGCTGGCAGGAGGTCCAGAAGGCCATCCGTTTCTACGGTTACATGCGCTCACAGGAGGCGCTCGCTTCCATGAGCCCCGTAACCCGTGAGGCGGTCCGGCGGATCGGCTTCCAGGCGATCTGTGAGAGCGAGAACCCGGAGGCAATCCGCGCCCAGTTCCGCCAGATCTACGAGTCAGTCGAACAGCGCTCCTCCGTAGAGTCGAGTCTCCCCGCAGAACTGAAATCCACCATCCGGCAGATCCGCGACCTGTCCGACAAGATGGCGCTGCACGACTGAGAGAGGACAGACCAATGACTTACACCTTCACCATTCCCGGGAACCCTATTACAAAGAAGAATTCCCAGACCATTATCCGCATCGGCGGCAGGCCTTCCATCGCCCCGTCGAAGAAATACAAAGACTATGAGAAGGCCGCCATGTTCTATCTGCTCAAAGGCAGGCCGAAAGCCCCCGTCGATTATCCCGTCTGCGTCCGCTGCACCTACTACATGGAATCCCGCCGCCATGTTGATCTGACAAACCTCCTGGAGGCGACTGACGATATTCTGGTATCCGCTGGAATCCTTCTGGACGATAACCGGAACATCCTCGCATCTCACGACGGCAGCCGGGTCTACTGGGATAAGAAAAACCCCCGCGTTGAAATCATCATCTACGAAATGCCGGACTGGTACAAACCCTGGAAGCCCGGCGAGAAAGAACCCCCTGCCCCTGTTGTCCACGACTTCCCGGAAGAAAGCTGGGACTGAGAAGAACGAAAAACGAAAAGGAGAAAAAACATGACTGACTACACTGCATACCGTGAGCACGTCGGGATCTCCAATCCCGAAATGACCAAAGCCCTGCACTCCCTTTACCGTGGCTTCGGCCGCCCCGCCTCAAGCTTCATCAACAACCCCGAGAAGTCCGGTGTCTGCCTGCTGCCGGAGGCCGAGGTCTTCCTCGTCAACCGCTTCGGCATCGGCCCCGGCCTTGCCCATATGGTGTTTACCGATGAGACCATTGCGGCCAATCCTCCGAAGAAGCGCCGCACCGAAAACCGCAGGAAGAAAAACCGGATCTCCTTCCGCCTCGACGATGCCGAACTCGAGAAGGCCGAGGATCTCCGCGAGAGCTACGGCGCCATGACCTGGCAGGAGCTGTTCGAGAAGCTCCTCCGGGACGCGCACAAAAGATGGGAGGAGGATGACACATGACCACCGCCGAGCGCATAAAGCGTGAACTTCCTGTTTATTCCGCCGCAGAGGAGCCGCTCTTCCGCTTTGAGTTGCCCTCAAAGACAAAGATCAGTGATCGTCTGGAGCTGTTTAAGAAGCGCTACGCATGGCTCCTTGTCGCCGCCGCGCTCTTCTGCCTCTACACCATCATCCTCTCAAGCTGTGTCCGCGTCTCCACAGAGAAGGCCGTCACAGCCCGTCTGGAAGCGGAGTACGCCTCCCGCCTCGATGCCTGGAAGGCCGAACAGGCCTATCAGGCCCAGGCCGAGCACTGGCTCTCCGGCGACGCCTCCCGTGAGGCCTTCATCAACCAGCAGATCACCGTTGCCGCGAAGGCCGCCGGGGCAAACGAGATGAAGACCGACGTCCAGAAAGGCGGCGTGATCTACACCATGCTTGCTCGCGTGATGTCCTCCGCATATCCCGACACCTTCCAGGCCGTCGCCGATCAGGAGGGGCAGATCCCGTTCTACAAAGCGGACAACAAGTACTCCCAGCACGACTGGGATCTGGCCGAGAGCATCCTGCGTCCTTACTATGAAAGCGGAATCATCCCGAACGGTCTCACCGACAAGTATGTTTATGCCGAGTGGTCGGAGAATGATTATGTCCTCAGGGACGCCTGGCTCAAGGACAGCAACGCCAACTACCTGAGGTACAGCGGCTAGGGCACTGCTGAGCTTAGCACTGCGAGGCAGAGGCAAAGCTGCGATTGCGGGGACTGCAAAGGCGTCGTTAGCATTGTTTAGATCTGCCAGGGCATAGCCGCGAAAGGCCTTGCAAGGGTAGAGCGCTGCGTAGCGGGACATCGCCACGCAATGGAAAAGCTCAACAAAGCATCGCATGGCCATGGCAAAGCTCTGTGAAGCATCGCAATGGCAGAGCGCAGCGATGCTGGGCAGCGGCATGGCGGAGCTTTGCGAAGCGCAGCAAAGGAATAGCCTAGATCAGTTAAGCTGAGCCAGGGAACTGGGATGCGGAGCTTCGCTGAGCAAAGGAGTAGCTGAGATCCGCTAGGCCTAGCAATGGAAATGAAAAGCGAAACGAAGCAAGGGAATGGCACTGCTGCGCCGTGCGAGGGAGTTGCGACGCAGAGAACCGCATTGCAAGGGAAAAGCATGGCGCAGCTCAGATTGCTCAGCAAAGGAACAGCATAGCTAGGACAGGCACGGCCATGGATTTGCGTAGCAAGGCGGAGCATCGAACAGACAAAAAAACAAAAAACGAAAGGAAATAAAAACATGAAAACACTGGAAGCAAAACTCACATTCTTCGAGGGAATCCTCGGAACGGCTCCGAATGACGAGGACATCTACCGCAACTTCATCATCGAGAAGGCCAAATCCAACGGGGCAGGAATTGACGACCTTGACGCACAGGAAGAAGTTGCCGCTCTCCCCCTTGATGAGGAGATCGAAAAGGGCATGACCGTCTTCCCCCGTGACAGTGACGGCAATCCCTTCCTCTATGACTACCAAATCAAGGGTTTTTTCAAGGACACCTGCGGAATGCTCCGGAAGGTCAAGGGCATGAAGTCCGCGAACGTCAAGGCCTACAAGAAGGAAATTGACGGTCTGATTTTCCCGAATCCGCGCCAGATCGTATTCCAGAACGCGGAGCTTGACGTCTGCCAGCGTCCGCTCCGGGCAAGCACCGCGCAGGGAGAGCGCGTTGCCCTCGCCATGAGCGAGGAGATCAAAGCCGGTGCCTATATCATCTGCGAAATCACCTGCCTCAGCGACGACCAGATTGACCTGGTCCGCGAGTGGCTGGACTACGGGAAGCTGCGCGGGATCGGTCAGTGGCGCAACAGCGGCAAAGGCCGCTTCACCTGGGAAGAACTGAGGTGCTACTGAGATGTATGAAGCGTTGGTGAAGCGGCTGCGAGAAACAAGCATGGATTTTGGTGAGACTGACCATCTTAGTGTAATGCTGTTGGAGGCCGCCAATGCCATTGAGGAACAGCAAAATCTGAACTGCGAATTGCTATTCCGAGTAGGACAAGCGGAAGCGTTAATTGACTATTACCAAACAGGCAGAATGATAAGCAATGCGCCACCGGAGGAGGAATAAGCATGGCTGTGTATGCCAAAGGCTTCATAAAGTCAGAGGACGAATCTGGCTGCAAATGGTATGAAGAGGTCTATCTTCGGCCGTTCCCTTATTGCCACTTTTTGAGAGACAGTTGCAGAGGAGTGGAGAAGTGCCCTCTCATCGAAGTCCCGGAGCCGCATGGGGCGCTATATGATCTTAATAAGATTTTCGAACATTTACAAAATCGCGGAGTCAACCTCAACAGTACATCGCCGGGATTAAACGCAGGTTATCTTATTGGTTACGCACCGCTTATCCCGGCAAGTAAGGAGAAATGAGCATGGGAAAAGAAATTACAACTGCGCACATTATGGTCACATCGTTGTGTGACCGGGACTGTAAATATTGCTGCAATAAACAGTATGACTTAAACAGCATCCCATACATCACAGAGGACGAGCTTTCCCGCATGAAGCATATCTATCTCACAGGCGGTGAACCATTCACCTACTCAAATCCAAACGCCATAGCGAGGAAGCTGAAAACCCGGTATGCAAACATTGAGCAAGTGATCGTTTACTCTAACGCTTTCGAATTGTGGGAGTATCTTGCGAATGGCGGACAGACTTCATCCATAGACGGCGTGACAATTTCGATTAAGAGCAACCGGGACATTTCGTCATTTGCGTGTTGCACGGCTCACAGGAGATTGATGAATCTCCCGAAAAACAGGCTATATGTATTCCCTGGGTACGAAGAAGTAGAGTGTCCTGCTTGGATAGAGAAAATTCCAAGAGTGTGGCAGGAAGAATTTGTGGCAGCTCCAAACTGCATTTTCAGGAGGTTGTAATGGGCGTGTATATCAAAGGCATGGAGATGCCGAAAGAGGGATTTGTTGAAATCCTTATTCGTGACGATGGCACAGTTCAGCAAACAGGTCAAAGCTATCGAATTGGCGGGACAGACTACTACACGCCTTATACTGGCGAAATGCCAGTCGTGTACAAAGCCGTTCCTGTCCCTAACCAGCTCTGTGAAATATGCTCCAACCATCGTCCCGGCGAGTGAGGAGGCTGAGTGATGAAAAAACTGGCGATTTTTGCGTGCTGCATCTCGCTTGTATTCATGTGCGGATGCGGAAGAAAAATTGGCGAGAATATTACGGAGTCGGAAAGGTTCACTATCGTGTCTGGTAAAGATCCGGACGCTCCGTATCACGAAGTAATTTTTGTCGATGAGGAGACTGGCGTTATGTATCTTTCCATGTATGATTGTTATCGATTCGGTATTACGCCACTTCTCAATGCAGATGGAACGCCAATGTTAGCAGAGGAGGGCGAGTGATGGATGGACTAAAGCCCTGCCCGTTTTGCGGGTCGAAGCCAGAAATAAAGACATCATTCATCCGGTACCAGTCCTGGTATGGCCCGTTAGTAGATACCATGGCGACCGCCAGAGTTCGGATTCGCTGCCCGGGCTGTTATGTGCGCATGGATGTCGGGATGCTCGTAGCTGTCGACATTTCGGAAAAAGACTGGGCTACGAACTCACAGTCAAAAAGACGTATAAAGAAGTACGTGCTTGACAAAATGCTAGACGAAATTTGGAACAGAAGGGTTGAGTGATGAGCCAATCTAATTCAAAATGCGACCATTGCGGATTCTGTAATTCTCTTAACGCTGCTGCTTATAGTGCGCCAAGTAATGCTCTTATTGTTTATTATCTTCTGCAGGCTGAAGCGGTAATTGAAGAGCTGTGTTGCGATCAAGATGCAATCCCATACTCCGCACAAACAGTAGCGAAGCTGCGCGCTGATCTACGCAAGGAGAAGGACAATGAACTTGATTCAAAAGACCCCATTTGCCATAAACACACTTAAGGCAAAAATATTGGCCAACTTACGGGAGAGCAGTATCATGGGAACAAAGAACAAAAAACACAATCGAAAAATTCATCGAGTTTGCCCGATATGCGGAGAACGCCCACGGGTTGCAAACGGCGGTATGTACTGGTGGATTGTATGCCCTACAACAGAGAAAGAATTTCACGGGCACATTGAACAGAAGCTATTTTACCACCCGGAAGATGCCATTAACGACTGGAACGAGTCTGCCACTTAAAGGAGGGGGGGGAAATGACTGGGAAAGAATTAATAGAGTACATCCAGAACAACCATCTTGAAGATTATACCATTGAAGTGCGCCATGACATTTGCGAGTGTAGCGAAGCGAGAGATATTGAAGCCGATCACATCCTCAAGACGTTTGAAATCGTTTGATTGTTTGTCGCTTATTGGAAAGAAAGCCTCCCCTCAATCCGAGGGGAGGCTTTCTTTTATTTGCCGATATTCATTTCCCGGCGTTGTAGATCCTCTGGAACTCGTTCATGTCATACCCGCCGCGCTTGATCGCGCCGGAAACCTCGTACTTGGCTTTCTTCTTGAAGCCATACTCGTCCAGAGATCCGCTGCCGTCGGTGTCCGCGTTCATGGCCGCTTCCAGGGCTTCCAGAACCGGAGCGCCTGCGCTGATCGCCGCCGCAAAGATCGCGTACCGCCCCTTGGTGGCTTCCCAGTCTCCGTCACTCTGCTGCTTGGACATGAACGCCTTGACATCGTCGTCGGAATAGCGTCCGCTCCGCAGCCCGTCATACATCTCCGCAATCCGGTCGATGGAGCTTGCCGCCTGCACGCCTCTGTCTTTTGCCCGCTGGCTCGCGCCCTCCTTGTATGCGTGGACCGCTGCCGCGCTGTCGGCCTTGTAGCCTTCCGGATTCTCCGTCAGGAAGTCGAAGTAGTTCCACATGGTCCTGTCTCCGCTCTTCTCCCTGGACTTCTCCGCGTCGCTCTCCGTCATCCGCTGCAGCGGGCCGATCAGGCTGTCGATGGCATCCCAGTCCCCGCTGTCCTCATAGATGGAGAACGCCTTCTTTGACGTCAGATACGAGACCGGGTTATCCATCTCCCGGATGTCCTCATACTGGCTGTTGTAGGGGAGATCGTGCGAATCCGCGAATTCTGCCTTGACGCTGTCCTTCACATACGGTTTCAGGTTGCTTATCAGCTCCGCCTGCGTCTCGCTGTCCGCGTCCCGGTAAACCGGTGAGCGCATCAGCAGCGCCCCGACCGCGTCAAAGGTCTTGCCGGTGTCGTCCTTCCAGTCCTTGCGCTCCTCTGCGGTGAGTTTGACCTTTTCCTTGTTCTCCCCGCTTCCGAACTGCTCGGAACTCGGTCCGTTTCTGTCCGGCATCAGGGATACGCCCGTCTCTTCTCTCAGCCGCTCAATCTCCCGGCTGAAGTCTGACTGGTTCACCTGGGTGTATTTGTTCCCGCTGTAGGTGTTCAGGAGCCTTGTTCCCAGATCCCCGGAGGAAATCTCGTTCCCGAAATTGTCCGTCTTGGCCGGGAGCGTTTTCCGCAGCCCCGGCACGGAGGTCTTGATCTGGTTGACCGCACGCTCCGCCGCGTTGTTCCCGCTGGTGTCCCTGGCATATTCGTCCGTCACCGTTGTTGCATGCCGGATCGGTGCCGGGATGAACCCGCTTGCCACGCTGCCCGCCGTGCTTGCCGCCGTGTTCAGCAGCGTCTGCTTCAGGTCGTCCGGCGTGTCGGTGTACTTGATGGTGTCCTCGATGTTCTTCAGTGCAGACACACTGGGCAGGCTCATGAAGTTTTCCTTTGCTGACTGCAGGATTGCCTCTCCCGCGGGCAGGCCCTCAGAAATCAGGCTTGCCGCCGTGAGCAGCTGGTTTGCAGGCTCGATGCTGCTGATGTCGATAGTCCGGTCTCCGTTCTGCCATGTGCCGTTTGTGTCGCCGTTGGCAAAGCGCCGGATCATGTCGATGTTGAACTGCATTCCGCTCTTGCCTTCTGCGCGGTTCTGGGCCTTGATGTCCTTGTCGTCCTCGTTCTCCCAGTCCTTGAAGAACGGGAGGCTCTTCATCACCTGGGCGAGTCCCACAATCAGCGCCGTGCCCGTCACGCCTCTGGCAAAGTCCGTGACCGCCTGATTCTGCTGCGCCATGCTTGCCTTGCCGTTTTTGGCATCGCTTGCCGTCTTGACAATCTCCGCGAAGCCCTTCGCCGCGCCGAGCGGGGAGAACTCCAGTGCCTTCACGCCGATGTTCGTCGGCACCTTCGTGTACGGTGTCAGCGCCGTGCCAAGGCCGAATTGGCCTTTTTCATATTCTCTGCCGACCGCTTCCGCGCCGATCTTGTTCAGCCCTTCCCGAATGCTGTCCGCCGCTTTTGCCGCGACACCGCTGTTCTGGAAGAGTCTGTAATTGGCCACCTGCCGCGCCGTTTCCTGCACGTCCGCATCGCTGACTTCATACCCGGCCCGCTCGTTTGCCCGCCGGATCGCGTCCGCGCTGCTCTGCTCCGTGCCGCCCCGGAAGAACTTATCCGAGGAGTTGAGCATGTAGCCGTTCCACTGTTCCCACCGGGACAGCACCCGCTCCACAATGTTTCCGTTCGGGTCGAAGGTTCTGGTCCGGCTCATGTCGTAGCCTTCCAGTGCGGAGTTTTCCGCGAGGTCAATGTTCGCCGCCACCTCAAGGATGCTCCGGTCCAGCGCCCGCCTGGAAGCCGCCCTCGCGTCCCGGCTGAGCGCTCCGAGTTCAAAGCCCGTGGACCTTTTCCCGGTAATCTTGCTGACAATCTTGTCGGTTGCCACCGCGACGCCGTTGTTGGCAAACAGGTCGATGAGTCCGAAAGTTGCGTTGCCCTGAAGGTTTCTGCTCCAGGTCCCGGTTCCTGTCAGCTGTGCCAGCTTCTGGAAGGTGTTCGCCTGTTTCAGCCGGTCCTGCCTTCCTTTGTAGTTCACATCCTCCGCGATGCCCGCCGCCTGGCAGGCCACAAACCGCTGAATGAAATCCATGTCCTGGCTGCCGAGCATCCGGTGGAATTTCTCTTGCTTCTTTGATCGTTGTGTCGCTGACCTTCTGGTCCGCCTTGCTTCCGCTCTTCCGGTAATCGTCCAGCAGGTTCATGGACGCCTCAAGCACGCCAGCCGCGCCCGGCCTTGACTGCTTGGCCACCGCCTGCAGGCCTTTTGCCGTCTCGCTGATCTTGTGCGTCTCGATCTTCCGCCAGCTGTCCCAGTTGGTCCGGTCGCCAGTCGCCACGAACTCCTTGTAGAATTCGTTCTCGATCATCCAGGCTGCGTCCGTCATCTCCCCGGTCCATGCCGGGGCTTTCATCAGCTCGTCCATCGCGTTGAGCTGATCCTCCGCCAGTCGCATGGCCGCCCGTGTCAGGCTCTCCGCCTCGCTGGTCGGGTTGTAGGTAATCGGGTCGAGGCCTTCCGCCCTTCCGCTCTCCGTCAGGGTGTTCGTGAAGTACTGGCTGATCTTCTCCCGCTGCCGCTCCGGCGGCTCCTGGGCAAGCGGCCTGTTCTCCTGCGTGCTCTCTGACTGTGTCTCCTGTGTCGGCTGTGTATCAACGTTTTCGTTTACGTTATCAGCGTTCTGGTTGACGTTCTGGCTTCCGGTGTCAGTGTTTTCCTCCGCCTCAAAGAACGGATTGGCATTCTCCTGCCCGTTCTGGGTGTTTAACGCGCCCTCTGTTGCGTTTGTTTCATCTGCACGGGAATTTACCCCTGTGGAAGTCTCCTGCGCTCCTGTTGCCGTTTCTGTGGTGTTCTGCGTTCCCTGCTGCTCGGCCAGCATCGTCTGATACCGCTCCTGCAGAATCAGATACAGGGAGAGCCCGTCCACGACGGTCTGCATGTCGCTGTTTGGCAGGCCAAGTGCGTCTGCAAGCTGAACCCTGCCTTCTTCCGACTGCAGCAGAGCCATGTACTCGTCTTCCGACACTTCCCCGGCTTCCATCCGCCGGGCAAGCTCGCTTACTTCTCCGGCTGGCTCTCCTGCAGGTTCAGTTCTTCCAGTGTTTCCAGCATCAGTTTCCCCAGCGATGACAGGTTCGGATTCGACCGCATATCCTGAATCAGTGGGCGAACGTCTTGCCCTTGACTCGTCTCGGTAATATTCCTGTCGCTGGTTCTGGTTGAGCCCTGCGATGTCTGCGAGTTCTTCATAGCTTCCTCTCCCCCAGACGTCCTGGCTTGGGAGCTGGTCTTTTGTTTCTGCTGCATAGTTTTCTCTTCCTCCCTCTATGACATCTCGGAACGCATATTCCTCCGGCGCTTCGTCGCCGAACAGCCCAAATCCGTCCGCGTCCTCGCCGGATACGCCAATCCTCATGATCTTGTCGCAGAGTCCGTCAAAGAACGCCTGCATCTTCCTCGGCGCGTTCCGCTGCTCTTCAATGAACCTCGCCAGATAGATGGTGTCCGGGTCTGACTCCGCGAACATAGACGTGTTCGCTGTTATTTGTGCGACACTCTGCCCGGCGGATTTCGCGTCGTTATAAAGCCGGAGCGCATCGACCATGTGCTGCTGAAGGCGGAAATCAGACGTGGTTCCGTCCTGCACACCGGCTTCCACGGACAGGACCTTCGGTGCGGAAAATACCATTGCGTCAATGATCTTCCCAGACTCGGCACTCAGCGCCATCTGGCTTGAGATTTCGCTGTCTCCGTATGCTGCATAGAAGATCGCGTTCTTCGCTCTGTTATAGGCGTCCACCGTGATCTTGCTGACGTCGTTTCCGTTTTTGTCTTTGCTCTTTGTGGTCATGGAGCCACGTTCACTGTCAGGAATGACCTTCCGGATGAACTCCCGGACAAACGCCTCGTTGCTGTCTGACTGGATGTCCGTTCCCGGTGTCGTGTCGAGCAGGTTCAGAATATCACGAATGCCATCCGACATCAAGGCTTTTGCGTCCGCCTTGGCTGATTCTGCCGCGTTGTACCTGGTTGTCTCGCTGTTGTTCCCGCCTGCGGCCAGCCGCCCCCAGTCGTAATCCTCTCCGTCTACCACACGGACGAGAATGGAATCCTCGCCGATCCCCGCCGGATCGATTCCAAGCCTCCCGGCGGCGTTCCTGATATACTCCGTATAGCTTCCCAGGTTCCCGCGTTCAAACGCATTGGTGATTGCTTGCATTCTTCCGTTGCCGCTGATCACCACACCGTCGCTGCGGATCACTGGGGCGCCGGTGCTGGCGTCTGCCGATACTTCGAGCTTGCGGGGGTTAAGTCTCGCGCCGCGTTCCCGTGCTTCCGCCTGGTATTCTTCGCTGCTCCGGTCTCTCGGCTGCAGATCCTGCGGATAGTTCGGGTTTGCGTTCCCGTAGATGTCGTGGCTTATCTTCAGTTCGGAGAGGGGCACTACGGCAAAATGCACCGGTACATTGTCTACCCCGATTTCGATATTGTCCCCGCCGCCGTAGCTGGCGTTTGGAAGCTCCGGCCCTGTGTATGCCGTGCTGTCCGCCGCTGGGCCGCTTGCAGTCTGTGCCGGTGCGGCAGCGGGTGCAGTTTCCTGCGGCTCTGCTGCAGCTTCCTCAAAAGCTATTCCCGTATCCTGAGGCGTTGCATCCGCGCCCTGCGGTTCTGTCACAGTTTGCCCCGGGGTCTCGTCTGCAGCGGGTTTCTCCGGCTTCATGACGATATCTTCCTTGGTGCTTTCTTTTCCGATCTCCGCCGCCTCTTCGATGCTCAGGCCGCTCTGAGCAAATTCGACCGCTTCCTCCGCAAGGGCATGCCTTGCCTTGCTGTTGTAGTTGATCCCTGCAGAAAGTCCGTTGGTCAGAACGCCGAGGACATAACCAACAAGCGCGTCCTGCTTCACTTCGTCCCAGTTCAGCTGTGCTTCTTCATCCAGGCCGAGAATCAGGTCTCCGGCATAGTTGAGGATATCTTCGAGGCCTTCTTCCACGCCCTCTGTGTTCAGAAGGGTCTTGGCTGCTGCCTGAACCGAAGGGCTGGCGTTGGCAAAGGCCCGCTCCGTGATCCCGCCGAGGATGCTCTGGCCGTAGGCACTTTCCATGCCGCCAACGAGTTTCGTGCTGAGCCAGGCCGAAGCCGCGTTTTTCAAGGTGTTTGCCGCGATGCTGTCCGGGTCGTTGTTTTCCCGCCCGGCCTGCTCCATGGCGCCGCCGCCAGCCGCTCCGAGGTACATCCGCATCGTGCCGACGCCGGGTGAGACTGCGTTTTCCGCGATATCTGCCACAACGTCCGCTCCGGTTTTCGCGACGTTCAGGCCGAACTTCTCCGCCTCGCTGAGATCTTCCGTGACGTCCTGCCATTTCTGGTCCGCTTCGCCCTGCATCCCCCGCGCTGATTCAAGGAGCATCCCGGCGGCGTCGCCGAGTACGGTTCCGTTCTCCCCGTTCTCATTGGCCCGCTGCTGCGCCTCATCGATCTGCGCCTGAAGCGCTTCGGATTCTTCCCTGTATTTTTGATCGCCAGTGGTCAGGAGATTCTGATCTGCGATGAATTTCCGCTGCGTGAGTTCCCGGATCTCATCATTGTCATAGAACATGGAGTCGACCGCGTACATTCCGCCCGCGACACCAGCCGCTGTTCCTGCTCCGCGCCCGCCGAGCCAGCTTTCCGTGGCGTCGGCCATCCGGTCCTCCGGCAGCATCCCTGCGTAGACCTCCCGCCCGGCTTCCCGGTTTTCGGTCTTTACTGCATCCGCCAGTTCGTCCCGCTGTTCTGCCAGTGGTGCAAAGCTCTCCGCGCTGAGCGGGTCTGTGGCATACCCGGCGTACATCTGTTCTTCCTCCGCCGCCTGCCGGTAGGCCTTCTGCGTGTCGGTCAGTTCCCCCTGCTCTTCCAGCTCCGGCCTCTGGAACGCCCCGGTCACACTGTCCCAGGCTTTCCCAAGCCAGCTCCGGTTCTCCCTCTTCTGGTCTGCCTCAAGCTGTGTGCTGAGGCTGTTGGCAAGTTCAAGCCACGACTGCTGCTCCTTTTCGGTCTGCGCCTCGTCCGCGCCCTTGTTTGCCGCGTCGAGGTACTTCTGTGTCGTGCCGGAATCCGTGTTTCCCGACTTCAGATATCTGTCGATCTCCGCGCTCCCGTACAGAAGTCCATTGCTCCCCGGCCCCCAGGTCGCCCCGATGGTGGAGGATGGATCTTTCCTCTGGCTGCTCCTGTTGCGCTGATAGTCGGTGATGTTGTCCTGCCGCGGCGCGCCGCCGCCGACCTGATACTGTGCGTCACTCGATCTGCTCGTGTTGCCGTGCGTGACATAGACGCCACGCCGCTCACCGCCGGAGCTGCCCGTCTTTGTGCTGTTCGCCTTGGAAGACGAAGACCCGGATGAACCGGATGATTTGGAATAAGACCCCCCGGCGGAGACTGTGCCCCCGCCGGAAGGCTGTTCGTTTTTTGTCTCTTTTACTGCGTCGTCTTTCGTCCGCATATTTCAATCCTCCGGGATAACCAGAATCATCCGATGGACGGGGCCGCGCCGCTGATGGCGTCGATGACAGGTCCGCCACCGCCGCCGGAACTGCCACCACGGTTGACATGGGCCTCCGGCAGGTACCACCAGAGCTCTCCCAGATTCCCGTACCCGCCGCCTCCGCCTCCTGCAGGCACATAGTCCGGGGCTTTCTTCCCCGTGATCTTCTCGTACTGCGCCGCGTCAATCGCCCCGGTGTTGTACGCAAGCTCCGGATTCGACCCAACCCAGAAATCGCGCATGTTCGCCGCTGGTCCGTTGCCGTAGAGCTGTTCGTATCCGGCGAAGTTTCCGAAGCTCGCCATCTGTGCCGCGTTCTTCTCCAGCCAGCTGTTCTGGTTGTTGTAGTCGTCCAGAAGCGCCGCCGCTTTCTTGTAGTCGCGGTTGGCAATCGCGGCCTGGACCTGGTTGTTGTAGTTCGTCGTGAGCAGTTCCTGCTGCCGCTGTCCTTCTGCCAGCGCCCGGTTCTGTGCCGCCGAGAGCTGTCCTGCCGCCGTGGCCCTCGCCCTGCCGAGGGAGAGCGCCTGCTGTGATCCCTCCTGCCGGTTCAGGCCCCGGACGTCCGCGAAGCTGTTCATCCCCTGCTGTGCTCTGTCCGCCTGCACGCCGAGATCCTGTTTGGCAAAGTCAAACTGTTTCTGCCCTGCCTGCGTCGCCTCCGTCTGTGCCGCCTGGTTCTGCCCGAGCGCGGTCTGCAGGCCCTGCTGCTGCGTGTCAAAGGACCGGCCCATCGTCTTGTTGATGTTCCCCTGGCTCTCCGCCTGCCGCTGCTCAAAGGCCTGCTTGAACTGGTTGGTGTCGCCGGTCTGCTTCTTCATCTGATCTGCTGTAACTGTCGCCATCTCTCAACACCTCAGCTGTAAATGCTCTGGTACTGCGGGTCTTTCCCCGTGAGCTTCCTGTAGTCTTCCTTGCTGATCATGCCGCTGCGGTATGCAACATCCGGGTTCGAGCTGATCCAGGTGTTCCGCATGTTGTTCGCCTGTGCCTCACCATAGAGCCGCCTGTACGCGTCGAAGTCCCCGTACTGCGCGAGGTTTGCCGCCTGCGCGTCGTACCAGTTCTGGTTCTGGTTGAAGTTCTGGATGAGTGCCTGATCCCGCTTGGCGTCTGTGTCCGCCCTGCCTGCGACCAGCGCGTTGTTGTACGCCGTCCTCAGATTTGCGATGTCCTGATTCGCCTCGTTGATCTTCCCGGCCTCTTCCCCCCTCAGCGCCGCATAGTTCCCCGTAAACCGGTTTGCCAGTGCGTTCTGCTGCTGCTGTGCCGTGCCGCTGCCAAGCCCCGACTGCAGCGCACCGAGGTTTGCGTTGCGTCTCTGCTGCTCGTAGTTTGCCGCGAGCTTGTTCGCCTGTGTCTGGTACTGCGGGGAAATCTGCCCCGCTGCCGCCTGCTTGTCGGAGAGGTTTCTGTCAAACTCCGTTTTCAGGTTCTGGGCCTGCACCTGGTTCTGCTTGTCGTACAGGTCATTGATCTTCCCCGCCGACTCGTTCTGCCTCTTTGCGAATGTCTCCTGCAATCCTGCCATTGTCTCTCGCCTCCGTTATTTGGCGTATCCGGTCTGTCTCACCCGAATCTGTATATCTGTCACCGTCACCGGCGGCATCTTCGTGTCCACGCTCAGGATGAGCCTGTAGTACACGAACTTCTTTGCCTTGAGCTTGGTCTTGACCATGAAGGGCTGTCCGTGGATCTTCGCCTTCTCCGAGCTGATCACCTTCTCCCGGAAGGTGTTCTTTCTGTCGGTCTCCACGCAGACATCCACGCTTGTGCCGCTCTCCGGTTTCAGGCCGACCCAGAGCATCGCCGCGTACTTCCGCAGATACCCAGCGCCGAAGTCCATCGCCCCGGATTCCCAGACCGCGTGGATCGCGACACCCTCATCGCCCATCTTCGTGTCCGTGACTCTCCGGATTTTCCCGTCGCTCGTCCCGGTGTAGACCTCGCCGTGGAACGAACACATCTTCACCGCGTCGAAGTTTTCGTAGCGGTACCACACGTCCAGCGCGTAGTTCCAGACAAGCGCCAGACCGTGCCCCGCGATGTAGAACTCCTGATTGTCGTTGTCATCCCACATGCAGGCGTTCGGAAGGTCCACGTCCTTCACGCTCTTCTGCACCCGGTCGCTGATCCGGTCGGCCTGCCGCTCGTCCCTTGTGAGGCTTGAGGTGTAATAGGAACTGTTCGTCCACCGGTACAGTTCCGTGCCGCTGCATGTCACCGGGCTGTTGTCCACCAGGCACACCTGTCCGGGTGCGAGGTTTCCTTTGTCGCGGTTCACCGGCGTGCAGGTGATCGAGACCGTCGCGTCTCCGCTTGCAAGCTCCATGCTGCCGTAGCCAAGCGCCCATGCGCTATCAGTCTTGAAGCACATCAGCACCCCGTAGTGCCGCACCATCGCCGTGATGGGCGTGTTGCTCTCCCCGACGTGGACCTCGTACTGATCCGGGAAGTAGTCCGCCCTTGGCAGCCCGTCATAGTCCATCCCGGTGTACAGCGCCCGGTTTGTTCCGTCGCCGTAGATGAACACCCCCGCGTCCGTGTTCCCTGCGAAGATTTCCGCGAAGCGGTTCCCCGTTACCTGATCCCGGAACGTGGTGCTCACCGAGTACCCGACTTCCAGGCTGTTCACGCCCTTGTCCGGTACCACCGTGAACGTGATCTGCCCTGCCGTGAGGTCTGCGGTATATTCCGGGGTGATCAGCTCCCCGGTCGCGAGGTCCCGGATATAGTCGAAGCTCCTCAGGTTCTTCTCCGGCATCTGGAAGGTCTTCCGCTCCCCGTCCGGACTGAGCCATACCCTGCGCTCGCCGTTGAGCCTGTTGATGTACTCGCCCGTGGTCTCTCCGCTCTCTGAGTTCCCGTCGTTGTCGATCACCGGGCTGAGCGTGATGACTACCAGCGGGCGGTAGCCTTCCACTTCTCCGAAGGTCTCCCCGTCCCAGACGTAGTAGTCATGTCCGTCGAGGATATAGACCTTGTTGTCGAACGGGAAGAACGTCACGCCCTTGTCCGTCTCGATCTCCCCGACAAACTCCCGCTGGAACCGGCCGGTCTCCGCGTCGTACAGGCTCCAGATGCAGCCGTTGCCTGCCGCGAGGAAGACTTCCCTTCCCCCGACAAGCCCCGTCCACATCCCAGCCACCGGATGCGTTCCGCCCTCGCTGTCCTCCGCCGTCACGCGGTATCCGTTCATGGTGTACGCTCCGCCGTCCTGTATCAGACAGTCCGGTGTCAGGGCATAGACGACTTCGTCATATTCAAGGTACAGATACTCGCCGTCCTCCAGTTCCTCCAGAAGCGCCGCAAGCTCCGCCATTGTGACCGTCTGCCCGAGGTCCGTGCCTGTTTTCCTGAGGCGTCCGCCGACGATCTCCGCGTCCGCGTCCTCCGCCAGTGTGAACGTCCCGCCTGTCAGTGTTCCCTTCAGGCCCTGAAACGTGCCCCGGTTGAAGCTCCACAGGTTTCCGCCCAGCGTGATGGTTCCCGGGTTGAAGTCCGTGCTCAGCTCCCGGAAGACCGTGACCGTGTCGTCTGCCTTGAATGTGCTGAGCTTTGTCATGTTGTGGCTGACCACTGCGACATAGCTCTCGTTCAGGCCTGCCACAAACTCCGTACCCGGCCTGCGCTTGAGGTTGCCGTCTCTCGTGATCCTGAAGTTGACCATCTTCGAGGCCTCGCCCATCTTCAGGCGGGTGTCCCCGTCCGGGTGCTCGTTCAGGCCGCCCCAGCTCCTGATGCCGTATATCTTTTCATTTGTTGCCGCGCTGATTGTTGCCATGGCTGTCCCTCCGCTCAGGTGTCAAGGTAGATCTGGCTGACGCTGAAGATGACACCGTTCTTGTACAGCTTCACATATCTCGACCCGCTGACGCCAGAAACGCTCTTTGTGTATGTTCCCTTTGCACTGATGTCCCACACGTTGGTGTAGCTCCCCGGCGGGGCAGCGCTCCACTTCTGGCCGTTCGGCGCGTCCCACTCCTTGGTGTTGCTCAGATACAATTCGAAGCGATTGAATGCTCCGACCGTGTACTCGCTGACCGTCACCGTGATCGTGCTGAAGTCCGTGAAGTTGACTGCTGCCTTGTCCTCCCAGAGGGCGCACAGGTACTGGTTGCCTTCTCTTCCTGTCGCATGCAGGCACTTGTTGCTGATGCTCGTGTTCGCCCATGGCTCGTGATGTCCGACCCATCCGCCGGAGTTTGCCGTGCAGTAATAATCCGAAGCGGAGGAGTTGAACAGGTACATCCGGTACGACAGGCTCACGCTTGCCGTCTGTCCCGGTACCAGCGTGACGCTCTTCGTCTGGCTGAGGCTCCCCTTCGTCCCGGTCACGGTCCATGTCCCTGCGCTCGGCAGATTGAAACTTGCGGAGCTGACGTTGCTCCGGCTGAAGGACATCGTGCCCTTCGTCACCGTCACCGTGCTCCCGGCGGGGCAGCTGACGTTAATCACGCCCATGATGAACCCGGCGTTTGTCTTCCCTTCCATGCCTTTACCCCGCCTTGATGCCAAGCACCGACGGGATCGTGATTGCCCCGCTGGGCTTGGTCGCGCAGTAGATGTAGATGCCACCTGCGTAGCTCACCGCGATTGGCGCCAGCGTGTACGCCGTGATGTTCGCCGGGTTGAACGCCACAATCGGGACGTGCTCCGCCGTCATTCCCGTGATCGGCACTGCCGCCCGGTAGCCGTAGCCGGAGTACGTGCTGTTGCTCGCCCACAGGCTCGCCGCCACCGAGACACCCGTTGCGGATACAATCTTGTTCAGCTGTACATCGTCCAGCTTCGCCTTGTCCGCCGCCGTCATCAGGCCGTGCTCGCTCGTGGTTGCGTCGTCATAGTCTGTCTTCTTGGAGTCCACCATGACCCATGCGTCCCCGTCGAACAGGAAACTCACCACCGAGCTTGCAAACCACGAGAGCCGCTCCCCGCTCCCCGGCGATGTCGTGCCGTAGCGGTAGATCGGATACACGCCCGTGCCGTTGATGTTCATCGTGAGGTTTGTCGCACTGTTTCCGTAGCGGAACTTCACCTGCACCATCGAGCCTGTAATCAGCTCCGTGTACTCCGGCAGGATAACCACCTTGTTTGCGTCCGCTGCCGCCGTCTCACAGGTTCCGTACAGTGTCGGCGCCACCGGATACAGATTCGAGTTGTTTTCAATTTTCCCAAGATATGCCATGTTTAAGCACCTCTCTCAACGCGCCTCAGCGCCTCGCCCAGCTCCTTGAATCCGGTGCTGCGCTGCTCGGCGCGGTTGTTGTTCTCCGCGATCTCCGTCGTGCCTTCTCCGCCGCCCGCTCCGGCGGCTCCGGCCTGCTGTTCCTGCGCCATGAGCTGAGCCTGCAGCTGCTGCTGCATCATCTCTTCCTGCTGCCGCGCCTGCTCCTTCAGCTCCTCAATGAGCTTCTGCCGTCCGGCCAGGTTCCTGTTCGGAATGCGCTCCAGGTACTGCACCGCCGTGATATGTCCGTTCAGCAGCAGATTGTCCAGAGTCTCAAGCGAGGCAATCTCGCTGTAGAAGCTCGACGGGCCTGCGTCGATGCTGATGGTCATTTCGTGGTCTCTGAGGCTTCCGAAGTCGAAGTCCACCGGGACCATCTCCGGGATCTCCATCGGCGGCTGTCCGGCCTGCTGTGCAAGCTGGTTAGCCTGCTCAAACATTGCCCGCATCTCGTCGGTGATCGGCATGTCCACCGTGCGCTTGCCGTAGTATGCCACCATGAACTCCACCCAGATCCTGCCCTGGTCTTCGTCCTGGTCGTACACGTTCTGCTGCGTGACCGCGTGCGGGGTGCTCGATGCCTTCTGCAGGCTCAGGATGGCCGAGGTGTTGTAGGCCTTCCCTTCGCCGAGCGCCGCCTCCGTCGCGCCGAGGGATTCCTGCGTGGTGTCGATGGCCGCCGTGATGTACTGGAACACCTGCGGGTGGATGGCAGGCGGGTCGATGGCCTTGATCGCGCCCTCCACGTTGCCCGTGACCGGAATCGCCGCGCCGACGCGGTTGTCCACATGCGCGATTCTCGTCTTGTCATAGACGTATTTCCCGAAGGCCGAGCGGTACATGTTCAGCGCGCTCATCGCCCACATCTTGTTGACAAACACCTGGTTCGGGATAATCCCGGTCAGCATTGCCTGTCCGTGGTAGCTCTCGTCCACATAGTCCCAGCTCAGCCAGGTCAGCGGGTACAGCCGGATGCTCGTGCTGTAGGGCTTCTTGATCCAGCAGCCGTGCGTGAACTCGCACGACCACACCTCGCCGTCGTCGCTCTTCCACATCAGCAGTACGCAGGTGACCTTGTTGTCCGTCTGCTTCACCGAATCCACCGATTCGTCATTCTCGTTGTCGTCCGGAACGATGTTGCGCCAGTCTTCGCTGTCGTTCTCCGCCGCCCGCTTTCTCGCCGCCCGGACCATGTCCCGCTTCTCGATCATGATGTAGGGCTGCGACTGTACGCGGTTGTCGCTCGGATTTCCGAACAGCACGCGGGTGTTCTTCACGATCTCCGTCCGGATGCGCCCCTTGATCTTTCTGCCCGCCGGGGCGTCCGCATCCCACCAGGTGTACATGCAGCCGTCCGCCCGGACTGCCGCGTCCCGCACAAAGATCTTCTGTAGCCGCGAGAACCGCGTCTGCTCCTTGAGCCTCGCCAGCTCGTCGTTGATGATCCGCGTGGGGTCGATGAGCTTATCGTCCTCCGGCGCTGCGGCCAGGGGCGTCGCCGTCATCGTCACATCATCCGAGACAATTGACGCGATGGTGTGCCCGACGGTACGCTTCAGGAAGTTGAACTGCGGGGTCGGCAGGCCGTTTGCCTGCACACCCTCCCACTGCTTCCCGACGTAGAAGTTCTCGTTCGTCTTGACGGTTTCCTGGAGGTTTATCTTCGTGTTGTATGCCACGCCGTCCGTATAGGCTTTCCAGCCCCATTCCACCGTCGGCTCGTCATAGCCGTCAAACAGGCCGAGTTCGTTCTCCTTCGGTTCCTTTTCCCTCGTGCTTCCCGTCACCTTATCTGCCATTTCCGTTCACCCCGTCTGTGGCCTTGCCTGTGAAGTTCATGATGCTGTTCACGGTATCGTTCCAGATCCGCTCCGACTCGATCCGCTTTTCCAGCTCGTCGTTGAGCTCGCTCATCAGCGCGTCGTGCCGCAGGTGCTGATCCTTCAGGTCGTCCGGAATCTTCGCCTCCAGCTCGCTGATTTTCTGCATCAGGCTGTTCTGGATTCTGAGTCCCGTCTCCCTTTCGGTCTGAGCCGTGTTTAACGCCTGCTGTGCGATTCTCTTTGCTCCGGCGGCTTCTTTATAGGCCAGCGCCGAGATCAGCACAGTGAGCGCTGCAAGCGCCGTGAGCAGGATCGCCATAGTTGTGTAACTGTTCATTTCTGCCTCCGTTATGCGGCTCCGATATAGTCCTCGCCCGGTTCTCCGCCGCACATGTAGCTCTCGTAGTTGTCTTCCTTCTCTTCCAGCATGTCCTCGTAGGTCCGCCGCTTTTTCTGCTCCGGTTCCTCCGTCGGCATGACCCTGCTCGCGCAGAAGGCCCTCGCCGCGTCCACGCTGTGCGTGATTTCGTGCGGTTCCTTCGCGCAGTCGTTCGGGTTCTTCTCGTCGGCCTGGATCTCCTGGATGTCCTTAATCACCCGCTCCAGATCCGAAAACATCATCAGCCCCGGCAGTGTCGCCGGTGCCTGCCCCTCCGGGAACAGGCTGATCACATACGGATCGCGCAAAGGCATCTGCACCATCATGCTCTTCATCGCCATGTGCCCCTGCACGCGGTCTCTGGGGCTCTGGATGATCGGCAGCCCGCCGCTGTTGAACTGGTCGGCCATGGTCTTGCCGCTCTCCTTGGTCCTGCTCCACATGTCCCAGGGCGCGAAGGTGATTTCGATCTTCTCGTGTGCCGGGCTGTTCTGCAGGCAGAGCGCCGTCGCCTGCTGGATGACAAGGCCCTTCTGCTCGACTTCTCTGTATGCCCACGCCCTGCCGTCGGAATCCACCGCCCACCAGATGCACGCAAACATGTCAAGGCCGTAGTCGAAGCTCCTGTACCGCTTCCAGTGGTTCGGAATCCGGAACGGCGCCATCACATGCGTGTGGCTCTTAAACTCTTTGAAGTACCCGCCGCCAAGCGTGCTCCAGTCGCCGTAGCGGTACGCCTTTCTCACGTCCTCCGGCAGCTGCGCCAGGTTCCTGAGGTAGTTCGGCGAGTGCTCCAGCATGTGCGTGTTGTCCTCGACCGTCGCGAAGATGAAGGTGTAGTCCTCCGGGTTCTCGTT
>CADBWQ010000007.1 GCA_902798545.1 Oscillospiraceae bacterium
TTATGTTACCGAGTATTTTTGGAGAGAGTTTGTTTGATGACTGGTTCGATTTTCCGTTCAGAGGCTTTGAGTCCGATGTGGACCACAAGCTGTACGGCAAACACGCAGCAAGAGTGATGAAGACTGACCTGAAGGATCACGATGATCACTATACGCTGGAAGTAGACTTGCCGGGATTTAAGAAAGATCAGATCGACCTGCAGCTGCAGAACGGCTACCTGACCATCACGGCCAGCAAGGGTCTGGAAGAAGACGGCAAGGATAAGAAGGGCAAGATCGTCCATCAGGAACGGTATGCTGGATCCATGACCAGAAGCTTCTATGTGGGCGATCATGTGACGGAAGAGAATGTGAAGGCCAAATTCGAGGATGGCGTTCTGACGTTGGAGTTCCCGAAGGAAGAGACCATCAAGCTGCCCGAGAAGAAGACCATTATGATCGAATGATCTGAGAATAGAAGAGTAACCAAAGCGCCCTGAGAAATCAGGGCGCTTATTGACGGAACTACACAAATGCCATGATCTTTAACGGATCATGGCATTTGTGTTATCCCCTGACAGGAGAACAGCAGGCGGTTGCACGGCGTGTGAACGAGATGGGAGCGGGCAGAATCCTGACAAAAGCCGAGGCCGACAGCGCGGAGAAGATCCGTGAGATCGTAACGGCGATGCTGGCAGACGGAGGAATCAGAGCTTCGGCGGTGCAAATGCGGGAATACTTTCTCTCCTGCAGCGGACCGAAGGGAGCTGCGGACTTCATAGAATCGGTCGGACGGAGCAGATCCGGTCGCTGACAGACTGACTGGCGGAAAGAACAGAGCATGAAACAGAGACTGCCCGACCGGGAGAAATGCAGCTCCCGGTCGGGCAGTCAGCTTCATCAGAGCAGGGTACGATTGATGGATTACTTACAGCAGGGTGTTCTGAAGCACATCAAAGAAGTCCATATCACTCTGCTTGAGACGGATACCGAGGTTTTTATCCGTCCCGTCTGGATAATGGACGAGAATCTCTACCTGGACATCTTCTTTGATGCCCTTCTGGAGGACGTCTTTCAGGAAGGGAAGGACGTTTGGATGGTTGGAGCGGAAGCTGCTCCAGGCGCCTTTTGCTTTCAGCAGGTTTTTGGGGTTCAGATTCATGACGATTCCTTTCAGTTTGAAACAGTATAGATATCCTCCCGCAGATGAAGGAAGGTGGGGAGTTGGGCGCGGACCTCGGCAATACGGCTGAGGTCGATTTCGGCGAAGATGGTCTGCTCCTTCTCATCCGCTTCGGCCAGTGCCTTGCCATAGGGGTCCAGGATCATGGAATGACCCCAGCACTCGTAGGAGAAGCCCTCATAACGCGCGGCGGAAGCGGCAACAAAGAAGACCTCATTGTCGACGGCGCGGGTTCGCAGTGTCGATTCCCAGTGGGCAGGGCCGGTGGTCATGTTGAACTGTGCCGGCAGACAGATGACCTCCGCGCCGCGGCGAGCCATGGAGCGGAACAGCTCAGGAAAGCGGACGTCAAAGCACACGGCGAGACCGAAACGCCCGAATGGCGTATCGAATACCGTGATTTCAGAGCCGGGCGTGAAGGTATGGGACTCATGGAAACGCATTCCGGGGAGATCGACGTCGAAAAGGTGAACTTTGCGGTGGCGGGCGATCTGATTCCCATCGGCATCGAAAACAAAACTGGTGTTATACAGCAGCTCTCCGTCTGTCTCCGGAACGGAACCCCCAATCAGCAGAATATGGCGATCTCTGGCCCAGGCGGCCAGGCGGCGGCAGGTATCCGCATGCCCCATCTGAGCAAAAATACGAAAGTATTTTTTGTCATAGGGACAGGAGAACATCTCCGGCAGAACGACGACGTTCGCGCCGGAAACGGCGGCATCCCGGATCAAGGATTCCGCCTTTATCATGGTCTCCTCGTAATCTGTCTCCGTGCGCAGCTGGCACACGGCGAGGCTGAATCGTTTGTCACACATAGTCAGAGGAGGGAACGCATGTACTCAGGCTTCAGCCTTCCAGAGCCCATGGAGATTGCAGTACTCGTAGGCTGCAACCACGGTCTCACCTTCTGCCAGAGCGAATACCGCTTCAGGTTTTTCACCCGGTTTCAGATCTTTCTTCTGATAGCCCTGAGAGGTCTCCAGAACGATGAAGGTGATGGAATGGGCTTCCAGCATAGGGTGCTCGACAGTGCCGACAGCGACCCTGACACAGCTCCCGTCCACCGTGATAACGGGAACGTGCTTCTCACCGGCGGCATCGGTGGTGTTGGGAACCAGTTCCACGAGCTTCTTCGGAGCAAAGTCCTCGGAGCGGTCAGGGATCAGAACGGTGTCGCAGTCGGGGCATTTGAAGAATTTCATGCTAATAACCTCCCTTTTTTTGGTGCTTTCAGTATAACACGGAAAAAAGCATTTTTGAAGTCCGGAATGACAGGAAAAAGGACGGACACCGGGAGGTGTCCGTCCTGTGCTTATTGCTGTCCGCGGCTCAGCTCAGCAAGCAGGGTAAGAAAATCGCTGTCAGGGTCTTGCTTGCTCCGCTCCCGCCTCTCCAGCCATAAAGCGGTGTAGTCTGTCTCTTTCTTCTGCTCCATTTTCTCATCCCTTTTCGCCAATATCTTGTACTCAACGGCTGTCATTATACACCGGATGGTGTAGAAAGTCGATAAAAGAGCGTTTAAGAAAAGGGAACAGAGAGAAGAAGATTTGCTTCAAAAAATCAAACGAAAAGTAACGCGGGGTTTCAAATCCAAGTGTTGGATCAGAAACTGATGTCAGGTCTGTTGTCCTGCTGATAGGAGCACCAGTTCCCGTTTTCGATCAGTTCTTCTCTGGCAAGAGCCGCCAGAAGCTGCTCTGTCTGACCGTACTGCACAAGTCTCGCAGATATTTTTGCATAAAACCGAGCCATCTTCCGGTGATCGGAGAGCGTTCTGCGGAGAGACAGACGGCCGTAGAAATTGGAGATGAACAGGGTCATGGCGGAGAGTGTGCCCAGCGAGATCTTCAGAACCGTGCGAATCGCTTCCACGTCCTGCAGCTGGACGAGCGGCCGGAGGATCAGTCCCCCGAAGAGCAGTTCAAACAGAACAGCGGAAACATAGAGCATGACGCTCAGAATCAGGGCAATCTGCACGGTGCGATCGCTGACAGTCAGGTTATGGAGAGAACGTATTGCCGCCTCCCGGTGATATTCCTGCTGCTTTTCCACCCAGCAGTCCCGTATGCTGTGCGCTGCCAGCGGTTCCGGGCCGATCTCCAGTGCGCAGAGCGCCACCATGATCCAGGAAGTCTCATTCTGCTGCGTCCATGTAAGCAGATCGGCGACCTGCAGGCAGCTGCCCGCATAACGCAGATAAGTCTGGACACGCAGACACTCCGCAAGGGCACGGTACTCAATATAACATCGATGACAGTCAGATCGGACCGCGTAGTGATGAGAGAGCCAGGCAGCCAGAAGCATGAACCCGCAGACCAGAATCATCCAGATCGCATGGGCAGAATCATACATGAGAAACGCAAAGGTCAGCAGAGAGCTGGCGACTGCCAGCAGAGCAAGAACCCGCCGGAAGCGCTTTGCGGAGATGCGGCTCAGTTTCCCGGCAATTCGGCCGACCTTCTCCTGCCTCATAAGACACGGGTCATCTAAAGCGCCCTCCGGAAGTCTGGAGACGGTATCGATCCGGACTTTTCCGGCCTGAAGATTGAAGGCGTCGGTCCTGCGTAGAATCTCTGAAACAGCCTCACGATCTCCCAGTACCTGTACGGTACCGGCTGCCTTCTCCATATGTTCTTCCCGTGGCGTGAATATGTGGATCACGGTTTCGTTGCTGCCGGATCGAAGAGGGATACCCGACTGAGGCAGGTAACTGCCGGTCAGGACAAAATCCACCGCGTCCGCGGTGCCGCAGGCGGCTTCTGTGCCCGGGCCCCCGTCCCAGAGTGCCAGCAGCACATGGCTGTGGGAGGCCACATAGATTCCTGCCTGGCGGAACTGAAAGTCCCGGAGTGTAGCGCTTTCCGGCAGGGCTTCCGTGTGCGGGGCGACGAACACCTGCTCCGCCCTGGCACTGTGGTGGAGCAGGCGGAGCTTTGCCTCTCTGCTGAAGTCTTTTTCGTAGTCCACAAGTGGCCTGGGAAGTGCGGCAATCAGTGGGATTCCGAGCGATTCAGCCGCGTCGGCGCAGAGCAGATCGCCGCCCTCGGCAAGAGAACTGAGCATGACGAGAGGAGAATGCGGGCACTGTTCCTGAAGTTTCCTGAGTTCTGTTTTTACTGCTTCGAGAATTACAGAATCGTCCTGTTCCCGGATCCTTCGGTGAGCGGTGACACCGATGACAATAGGAATCTTCGCTTCAACATACATAACAATTCTATCCGGGTGTTTATTCCGGCCCCTTTTGCTCTACTGTCCTTCGATTTCCAGCTCAAAACCGTAGCTCTGTCCCTCCAGACTTCGGATTGCCTCTTTCATTGGGAAAGAGATCCTTACGTAGCGCAGATTCGGCATGTCCAGAAGTCCGGTCAGATCGTGGATCTCTTCATTCCAGGGGATGTGCAGCTCCTCAAGATCGGGATGGCTCTGAATGAAAGAAGAGAAGGTCTCGTCATTAAAGGCATCTGTCGCGCTGAATGCGCGAATCGGCGCAGACTCGAGGTACGGAAGCCAGCTCGTCGCATCGATCCCGTTCAGACACAGCCAGTCAAAGCGCGGAATGACGGACAGGGCGTCGAGATTCTCATATTCCAGCCGGTCTCCATTTGCTTCCAGCTGCAGGTTCAGGCCTCTGCGTTCTGCCGCAAAGCGGAAATCACACTCCTTCAGCGGAGAGAGATCCTTTACTTCTGTTCGGAAGAGATCGATCTGCTCCAGCTGCGGGAGGTTCTGAATGCCCTGGATGCTGTCAACAGCGGTGGCGCGAATACTGAATGCGTGCAGATTCTGCAGTGTGAAAGCAGCGGAGGCATCCGTCAGCCTGTCGCAATATGCAACAGACAGCCACTCCAGCTCTGAGAAGATCTGGACTCCGTCCAGCGTTTCCAGCGGCTGGTAATAGAGCTGCAGCTGCTTCAGCCCGGTCAGAGCGGCGAGGGCATCCAGATTCTCGAAGGAGCCGGGCTCGAGTGTGGTCTCCTCACCGGTATTGCGGTCGTGGAGAATGGGGATCGGCTTGTTGTTTTCCCAGTTTTCCCAGATATCAAAACGCTCCGGATCCACGACGGTACCCCCGGCGATGCACAGCCGGCTCACCCTCCTCAGCAGGGCTTTCGGCAGGGTTTCCAGTTCTTCCAGACTCAGGAGGGAGAAGTCCAGATCGTCCATCTCCCAGCCGCCCTGGGGATATTCCGCCCTGCAGGTACGGAAGTTCCCGGACGCCACCAGATCCTCTGCCTGCTCCAGAAGCTGTGGCTGTACAGCGAGGTATCCGCCGTGGAAGCGGCTGAGTGGCTCCAGACTCTTCAGCTCCTCCAGACCGACCAGCGTGAAGCTGCAGGGGGCGGAGGCGTCCATCTCATCCAGAAAATGGAGATCGGCCACCTCTGCGACGCTGTCCAGGCGGAGTGCTCCGACCTGCAGATCTTTGAAACTCGGAAGAGTAAAGCCGCCGATGATCTCCAGTGAGTATAGTTTCATCCCGTCTATTGCGCTCCAGTCGACCAGCCGGGGACAGGCATAGATCGTCAGATTCCCCGACCCTGCACGGAATCTGGAGAGATTCTGCAGCCCTTCCAGCGAGCGGAGCACGGAGAGCTTGTTCAGATGAATCCGGGTGGCTGACAGATTGCCGGGAAGGGCCGAGAGATCCGTGATGTCGCAGCGGTCCAGCTCCAGCTGATCCTTCACATCGGGCAGAATCGACAGGTCCAGCCCGGAGAAGCGGCGCAGGGCAAGATTCTGGATTACCGCCCCCTCAAGATAGGGGACGATCTCATCCAGCCGCACGCCAAAAGCGGGGTCGGGATCCAGGGAGAGACGCTGAAAGTTTTTGCACGCTGCGAGCCCCGAGAGATCGTCAATGTTTCCGGCAAAAGAGAACTCCATCGCGCGCTGCTCTACACCGAGCTCTTTCAGAAAGTCGATATCCGGCAGGTCGACGTTCCCCAGCTCAATCGTCCGGAGCCGGGACATGCCTGCCAGGAAGGAGGCATCCCGGAGAACACCGACGTCATCCGACCGATAGCGGAAGCTGTTCACACCGCTGCAGCCTGCAAGCGGGGAGAGGTCGGCGATCCCTTCGCAGCCGTCGATATCGATCGTCCCGATCGAAGTCAGACTGCCGATCGCAGAGATATCCCGAAGATGGCGCATCTGGTTCAGACGGACCTCTGAGAGACGGTTTTTCCCTTCCAGGAAGGAGAGATCCCGGACGGGAACGCCGGAGAGCCTGACGTTCTGAAGCTGTCCGCATTTCGAGAGCCCGGACAGGTCAATGTTCTCCAGATTCCAGCAGACGAGATCAAATTCCCTCAGCTGCGGAGGGGAGAAGCGTGAGAAGTCCGCGCCTCTTTCACTGAGAACATCCAGAATTGCGTACCGCAGTCTTTCATTGCCGCCCAGGGGACTGTAGTCGACATCGCAGCGAAGCTGGGCTTTTCTTATACTGGAGCCGGAAAGCCAGGAGAGATCGTCCATCCTGCACTCCAGGGCCCAGACCACATTCAGATGCTCCAGACCGCTGAGGTCCGGCACCGTCTCCAGATCGACCATCGCCATATGGAGCTCTTCCAGATTGGGCATGTACGCCAGAAAGCTGAGATCATAAGGCGCCATGTCTACACGGCTTCCGTCTTCGTGCCAGAACCAGTCGAACGTTCCGCTGCCCTCCTGCTGATCGGCGTTCGCCAGCTCGAAAAGCATATCCGGCCAGTTATTGCCGCCCTCCGGCCTCCGCAGTCGTGTCTGCTCGGTGTAATAGGAAAAATGCTCTCCCACAATCACAACACACTTGACCTCAGCGAGCTCTTCCGCAGTGAGCCCTGCGGGGATCGCAATGGAAAGCTCCGTGGGTTCCGGTTCTTCCGGGACAGGAACCGGGGTCTCTTCAACGGGTATGAAACTGCTGCTGCGCCAGAACATCATTCCGGCGACCAACGCAAGCACCACTGCGGCAAGAACCAGGAATAATGGCAGGCGATTTTTCTTTTTCGGCAGAGCAGAGAGAATCCGCTCAGCGATCTGACCGGGTTCCCGACCGGCAGCCGGAATGATGTTACGGGCATAGAGCGCGTTCTTGAGCGTATCCGGAATTGCTGCGGCATCCAGCTGCAGGGGCAGAATACTCTCCGCTCCGGACCCGATCAGACTCAGAAGCCTGTCGCTCTGCGTGCTGTCGGCATAAAAATTCTCCGAGAGCGCAGCCAGAACGACATCCCCTTTCTGAATGCTGTCAGAGCCTTCGATGATACGCAGGCTCCGGGCGCGGAGCTGCTCCAGAACGGGTTCAAGTGTTTCCCGGTCCGCCTCTGTGAACAGGACTTTGATCTGATTGTACTTGCTCATGCTGTAAACCTCCCAATCGTTGATTCTTGGCTTATGTTTTCTCAGGTATCCGGAATCAGCCGTACGGTGAAAGCAGCGCTGTCATCCCAACGCAGCGGCAGCATGTCCCGGCTGACGGTTACGATCCTCAAGGCCGGGAGCACCTCCAAAGGCGTCAGGTCCCGGATATCCGTGTGTTCCAGATGCAGGGTTTCCAGGCTCGGCAGCTCCTGCAGCTCCCGCAGATTTGACGCGCTGCTGCCGGCGAGACTCAACTCCCTCAGGAGCAGATGCCCGCTCAGAGGAGAGAGCTTTTCCAGCGGCTGACAGATCAGGGCAAGGTGCTCCAGTCTCACCGCGTTTTCCAACAGGCTCAGATCCGAGACCTGCCCCGTGATAACGGGGGCTCCGTTGACGCGGCAGGTGCCTTCTTTGTCAAATGACACATTTTTCAGACTGTCTGTAACCATGTTCCCGCAGAAATACAGATTACTGATTTCCGCCAGCTGCCAGCGATAGATCTCGTCCTCCGGGATGTTCAGTGCCCGGCGGATGGCGCGTTCCTGCTGGCTGTCGGGAAAGCGTACGGCAAAATAGCGCTCCGCGTCTCCCAGTTCCACAACGGGGACCGGGGTGGGCGCCGGCGTGGGTTCTGGCGTTTCCGCGACAATCGCATCCGGGACAGTGGGTGCCATCGGGGTCCAGAAGCCGAGCGCCAGTGCCGCGAGTGCTCCCGCGGCTGAGAGAAGGAGCAGCAGCGATGCCGCGAGCCCGAGAATCCGCCAGGAGATGTTCTCCCGCCAGGAGCGGCGAAAGCGCCGAGGCAGAAACCCGGAACTCAGGATGGCGTTCGCCCGGGCTTCCGGGTTGTCGATCAGCGGAATCTCCGGCTTGCCGTCCAGCAGGTCCTTCCATTTTTCTTCCGCTTCTGTTTCTTCCAGCCGGACGACCAGGATCGGTTTTCCAAGTCGGGCTGCGGTGCGCATCTCGCTGTAGCAGTTGGGGGATTCCATGGCGCGCTCGGAGAGAAAGAAGAGGACGCGCTCACAGTTCTGCATATGCTGGGCAATGTTTGCCGGCCAGTCGCTGCCGGCAGGGATGCCCTCGTCATACCAGAGACGGTAGTTCCTGTCATGCAGGATCCGAATGGTATCCACCACCGAATCGGACTGTCTGTGGGCGTAGCTGACGAAAAGAAAGGGGAGCTTCCCCTCATAAGGCTTAAAAAACCGGCTCATCCCTCCGCGCCTCCGATCAGTTCAATGGCATAATCACCCTCCGGCAGTTCGCCTTCCCCGAGCAGACTCTGCTGAGGCAGCGTAATTTCCTCGAGAGCCGGAAGCAAAGCAAGATCTTCCCAGCGCTCCGGTAAACTGTCGAGACGGAGATGCGTGATCGACAGAGCAAGTTCCTCTGTGATCACTCCCCCGCGGGCTGCATCCCGGACCGCGGAGAGAATCACGGGATCCCGGATCATCACCTCATCCGGAAGTTCCGGCTGGAACCAGTGCAGATAACGGATACCCGCAAAGGAGATCAGGGCGATCAACACCGCAAGCACACTGAACAGGGCAGTGAACTTCCGGAGGAGCCCTCCTTCATCGAACTGAACCGGTTCTCCCAGGATCTCCTGAGAAAAACCGTCGGCGTGGATGATGGCGTTTTCCATGTCTGCGCTGTCCGTCAGCGTGTACAGTGGAATGTGAGGAACCGTTTCATGCAGGCCCATGGAGAGACGTCGGTCTGTTCCGTCCGGATCCAGGCAGAGAATCGGTCTGTCGAATTTCTGGTTGACCAGAACGTTGCTCTTGGTGTCCCGATCAGCAGCGGCAGCGTCGGTCAGATACAGGACCGTTAGCGCCGCACCCCCTGAACGCTCCTGACGCCGGCGCACCTCCGCCGCATCACCGGGAAGACCGCAACAGTACCAGACCCGACAGCCCCGCTCCAGCAGGAGCTTCATGATCTTCCACACCCGTCCCCTGTCGGTATCGGCAAACGCAAGGTACAGATACGGCTGCTCCCCCTCGTAGGGGGGATGTTGTTTCATCCAATTGCGCATGTCCACGCTCCTTTTGCTGCAGACCGGATTATGTGAAGGGTAACGGCTCGTCTTTTGCCATAGTGGCTGACAGGTAAGCGGCGTTCTTGCGTTCCTTCAGGGGCGGTTCGCCGTTGTCCCGCTGTTACCACAATTCTTGTTCTTTTGTCACACAGGCTGCCATAAAACCGGCTTCCTTGAAGGCCTTAAGTTCCGGGTTGTTCTCCAACGCGGGGGATACCGCAGCAAAGTATCTCGGAAAGACATCGTAGCATCGAAGCGTTGGCAGATAGCGGGTAAACTCATCATCATACTTACAAGAGACGAAATGCGTCCACACCTCTTTGCGCAGATCGCTCTCAATCCATTTCGACGCCGCTTGTATGTGAAAGGAAGGCACAAATTCTACTGTGGGCTTTTCCCGGTATTCCTGCTTGTCCAGCGCAGCCTCCAACCAGGCGCTGAAACGCTCTTGTTTTCCGATTACGGTATAATGATCATGATAAATTGGAAAGCCTCTGCTGTCTTCGGTACGTTCCACGTGCATTAAAACACCGATTTCGTGGCCATTGTTGATCAGAAACTGAAGCAGCGCCTGGTTCGCCGAGCGACGGCTCTCCGAGACGACCGTCAGGTCGGAATTTTCCCTGATGTCTGTCATCACAAATTCCGGGAATTTCATTTTCCTCGTCCTTTCTCTTCCTTTTGTATTCGTCTGTATGTCTTCATCGGGATATGCCCGGCAGGATCAACTGCCTCGGCCTGGCTGCAGACTTGAATGATCACGGTCTGTAACCCCTCTTAATATGTTTCGGCGTCAGACCGCGGGTTTCCCGACCGGCTTTTCCCGATCCATCAAAGTTCCTCCTCTTCCGCCGATCCGACCAGATACCCCTTTTTCTTCGCAGCCTGGGTAAATCGAAGCATGGCCAGCAGACACTTCTCTGCGCTCGGCGCTTCGACCAGGATGCGAATCTCCGCAGCATTGTCTGCCTGGCGGAGCATAAAGCGGGTACGGGGACCCATGGAGACTTCAATTTGCTTTGCGAGGCGGTAAAGATCCGGATCGTGCATCATCTCATCCATGTCCCGCACCTGTACTCTCCAAATCCGCTGGGCAAGGCGTCCTCCATAGAGCACCGTAAAATTTCTTTTATCCATTTTGAAGCTGTCTTTCTCCAAGACGGGCGGTCAGAATACCCTCTTTTGCTCAGTGTGCAAACAGGTATCCGTTCAGTTTCCAGATCACCCAGGCAACGGCAAAAACGATCACCACGAACAGCAGACGGTGGAAAAGACGTCCCATTTTCCGACCCGTTTCCGTATCGAACGCTCTCCCGTTATTCCCCTGTTCTCCCGTACCCACTTCTTTGAGGTTCACGCCCCGCAGGGACTCCATCTGATCGTCAAAATCGGCCGCGATCCTCTCCAGCGTCAGATAATCCGTCCGCCCCTTGACGCGGGAAAGCTCGGCCTGCACTGCAGGACGAGCACAGAGCTCCTCCACGTGCTTCCGGGCTTCGGCAAGCGACTCCAGACATTTTTCCACCGTGGGCTGGTCTGCCTGGCGATCGCCGCGGAAGGACTCGATGATCGAGGCCGTCCGGTCAAACAGGAACAGAAGCTGTTCGGCGTCGGGCGGATATTTGTTCTGGCCGCAGGTCTGGATCAGTTTTTCCACGTTTGCCACCGTGCAGTTCATGTACTGCTGGAGGGCGAAGTTCACATCCAGCGCTTTGGTGCGCAGCTTCCGTCGGTTGAGGAGGATGAGCTGTGCCAGGCAGGAGCCTTGGGCAGCGGCGGCGTTGGCGGTCAAGGTCTGTGCCTGGGGGAAATACTGCTCCAGAAGGAGAAACATGTTCTCGATCCAGCCTGCGTTCTGGCTCTTGAGCTGTTCCACGGCCTTCAGCCCGCGCTTTTCCGTGGCGTTCTGATCCCTGACCCGCAGGGGCTTTTCGCAGCACTCCTCATATTCTTCAAAACTAACGGCGACCGAGCGGAACTGCTCGCAGAAGTCGGAGTACATACGCGTGATCAGGTGCTTTTCCATGTGCTCCGTGCCCTCCAGGATCTCCGGGTGCTCCTCCATGAGCCGTAGGCCCCGGAGATTGGCTTCCCGGCAGGCTTCCCCGTCGCCGGTATAGAAGAAATGGCATTCCGCCAGATCCTTCAGCGCGACGCACTGAAACTCCACGTATGGCGCTTCCTCTGCGACGCGTTCACAGAACCGGACTGCGTCTTTGATGCGTCCTTCTTGTGTGAGCCGGATAAAGGTATCGTTGATATAGTCTTTCATCCCATCGCTCCTTCCTGAATCTCCATACTGCTTATCTGACTACCAAAATATACGGTGACCCGCTCTTTGTCGGGTTCGATCGCCGCGACCGGCGCGGGCAGAAGCATCGCCGTCTCATAGCAAAGTGTCCGTGCGTCGTAAACCTGCAGCAGCCCGCCTGCACTGAGAAATAATTTGCCGCCCATAAAGCAGCCGATATTTACCTCGTTCTGCGGCAGTCTCAGCTCCCGGGCTAAGCCACGCCCCGCACAGAGCTCCTCCGCCGTGCCCTGTACGGCCGACACCCAGTGAATGCTGTCCTCCGAGCGAAACAGCAAGGTAAAACGCCCGTGCTCCGCATCGATGCAGACCGTGCGAATGAGCTCGTGCGAGCGGGGCCAGGTCTGCGTGCCGAGGACACGCCAGCGGCCCAATGTCTTTTTCAGAAACACCGCACCGGCGGCCTGTTCGTCCCGCACAGATTTCATGCTCACGGAGATGCCAGCCAAACAGGCATAATCCCCGTTTGCATAGAGCTTCACATCCTGCAGTTCGAAACTTCTCAGATCCGGCAACTCCTCCGGGGAAAGCTCCGTTCCGACGGGACTCGGAGATTTTCCATGCGAGACTGCGCCGGCGAAGGCAAAGCGCGTGATCGTGCCGGCGCTGAGCAGGGCAAAACTCCCGTCTTCCAGGCGGCCGAGCTGCGCCTGATCCTGGTACAAAAGCTGCTGCTCGATGGAGGCACGGTGTTCTCCGTCCCAGCGCCAGAGCTGGCCGAGCGTCTGCCTGGCCGGCAGCAGCAGCCAGGACGCCTCCATGGGCAGAGCCGCTGTGATCGGCGATTCCAGCCCGCTCTCCCGCAGCGTCTCCAGCCTGTCATCCACCAGGAGCAGCGGATAAGCCCCTCCCGCAGCGGCGCAGCTGACCAGGCAGCCTCTCTCGTCCGCACAGAGCACGCGGCTGTCGCCTTCGCCCAGATCGCGCGTTCTGACTGTGCCGGAGGCATCCAGGCAGAACAGCAGCGTGTTCCGCCCCGCACAGGCCGTGCCATAGAGGCATTCCCCTGAAGAGACCAGGGAGGAGACCTCCTCCGCCCCCGGGAGAGAATAGCCCGCCAGCTCACGGGTCTCGGGATCATAGGACACCAGCGACTCCTCCACGGGCTGAAACCACAGACGCCCTTTTCGGTCGAAGCACAGCGCCGCGCCGCTGTAGAGCGGCGGGAGATAGTCGAGACTGGTCAGTGGCCTGCTGCGCAGAGCGTTCCCGTCCGCCTCCCAGGCATAGAGCTCGATTTTTCCATTTTCAAAGGCCGCAGCCAGAAGATGCGCTGATGCGCACAGGCCCAGCGGCAACGCCTTTGCGGTATAGAGAGGGTTCTCCAGCGGGAGCATGTGGAAAAGCTCGTAGGCTGTGATAAGTCCCTGAGCAGTAAACGCAAAGGCAAAGGGAGTGTCCCCGGCAAGGGAGAAGGCCGCCGCATGATACCGGGTATCCCCGAGGAGCTGAAGACGGGCATTTTCCTCAGGCGGCAGGGTTTGGGGTGCTTTCACAGAAAGACTCTCCGTCCGCAGCCAGGCGCAGCGAAGCCTGTCAAAGCCGGCCCTTTCCCGTATCTTTTCATCGCAGCAGGCCCACAGGAGCGAGGGCAGGAGATTCGAATAGCTCTCCAATCCGTCCCGGTAGCGAACCAGCAGATCCCGTATGGGCTCCTGCGTGTTCAACCTGGGATCGTCGTACTCCCGGATCAGGTCGCGCACATAGCTGTCCACACAGCGCGCGTTCAGCCAGCACACATCTCCATACAGCCGGACGAACTCTGCCTCAGAGACAAAGGAAAGCTGCCAGGCGTATTCCCTTAGTGTTCTCTGATCACGGTGGGAAAAGCTGCCGTCACCGTCGGGGTCGCATTCCGCCCGGAACAGCCGGGCAAGCATCTCGTGGAGTTCACGCTCCCGGGAAGCATAACGCGCCTGCGCCGCTTCGCGGAAGGCCTGATGGCGAAAGTCCGTCCTGCCGTCAAAGCGGCGCAGGAAGCCGCGCACCTGCCGCAGACAGATCTGCAGGCTGCCCGCGCACCGCTCCCGGCTTTCCTCCGGAAAGGCTGCGGCCAGGCAATCCGTGAGCTCCTCATAGCTCAGACCGTCCCGCGCCGCAGCCAGCAGGCCGAACACCAGCGGGACGCAGCGGACGGGCGGGAGCATATCGAACATCGTATCCCGCTCCATCCGGTCCAACATGGCGTCGAAGGCAGAGCGCGGACTGCTCCCGTGGCGCTCGATCTCCTTCTGCAGACGGGAGGAGGAGCCGAAGGAGCGAATGTCGCTCAGCAGGATAGAAAGATACAGGGGGTTGCCGGATTCATTCAGGCCGCAGACCAGCGCCATCAGCTCCGGTGACAGTTCTTTCAGGCTGGTGCTGAGACTTGTGTGAACAAGCTCTTCCTTCTGCTCCGGCGCAAAGGCTGTCAGCAAAATTGTGGGGTAATCCGAGTGAAAGGACAGAAAACGCTCCAGCTCCTCCCGGCGGTTGTCGCTCCGAAGGCTGAGAATCACCTTGATCCCCTCAGGCAGGGGCGTCGGAATCAGGTCCAGCAGCTCCAGACCGCCGGAGATCTGTTCAAGCCCGTCCAGAAGCAGAACCCGCGGCGCCATCGCGGCCAGAAGTGCCGGCAGCCGCGCCTTGAGCGAATCCAGATCCGATGGGGCGGGCAGCCCGGCCTCGGTCAAAAGGCTCTCCCACAGAGGGAGAAGATCGTCGGACAGCTCGGACACGCCTAGGAAGCGAGCCAAAACGGTGCCCCTTTGCTGCCGGACAAACTGCGCCGACAGTGTGGTTTTTCCCATGCCGGAGTCGGCCAAAACCAGCAGCGGGAAGCGGGAAGTGCTGTCACAATAGGCATTCAGCCTTTCAAGCTCCTGATTGCGCGGCACCGTGTCCCGCAGGCAGGTGCTGAGAAAAACGCGCTGCTGCTCCGCGTCGCGCGCATACCGGTCGCGGATTCCTGTGCCGGTGTCCGCATAAGGTATAAACTGCTGCACATACGAGGCCAGCAGATAGGCCTTTAAGGACCAAAGATCTCCCGCTGGAACTTCTTCCGGAAACTCGCTTTTGAGCAGTTCCAGCAGCTCTGCCCGCAGTGTGGCAGGTAGATCTGAAGCGCGGATCGTGAAATCCGTCAGGCGCCCTTGTGCCCGGTCGTCTTCGGGATCCTCCGTGCTGAGTTCCGGACTGAAAACATCCGCGTCCCAACGGCAGTCGTAGTCCAGCACCAGGTTCTTTTCCGCAATGCGCCGGTAAGTCGTCTCATTTGCCTCCCGACAGAAGCGCAGATAGTCCGCATAGCCGTCCGGTGCGGCGCACTTGTCCTTGTGATAGTCCAAGAAGATCTTTTTCTGCGCGGGGGACAGTGCTTGAAGATAGTCCGGTCTCCTGCGCAGAAATAGAGCGTTTTTTACCGGCTCTCTGCGGTGCAGAGCGCCTTCTTCATAATAGGCGAGCGGCATCAGCAGAGCGTGCTCGATCTCGTATTCCGTAGCGGAGCGGCTCTCCGTCCGGGCCATCTCCACGATCTCCGGGAAGGTGTCACGGGTGCGCTGGTTGATTTTTGAGAGAGGCGGAACCCAGCCGCGGCGCTGCCCGAGAAAACAGAGAAAAAAGGGACGGCAGCTGTCCACGGCGGTCAGGCATTTGTAGATCGTGTTCTGCGTCTGCGAATCCTGAGGCGTGACACCCCAGCGCAGGTCGATATCCCGCAGGAAGATGTGCCGCTTCTCGCACCATTCACCAAGCTGAGGGAACACGTTTTTCAGGATATAGTCCCGCTCGGCGTGCATGTCGTTGAAGGTGCTGCTGATGAACACCGAAATATCCTTCCATTCCACGGTGTTTCAGCCCTCCTCTCTTGCGGCCTGCAGTGGTTCGTGCCCGCCTTTCTTCACGAAAACACCGCCCTCCGCAACATAGTCGTCCACCCAGTCTTCCGACCAGTCGTCCTCCTCCATTGGCCACATGCCGTTTTTCTCCTGCACATACAGCACGGCGCCGTCGTACTGCACACGGTAGAGCAGAAGCGCGCCGGTTACCGTCATCTCGTGGCGGTAGAAAGCGGTAAAGGGCACCTGTGGAAAGCGCAGAACATAGGCACAGCAGAGCTGGGGGAAGAGCGCCTCCGGGTCCTCAAAGCTGTCCCAGCGCGCAAGATCCTGGCAGCGCTCAATGAAGAGAAGCGTACGCTCCCTCCGCAGCCATTCGAGCGCAGTATGCCGGATATCCAGGTCATAGGCTGCAGCCTCCTGCCGGTAGGCCAGATACCGTGCCGCGAGAGAGGGACAGCGCTTGGCCTCCTCCGTCCAGGGCAGGTCGGAGGGGGCGTAAGCCACCTTCATCATTTCCTCCGCCACATGCATCGCCCAGCGCGCGTGCTTCTCTTTGGGAAAACGCATCCATATTCTTGAAGTTACCCCATTCCACTTCTCCTCTCCGCTTCAGCGCAAATTCTTCCACAGACTTTTATGGATGTACTCCCTTGCGGTGTGAGCGCTTCGAAGGTAAAGAATTTCTCGGCGCAGGTCTGGGCGGCGCTTACAGCCGGTAGATCCGGGAGCCGTCGTCTTCCTTCAGCAGCTGAAGCAGCCTGTTGAAGGGTTTCCAATCCAGGTCCTGATAAGTCCTTGGCAGCCGCTGATAATGTGCGCGGATCTCATCGTGCGTCGGATTCCCGTCCATGCACAGCTTGTGGCATCGAAGCTGCTCGCGCAGAGCGGCCCGCGAGGCCTTTTCCTCTTCAGGCGGAACATCCAACGGCAGCGTCTCGTAGTCTTTTCCGTAACGCCAGCCCATCGCCTGGTGTTCCCGCACCCATCGCTCATGCTCCATGGGGGCAAAGATTGCCGCGTCGTTTGCGCTGAAGCGGGTGACCAGCTCAAAGTCCACAGGCTTATCCGTGTAGAAGCATCCGATGGCGTTCAGATAGGCGGCGAAATGACGAGTGCGTCCGAGGGTGGAGAGACGGTACTCCAGCGAACAGGAATAGAATTTATCCAGCATCTCCTCCCGTGAAGGCTTTCCGGGCATGTTTCTCGCATGCAGGGCGACCGCGAAATCGAAGAAATGCAGAAAGTTGCTGCTGGAGAGATAGGTGCGTTTGTTCTCCTGATCCACCCGGCGAAGCTGTGATCTGACCGTCAGCGGGATGGCAGAGGTGTCTACGATCCGCTCGATATCGACGGTGAAATCCGGCTTGTCGCCCGCCATATCGCTGTAGGCCTTCAGACGGGGTTTTTTCAGGGTGGGATCAGCTTCATACGCGGCCCGCTGCCGCTCATAAGTTTCGATTTTCTCACGCTCGGCGGCATCGTATGCGTACACAGCAGAAATCGCCTGATGGGAAAAATCAAAGCTTGCCGTCAGCGGATGCAGCTCCTTACGGGAATTACGCCCGTAGGCCGTACGATCCCAGCACTGCAGCTCGTCGCAGAGCATCAGCAGCCATGCCAGGGGGTGCAGTTCCATGCGCAGGGGAGCTTTCCGTTTCTCCGGCTTTTTGTCCTTATAAAACGCGATGGCAAACTTATAAAGGCTGTTGTGCAGCATGATGGCGGAGAGCACGTCAATATGCAGGGGCGTGAGATTCTCTGCGCCAAGCTCCTCCGCCAGCTCCCGATACAGCCGTGAGGCGCTGAAAAATGCGTGATCCATAAAATAGCCAAAGCGGTTTGGCTCCGTTGGCTTTCGGTTCAGCACATCCAGGAGATATTCCTCGCTGAACCCGTACGGTTCGCCGAGCTTTTCCGTAATGTCCCAGGCGAGCAGCTCACTGGTGGTCTCAAAACGCCGCCGGTACAGCGTCTCAAAGTGCGTCTTTGCCACCTCGTCCAGCCCTGTCAGTGCCTCTACATCGTGATAGGCCAGATACAGGCAGCCCTTGCCGCGCTCCTGGTTGTCCACCTCAAAGTAGCTGAGCACCTGCTCAAAGGGCAGCTCAAAGGGATAGCCGATATCGTGAAACAGCGACGTAAGCCCCCAGTACTCCAGAAAGAGGTTGGCCACCTCGTTATCCGGTTTGTCTTTCCAATGATAAAACGCACGAAAGCTGCGCCGATAGGCCTCGTTGGTCTCGTAGATTGCAAGCCCCAGCGCGAACACATAAACCGAATGCGAATAGTGGTCTCTGTGTTTCATCAGCAGGGAGCTCCCGTTGGCTTCATACTCACTCAGCAGCTCCACCATTTTTTTGGAGTTTTTATATTGACCGAGGAACATTTCCAGATAGCAGTAATAGACCGCATAAGCATCCTCTGCCACACCGGAGTCGATAAAGCACTCAAGCGCCTTTTCCAGACACAGCCGGTCAAGATCCATCTGCATGTTGTAGGGGATTTGACCGGCCTTCAGGCTCTGGCCCTGATAGACGCCGGTTCTGGTCTCCTCCGCTTCTTTGGAAGCGTCGAAGCGAAGCTCTTCACAGCGGTTGTGCAGAAAGCGCAGCGCAGCTGATTTGAGATCGTTTCGCCGTCTTCGATTCGTATAGAGCGGGGGTTGCATCGGCCCAACATCGGAGCCAAAACGAGCTTCGTTGATTTCACGCATGTTCTCAATTGCGGTATAGGCCATGATAAAGCCCTCCTGGTTGTTAGGAATGGAATAACTTTACAATTATCCATTAAAAAGTATAGCAAAAGAAAAGCGCCAATTGGTGTGCAGCATGCACACATTGGCGCTTTTCTTCATGTTTTGAATGATTTATTCGTAATGAACCGAGAAGGAAATGTCTTCCAGGGCTTTGATTGCTTCTGTCTGCTCCTTGCTGACGTACACCTCTTCCAGTTGTGGAAGCTCAAGCAATACGCTGAAATCGGTAACCGGCAGGCCTTCCAGCTTCAGCACCTTCAGGCCCTTGTGCAGTGCCAGAGGCGAGAGATCTGAGACCGCCGTATGGTCAATTTCCAGCCGCTCAAGACGGGTGACCTGATCGAGAACATGCAGATCATCCAAACCTGTCCATGCGGCACGAAGATCCAGAATGCTTTTTCCGTCCAGAAATCGATAGCTCTCGGTGGGATTGGAGATATCGAGAAAATCGAAGTTGCCCAGCCGGGCGATCACAGAAGCTTCATAGCTTCTCACATCACAGAGATCCAGAAAGGCGAGATTCGGACATTCAGTGAGAGGGGAGATGTCCCGGACAGGGTTATCGTTGATGCCGACAGAGGTAAGACGCTTCATGCCGGCCAGCGGAGAGATGTCGGAGATGTAATTGTGCTTGAATTCCACTTTGTTTAGCGTCCGGATTCCTGACAGTGCAGAGATGTCTTCCAGCTCCTGAGCGACGATACAGACCTGTTCCAGATTCGGCAGCAGAGCCAGATCATCCAGAGAGCTTACAGGCCCCCGCCGCTGCCTGCCCTCAGAGTACCAGAGGCTGATCGCAGGGTAGAACTGATCCGCGTTCGGATAGGCGCCGTCCGCGACAATATAAATCCCGGTGACCCGATCCAGCTGATCTTTTGTGACAGGGCGAGTTTCATCCAGATCCAGCGCTGCCCGTACGGCCTGTTCAATCAGAGGCTGGGTAAATGTGACGACCTCTCTGTGCGATTTTGAAACAAGAGAGATACCAAGCGCTGTCATCATCAGAAGCAGAACGGCTGCCGCAGAGAGAAGCAGACTTCGTTTCCTCCGGGCTGCCGGACGTGCTGCAAGCAGCGCCCGTTTCACCTGACTGATATCCGAATAGCGGCGTTCGGGATCAAAGCTTGCACAGCGGGCAATGACTTTCTCCAGAGGGGAATCGTGCCTTCCGGACAGCTTTGTCTCCTGATGCAGCAGCCAGTACAGCAGTATGCCAAGGGAGTAGATGTCGGAGCGGGCATCGGTCTGAGAAAAGCCATACTGTTCCGGAGAGGCGAAGCCCTGCGTCCCGAAGGCGACGGTGTCGGTCTCCTTATCCGTGTGGACGCGGGCAATGCCGAAGTCGATCAGCACGGCCGTACCGTCCGGCCGGATCACGATATTCTGGGGCTTGATGTCCCGGTGAATAACAGGCGGCTCCATAGAGTGCAGCGTCTGCAGCTGATCACAGAGCTGCAGACCGATGTTCAGGACTTCTTCTTCCGAGTAGGTCCGATGCTTAGCCAGAATAAAAAGCGTATCACCGGGGATGTATTCCCGCAGAACGCAGCGCATGTGTTCATTCCGGTATTCCGCGATGAAGCGGGGCATAGGACCGGCAGAAAGCTGACGCAGAGATTCGGGCTCAGGGTGCTTGTACAGAGAGTTCTCCCTCAGATAACACTTGACCACACACGTTTCTCCCGTGTCCCGGCTTACCGCCAGCAGCGTCCGGGCGTTCTCTTTCTCAGAGAAACATTCCAGAAGCTCATATTGTTCCGTCAGCTCCCGGGGATACTCCGCTTCATCGGGCAGAAAAAAGCTTTCCAGACGGGTGTCAATCTCCTCCATGATTCGCCCCTCCAAGCATGGTCAGCCCATATTTCACCAGGTTTTCCTGAACCGCGAGAATCGGAAGTGATTTCTGAAGCCCGTAGAGGATGACGGCATCGCGTTTGAGCCTTGGATAGAGAAGACTCTTGTCAGCAGCCCGCAGAAGGCGCTGCGTTTCATCCACGCCAAGGCCGAAACCGAAGGCGAGCTGAATCACTTTATCACGGGAAGGTCTTCGGGTCCCGTTAAACAACTGGTGTCCGTAGGTGCGCTCGATCTGGGACTGCTCGATGACGCGGGCCGGAAGAATCTTTCGCTCATCGCAGAGGTCTTTCAGGAGTGCGCAGAAATCCGGAGAATGGAGCTGGCCTTCATTTCCCTGCAGATAAGAAGAGAGATCATTGGCCTTGAACAGACGCTTCATCAGGGTGTTGGTGTTCACTTTTTCCGCCATGGCTCTCACAGCCTTTCAATATTTTCCCCGGGGCGTTTTTCATCTTGATTTCATTATAGCAAGAGGCAGAGACATAGGCAAGAGAAAATGAGCAAATATTATCTTCTTATGGGACTCAGTAGTCCTCGTGATCCGTGTGGTAGAGTGTGCCGGAGGTGACGTTTTGAAAACAGAATATCAGAAAGAACCGGAAACGCAGGAAAACATCTCCTGAGCTGCCGGTTCTTTGTGCGATGGAATGAATGGGGGAGGAGGGTGTCTCAGATCAGTTTCTTGGCTTTCAGATCGGCGATCCTTGCATCATCATAACCGAGGATGGTTCTGAGGATGTTTTCGGTGTCCTGGCCCATGCTCGGAGCGCCGCGCCAGACCTGACCGGGGGTCTTGCTCATCTTCGGCGCGATTCCAAAGGCTTCAATCTCACAGCCCGTGGTCTGGTCAATATACCTGATCCAGTCGCCGCGGGAACGGAAATGTTCGTTCTCATAGGCGGACTTGGCGGTGTTGACTCTGGAGCAGGGGACACGTGCCGCTTCCATGATATCCTCGATCTCCTGGGCATCGTGGGAGGCACACCAGGCGACGACGGCAGCATTCAGTTCACGCCCCTTGGGCGAGGCGAGAGCCTCGGCATCGTAGGAACAGTCCCTGTAGCTGAAATAGTCGAGATCCAGACCCATGGCAGGAATGCAGCGATTATAGACGCCGGGCCCGAAGGCGCCAAGCGCAACGTAAAAACCATCACGGGACAGAAAGATATCATAGGGCTGGAAGGATGGACTGGCATTTCCGGTACGCTCCGTAACCATCCCCAGCATGGTATAGGCGGTGTATGTACTGCTCATGCATTTTGCCATGGCCTCAAACTGGGCTACGTCAACAACCTGGCCCTCACCGGTCTTCTGGGCATGGATATATCCTGAGAGAGCGGCAAAGAGCACAGAAAACGCTGAGACATAGTCGTTGAGATAAGGCTTGGCGATCACAGGGGGGCGGTCCGGATCGCCCTGGAGATTCAGCCAGCCTGAGAAGGCCTGTCCGATCATATCATAGGAAGCGCGGTTGCAGACATTTGGCAGACCGCCGAATTCCTTATGCCCCATGCCGGAGACGTGGACAATGACCAGCTTCGGATTGACCTTCAGGAGTTCTTCATCAAAGACCCCGAGCTTGTCCATCCAAACCATGTTTTCCATGAAGATGTCCGCTTCCCTGATCAGACCGTAAAAAACATCTCGGACTTCCTCGTATTTCAGGTTCAGCTCCAGCGTCATGGCCAGTTTGTTCCTGGATTCCTGTGCCCAGGCAGCGGAGACGGTTTTGCCGTCCAGCTCGGCAAAGGGAGCGAGCATGCGCTGGGTATCGCCGACACCCGGCCGTTCAATCTGGATGACTTCAGCACCGAAATCAGCCAGCATAGTGGCGGCGAATGGCATAGCGAGAAGGGTTCCCGCGCATACAGCACGCATGCCGGCAAAGGGACCGTAGGCGGGGATAATGAATTGTCGTTCGCTCATCATGATGCTCCTTTTTTAAAATGTATTATAGAGAATGGAAAATCCAGACGAGTTCGAATTGCATTGAACCGTCTGGATTTTGATCTGTTCAGCGGGAGTCGGGCAACTTCACTTGGAAACGGAAGAATGGACCCACAGGAACCTGGCAGGTTTCCGTGCCGGATTCCACCAGCTGTGGAGATCGGAGCCCCGATAGTAGAAAGAATCCCCGCCGTGAAGAATATAGGGGGCATCTTCGTTGAGTCGGACCTCCAGCGACCCGGAAAACATATAGATGAATTCCTCCCCGTTATGTGTATGGGGCTGCTTGTTTCCGGAGCCGGGCTCTACCTCGCAGAGAACCGGATACATCACATGCTGCCGCAGGGAACAGAGAGAGTGCATGGTGATTCCCGGGTCACCGTTGACATCCAGAGGCTCTCCCGTGTCCTTTTTCACCAGGTAAGTCTCTATCTGGGACGGTTCCAGAAAGTACAGGGGGCTCTCACCGTAAAAATGGGCCAGGTCGCGCATCAGCTCCAGAGAAACGTTACCGCCGTTTTCCAGCTTGCTCAGATGGGCAACCGATATCCCAACCTCACGGCTGACTTCCTCAAGGGTATAGCCCTGCATTTTCCGGATCTCCCGCCATTTTTCACTGAGTAGTTTCCTGGAATAGTGCTTTTCCCGGCTCTGGTGTACGCTTTCTTCCAGCTCACTGCCGCTTTCACTGGCGGTCCCCATCAGCACCTTGATGGCGTGCGCACCCATGTGCTTGTCGATGGAATATTCACGAATCTTCCGCAGGGTGGCCAGATCTTCAACGGTAAATACGCGGTAATTGCTGTCGGAACGCCGGGCTGTGATGAGTCCGCTTCTTTCCCAGTTGCGTATGGTCCCGGGAACCACACCGAGCATTTTTGCAACCTGACTGATGGAGAACGTGAGATTGTCATTCTTGTCCATGAGATTTTTCGAATCCTTTACATTATCATTGATAATGATTTTAAGAGATTCTCGGGAAAAAGTCAAGTTTTTATGGAGAAATGCCTCGGAGAGCATCCAACCGGAATCCAAAGGATCATTTCAGATCACATTAAGACTAAATTCAATTACATTCAAGCGTAAATTACAGGGAATCCTCCCAGCTTTCAATACAGAGGCCGGTCGGTGCAGGGGTGCCCTGATGGCACAGACGGTTTTCTTCGTCGTAAGCAAAGTTGCCCAGCGCCAGTTCCAGAACCGTACGGGCACCCACCAGACGGGCCTGTTCATTGACAAGCTTCAGATAGTGGCGGAACTGCAGCTCTTCGTCGTCGAACAGACTGTAGTCCACCGCCACCTTGGGAGAACGAACCAGAAGAGGACCGGCATCCAGTTCTTTTGTAGCAATGTGGGAACTGGCCCGCAGATAGTCCATGTTGTGGCGGAAAGCAGCCTTGATCCCATTGGCCCCGGCAAGCAGCCGATGGCCTTCGTCATCCGTGACCGCAAGATCAGCCGGATGGACGTTTACGACTGTATAGCGATCCAGCACCACATCGGTGGTCGCCCAGACATAACCCGCGAGGAGAATCATATCGGCGCGGAAGGGCTCCACCAGAGCCAGTGCTTCACGGTCAAATTCGGCTCGGACTTCCCGGTCTTTCAGAGGCGCACCGTGCTCGGCATAGAAGCTTCGGATGTCTATGGCGGCACAGGGAATACCGTTGGCGTTTGCAGCTGCAACTGCCTTGGATTCCGGATTGTCGGCGAAGATGCCGATAATCTCAAAGGGGCTGCCCTCGGCGGTCTGCTCAAGCTGCTTTTGAAGCTCGTATGCTTTCCACAGGGTGTTGCCGGAACCGGAGCAATATCCGAGAACGCGTAGCTTGCCGCTGGCAGGACTGAGAATGGGTTTGAACATGAGTAAAGCCTCCTGTACAGACGGTTATTTCAGATATTCCCGGACAGCGTCGGCCAGGATCTGAATACCTTTTTCAATGTTTTCCTTCGAGGGCGTGGAGTAATTAAGCCGGAAAGCGGGACAGGGATCACTGTCGTTGACCATGAAGGAGCAGCCCGGAACAAAGGCCACGCCTTTCTGTGCGGCAAGGTTTGCAAAGTCCAGGCTGTCATATCCCTCCGGCAGGGAGCACCAGAGGAAGAGACCACCGTCCGGATGGGTCCAGGTGACGCGATCATCCAGAGCCTGATCAAGACAGGAGAGCATAAAGTCGCACTTGTCACGATAGATTCCCCGGATTTTCTCAATGTGTGCAGGGACATCATAGTTGCGGAAAAACTCATCACAGACCATCTGGAAGAAAATATTGGTATGGCAGTCACCACCCTGTTTGGCGATGATCAGCTTCTGGATCACCGGTTTCGGAGCGCAGATAAACCCAATGCGCATCCCGGCAGAGAGCACCTTGGAATAGGAACCGTTATAAATGACGATGCCTTCCTTATCCATGGACTTGATGGTTGGAATGTCCTCGCCGCGGAAGCGCAGTTCTCCGTACGGATTGTCCTCAAGAATCATAATGCCGTTTTTGCGGCAGAGCTCATAGACATCCCTGCGACGCTGCAGACTCATTGTCGAACCGCGGGGATTCTGGAAGGTGGGAATCAGATACAGGAGTTTTACATTCTTCTGTTCCTTGATGGCCTGTTCCAACAGATCCAGCCGGATTCCCTCCTCGTCCATTTCTATGCCAACAACATTGGCACCCACGGATTTGGCAGCAATGATTCCGCTGACAAAGCTTGGACTCTCAACCAGAACGGTATCTCCGCGATTGACCAGAACCAGCGGTGTCATGAAAAGACCCTGCTGGCCGCCTGTTGTGATGATGACATCGTTGTTTTCCGTATCAATCCCAAAGACATCGTGGAGACGTTGTTTTGTGGTTTCACGCAGGGGCATGTAGCCTTCCGTGACGCTGTATTGAAGAGACTCGATCCCGCGCTCCTGAAAGATCTTTTCAGAGATCTCGTGGATGGCGTCTACAGGGATTGCCTCGCTGGAGGGGCTGCCTGTGGAAAGGGAGATGATGCTGGGATTTGCGGCGACCATCTTCAGAATTTCCCGGATTGCAGACGGGCGGACAGAAGAAATGTTGTCAGAGAAAACGTAGTTCATGTTCGGACTCCTTTCAAAGATTTCTGGACTAAGAGCTTCCTGTAACGACAGTATAGCAATCTCTTTAAAAGATGTCAAACAGCTTGCTAAACTTATGAAAAATAAAATCGAGAATAGATGACGATTTCCCGTCATAATGACAAAAATATAAACATATAATTTGGATAAAATGCCGATGAAGAAAGTGCTGCCTATCTGTAAGCGTATACTAACTATACAAAATAGTATATCAATAATTGTAGAAATTGTAAGAAAATTTGCGCTAACAATATATCGTATGTTGACAAGGTTGAGAGAATAAACTATGATAAAATTGTTATCAAAGTTAATGAATTCTCAAGGAGGAACCTGAAAGATGAGCTATAAAGAAGCGGGAAAATGGTGGGTCAGCCCCGGAGACTTTTCAGATGATGTGACAAAAGACTTTCATTTTCCTGAGCAGATCGAGATCCTGGATACCACGCTGCGGGATGGTGAACAGGAAGCCGGTATTATTTTCACCAAGGAGGACAAACTGGCAATTGCCAGGAAGCTCGACGCAGCAGGCGTCCACAGAATCGAAGCCGGATGCCCTGCAACTTCTGAAGAAGATGCCGAGGCGCTGCGTGAAATCTGCCAAGACGGTCTGAACGCGGAGATCTACTGTTTTGTGCGCGGCGTTACATCGGATATGGACCTTGCAAAGTCCTGTGGTGTGGATGGCGTTCTGATCGAAATACCCGGCAGCGAACACATGCTGTCCGGGGGCATGCGCTGGACACCGGAAAAAGCGGTCGAGGCAGCAATTGTCTCTACCAGGTATGCGCACGAGCTGGGCCTGAAGGTGACTTACTTCCCATCTGACGGTTCCCGAGCGTCTCTGGACTTCCTGATTGATCTGCTGAATAAGATCCTGGAAGGAGGCGGCTGGATGGATTCCGTCGCATTGGTCGACACCTTCGGAACGTTCTCCCCGGAAGGCGCAGCGTACTATACCAAAGCCCTTCTTGAGCGGGTCGGCAAACCGGTGGAAGCTCACTTCCACGAAGATTTCGGCCTCTCCGTGGCAACAACCATTGCAGCTCTGAAAGCCGGTGCATTCTGTGCCCATGTAACTGTAAACGGCATCGGAGAACGGGCGGGCAGCTGCCCGATCGAACCGCTGGTGATGAGCCTGCTCTGCCTCTACGGCCAGGATACCGGAATAAAGACCGAAAACCTGATTGATCTGGCAAAAGAGGTGGAAGTCCGTTCCGGAAAACCCACTCCGCCCACGAAAGCGATCGTCGGCGACAGGCTCTTCGGTTGGGAGACCGGTCTTCCGGTCGGTTACTGGCAGAAAGCCAAGGACATCGACCCGCTGATCATGCTGCCCTATCTCTATACCATGACCGGGCAGAATCCCCCGCATATTTATATCGGAAAGAAAAGCGGCGGCGCGAATGTGGCCCTTGTCAATGAAAGACTGGGACTTCCGGTGGTGGAGGACAAGGAAAAGGTCAAGGAAATCCTCGCCAAGGTCAAGACGCTCTCCATTTCCGTGAAGCGTGATCTGACTGACGAAGAATATATCTGCATCTATCATGAGGTAGTAGGCTGATCGGTATTGTCCATATGCAGTCCTGAATCAGGGCTGTTTGGGAAAATATGAAGGAAATGAAAAGGAGGACAACCATGGACAACAAAAAAACCCGTGAGCAATGGTCGGGACGTCTGGGCTTCGTGCTGGCAACAGCAGGTTCTGCGGTCGGCCTGGGGAACATCATGAAATTCCCGTGGATGACGGGACAAAACGGCGGTGCTGCATTTCTGTTCGTCTACATCGTCGTTATGCTGATTATCGGTATCGGCATGCTGCTGTGCGACTTTCTCATCGGACGCAACGGAAAAGCAAACGCGGTGGAATCCTACCGCAAGCTGGTAGGCAACAAGTTCACCTGGATGGGATATCTGGGTATATTCAGTGCGATGCTGGCACTATCCTATTATGCCGTGTTCGGCGGCTGGATGCTCCATTATATCATCAACTCCTTTACCACGCTGGCTCACATTGATCCGGCGGAAGTCGGCGGGTTCTTCGGGGGCTTTGTCAGTCAGGTATGGGGGCCCATCATTGGCACACTGGTCTTCCTTGTGATGACCGTCGTGATCGTCTGCGGCGGTGTCAAGAACGGTATCGAGAAGGCAAGCAAGATCATGATGCCGGCTCTGATTGTCATTCTGATCATCCTGATCTTCCGCGCGGTGACGCTTCCCGGCGCGGCAGAAGGCATTACCTATTACCTCAAGCCGGATCTGTCAAAAATCACACTTCCGGTGATTGCAGCCGCCGTCGGGCAGTGCTTTTTCTCGCTGAATGTCGGTACGACCGGCATGGTCAACTACGGCAGCTACCTGCGGGAGGACGAGGATGTCATGAAGTCTACCATACAAGTTGCATTCACGGACTTCGCCATCGCTTTCTTTGCCGGTCTGATCATCATTCCCAGCGCGTTCGCTTTCAGTATTGACGTCGGTTCCGGTCCCTCTCTGCTGTTTGTCACAATGCCCTCGCTCTTTGCACAGCTCCCGGCAGGCGGTTTCTTCTGCTTCCTGTTCTTTGTGCTGCTGCTGTTTGCCTCACTGACCTCTTCGGTCTCTATTCTGGAGATATTTGTCCCCTATGTCACAGAAACCTTCCCCAAGGTGAGCCGGACCAAGGCATCCATTCTGGGCGGTGTGATCTGCCTGCTGCTCGGTATCCCGGTCAGCCTGAGCTTCGGCATGTGGGGCGATGTCCGGATTCTGGGCCAGGATATCTTCAGCCTCTATGACAACTTCATCTGCATCTTTGCCTATCCGCTGATCGCTCTCTGCACGGCTGTGATCGTCGGATGGATCTGGGGCAAGGAGAACGCCATCGATGCTGTCTCCAACCACGGCGCCCTCGGCCACAAGAGAATCTACGACGTTTGGTTCTTCCTGGTGCGCTTTGTCTGCCCGGTTCTGCTGCTTGTGGTTGTGATTACCGGTCTGGTACCGTTCCTGCAGGGCCTCTTCGGCGGCTGAGCAGAAAGCAAAGCGAATGTTAACCGGAAAGAACTAATCTGGTTGACAATAAAACGAGAACATGATATACTCCCTCTGCGCTCATAAAAGGCGCAGAGGGAGTATATTTGTTTTATGAAAAAACAGTTTCGTGTTGTAGATCTGGCTTATATGGCAATTTGTGCGGCACTCATCGCAATCTGTGCGTGGATCACCATTCCGGCGGCGGTACCTTTTACATTGCAGATCTTTGGTGTTTTCTGCGTGCTGGGACTGTTGGGCGGAAAGAGAGGGACGATCGCCATCCTGGTGTATCTTCTTCTCGGAGCTGTCGGTCTCCCCGTGTTTTCCGGTTTTAACGGAGGCATCGGTGCGCTGCTGGGTACCACCGGGGGCTATCTTATCAGTTATATCTTCGTCGGAGTGATTTATTGGGCCGCGGAGAAGCTGCTCGGAACAAAGCTCGCAGTACGGATCACAGCGATGGTGTTGGGCCTGCTGGTATGTTATGCGTTTGGGACCGCATGGTTTATGACGGTCTATGCACGGAAGAGCGGAGCAATCACACTTGGGACAGCGCTGGGATGGTGTGTATTCCCGTTCATCCTCCCTGACCTGGTCAAGATGGGGCTTGCCATTCTGGTCTCTGACCGTGTGAGAAAGGTTCTCCATTGGTAAAGGGCACTGCGAAAGCCGGTTACTGATAAGCTGGAGCCGGTAATTATTATATAGGCTGCATTCAAAGGCATGTAATATCATAAAACGTCGGTTCGTAATCTGGAGGAGAAGGAGGGCGGACCGACGTGTTTTATTTGCGGATGATTGCTTGTCCAGCCATGGGGAGAGATCTTGTTTCTAAATCATTGAAGAAGCGTCAGTTTTTTGCTATACTGATGCCATACTGAGAAGAAAGACTCGATGAAACGGGATACAGCAATTGATTAGCGAGAGGCGGAATTGATGTACGAATGAACAGAAGATTAAGTTGGTGGCTCTATAATAAGGCAACGAAGGCGGTAACAGAAGTCCTGGGTGAAGAGGAGCTGGAGAGCCTGAAAAGCGACCTGCTCACACCGGTGAAAATCGCAGCGAAAGAAGCGATCGAAGACTTTATGAATGAAGAAGATGGCGAGGATGACTGACATGTGGAAAAAAGGAGTTGACGGACTCACAACCAGTTTCTTAAGGAGGTAATGATTCTATGAAAAGAGCACTTTCTGTACTGCTGATTGCAGCAATGATTCTTACCATGGGGGTATATGCTGCGGCAGAGAGCGCTGAACCCAGACAGGAGTCAGATGACAGCACAGTCCGCCCTCAAAAGAATCCCGTTTACGAGCTGTACAGTGCCGATGGAGTCTATACAGACTCTATCGGGAATGAAGAGACCTATTCCTTCCATGTCCCGCAGATCTTCGCCGATTCGGCGGCTGCGGATGAGATCAACGCGGAGATCGCAGAAAACTTCGGGGAAAGGGTAGAGACACAGTTCCATAATATGGAAGGCGGACACTCCCTGTGGTCCTGGCGCACCGAGTGGCATGCCTACTGGAACGGGAGCCAGATGTTTCTCCTCATCAAATCCGATGTGAGCGGCGACTGCGATGAATACGGCGCATACGGATATGATTTTGAAACCGACAGCAGAGTCACAAACGAGATGATTCTGGAACAGCGTGGAATCAGCAAGGAAGTATATCTGGAGAACCTGAAGGAAGCCGTTCGTTCCAAGTATGAGATGGCACACAGCGGCATTCCTGCAGATTTACTGGAAACGTCCGACTATGCTGAGCTGCTGGAGAAAACGATGGAATGGCAGACGCTGGAGGAGCCGATGTTCATCGATCAATTCGGTGAGATCGAAACGATTGCGCTGATCGGTGCAATGGCCGGGGCGGGACAGTATTACCATCTGGTGACGCCGTTTGTGCATCATATCAGCATCGTTGGTGACAGCGGTCTGGTTGAATCATGCCCTGAAACGGCACATGCGGGAGAGACCGTGACGGTCAGCCTTTACGATGCCACCGACGGAGATCTCGAAATATCCGCGGAGGGTGTGGATGGAACAAGAGTCGGCTGGCTGGAATACCAGTTCGTCATGCCGGCACATGATGTGGACGTGAAGGTGGAATTTATCGGCAATGGCCTTGCATGATGAAACGGGAAGCTGCGGTATTCGAATGATAGAAACAGAAAGGCTGATTCTTCGGCCGTTTGAAGCGGACGACCTGGATATCATTTATCGGATCTACTCCGACAGCGAGACCCTGTATTATACTCCGTTTGACCCGATGAACATGGAAGAAGCAAAGCAGCACCTAAACAGAATTATCGAAGAAGGGAAACAGGTTCCGCGCCTCAGCTATGAGCTGGCGGTTGTTCTCAAGGAGACCGGAGAAAAAATCGGACGGACTCACCTTCTGATTGACCCGGAGACAGACACCGGGATGATCGGCTGGCTGCTGCTGAAAGAGCATCGGGGAAAACACTATGCCACAGAGATGACAGAGGCACTTCTCACCTGGTGTTTCGACGAGCTCCATCTCCACAGAGCGAACGCGGTTTGCAATCCGGAGAACATCACATCTTGGAAGGTGCTGGAAAAAGCGGGAATGCGCAGAGAAGCTCTGCTGAAGCAGAAGTGCAGATATGTGAAAAACGGTGTCACCAGCTGGCGTGACGAACTGGAGTACGCAATTCTGGCGTCGGAGTACAGAGAAGGACAAACCATCGAGAAAACAGTTTGAGAGACTGACCGGTCAGATTCGGCCAGCATTACGCGGATCTGCTCACTTGGCTGAGATCGCTGGCCATGTTCCACGCGCCATACCCTGCGCTGTGGACGTCGAACAGGAGAAGATTTGAATGATTACACAGGAAAACGGAACATACAGCTGGCAAGGAACCATTGACGTCAGCTATGAACACAAGGTCTTTAGAATCCTCTTTCTTGTCATAGGGGCGGTCTGCGGCCTTTTCATCATCATGGCTCTTGTCATGGGCGGTGAAATGCTGGGAGTAATGCTTCTCACCTGCCTCGGCATTATGGCCATCGTCGGCGGTGTGTGTTTCCTCTTTAATCTGAACGCAGGGAAGCGGAAGCAGCCGTACACCATGACGGAGGACTGTATCATCTTCGGAGGGGGAAAAGCCAGTAATCCGTTTTTTTACAAAAGCGTTCGGAAAGCAGTTGTGTATACAGGGAGGAACATGATTGAACTGCACACGCTGGTGGGCCACGGACCGGTGTTCGTGGACCACAATGAGTTTGGCTTTGTTAGGGATTATATCTTGAGAAGGCTGCCGGAGACAACGGAAGTGGTGTATGAATGACCACTTGGCGGACTGTGAGTACAGGTAAGGAGAATCACACCTCGGGCCAGGTCGGGATAACAGGTAATTCATGAGATGGGGAGAGCGATGAAGAAAAAGATACTGCTGCTTGCGACGGGAGGCACAATTGCATCCCTGCTGTCCGATCATGGTCTTAGACCGGGGCTGAATGCAGAACAGATCCTGTCGTTCATCCCGGAGATCAAAGAAGAATGCGATGTTGATGCGCTTCAGGTCTGCAACATCGACAGCACAAACATGAGCCCGGAGATCTGGAAACAGATCGTCTGTGCGATTGAGGCCAAATATCTGTACTATGACGGATTTGTGATCTGCCACGGGACTGACACGATGGCCTATACCTCGGCAGCCCTGTCCTATATGATCCAGAACTCCAACAAACCAATCGTGATCACCGGGTCACAAAAGCCGATCGGTGAGGACAGCACAGATGCGAAACGCAATCTGCTCGACAGCATCCGCTATGCAGCCGACGGCGCATCCGTGGGCGTAGTCCTGGTCTTCAACGGAAATGTGATCGCAGGAACGAGAGCAAAGAAAACCTATGCCCACAGCTACAACGCCTTCAGCAGTGTCAACTTCCCTGCGCTGGCTGTGATCCGGGATCGCAGGATCATCCGCTTTATCTCCCAGGCGCCGTTCACGGAACCGGTTCGCTTCGGGCACAGACTGGACGACAGCATCGTGGTCCTGAAGCTGATTCCTGGTACGAGGCCAGAGATGGTCGAATACCTCTTTGCACATTATGACTGCCTCGTGATTGAGAGTTTCGGCGTCGGAGGGATTCCGGATAATCTGCGGGAGGTGTTCTATCAGCAGATGGAGCACTGGGTTTCACGGGGAAAGATTGTCGTGATCGCCACGCAGGTTGCAAACGAAGGGAGCAATATGGAGGTCTATGAAGTTGGCCAGCAGGTGAAGCAGGACTTCCATCTGATGGAGGCCTATGACATGACACTGGAGGCCACGATCACGAAGCTGATGTATCTGATGGGAACTCATGGCGGAGATTATATATCGGTCTGTGACGGGTTTTATAAAACGATCAATTATGACATTCTGATCCCGTCCGTGCAGCAGCGGTGAGAAAGAACTGGAAAGACTGACGTGACTGGGAAATATATTGAAGAGCTTGAAGTTTTCTGATATACTTCAAAACAAGTTTAACAGATATCCAACGCGATAATAGGAGCATGAAGCGTGTTAAAAGCCATCATCATTGTACTCTTTCTTCTGCTGATTGTTGCGGCAGTTATTGGTTTTTATTCAGCCAAAACCACATTGTCGATACCCCGGCAGACGCTGGACGGAGCCCGCCGCTGGCAGGAAGACCATTATGATATCTCCTGGTATGACGAACTGGAGAAAACAGACTATACCGTATCAAGCTATGATGGCTATCTTGTCCATGTACAGTTCCTGCATAACCACCTGCCCGCAGATCAATACGTGATCATCTCTCATGGCTATACAGACAACCGGTTCGGTGCGCTCAAATACGCAAAGATGTACCTGGATCTGGGATTCCATGTAATTATTTATGATCTGCGTGGACATGGACTCAATGAGGAAACATTCTGCACCTATTCTGTAAGGGAAGCAAGAGACCTGCTAACGCTGATCGAGGATACAAGATCCCGGTATGAGGGAATAAAAATGCTCGGCATACACGGGGAATCTCTGGGAGCGGCAACGTCTGTAGCCTGTCTGAAATATCACCCTCAGATTGCGTTCGTTGTTGCGGACTGTGGATTCAGCGATATCTTCGGTGTGCTGGAAAACGGATTAAAAGCATCACGCATGCCGGCAGGAATCCTGAAGCTGACATCGGTGTGTGCGAAAATCCGATATGGGTTTTCTCTTGCTGAAATGCGGCCGATCGACAGCCTGAAGGGGAATGAGATCCCGGTCCTGTTTATTCATGGAGCGGACGATCCGTTTATTCTGCCTGAGAACAGTGAGCGAATGCAGGCGGAGACTTCAGGATACAGTGAATTGCACCTCATACCGGATGCGGTACATGCAGAATCCGCACTGAAGGATCCGGAGACGTACGCAGCGGTTCTTCGGGAATTCCTGCAGAGGATTAAGGACAATTTATGAGCGAAGTTGAGAGACTGAAAACAATTGTGGAGAAACTCCGCAGTGAAAACGGTTGCCCCTGGGATCGGGCGCAGACGCACAGCACGTTGAAACCAGCTTGCATTGAGGAAGCAGCGGAAGTGGTCTGCGGGATCAATATCCTGGAAGAGACCGGTGATGCGGAGAACCTGAAAGAAGAACTCGGTGATCTCCTGCTGCAGGTCATGTTTCATGCCGTGCTGGCGGAAGAGGAAGGGCTCTTCACCTTCGAAGATGTGGCGGCAGCCATTTCCGAAAAAATGGTCAGAAGGCATCCCCATGTATTTGAGGATGTATTCTATGAGTCAAAAGAAGCTCAACTGGAAGCATGGGAAGTAATCAAGAAGTCTGAGAGATCCGGAAGGGAATGGTGGGACGAATATCTGCCGGAGGCTTTCAGCGAAGCGGAAAAACTGATTCAGAAAGCACGGGAGAGAAAGGGCTTTACACGCTAACAGATCAAAGAGACTGCAAGGAGGAACAAGTATGAATATCAAACGAATCGGGGTTCTGACCAGCGGCGGAGATGCGCCGGGAATGAATGCTGCGGTGAGAGCGGTTGTCCGCACTGCGCTGTCCTGCGGAATTGAATGCATCGGCATACGAAGAGGCTGGCAGGGGCTGATCAACGCCGATTTTGTGAGACTGGACAGTGCCAGTGTCGGCCATATTCTGTCCCGCGGCGGAACGATTCTGTTTACCGCCCGCAGTGAGGATTTTATGACGGAAAAAGGACGGGAGCGGGCAGTCATGACCTGCAAAATGCTTGGGTTAGACGGAATTGTGGCGATCGGCGGCGACGGCACCTTCCGCGGAGCGCTGGAGCTGTCCCGGCTCGGTATCCCGGTTGTCGGCATCCCTGCTACCATTGACAACGATCTGGGGTGCTCGAACTATACCATCGGGTTTGATTCCGCCTGCAACACGGCGATCGAGTGCATTGACAAACTTCGGGATACCATGCAGTCCCATGAGCGCTGCTCGGTCGTAGAGGTGATGGGCCGGAACGCGGGCTTCCTCGCACTGTATGTGGGGATCGCCGTCGGCGCTACGGCGGTTCTCGTCCCGGAGCATGAGGAAGATTTTCAGAAGAATGTGATCGAAAAGATTCAGGCCTCGAGGCTGGCAGGGAATACCCATTTTATGATCGTCGTTGCCGAGGGGGCGGGCAGTGCCGTCGAAATCGGGAAGCAGATTAAAGAAACGATCGGTATTGAGCCACGTGTAACGGTTCTTGGCCACATTCAGCGTGGCGGATCACCGAATGCACGCGATCGTGAGATTGCGACCCGTATGGGCTATTATGCTGTGATGGCTTTCGCGGAAGGCCGGGGCAACACGATCATCGGGACCAAGGAAGGCGATATTGTTGAAATCCCGATCGAGGAAGCACTCGCCATGAAGAAGCATCTTCAGATGGAGCGTTACAAGATCATGGAGGCAATGCAGTTCGGCCACACGGCAAACAGAAGCTGAGCTCCACAGTCAGCCTGTCATAAAGGAAAAGAGCAAATGGCAAGAGCCGGAGAAGATTTCTGGTTCTTGCCGTTTATTGAATGTACAATTGATCGAAGAGAAGCAGTATGAGAATAAAGAAGAAAACAGCAGTCTTTCTGCTTATCGTTGTGGTTGTCATTGCAGCATTGCTTTTCCTTTTCCTTCAGAAAATGCCTTCAGACAGACCGCTTGTCTGTGCACAGTGCGGCAGGGAGGCAACCCATCGAATCAAAGCGGGCAGCTGGATCATCGGCCTGTGCGATAACTGCTATGCGGCACAAGCGGATGGAACGACCTGACAACTCTCGCAGCATAAAGCGCAGGCACTCACATCGGTGCCTGCGCTTTATGCTGTTTCCGGACAGGAAAAGGACCGTATCCTCAGTCCCAGATAACAATAGCATCTGTATGCTGCGGTCGGCGGGCAACTGCATGCAGGTGCAGTTCTGGGCATTCTATCCGAGCAGAAAAACCCGGGTGATTGGTATGAGAGAACATCATCTCACAGCTGAATAGAATGTGTACGTGCTCACAACTGAGCCATCCTTCGAGAACTGTACGGAACAGCGCCCGCTTACGTCCCCGTGTACAGACATTTCATATTTTTCGGCGAAACAAACAAGAGCGGTTTCATTCTCCTTTAATTCTTTCATGCCGTGTTCATTCAATTCCAGATTTTGTTTTTTCAATTCATCTATGATTCTGTCGATCATATCTGCCTCCGGATGTTTGACTCAGCAGAATCCCGGGGATGCGTCACTCCCCGGGATGAGTCATATTCACGAGTGAATGAAGCAGCTTACAGTTTCCAGATTCTGTCTGCGTATTCCCTGATGGCGCGGTCCGCAGCGAAGAAGCCGCTTTCAGCCGTGTTCACCAGAGCCAGACGGGCGCGTTCATTATCATCTGCCAGACGGGCATAGAGTCTGTCACGGCATTCGACATAGGAACGGTAATCGGCGATCAGCATGTAGGGGTCGCCGCCATAGATCAGGCCGGAGACCAGATCGGAATAGCTCTTGCCGTCGGAGAAGCCCTGGCTGAAACGCTGCATGACACGGTTGATCTCCGGATCGTTGTTGGCGATGCCGGCGGGATCATAACCGTTGCGGCGCCAGGATTCGATCTCGTCGGTATGCAGACCGAAGAGGAACATATTCTCGTCGCCAAGACGCTCATACATTTCAACGTTCGCACCATCAAGGGTACCGATGGTCACAGCACCGTTCATCATCAGCTTCATGCAGCCGGTGCCGGAGGCTTCCTTACCGGCGGTGGAAATCTGCTCGGAGATATCAGCGGCAGGAACAATGGCCTCAGCTGCGGAGACGCGGTAATTCTCCACAAAGCAGATCTGCAGGCGGTCCTTGCAGATGGGATCGTTGTTGATGTCATTCTGCATGGAGAGAAGCAGCTCGATGATGCGTTTGGCGGTTTTATAGCCTGCTGCGGACTTGGCACCGAAGACAAAGCTGCGCGGAGCAAAGTCTTGATTCGGATTGTCGTGCAGCTGGAGCTGGAGGCTTGCAATACTCATGGCACAGAGGAGCTGGCGCTTATACTCGTGAAGACGCTTGATCTGAACGTCCATCAGGGCATCGGGATTCAGGACAACATCACTGCCGTTGCGCTTCAAAAACTTGGTGAAGCGCTCGCGGTTCTCCCGCTTGATGGCATTGACACGCTGAAGGACCGCTTTGTCTCCTTCAAAAGCACGGAGCCCGGAGAGAAGATCAGCATTCAGCAGATAATCATCGTTACCCAGAAGCTCTGTAATGAGCCCATGGAGGCCGGGGTTAATCTGTGCAAGCCAGCGGCGATGGTCGATACCGTTGGTGACATAGGTGAACCGGTCGGGGCGGAGACTGCAGACGTCTTTGAACAGGTCGTTGCGGAGAATCTCACCGTGGAGACGGGAGACACCGTTGATCATGCGGCAGGTAGCAAGGCACATATTCGCCATGTGGACCTGACCGTCACGGATGATGAGATTGCGGCCGACGCGCTCATCCCAGCCGAAAGACTGGACCAGATAGTCGCACCAGCGGCGGTTGATCTCACACATGATCTCCCAAAGGCGGGGCAGCAGCTGCTGGATCAGATCCTGCGGCCACTTCTCCAGCGCCTCAGACATGACGGTGTGGTTGGTGTAGGCAACGCTCTTGCGGACCAGTTCCCATGCGTCATCCCAGCCGAGACCATACTCATCCATGAAGATGCGCATGAGCTCCGGGATGATCATGGTGGGATGAGTGTCGTTGATCTGGATAATATGGTGCTGGGAGAAGCTGCGGATATCGCCCCATTTCTTGATATGCTTGCGGACAATATCCTGCGCGCTTGCGGAGACAAAGAAGTACTGCTGTTTCAGGCGGAGGGTCTTGCCCTCAATATGGTCATCGGCGGGGTAGAGAACTTTGGTAATAACCTCGGCCATCGTGCGCTGTTCCATACTCTTGACATATTCACCCTCAGAGAAGAGGTACATGTCGAGAGAGTTAGGACTCTTGGCATCCCAAAGGCGCAGGGTATTGACCGTGTTCTCGCCATAACCGGCGATCAGCATGTCGCGGGGAACAGCGATGACAGAGGTGTATCCGGTGTGCTCAGCAAAATAGTGTCCCTGATTGTCCCAATGAGGGGAAATCTGCCCGCCGAAGCGAACCTCGACCATATCCTCATAACGGGGGATCAGCCAGCTCTCCGCGGCAGAGCGCCAGTCATCGGCGACCTCGATCTGCTTGCCGTCACGGAACTGCTGCTTGAAGATGCCGAGTTCATAGCAAATGGAGTAGCCAGTGCCCTCCAGCCCGAGAGAAGCCATGCTGTCCATGTAACAGGCAGCGAGTCTGCCAAGACCGCCGTTGCCCAAACCTGCATCGGGTTCTGCTTCAAAGATGTCAGAAGCGTTGAAGCCAAGATCCTCCAGCGCACCTGTCAGTGCATCACCGACGCCGAGGTTGAACGCATTCTTCATCAGACTGCGGCCCATCAAAAACTCCATCGACATATAGTGGACTTCCTTTTCCACACGATGGGGATCTTCAATGGCGAGGAAGCGGCTCATCAGTTCACGGATAACAATGGCAGAAGCCTGAAAAACCTGCGCCTCAGTTGCGTTATCCGGAGAAACGCTGAAATGAGCGCAAAGCTTATCGGCAATGGCGCTGCGAATCTCGTCACGGGAAATCTGACCCAACATAATATAATAACCTCCATAAGAGAATAAAGAATAAATGAAATACAATTATGCTGCACACGACATAACAAAGGTAGTATAACGAATCGACATCTGTGAGTCAATTGTGAAATACAACAAAAAATGAACGAAAACCAACAGATAATAACAGGTTTGCCGAGAATGTTCACGCTTTTCGTCTTGCCGAGAATAAAACGGATACATACAATAAAGATCAGCAGCAAGGAAATAGACGCAAATAACGCGCAAATAGATGCGGGAAACCAGAAAGGCTGTGAGCATATGGCGCCTCCCGGACGGAGTTTGGGTCCTCGTGGATTCCTGACCGATGAAGAAAAACAGAACATGCCGAAGGTCAACGGTGCACTGATCCGAAGGATTCTGTCCTGCCTAGTGCCAAATTAGCTGCACATGTGATATGAACATCGACGGGGAGAACCGGAGAGCAGAAATCCGACAGCAAGAGAAAAAGATGGAGTACCGAGCACCTCGATACTCCATCTTTTGCATTTGCTGAATCAGAATTCTGTCGGGCTTGTTTACGGCAACGCCAGGTTACGCCTCCATCATCTCTTTGCAGGCTTCGCCAAGGATCTTGACACCCTTTTCGATAGCCTCGTCCGTAGAGTTGGAGTAATTGACGCGGAAACTGCTGACATCGCGTTTGTACTCATAGAAGGGATCACCCGGGCAGATGGCAACACCTTTCTCCAGCGCCTTGTAATAGAGCTGCAGAGCGGAGAGACCGTTCGGGAGCGTGACCCACAGGAACATACCGCCTTCCGTCGGGGTGAGATCACAGCCCTCGGGAAGATACTTCTTCAGGCATTCGACCATGAAATCGGACTTGGCCTTGTAGAGGGCCTTGATCTTCGAGATATGCTCATCGACATCGTTGTCTGCAAGATACTGGGCGAGCACCATCTGACTAAAGATGTTAGTGTGCAAGTCGGCGGTGGACTTGTAATTGAGAAGCTTGGCCTTCAGCTCCTTGTTGCGCACGCAGATCCAACCGATACGCATACCCGGAGTGATAATCTTGGAGAAGGTACCCAGCATGCAGCACTGCTCACCGAGTTCTTTGCCGAAGCTGTCAGTGGCGGTACCGGCAAAGCGAATCTCACGATAGGGGTTGTCCTCGAGGAGAAGAACATTGCTGCTCTTGAAGATCTCGACGACCCGGTCATGAACCTCCTGGGTATAGCTAAGGCCGGTGGGATTCTGGAAATTCGGGATCAGGTAGGCAAACTTGGCTTCCGGATGGTTCTTTACAACCTCGGCGAGCTCATCACAGTCAATGCCGTCGGGGTTCATGGTAACCGTCAGGACAGAGGGATCAAAGACATGGAAAGACTGCAGCGCGACGAGATAGGTGGGATCTTCTACGATGACCTCATCACCCGGGTTGATCATAACAGCCCCGATCATGGCAAGTGCCTGCTGAGAGCCGTTGGTGACAATGATGTCATCAGCGCTCACATCATAGACGCCCATGGTCTCATAGCGCTTGGCGATCCACTTGCGCAGCGCGGGCCAGCCCTGGGTTGAGCTGTACTGCAGCGCGGTGACACCATTCTCTTCGAGAACCTTCTTCGTGGCAGCTTCCATCTCCGGAATGGGGAAAGAAACGGGGTTCGGCAGGCCGCCGGCGAAGGAGATAATGTCAGGAGAGGCTGCCGCGGCCAGAATGGAGGCGGTGAATTCGCCCTGGAAGTCAGGCTTCATGATTCTGTCGGAAAGTTTCAACTGCATGATGATATCTCCTTATTGTTCAGATTGCCCCTCTCTACAGCTTGGTAGCGAAAGAAAGAAGTAAAAATTATAATAACAAAAAAAGAGGAAAAAATCCATTGACAGAATGGAAATATTCTCGATGACAAACACGGTATCTATGTGTTATAATTCATAAATATACAGGATAAACTTGAAAAAGGAAACATCATACAGGAGGAATGACCCATGACAACAGAGGAAAAAGCATCCGCACTGCACGATCAGGGATATAACTGTGCACAATCTGTTTTGCTGACACTCAGCAATCACAGTGGGATGGATGAGAAGACGGCAGCAGCGATTGCAACGGGGTTCGGCGGCGGAGCCGGCTGCCGGGAACTCTGTGGAGCAATCTCTGGCGCGATCATGACAGCCGGATTGAAATACGGCGCGGAGAACCGTATGCAGATTAACGCGCTTGACAGGGAACTGATATCTGCATTCCGGGAAAAGTTCGGCGCAGTACGCTGTGAAGATCTGAAAGCGGCAAAAATCCCCTGTGACGCGTTGATCCGGTTTGCTGCGGCAAAGGCTGATGAACTTCTTTCACGGTAAAGATAACAGCCCTTCAGAATGGTAAGAAGAAAAGGAAGCACATGATCCTTCTGCACAGGATTGTGTGCTTCCTTTGATGCAGGGTATAAGCAGGGTCAGCGGGCTTTTTTCAGGATAGTTTCAATATTTTCCCTGCTTAGGGGAACAAAATTCCCGATCTTGTTTTTGCCGCCGTCAGTACATTTATCCGCCATAATGCGAATATCTTCATCACTGACATTCTCCAGACCGAGTTCTCTCAAGCTGGTGGGCATATGAAGCCGGCGATAGAACGCTTCCATTGCCTCAATTCCTGCTATAGCTGTTTTTTTCGGATCATCAAAATCCATTGGACAGCCCATGACACGGACGGCGTATTGCGCGAATCGCCCGATATCGTGTTCAAGTACGAAGCGAGCCCAGCTTCCCCAGATTGCCGCAAGGCCGGCTCCGTGAGCTACATCAAACATGCCGCCCAGTTCATGCTCTATTTTATGGCAGGCAAAGTCCTCCATACAGTGCCCCTTCGATGGTAAACTTACTTCTTGTATCCTGTTGTAAAATCTACTTCATTCTTCAGCGGGCGGCCGTTGAGCCAGGCCGAGAGATTGTACGCACAGATTTCCACAATCCGCTCGAATGTTGCCGGCAAATGATGACCTCCGGAGATGTGCGGTGTAATCACAAGATTTTCCAGATCCCATAAAGGGCTGTCGGCAGGAAGCGGTTCAATCTCTGTCACATCGATACCGGCACAGGCGATCTGTTTCTCTTTGAGCGCCTGGTACAATACATCGGAGGCGACGGCATTTCCACGGCCGCAGTTAATAAACACCGCGCTGTCCTTCATCCGTTCAAAGCTCTCTGGCTTATAGATATAACGGGTCGCTGCCGTGTTCGGCAGAATGGACATGATTACATCCGCCCGGGGAAATACCCGGTCCAGGTCACTTGTCATGATGAGTTCATCCACACATTCCGGCGGATCGGAAGCGCGCCGCTTGACGCCAATTACATAGGCGCCCATCGCTTTAACCAGACTGGCGTAATGCTGACCGATATCACCCAGACCGACTACCGCAACTGTACTGTCCGCCAGAGAACTCACGGTACCCCTGTCATTCCAGAGAGCGTTCCTCTGGTCGTCACGGTAGAGATGGAGTTTCTTGATCAGCATCATGGTCAGAGCAAAAGCATGCTCTGCAACGGCCTGATTATAGGCACCGGTGGCATTTGTCAGGATCGTTTTTGAATTCAGCACACCGGGCACGATATACGCATCCGTCCCGGCAGATTCAAGCTGCAGGAGCTCCAATTGTTCTGATGCCAGAATTCGGGTTGCGTCAACCTGGCCCATGATCACATTGGCTTCCTGAATTTCCCGGTCAGTCACCTCATCCGGACTCGAGTATACGAAACGGCATCCTTCTCCTGCCGCTTCTATTTTTTTTCGATGCCGGTCTTCTACCGACATCAGAACCAATACATTCTTCATTCCCGTCTCCGCTTTACTGTCTCGCCAGCGTAAAAATCTCACGCATCAGTTCTTCTGTCAGGGGTCTGGGGTTACAGGTGATGTGGCCGGTGGTTCGCTTGATGACATCGATCAGCTCTTCCATATTGGGCTCTTCTTTGATATACCCTTTCAGACTGTCCGGCGCTCCGACTTCCTGCTGCAGCTGGCGGACACGGGCAATGGCGTTTCGAGCGTTGGTTTCGTTGGATGCGCCTGGCTCGTCCACACCCAAAGCTTTCGCAATATCAGCATACTTCCCGGTCGCATAGGGCAGGTTCAGCTCCATCGCATACGGAAGGAAGATTGAGCAGGCATCTCCGTGCGGAATATGATACTGCCCGCCAAGAGGCTGCGCCATAATGTGGGCAATGCCGATCCCGGCTGTGATGGCACATCCGCCGAGATAGCTTGCAAGCATCATCCCGGCGCGAGCCTCAATGTTCTCGGGTTCAAAGCAGGCTGTCTTCAGATGCCTGTTTACAAGCGCCATGGATTTCAGGCCGTACATCTCGGTCATCGGACTTGCATTCAGCGATACATAAGATTCAATGGCATGGCTCAGAGCATCCATACCGGTTGCAGATGTAATCTTCTTCGGCAGTTCTACAGTCAGAGTCGGATCGAGAATCGCAATGTCTGCAATCATCGAAGTGTGGTACAGGCTCTTTTTCAGGTGATTGTTGTTGTTAATCACGACGGCCGTTTTTGTTGCTTCCGCGCCTGTTCCCGAAGTGGTCGGAATGGCGATAAACAGAGGCGGCTCCTTTGTAACTGCCTTTCCGTAGAGCTGGTATTCTTCTGTAAAACCGCCATTGGCAGAGAGCATATTCAGAGTTTTTGCAGCGTCAATCACGCTTCCTCCGCCGAGGGCGACGGTGCAGTCACAACCCTCAGATAGAAACAGATCCCTGCCGTGATCAATAACATGGAGATCCGGTTCTCCGCTGACAGGATAAGCATAGTACGGAATCCCGGCATCTTCCAGCATACCGCTTACCATTTTGTAACCTTCGTGATGCTGCCCGTAAGTGACCAGCATGACTTTCTTTTTGTTATACCACTTCAGGAGATTGACCAGTTCCTTGAGCTTGCCTTCGCCAAAAATAAGCTGACGATTTGTTATCATTTCAAATGCCATTTCAGTTCCTCCATCATTATACGGGGATAATCCCGCGCAGTGTTATTTGCCTAGAGGGCATTATTCTTTAAAATTGCAGTGCGGAGCTCCTTCACCATTTCACGGTACTCTTCCTCATCCAGAATCTGCTTCGGCAGGGTGTCATCAAAGGGTTCACCCCAGTTTAAGCCGCCTTTGTATTTGGGAACCACATGTACATGGACATGCGGAACACCGTCACCGAAGGTCGCGTAGTTAATCTTGTCCGGGTGATACAGGGTCCAGATCGCCCCGGCAACTCTGGATACTTCCGCAAAATAACCGGCGATTTCCTTTTCGGTCAGCTGAAAGTATTCTGTCTTGTGCTCCTTAAACGCGACAATGCAGCGTCCTTTATGCTTTTGATCTCGATTCAGATACACCTTACTGTATGGAAGCTCACAGATCTCTATCATCAGGCTGTGCAGTTTTTCGCCATTTTCACAGTAAAAACAATCGGACATGTCTGACCTCCCTTGTTCCGTACTCCGTTGAACATCATTATAAAATGTGATATAGTAAAAAAACCTTATGGGATCGGAGATGTATGCAATGCGGGAAGAAATTGTGATGCAGCATGATACAGCGACCGTAAAACGCCTCGCAGCGATTCAATATAAAACTTTTTCAGCAAAGAAGCGGCTGATCCTGTATGCGCTCTCTCTGATCTGCATCGCCCTTGGCTTCGGTCTCATCTATCGCTTTGACTCTGTCATACGACTTGTTGTTCTCGCATTCGGGTGCATTTTACTGGTGAACGTGGGTGCATCTGCTTCTGTTAAGGCAGATAAGACGCTCCGTGCCATTGAAGCACAGGGGGGCGCGTTTCCATGTACTCAGATGATCTTTTTCGATTCTTCCGTCAAGATCAAAGAGCAGGACAGCAAACCTCACACGCTCAAGTACAATGATATTCTTCGTCTGGCGGAAGACCGTCTGTATTATTACCTTTTTATTACGACAGATGCTGCTTATATGGTCCCCAGGTGCCAGCTCCGGGACGAAGCGCTTTTTCGAAGGACACTGGAACTCCAGACGGGCAAGCGCTTCTTTCGTTCTGGCAGTTTGCTTTCTCTCAGCCTGCGAGATATCACAGCTTCTTTTAAAAGATAGACACTATAAAACTGAAAGGGCACAGAACCTCTGACTCATACCATTTCAGCACAGCACAATTATCCCATCATGTTCGGCAGCAGCATGACCAGCTGAGGCCAGTATGTGATCAGGAGAAGAACAAGCAGCATAGAGAAAAAGTACGGGATAAATGCCTTGATTGACTGCGTAATGGAGATTTTACCAATCCCGCATGCCAGGAAGAGGCATACTCCGACCGGCGGCGTAAACAGACCAATGGCCAGGTTGATGACCATGATGACGCCGAAGTGCACCGGATCGATGCCAAGAGCCAGTACGATCGGCATCAGAATCGGGCAGAATACCGTAACCGCCGGGCTCAGGTCCATCCAGGTCCCTACAAACAGAAGCAGCAGGTTGATGAGCAGCAGGATCAGGAACTTGTTTCTGGTGGCACCCAATACGAATGACGAAATAATCGCGGGAACGCTTTCGTGCGCAAATACCCAGCCAAGGGCGGACGCCGTTGCAATCATCAGCACGACCTGCCCAGTGGTTACCGCCACCTCCAGCATGATATTCGGGATATCCTTTAAAAAGAGCTCCCGATACATGAAGCGTCCCAGAAGAAAAGTGTAGAGGCATGCGATTCCGGCAGCTTCCGTAGGGGTAAAGAGGCCGCTGGTAATTCCGCCGAGGATGATCACAACTGTCAGCAGAGCCGGAAGCCCGCGTACCACAGCGTGTATTGTCTCCTTTCCGGAATAGGGCTTTTCAGCAGGATAGTTCCTCTTCCTGGAATAGAAAATGTTCACGATGATCAGCGCGAGACCAACCAGAATGCCGGGCACAATGCCGCCAAGAAACAGCTTGCCGATGGAGACGCCGGCAGTAACACCAAAGACGACCATGGGAATGCTCGGCGGGATCATGACCCCGATCGTAGAGCTGGTAGCCGTCACGGCAACCGTTACATCCGCATCAAAGCCTTTTTCAATGGTCGCAGGGATCAGAATGCCGCCGATGGATGCTGTGTCAGCTGCCGCACTCCCTGTAATCCCGGCAAAAAACATGCTGGCGACAACGTTTACATGAAGCATTCCGCCTTTGAAGCGACCTACCAGGGCGTTGGCAAGCCCGATCAGATCCTTTGTGATGCCGCCCAGTGCCATAAAGCGTCCGCAAAGCATGAAAAGCGGAACCGCGATGAGGGTAAAGGAATCCATTCCGACATAAAGTCGCTGAACAAAGGTCATATAGCTGATGTTGCTGCTCATTACAATGCCGGTGATTGCGGCGAAGCCTGTGCAAAGAGCAATCGGCACATTAAAGAGCATCAGACCAATCATGACCAGAAACGATACCAGAGCGATCATGCTGTTTCACCTTCCTTCTCAGCGGTGGGTTCTTTTTTCAGCAGGGCAATCAGGTTTTCTATCGCCAGGAGCACAAACAATGCTCCCATGATCGGCAAAACAAGATAAAACCACCGCATGCTCAGTCTTGTGATCGGAGCAACGCGCTTGCGAACGACATCCAGAAGCGTCGTGCCGTAAAAAGCTACGTATCCGCCGAATACCAGGGTCAGGATCTGGATAATGATATCAATGGTTTTCCGGATTTTTGTGTTGAATTTGTTGTAGAAATAATCCAGACCCAGGTGCTGCTTCTCCCGCAGCGTGACCGCGCATCCCAGGAAACAGTACCACAGGAAGATAAACCGACTCATTTCCTCTGTCCAGGGGGGCGGGTTCTTCATAAAAGTGCGCCCGAAAATCTGCAGCAGAATTACCAGCAGAAGAGCGACACCGGTCAGTTTGACAACCGGGTTGATCAGATATTTGAAAATGCAGTCGTTAATTTTTTTCATTGAATCACCATCCATTTGAAGACGCGTTAAGGACTCTTAACACATTTTGACAGTAACTGGGAGGGGAGGCTGGTTCCTCCCCTCCCATCAGAAAGCTTCAATCTTTATCAAAATCAAAATTCTGCTGATTACTTTCCAAAGAAATCATAGATATCCTGACCGATGGTATCGCGATATTCGTCATAGAGCGGTGCGACCGCTTCCATAAACTCGGTCTTGTCTTCAATCTCGCAGATGGTCATGCCATACTCATTGGCCAGCTTATCCAGCGCGTCTTCCAGGCTCTCCTTGTCCAGATTGCTGGAATAGGTGCCGGCTTCTGCGCCGCACTCATCAATGATCTGCTTCAGATCATCCGGGAGGCTGTTGTAGAACTCCAGATCCATTGCCATAACATTCGGTGTGCAGAAATGCTCGGTCAGAATAACATAGTCGGTGACTTCGTATTCAGCCTGGGTAATGATCAGGGGAACGCTGTTTTCAGCAGCATCTACTGTGCCGGTCTGGAGGGCCATATAGCGTTCTGTTGCAGCCAGAGGAACAGGGATCATGCCGAGAAGAGTCATGGCCTTGCTCATCAGAGGAGACTCCATGATGCGGATTTTGGTACCAGCCAGATCTGCAAGGCAGGAAGCGGGACCCTTGCTGGTGTAGATGCTGCGCGGAGAGCGGACAAACCAACCGACAATCTTCAGATCGGCGGCATCCTGCAGACGCTGGTCCAGCACTTCGGCAAGGCCGTTGTTGAGGACTTCGATTACGCCATCCATACCATCGGCAAGATACGGAAGGTCAAAGATGGAGAATGCGGGGTCAATGTTGCCAAGAACGCTGGTGTTGACCTCGGCGGCCACAAGGCTGTGCAGCTGCATGCTGTCAATGCAGTCGGCATGGCTGCCCAACTGGCCGGAGTCATAGACCTGAACATCGATCCGCCCGTTTGAGCGCTCCTCGACAAGCTGCTCGAAATAGTAGAATGCCTTCACAACATTGTCTTCCGGATTGGACGGGTTTGCCAGAGTAATGACATACTCAGCCTTCGCAGATTCGGCAGATGCAGCAGGAACTGCCAGCGCCAGGACCATTACGAGGGCCATCAGAAGTGCCAGATACTTTTTCATGGTTTTTCCTCCATATTTCTTAATTGTTTCAGTTGTCAGACAACTGCCTGCTTTCAATATACAGATATGCGCAGCAAATGTCAACCGTCTTTTCGCATTTCGTGACTTTCCACAAAGATCTTTTTCGTTTTTTGTTCATCATTGACAGAATTTCGACCTATAGCGCTGTTTTTTTAGCTTTTTTGAACGCCCCTTTCCAAAGTTCCAGGCGGTGATTCTGCCCGCACTTGCTGAGAACTGCACAAACCAATGTTGACAGTTGTCAGACATCTATGGTAATATTGATCAAGACGTGACACATGATCTCAGTTCTCTGTCCGTCGATGATCGAATTCAAGGATGGGAACAGAAAGGAGAACTCAGAATGAAACTACATTATCCATGGAATCGCGAATCTCTTGATCACCGGAATGCCCTGCTGTATGCTATGGGGATTTCAGAGGAAGATGCGAAGCGCCCAATTATCGGACTTATTAATACCTGGAATGAGATGAATCCCGGCCATTTCCCCTTTGATAAAGAATTGATGCGGGAAATGAAAGAAGTAATTTATGCTGCGGGCGGGCTTGCTTTGGAACTGCCCATTTCGGGCGTTTGTGACGGGATCTGCAGTAATACTGCCGGAGACCGTTATACCCTTCCGGCGCGTGACCTTGTGAGCAGTGAAGTCGAAACCGTTGCGGAGCTCAACTGCCTGGAAGGGATGATCATGATGGCCACCTGTGACAAAGTTGTTCCGGGGATGATCATGGGAGCGCTGAGAGTCAATATTCCCACGGTTGTTTTTACGGGAGGGTATATGGCTGCCGGTCATACCAGAGACGGGAGAATGATTACGCTGACTCACGGAAAACAGGCATACGCCGCGCATGTTGCAGGTATGATCACCGAAGAGGAATATGAAGATGTCATCCGTCATTCCTGCCCGACTCCCGGGGCGTGCCCCTTTATGGGGACTGCGCTGACAATGTGCGGAATGGCCGAGATGCTGGGACTGTCTCCGCACGGCAATGCAAGTGTACGGAGCCAAAGCGAAAAGTGGCATGCGATGGCCAGAGATGCTGCACAGAAGATTATGGAGGCCTGGGAGAAAAATATACGTCCCCGGGATTTCATCACGAAAGAGACCTTTGAGAATGTCATTCGTTACATGATGGCCACCGGTGGAAGCACGAACAGCCTGATGCATGTTCCTGCTGCAGCACGTCAGATGGATATAGACATCACACCCGAAACCTTTGACATCATCAGTCGTGAAGTGCCGGTGCTCAGCACAATTTATCCCAATCACCCAAGCTATACCATGGAGGAGTTCGATGCTGCCGGCGGGTTACCCGCCGTTGTGAAAGAGCTGATCAACGGAGGAAAAATTAACCCGCAGACACCGGGGCTTTTTGGCTGCCTTGCAGATAAAGCCGCTTGTGTGAATAAAGTGGATCACAGTGTCATTCGGCCTGTAGCCGACCCGATTCATGAGCAGGGTGGTCTTGCTGTCCTGAATGGCAACATTGGCACAGACAGTGCTGTGGTAAAGTTCAGCGCGGTCAGTCCCGATGTCTGGAAATTCTCCGGCCCCGCCCGGTGCTATGACAGCCAGGACGATGCCTGGGAGGCAATCCTGAGAGATGAGATCAAACCCGGAGATGTGGTTGTCATCCGATATGAAGGGCCGAAAGGCAGCCCTGGCATGCCACACATGGAGACCTTTATGGCTGCTGTGCTCGGAAAAAAAATGGGGACGAAGATTGCTCTGGTCTCTGACGGCCGATTCAGCGGCGCTACCGGAGGCCTGGCGATCGGACATGTAAGCCCGGAGGCTTATGAGGGCGGCCCGATCGCACTGATCCGTAATGGGGATCGGATCAGTATTGACATAGAGGCGCGAAGCCTGCTTCTCCATGTCAGTGAGGAAGAACTCGCTAAACGGAAAAAGACCTGGAAACGTGTCAGTAAGCCCGCAACAGGCTGGCTGCAGCTGTATCGGCGGCATTGCACCAGTGCTCATCGTGGAGCAACAGTATTCTGGGACAGGGAGACAGATTGAGCAAACACCCTTAATATTGACAGTGGGGTATGAAATATGGATATGCAAATGGACAAACTGAACCACAAGGACGGAATGCTCTCCAGTCATGTGGCGGATTATCTCATGGAATGGATCAAGGAGAACGGACTCAAGCCCGGAGATAAAATCCCGCCGGAGCTGGAACTGGTGAGCATTCTCAATACCGGAAGAAGCTCGGTCCGCGAGGCGCTTGCACTTCTAAAAAGTCGAAACGTCGTCGAAGTCCGCCGCGGCTGTGGCACATTTCTGTGTGAGCAGCCGGGTATGATTAATGATCCGCTGGGGTTATACTTCTTCCCGGATGCAGATATTGCTGAAGATTGGGGAATTGTCCGTTTGATTATCGAGCCTCCGATCGCAGAGCTTGCCGCCATTAATGCTACAGCAGATGATATTTCCAGACTGTTAGAAAGCTGGGAAGTCCTGTCGAACTGCAGAAATGACCCGCAGCGCCATTTTGAAGCGGATTCGGAGTTCCATCGGATCTTGGCAGAGGCAACACATAATGTTGTGATCATGAAGCTCTTCCCCATCATTCAGGATGGCATTCATCATTTTCTGTCCGAGACAGACAACATGCATACGGATGAAACAAGGCGGCTGCACCATGAGATTCTGAAATCCGTAGTAACACACGATGCGGCAAGAGCGCGGTCTGCCATGGAAGAATTAATCTGCGTCAATCAGGATCTTCTGAAATCCTGACAGCTATTGCATTGTTCTGCGGCTGTTCCCAGGCGAGTTGCATCATAGATAAAGGAGCAATCAAATGAATATTCACGAGGCATACAGATATGCGATTGCCTGTCCCACCAGTATGGGTGTTCGCATCACACCGGCCGAACGTATGGCCGTACATAACAGCAATCACTTTTATATGCAGGCTACCAGCGCTGAGAGCAATGTCCTGAATGTCTCTTCGAGTCTGGGGAAACAGTGCCTGGTTCTGACCCGCTTTGTTGAAGGCAGCCCGATTGCCGAATTCTTGAAAGCACAGCTTCGCAGCAGAAATATCGCCTATGAAGGTCCGGATATTCCCCAAGGGGGCCCCTGGGGGTTCCGGCATCAGTTCAATATTGCAGATTCCGGATTCGGTCTTCGTGCCCCCCGAGTCTGGAATGATCGCGCCGGTGAAGTTGGTCGGACCCTGTCTGCCAGAGATTTTGACCTGGAGCGGATCTTTAGAAAAGAGAAAGTTGCGGTTCTCCATCTGAGCGGTCTGATTGCGGCAATGAGTCCAGAGACGACCGAAACCTGCCTGAAGCTTGCTGATTACGCCAAATCCTGTGGAAGTCTTGTGAGTTTCGACCTGAACTACCGCGCTACTTTCTGGAAAGGAAGGGAGACAGAGCTCCGGGAGGCATTTCACAGAATCGCTTCTGTTGCAGATATTCTGATCGGAAATGAAGAGGATTTCCAGCTGTGTCTTGGCTTCGAAGGCCCGGAAGCCGGAGGAAAGAATCTTTCCGGAAAGATCGACCGTTTCCGCGAGATGATTGACCGCGTCAGAGAAAAATATCCGCAGGCAAAGATGTATGCCACCACACTGCGGCAGGTCGTCTCCGCCAACGAACATCTCTGGGGTGCTCTGCTCTGGGCGAATGGCCAATGGTATACCGAAGAGCCTCGAAGCATTCCCGTCATGGACCGGATCGGCGGGGGAGACGGCTTCTCCGGTGGAGTTCTTTACGGCGTGCTGCAAAACTGGGATCCGGAAAAATGCTTACAGTTCGGTTGGGCAAGCGGTGTCCTTGCGGCCTCCAGTCTTAATGACTATGCAGAACCGGCAGATGAGAAACAGATCTGGGATATCTATGCGGGAAATGCCCGTGTACAGCGATAAGGAGGAACCGATGAAAAAAGCAGATATCGGACTGATCGGGCTTGCCGTAATGGGTGAAAACCTTGTCATGAATATGGAGTCCAGGGGCTTCACCGTCGCCGTCTATAACAGAAGTACAGAAAAAGTCGATCATTTTGTAAATGGTCGCGGTGCAGGGAAAAATATCATTGGCTGTCACTCGCTGGCGGAGATGGTCTCTTCACTTGAACGGCCGCGTAAGGTTTTCATGATGGTCAAAGCAGGAACTGCTGTGGATGAACTGATTGACCAGCTCCTTCCCCTGCTTAGCCCCGGGGATATTCTTATAGACGGAGGCAACAGCCATTATCCGGACACGATTCGGCGCACTGCCTATGTGGAAGAGAAGGGAATGCTGTATGTCGGAACCGGTGTCTCCGGCGGTGAAGAGGGCGCACTGAGAGGCCCTTCCATGATGCCCGGGGGCTCACCACAGGCATGGAGCCACGTGAAGCCCATCTTTCAAGCAATCTGCGCCAAAGTGGAAGACGGAACGCCATGCTGCGACTGGGTAGGCGAGAACGGCGCCGGTCACTTTGTAAAAATGGTTCATAACGGAATCGAGTACGGAGATATGCAGCTGATCTGTGAAGCCTATCATCTGCTGCGGGACGGACTCGGCCTGTCCAATGAAGAGATGCATCAGGTGTTCGCTGAGTGGAACAGCACGGAACTCGACAGCTATCTGATCCAAATCACTGCAGACATTCTGGGACACCAAGAAGCAGACGGTGAGATCACGGTTGAAAAGATCCTTGACTGTGCAGGACAAAAGGGAACTGGGAAATGGACCAGCATTACTGCTCTGGATGAAGGAATACCGCTGACTCTGATCAGTGAAGCCGTATTTGCCCGATGCCTCTCGGCACAGAAAGACGAGCGACTGAAAGCTTCCGCACTTTACCATAGAACAGTACCTGCTTTTGAGGGAGACAGGACACGCTTCATTGAGAGCATCCGCCGTGCTCTGTATGCCAGTAAAATTGTCTCCTATGCCCAGGGCTACGCTCTGATGAGGGCTGCGGCGCAAACGCAGTCCTGGAATCTGAATTATGGTGGTATTGCGCTGATGTGGCGGGGCGGATGCATCATCCGCAGTCGATTCCTCAGCCGCATCAAAGATGCTTTTGACAGGAATCCGGAGCTTGATAATCTCCTGCTGGATGAGTATTTCTGCAGCACAATGCAATCGCTGCTTCCGGCCTGGCGTGAAGTCATTGCCTATGCCATTCAAGTGGGAATTCCCATGCCGGCGTTCTCCTCTGCCCTCAGCTGGTTTGACGGGTACACCTGTGCCTCTCTTCCGGCGAATCTCCTGCAGGCGCAGAGAGACTATTTTGGTGCGCACACCTATGAACGTGTTGATGCGCCGAGGGGACAGTTCTTCCACACCAACTGGACCGGGCACGGCGGAGATACTGCTTCTTCCAGTTACAATGCCTGAGAATACCTGACAGCAGGGGATGAAGTTATGATACAATTTCCTGTAATCAATCATATCGGGGAGATTGATGTGCCGTTTCACGCTCATTTCCTTTCCCGAAGGATTGAAAATCTGGCAGCGGATGAGGTGTTGATCCGTGTCAGGGCCAGCGCTGTCTGCGGAAGCGATCTCCACATCGTGAAAGGAAAGCACCCTTCTGCTCCCTTGCCGGTGACCATCGGGCACGAGTTTTCCGGCGATATTGCAGCGGTCGGGAGCGGGGTAACCACGTTCAAACCCGGTATGCGGGTTACGGTTGAGCCTTGCATCGTCTGCGGCACATGTGACGCCTGTCGACACGGAAATTACGGTTATTGCGACAATATCTCCTATCTGTACAGGAAGGGGAACGGAGCAATGGCTGATTACGTTGTAGCGAAAGCACCCTATGTATATCCTCTCCCGGAGTATCTCAGCTATGAAACCGGTGCCCTCATCGAACCGCTGAGTGTTGCGACGCATGCTGTGCGCCGCGCAGATATCCGACTCGGTGACTGTGTCCTGGTTATCGGTGACGGTGCCATCGGTCTCCTGATCGCTGCTATGTGCAGCCGGAGCGGTGCATCACGGATCATTGTCGGCGGCCACTCTGATAAGCGGCTGTCCATCGCGTCGGAGCTTGGCGCCACGAGCTGTGTGAACACCCACAACGAAGACCTGGAGACAGCGGTTTACCGAATCACTGAAGGGCGAGGTGTGGATAAGAGCTTTGAATGCGTTGGGAAGCAGACCTGTTTCCATCAGGCCGTTAACACCCTGCGCCATGATGGTACTGCGACGATTGTTGGGATCTATGAAGATCAGAATCTGAACTTTGCGCCTGCACGGCTGGTAACGCATGAGCTGCATCTTCAGGGAACACAGGGATATTGCTGGGATTTTCCCGTTGCCATTGCGGCAGCAAAAGACATCGCACTGGAGCGGCTGATTACACATCGTTTTCCCCTCTATGCGCTTCAGACCGCGCTCGACACGGCCTTGGACCGGAGCAGTGACGCCATAAAAATTCTGCTGCTGCCGGAGACCGCAATTAGCTTCAACGGAGGAGAACAATGAAAGAGAGCTGCCTGAAGTTTTCGGATTTCCAGATCCGGCTTATCTCTGTCAATACGGCAGTCGTCGGCTCGGGTGCCGCGGGATACAGCGCTGCGGACCATCTGTATCGTCAGGGCCAGAGGGATATTCTGATGCTTTCAGAGGCCCGAACAGCCGGGACGAGCAGGAACACGGGCTCGGATAAACAGACCTATTATAAACTCACGCTGTCCGGGCATTCGCCAGACAGCGTTTTTGAGATGGCTGAAACTCTATTTGAAGGTCAGTGCGTGGACGGCGATCTTGCACTCTGTGAGGCTGCTCTGTCTGTTCAGTGTTTCTTCCGTCTTGTCGAGCTGGGGGTGCCTTTCCCCTGCAATCGATATGGCGAATATGTCGGATATAAAACCGATCATGACCCAAGGCAGCGAGCGACCAGCATCGGTCCGTATACCAGCCGCAAAATGACCGAGGTGCTGGAGAACAGCGTAAAAGAGAAACAGATTCCTTTTCTCGATCATATGCAGGTAGTCGCTGTTCTACGGGATAGTGACAATGTCCGGGGACTCCTCTGCCTGAACACAGATTCGACAGGACAACAGGACCGATACTGCGTGATCTGCTGCCGGAATGTGATTTACGCCACAGGCGGCCCGGCAGGCATGTATGCTGACAGCGCATATCCTCCCAGTCAGTTTGGCGCCAGTGGGATTGCCTTCGAGGCTGGTGTGCATGGAAGGAATCTGACCGAATGGCAATATGGCATGGCTTCGCTGCGCCCGCGCTGGAATGTATCCGGGAGCTACATGCAGGTGCTTCCGCGGTTTATTTCTACTGATCAGGACGGAAACCATCCATCTGAGTTCCTGACCGATTTCTTTGCCACTCCGGAGGAAATGCTCAGTGCCGTTTTCCTGAAAGGCTATCAGTGGCCATTTGATGTTCGAAAGGCCATCGGCGAAAGCTCCTTGATCGATCTCCTGGTATACAGAGAGCGATCCGCGGGACGCCGCGTCTTTCTGGATTATCGCTCCAATCCCGCAGATGGCCGTTTTCGTTTTGAAGATCTTTCCGAAGAAGCATTTCAGTACCTGAATAAAAGTGGATGCTGTTTCGGAACCCCTTATGAACGGCTCTGCCATATGAATATGCCGGCTGTCGAGTTCTATCGGGAGCACGGAGTTGATCTTGCCAGAGAAACGCTGGAGATAGCAATCTGTGCACAGCATAACAACGGCGGTCTTGCCGTTGACGCATGGTGGCAGACAGACCTTCCGGGATTTTTTGCTGTTGGCGAGGCCGCGGGGACTCATGGTGTTTACCGTCCGGGCGGCGCTGCTCTCAATGCCGGTCAGGTTGGCAGTTTGCGCGCCGCGCAGTATATTGCGGCATACCGGACAGAGATGCCGGAACCGGACACCACATTTGAAGCTCTTGTGCAAAAATCTCTTCGTCCTCTGCATTGCCTGGCGGAGTCCGCACTGACAAACAAAGATGCGCCATCTGCGTCTTCGCGATACCACGAGGCAGCGGTACGAATGAGTGCCTCTGCAGCCGCGCTTCGAAACCCGGAAGCAATCGCAAGTTGTATCAAAGCCGTTGGAGAAGAACTCAGCACCCTGCCCGTATCTGTGTCCGCTGAAGAATCAGGGTTGCTGTGGGTGTTCCGTCTTCGCGATATGCTGATCTGTCAGAATGTCTATCTGCAGGCTTATCTGAATTACTGCAGCAGTGATCACCGCAGCAGAGGAAGTGCGCTTTATTCTGATCCAAGGGGAAACCTGCCCCACCCGGCACTGCCGGAGACATTTCGATTCTCTCTGGAAGATGAGGATCCTTCCGGCAATCTGATCCAGGAAACGGTATACTGCGATGGAGAATGCCGCTTCGTCTGGCGAACTCCGCATCCTGTTCCGGAAGAGGACGATTTCTTCGAAAACGTCTGGCGCAGTTATCGCGAAAATCGAAATATCATATGAAAGACGGGGGAAGGGCACAGGCAAACGTCTGTGCCCTTCCCCTTATAGTGTTTTTATACGAATTCAATGACTTGGTTCCGTCAGCGCTGTACTCTTCCGGAGGCATTGCCGCCGACCAGAGCCAGTACTTCCTTTTCGGAGCAGAGGTTAAAATCGTACTCTGTCGCCTGCTTGAGGCAGCTGGCAGCCACCGCAAACTCGATCTGCTGCTGAGGATCGTCCGGCCACTTGCGCATGGCATGGATCAGACCGCCGCCAAAGGAGTCACCGCCGCCCACGCGGTCGACGAGATGGATCAGGTAATTTCTGGCAAAGTAAGCCTGACCGTCCACATACAGCATACCGCTCCAGTTATTTTCGGAGGCGGAAATACTGCCGCGCAGCGTGATGGCAACAGCTTTAAACTGGAAACGATCGGTCAGCTGCTTTGCGACAGAGACATAGCCGTCCCGGTCCAGCTTACCGGAATTGATATCCGTGTTCTCCGCTTCAATGCCGAACACGTCCTTGGCATCCTCTTCGTTGGCAATGCAGACATCCACATAAGGCATCAGCCGGCCCATGACTTCACCGGCCTTTTCGCGGCTCCAGAGCTTCCCGCGGTAGTTGAGATCACAGGAGACCGTAATGCCTTTGGCCTTGGCGGCCTTGCAGGCGTCCAGGCATACTTCGGGCATCTCACCGCCAAGCGCGGGTGTGATGCCGGTAAAGTGGAACCAGTCGACGTCTGTGAAGATCTCATCCCAGTTGAATTCATCCCGCTTTGCCAGCGCAATGGAGGAACCGGCCCGGTCGTAGATCACCTTGCTGCCACGCTGGGAGGCGCCCTTCTCGCAGAAATAGATGCCCAGACGGGGACCGCCGACCTGCATAAGGGAAGTGTCCACACCGTATCGGCGGAGCGCGTTGATGGCATTCTGACCGATCTCATTATCGGGCACTTTAGTGACATAGGCTACGTCGTCTTTGTAGTTGGCCAGGGAGACGGCGACGTTTGCCTCGCCGCCGGCGTAGGTGGCCTCGAAAACCGTGGCCTGAACAAAGCGCTGATATCCGGGAGGATTCAGACGCATCATGATTTCACCGAAAGTAATTACTTTTTTCATACAATCAAACCTCTCTTATTACTTCCCAAATTCTTCGACTACCTGAACCAGCTGTTTTGCCACTTCGGTGATCTTATCGAATTCACCGTTCTCAATCCACTTCTTGTTTGCAAGATTGCCGCCGATGCCGGCACCGCAGGCGCCTGCTTCCAGGTATTCCTTCAGATTCTTCTCATTGATGCCGCCCACTGCGGTCATTTTGATATGGCTGAGCGGGGCACGGATTGCTTTCAGATAACCGGGACCCATGGAGCCGAGCGGGAATACTTTCACATAGTCCGCACCGGCGTTATATGCTGTTTTGATTTCGCTTGGTGTGAGTGCGCCCGGCATGGAAACCAGGCCCAGTTCTCTGGTGCGTCTGATGACGGCAACATCCGTGTCCGGGGAAATGATGAAGGAGCCGCCTGCCTTCGCAGTGAGTTCGACCAGTTCCGGTGAAGTGACGGTGCCTGCCCCGACAAACATTCTTCCTTCGTATTCCTTCGCAAGAGCACCGATGGTGTCGGCGGTAGCCTGCCAGGTCTCCGGTTTTTTCTGGTCATAGGTGACCTCCATCAGTCTGATCCCGCCGGCATACAGCGCTTCAGCAACCGCAAAGCACTGTTTGGGATCCGCGCCGCGGACAATTGCTATGATTTTATACTGGTCAACGTACTGCAGAACCTGTTCTCTCATAATGATCTTCTCCTTTACCACTCGGCAATGACGCCGTCGCTGTCGCGCCAGATGGGATTGTGCCAGTCATGGCCTTTTGCCGCCATCTCACGCACGTACTCTTCATTGATATCAACTCCGAGGCCGGGCAGGGTCATCAGGTCACAATAACCATCTTTCCACTGGAAGACTTCGGGATTGTTCAGATAGTTGAGGATGTCATAGCCGGCGTTATAGTGAATGCCGGCACTCTGCTCCTGAATGAAGGCATTCGGCGAGCAGAAGTCGACCTGCAGGCAGGACGCCAGTGCAATCGGTCCGAGCGGGCAGTGCAGAGCGACAGATACGTCAAAGGCCTCAGCCATAGCTGCAATCTTACGCGCCTCGAGAATGCCGCCGCAGTGGCTGACATCCGGCTGAACAATGTCCACACCGCCGCGAGCAAGCATGTGCTTAAATCCCCACCGGGTGAAATTCCGCTCCCCGGTGGCAATCGGCGTGTAGCTGCCGCGGGCAAACTCAAGAAATTCGTCCTCATTTTCACACAGAACCGGCTCTTCAATGAACATGAGGTGATAAGGCTCCAGCATATGGATCAGCTGCTTGGCCATGGTTTTGTGGACGCGACCGTGAAAGTCAACCGCAATACGCATGCCGGGAACAGCCTCCTGAATTGCAGCTACGCGCTCAACCGTGGCCTCCAGCTTGTCGTAAGTGTCAATCCAGCGCAGTTCATCCGTTCCGTTCATCTTGACGGCCTTATAGCCCTGAGAAGCGGCAACTCTGGCTTCGTTTCCGGTATCCCGTGGATGATCTCCGCCGATCCAGCGATAGACTTCAATCCGGTCACGACACTTGCCGCCGAGCAGATCATAAACCGGCACACCCAGCGCTTTGCCCTTGATGTCCCACATTGCCTGTTCAATACCGGAGATTGCGCTGGTCAGAATCGGACCGCCACGGTAGAAGCCGGTACGATACATCTGCTGGAATGCATCTTCAACATCTGTGGCACTGTGCCCGATCAGCTGGTCGCCAAGCTCTTTCACGGCAGCAGCGACGCTGTCTGCCTTACCCTCACAAACCGGTTCGCCCCAGCCAACCAGACCGTCATCGGTGGTCATCTTGAGGAACAGCCAGCGGGGCGGGACTTTGAAAAGTTCAAGTTTTGCTATTTTCATGTTATAAGTCCTTTCGCGGAATCCATCCGCTTGAATTTCTGAATGATCTCACATAATTCCATAAGCTGTAAAAGCTTCGACAGCGCTCATGCCTCGACGGATCGCATTGCCAACATTTCTCTCGCCATTGGCCTTGTCCCAGGCACGTTCGATCACTTCTCGCTCAATGTCCTGCGGAATAACGAGAACACCGTCCCGATCGCCGAAGACCAGATCACCCGGCAGAACATGCACTCCGTTGACCGTCAGAGGCACCCGGTAGTCGACCACACGCCCGCGGGGGGCCTGGTCCTGACTGTATGCTCCGAGGCTGAAGCATGGGAAATCCAACGCGAGAATGCCGTTGGTATCACGATGGAATCCGTCACATACCACACCAGCCGCGCCGAGGACCTGCATGCGCGTGCACATGATCTCCCCAATCAGCGCGTATTCATAGGAAGATCCGGAGCAAAGGTAGATCTCTCCCGGTTTGATATCGTCCAGCGCGTCGAGCATTCTGCCGAATGTCTTTTCCCCGGGAGCGCACTCCCCGATGGCTTCCCGGTCCTGTTCGAGCACAGGCATGGCTCGGCCACACAGAATCATATCCGGCCGAAGTGGCATCAGGCGGGACGAGAGAAACTGTCGATAGCGTCCCATCTGGTCGAGAATGTCCCCGATCACGGCGGAATACAGCTGTTCGCGCATCAATTGGAACAGTTCCTTGTCGATAGTGGGACAATTCATGGTATTCTCCTCGCCTAAAAAAGTTTTATCTGAGTACTGCGCCCTCCGCGGCGGAGCGACTGATGCTTCGGTAAATCTGGAGCCAGCCTTCGGGTACGTCCTTTTCGGGGCATTGCCACGCAGCGCGACGATTATATAATGTCCGGTCATCAACCTGCAGGGTCAGCACTCTCGCCGAGAGATCGATCCAGATTTCATCTCCGTCCTCTACAAGGGCAATGGCTCCACCATCGGCGGCCTCTGGCGAAATATGCCCGACAAAGAGTCCGCGGTTGCTGCCACTGAAACGCCCATCGGTGATCAGGGCACAGGAGCCACTGAGGGCCATGCCTTCGAGTGCCTTCATCGGGCGGTACATCTCCGGCATGCCGGGTCCGCCTTTTGGACCCTCATAGCGCAGGACGATTACCGTACCGGACTCAACATGCCCGGCAAGAATTTCCCGGCATGCTTCCTGCTCACTCTGAAAGACCCGGGCATGACCATGAAAAACATGCAGCGCACTGGGTACGGCGGCGGGCTTGACAACAGCACCGAGGGGAGCGAGATTGCCCGTTAATACAGCAACACCACCGGTCGGCGCAAAAGGCTCGGAAAGAGGACGTATTACCTCCGGCCGAGGACTGGGAAGGACGGCCTTCAGTTCTTCTCCGATTGTTCTGCCCGTGCAGGTGAGCGCGTCTGTATGCAGAAGGGGAATCAGCTCTCTCAATACGGCGGGTACGCCTCCTGCTTCATAAAAATCGACCATGTCATAGGGCGATGCCGGATAGACTGAGGCAATTTGTGGTGTGGCATCACTGAGACGGTCGAAAGCACCAAGCGGCAGTGTGCCAAGACCGGCTTCCCGGTAAATGGCCTGCAGGTGCATGATCGCGTTGGTTGAACCCCCAACGGCCATAACCAGGCGAATCGCGTTTTCAATGCTCTCATGTGTGATGATCTTTCGGGCAGTAATGCCGTTTCGAATCAGGGGCAGTATCGCCCGACCTGTCTCATAAGCAGCCTGCAAGCGCTTTGAGTCCACAGCAGGGATGGCTGCACAGCCAGGCAGACTCATTCCAAGCGCCTCAGCGACCATGCCAATTGTGTTTGCTGTGCCAAGCATTGCGCAAGAGCCAACGCACGGCTCAGCGAGATCCTCGATCCGCTGAAACTCTGCATCATCAATCTCCCCGCGCTGCTTCCAGCCAATGGCCTCGGTGATGATATTGCCGTCCCAGTCTTTCCCACGCCACCGAGCCGGATACATTGGCCCACCGTTAAGAAACACCGTCGGAAGGTCTAGTCGCGCTGCTGCCATCAGCATTCCAGGAACAATCTTGTCGCAGGAGCCGAGAAGTACAAGACCATCAAAGCAGTGTGCCCGTACCATACACTCCACAGATGCGGTGATCAGATCGCGTGAAGGCAGGATATAGCGCATGCCCTCATGCCCTTCAGCAATGCCGTCACAGGGGGCAATGGTCGAGAATAACATGGCGGTGCCCCCGGCTGCTTCGATACCGCGCACAACCTGGTCCTGTAAAAGATTCAGGATGGCATGACCGGGCGTAGCGTTGGTATAGGAATTGACAACAGCAACAAGCGGTTTTGATAGAGCCTCTTCCGTGAAGCCGATGGATTTGTACAATGCTCGCTTTAAAGCACCGTTGTCGCCCTGGAGTAAAGAGTTATAATAGGTCAGCATATGCCAGATGATTATGCTTTCTCTGCTAATTGCTGCTCTGCCGCTTCCTGCTCAGCCTGCGCTTTGGCTTCGCGCTTCAGAAGACGCGGGGCCAGAATAAGCGACAGGACAGAAAGAGAAATCAGAATAATGGAAGGAGTGTTGGAGATAAGGGGAAGAAAAGCCCCTTTGCTTACCATTAGGGCACGACGCAGGTTGGTTTCTGCCAGCGGACCAAGAATAAAGCCAAGGATAATCGGGGTAATAGGAAACTCCAATTTATTCATGACAATACCGACAATACCGAAAATCAATACGATCCATGCGTCGAAAATACGGTTATTGACAGCTATAGCACCAACGAGGGACAGAACCATGATGATCGGCAGAAGAATATGCTTTGGAACCGCGAGCATGCGGACAAACAGCTTAATGCCAAAATACTGAAGAATCACACAGAAGATATTGGCCAGCATCAACGCGACAAAGATGCCGTAGATAAAATCCGCATTCTTGGTCATGACCAGGGGACCCGGCTGGAGACCGTGAACCATCATGACGCCCAGCATAACTGCAGTGAAGGTATCTCCCGGAATACCAAGGGCAAAAAGAGGAATCATCGCACCGCCGACACAGGCATTATTGGCAGTTTCAGATGCAACCAAACCACCCATGTATCCTTTGCCGTATTTTTCCGGATGCTTGGAAGTAGATTTGGAAACAGAATAGGCCACGAGGTTAGCTGTCATGCCGCCAATGCCGGGCAGAATACCAATAAAAGCTCCTACTACGCCGGAGGTTAGCATATTCACAAACTGCTCTTTGAATTCCTGCCAGGAGAAGCCAAAGCCCTTAATCTTATAGTTGGTCTCAAGCTTGACTTTCTTATCGAAAGATTTGGAGGCGTTGATCAGTTCGCCGACGGCATAAATACCAATCAGCGCAGGAATCAGATTGATGCCAGCGTCCAGAGCGTGAATCCCCATGGTCATGCGGGTGGTACCGTCAACCTCTGACGCACCGATAAATGAACAAAGTAAACCCAAGCAGGCCACAGCGAGGCCTTTCCAAAGATTCTTACTGGAGAGAGATATAACCATCGTCAGGGCAAAGAAAGCCATCCAGAAGTAGTCGGCTTTTCCAAAGTTGATGGCAATGCCGGCAACGGGGCCGGACAGGAAGAACAATGCGATAAAGCCGATGATGGATCCTAAAAACGAGTAGAAGATACCGGTTCCGAGAGCTTTCCCGGCTTCTCCTTTCCGTGCCATCGGTGCACCGTCAAACTGAGTGGCCACGTTAGAAGCGGCACCGGGGATGTTCAGAAGAATGGCAGAGATCAAACCACCGGAGCAGGAGCCTATATAGATGCCCATGATCAGAGCGAAGGCCGCCATGCGCGGCAGTTTATAAGATAGAGGAAGAACCAGAACTAAGGCAGTATTCCCGTTGAGACCGGGCACACAGCCGAAAACAACACCCAGGAATACCCCGAACGCAACCATGGCGATGTTCAGCCAGCTGGCCATCTGTTGGAAACCTTGGGCAAATAATTGCAGCATACCAAATTCTCCTTTCTAGTGAGATTGCAGATCAGTCGAAAACAGAGCGATAGAGATTACCAAGCCCGAGATCTACAAACGATACTTTCGGAACAGCAAGACCAAAAGCGCAACCGAAAATAATGTAAATCAACAAAGCGGCAATCAGAGCAATCAGAAGGTTTTTCAGCCAACTCTTTGCGGAGAGATCTGTAGAAAGCAGTGTAATCTGTAAGGCCAGAAAGCAGAAAGTGGAAATGGTGAAACCGATACGGGGCATTGCGATGAGATACAGGAGTATCAACAGCAGCGTGAGGGGCATAGTGATCTTCTGGAAGAGATGACGATTGCGGACCTGCGCCTCCGTCATGCCAACGCAGTCTTCGCTGTCATCTACAATTTCCAGAGGGGGGACTTTACCACGGGAAGAGCTGATGATCCACTTAACGATGATAATGATTCCCAAGACAAACATGGCGATAGCCACGGTTTTTGGGACTGCATCAGGTGCAAGGCGGCCACGACCGGCCTGCATGAAGGATTTTGTGCCAATGGTCGTCCAATAGAAAAAGGCAGCGAGAGCCATGACGACCAGCCCTGAGATGAGATCAATATAATTTTTTCTTTGTTTGTTGTCCATCTTCTTAAACTTGCCTCCCATGTATTGAAATGCGGCAGGTAACGCGATGGATACCTGCCGCGTACTCAGGGACCGGAAATCAGACCATAAAGGCTGATCTGCTTAGCCCATCAAAGCTTCTGCCATGGGGGCATAAACCTCTTGGACGCCCTTCATGAATGCTACACCGTCCTCACCGGGCTGGAAGTTCGCATGGAAGTTGTAGAGATCCAGCGCATTAGAGTAAGGCTCCATAGTGACAGCTTCTTTCACTGCTGCGGTGAAAGCTTCCACGATTGCGGGATCGGTGCCCTTCTTGAATCCAAAGTAGTAGAACCACTCTGCACCGAAGGGGAAGCCGAGTTCGTTAGAGCAGGGAATGTCGGGGAAGTTTTCGTTGCGCTCATTGCCGAGCACGCACAGAGGAATGAAATCACCGGTTTCGATGTATTCCTTGCCCTGGCTATAGAGACCTTCCAGAATGTCGCACTGACCACCGAGGAAGGCGACCGTGCGGTCACTGGCAGCGCCAAGGTCAATGCAGTCAACTTCAATGTCAAGAGCCTGCATGAGGGCAAGCGCGTGCATGTGGAGAGTTCCGCCCATTTCGACAGCATAGGTCAGCTCGTAAGGATTTTCACGGGCATAGTTGACGACATCTTCAAAGGTCTTCAGACCTTTGTCGTTGTCCTTACGGACAAAGAGGCAGTAAGTATTGCCGCCGCCAGTCACTGCGGAGATGTCAAGCGCATCTTCCCACTTCCAGTCTTCATCCATACGACCCAGCAGTTCGAGCAACAGAGTATCGACGTGGTGATAGAACACGGTGTAGCCATCGGCATCACGATTCTGCAGCTCAGTCATGGCGACCGTACCGGCACCACCGGGCATATTGGTCACAACAACAGGCTGACCAAGCAGCTCGGTCAGGGAGGAAGAGATGGCACGGACAGTGGTATCAGTGTCTCCACCAGGGCCAGCGGGGATCAGGACTTCGATTGCCTTCTCGGGGTAATCAGCGAAGGCAACTGCGGAGGTGCCGAGCATCAGCACGACAAGGACCATTGCGACGAGGATCTTGAAGTTTTTCATGGGTACGCTCCTTCTGAAAAAATATTTCAATGACCTTTACAGGCCTATTGATCACAACAACTACATAACATATAACATATAAGATGTCATACAAGTTCCGTTTAAAAGAAAGCAGCCCTTTCATATAGGGGTGCGCTTTCTTTTATGAATTCTTGAAGAAATGATGCAGCCTGGTGAGATTGTATTTACCCATCTCCGCATAATCGTCAATCACCTGTCGGGTTTTCTTGTTACGAAGGTTTTCTACAATCTGACGGTGGGAGGAGACACCGAAGTCCCGGGAATCAGGTACTGCGTTCATCGCGGTGAAGAGACCGATGATTGTATTCTGATTGGAGATCATAGAGCGGATCAGCAAATCATTGTGGCTGGCAGAAACAACAGCGAGATGAAAATTATAATCGGCAAGATTATATGCTTCATTGTCATCATAAGCAGCCTGCATGGCATCCACACTCTGTTCCATCCGCAGGAAATCTTCTTCAGTTGCAGTTTGCTTGGATAATCTGACTGCAGTGTTTTCAACCGCTTCACGGAAGTCCAGAAAGTCCCGATATAGCTTTTCACTCAGGACGATCTTCTCTTCAGTGGGCTCAAAGTTGGAGGGATTGGCAGCATAGGTTCCAACGCCCTGACGAGTGACAAGCAGTTTTTCGCCGCGAAGCTTCTGCAGTGCTTCACGGATTACGACACGGCTGACAGAAAAATCTTTGCATAATTCGTTCTCACTGGGGATCTTTGTGCCTTCAGGCCATTTCCCCGAGATGAGGAGATCACGAAGCTGCGTATAAACCGCGTCAACGAGATTAATTTTCTCGATCCGGACAATATCCATGTCAGTCGTCTCCATTGGCTACCCTGTAACTTGTCCTACATGTTACTTGTATTATATAGAGTTATCTTTGCAGTGTCAACAAATATGTGCTTTTTCAGCACCTTGCACAGAATAGGGTGTTGAAAACTGTGCAAGATGCCAAAACTGCTTGACAAGAACTGCTTTTTTACGTATCGTTAATACAATGAGAGAAGGGAGAATGGAACTGTGGCGATTGAAAACTTGAAAAAGCAGCATGAAAGAGTGCGTCTGTCACTGTTGGCTTCTCTAGTGCTGTTCCTGATTGGCCTGTTTGCACTTGTATCGCATTGGGACAGCGCTGTTCCGATTATTATTTTTGCATGTCTTTTTCGCCTGATCGGAGTATATCTGGTTCGCAGACCTTATAATACAGCGTGGATGGAAGCGGGAAGCATTGCTGCAGCCGATAAAGTGATGGAAGGCGTTACCTATACCAGGCGTGAGGAAATTGTGGAAAAACTGCTCCCAGAGCTCGGACTTACTCCGGATGTCCGGATAATTCCTCAGAGTCAGCGTTATCATGTCCTGCGAGGACAAATTGTGGGACGGAATGTGACTGTTGCAGAGACGGCGTTCACGCCAATGAAAGAGAAGAGTGGGGGAACAAGCGGAAAAACAGTATCGGGTACGCTTTTAGTGGCGGAAAACATCTTGCCGAAAAGTGAGGAGTGGGTAATTCTGTGGAGACAGCCATTTGAAGGCCTTGTTCCTCTCAGTGAATACTATAAAAATCGAAAACCCATAGAAGCGCCGCGCGTGCTGCCTGAAAACTGGGCTGCATGTTTTGTGGAAAGTGGAGATAGGAAATGTTTTGAGAGAGCGGCAAAGGTTCTCTCACCATATTGTAAGGATTACGGCCTGGCGCTTTCAGCCAAGGGAGGTAGCCTTTCTCTCTTCTTCCCCGGTGAGTTTTATGCCCGGAAGCCGGACCTCTCAACCGTACCTACAGAAGAATTGCTCCGGCAGGGAACAATCCCCGGAATTGAACTGATGAGAGAACTGTGCAAAACGCTCGGATAATACATGCAATAAGCCCTCCCCGGAAGGGGAGGGCTTACAAATATGTTTTTCCAGGATATCAGGATTCAGGGTCAGATTCTCATGCAGACGTCCCATGCACGCCAGATGACGGTACGCAGGTTGCCGATGGCAACGCAGTCTCCGACGCGGTGGACATGTGCGCCCTTTTCGCCGACGGGAGCCGGGACAAAGCCAATGCCGTTGATGACGGCGTCGCAATCCTGCTTGAAGGTACCGTCCGGGGTCTTGATCATGCAATAGCCGTCGCCGATCTCGGTGATGGTGCTGTGCAGATAGACCGGAACCTTATGGTATTCCATGGCATCACGCAGGAAAGATGTGTTCGCAAGGCAGGTGGCCTGTGCCGCAACCAGGTCGTTGCCATACTCGACAATAACCGGATGCTTTCCGGCGAGGACCAGATCATAGGCCGCTTCGCAGGAGGACTGACCGCCGCCGAGGAAGACAATGGTGTCGCCTTCGACACTCTGCTCACGGAGAAGCTCACGGAAGGAGTGGGTCTTGTCAAAGCCCTTGATCTGAGGCATGGATCTGGGAACGGAACCGGTGCAGACAATGATTTCGTCAAAAGCGCGCTTGATGGTACCGAGGTCATTGACCTCAGTGTTAAAGCGGACATCAATGTTGTAACGCTTGATCTCATCTCTGTACCAGCGGAGCAGATCCTTATCGTTCTCTTTGAAGGTCATGGCGGAGGCCGTCAGGAACAGACCGCCGAGCTGATCTTCTTTCTCAAAGATGACCGGATTGTGACCGCGCTTCTTCAGAACCAGTGCGCACTCCATACCGCCGATACCGCCACCGATGATGGCAACCTTTTTGGGCTTCTTGGTCGGGACGATTTTATAGCGGTTATGCTGCATGGTGGGCGGGTTCAGAGCACAGCGGCCGAGGTGCAGGGAATCGCCCAGAGACTGCATATTCTCGGTGCCAGCGGCCTTTGAGAAGTTGAAGCAGCCGTTGTGGCAGCGAATGCACGGCCGGATCTCATCTTCGCGGCCTTCTTTGATCTTGGTGACCCAGTGCTCATCAACAAGGTTCTGACGGGCAATGGCGACAGCATCCAGACGACCGGCGGCAATCTCTTCCGCAGCCTTGACCGGATCCATGCGGCCGGCGCAGGCGACCGGGATATCGATGAACTGACGGATGTGTTCGACATCTGCAAGGTTGCAGTTGTCCGGCATGTACTGTGGTGGATGTGCCCAGTACCAGGCGTCGTAGGTGCCGTTGTCGCAGTTGAGGAAGGCATAACCCGCATCCTGCAGGATCTTGACGGCCTTTTCGGATTCAGCCAGGTCACGGCCAAACTCTTCGAACTCTTCACCGGGCATGGCACCCTTGCGCCAGCCCTTGGTGCAGGAGCGAACGGAATAACGGAGGGAGACAGGGAAGTCGTCACCGGCCTGCTCGTGGATCGATTGGACAATCTCGGTGGCGAAGCGCAGACGGTTTTCCAGAGAGCCGCCGTATTGGTCGGTACGGAAGTTCATGTTCGCAATGGCGAACTGGTCGAGGTTGTAACCCTCGTGGACCGCGTGGATTTCAACGCCATCGACACCAGCTTCACGCAGCTTCTTGGCGGTGGCGCCGAAGTGCCAGACCATCTCCTGAATCTCTTCAACGGTGAAGGGACGGGAGGTGAGGTTGTCAGCCCAGCGGTTCGGCGTCGCGGAGGCGGAAGCGCAGGCATACTGCACGTCGACGATGGGGCTGGCGAGCTTGTTCAGCAGGTCGTTTCTGCCGAGGGCGGCCATCCAGGGGGTGACAGCCATGGAACGGCCGAAACCGCCGGCCAGCTGGATGAAAAGCTTACCGCCGGTCTTGTGATACTCGTCCATATAAGGCTTCAGGACACGGTACATCTGACGGTTGGAGTCGAGCCATTTGCGGCCCATGGTGTCACGGATGACCTGCATGCCGGGAAGAACCAGACCAACGCCGTCCTTGGCACGCTTGAGCAGAAAGTCGGCGCCTTCCAGGTCAAAGTGGGAGGGTTCAAGCCAGCCGAACAGGGTCGTGCCGCCCATGGAACACTGCACGATGCGGTTGGGAATCTCTACCTCTCCGATTTTGAACGGAGTAAATAGAGGCTCATATTTCGGATTCATAGATTAACTCCTTTTCAAAAAAGCTTTCCGCAGAGATTACGGAAGCAGAGCTCTGACGTAATCGATTGGCCACATGAGCAGGTCGCCGCCGAGACGGACCTTGTCGAGAATCGCAAGGTAGGTATCTTCGCCAAGGACTTCAAACAACTTCTCCTGGACTTCAGACTTCTGAGCCAGCTTGCCAAGAAGATAGGCAAAGCCGCCGAAGCAAGCAAGGAAAAAGAGCTTCTTTGCTGCTTTCTTCATTGATGTTACTCCCTCCTGTAAGTTGATTAATAAACTACTATGAAAACCACGGTATAATACCCATATATTATATTAAAATCTCATCAGAAAGTCAATTCGGAATCAAATATAAGTGCATGAACTGGTGAGTTTGCACAAATTCAGGAGAAATCTTGCACGTCCATCGGCTTCTTTACAAACGGAGCTCTGAAGCCTGTCCTGACAGAGAAATCGGAAATGTCTGAAAAGGGCGGACAATTCGGAAATAGCCAGAAATCCTGCCAAGAGAAGAGGAGTGCCTGATCCGGCGACAAGCGGCCGGCTGGCGCCGGAAAAAACACAACGGGGAAATCCAACCAAAAATAGACAAGAAGATGCAGGATTGACCGTTTCCATTTCAGTGGGGATCGGGTATAATGAAAACTGTGAGAGACAACAGGACTGCGGAGGTGGAAAGCAGTGCAGTACGGACATTTCGACAATGAAAACCGGGAATATGTAATCGACCGGATCGATCTTCCGGTTTCCTGGACGAATTACATCGGGACCAAAGACATGATGGGTGTCTTTAACCATACGGCAGGCGGCTATCTGATCTGCGGAAGCTCCGAGTACCACAGAATCACGCGCTTTCGTCCAAACGGTGTACCGATGGATGGACCGGGTCACTATCTCTATCTCAGGGATGAGGAAGACGGAGACTACTGGTCGGTCTCATGGCAGCCCGTGGGCAAACAGAAGGAGCGTTTTTCCTGTCGCCATGGCCTCGGATATGTAAAGTACCACAGCGACTACAGCGGTGTTACTGCAGAACAGAAACTGTTTGTTGCGATGGACGATCCGGTAGAGATCTGGGATCTGCGGCTGCGCAATGACAGCGGCAGAGAGAGAAAGCTTTCGGTGTTCTCCTACCTGGAGTTCAGCTTCCACCAGGTGGATATGGACAACCGAAATTTCCAAATGAGCCTCTATGCAGCGGGCAGCCGGTATGAGAACGGGATCATCGAACATGAGCTGCACTATGAAGAAAACAGCTTCCAATTCTTCACAGGCAACTTCGTGCCTGACGGATATGACTGCGTGAGGGATGCCTTCATCGGACCGTACCGCACCGAGAGAAACCCGCTGGCCGTGGAAACCGGCCGGATGAGTGGGAGCACAGAGCTGGGCGGCAACCACTGCGGTGCACTGAAAAAGTCTCTGACTCTTGCCCCGGGCGAGGAAACAAGACTGATCTTCCTTCTGGGAGAGGGAGGCGTGGAAGCCGGAAAGCTTATGCGGGAAAAATACGACGGAGCCAGGGTCGATGAGGACTTCTTCCGGCTCGCGGACTTCTGGGACGGGAAGCTTTCCTGCATGCAGGTGGAGACACCGAACGAGGGCATGAACACGGAACTCAACATCTGGAACCTCTACCAGAGTGAGATCAACGTCATGTTTTCCCGTTTCACTTCCTTCATCGAGGTGGGCGGGCGCGTCGGTCTGGGATATCGGGATACGGCGCAGGACGCCATGATGGTGCCCCACTCCAATCCGAAGAAGTGCCGCAGTCGCCTGATTGAGCTCCTCCGGGCGCTGACCCGGGAGGGCTACGGCCTGCACCTGTTTGAGCCAAGGTGGTTTGATCCGGAGGAAAAGCAGCAGAGTTTCAAGTCGCCGACCGTGGTGCCGACCCCGCCGAAGGACCGGCTTGTCCACGGAATCAAAGACGCCTGTGCCGACGACGCGCTCTGGCTGGTGAGTGCAGTGGTGCAGTATGTCAGAGAGACGGGTGAGGACCGCTTTATCGATGAGATCGTGACCTATGCCGGCGGCGGCGAGGGTACGGTCTATGAGCATATGAAGAGAATTCTGGACTTTTCCGCCCGGGAAATCGGCAGAAACGGGATCTGTAAGGGCCTCCGCGCCGACTGGAACGACTGCCTGAATCTCGGCGGCGGGGAGAGCGCAATGGTGAGTTTCCTGCATCTCTGGGCATTGGAGAACTTCTGTGCACTGGCAGTGCATCTTGAGCGGCAAGAAGATGTCGACAGATATCGTAAACTTGCGGCTCAGGTCCGGGAACGCTGCCGGAAGGTCCTGTGGGACGGGAAGTGGTTCATACGCGGAATCACGGCGGACAACCGGAAGATTGGTACGCAGGCAGACACGGAAGGCAGAGTACACATGGAGTCCAATACCTGGGCGGTGATCTCCGGTGCGGCAACACGGGAGGAGGGCCTCTCGGCCATGGACAGCGTGAATGAATATCTCTTTACCGAATATGGCCTGATGCTCAATGCCCCCTGCTATACGAAACCGGACGACGGCATCGGCTTTGTCACCCGGGTGTATCCCGGACTGAAGGAAAACGGAGCGATCTTCAGTCACCCAAACCCCTGGGCATGGGTGGCGGAGGCAAAGCTCGGCAGAGGCAGCCGCGCAATGAAGTATTACAATGCGCTCTGTCCGGCTCTGCAGAACGACAGGATCGAAGTCCGACAGGCGGAGCCTTACAGCTATTGTCAGTTTGTGGTCGGGCGGGACCACAGCGCATTCGGTCGGGCAAGGCATCCGTTTATGACGGGGTCAGCAGGCTGGTCCTACTATGCGGCGACCCAGTATCTGCTTGGCGTTCAGCCGGACTTTGACTGCATGCACATCGATCCCTGCATTCCCGCAGACTGGAGAGAATATACCGTGAAGCGGAAGTGGCGCGGTTGCACTTATATCATCCATGTGTCGAATCCGCAGGGTGTGGAAAAGGGCGTCAGCAGGATCACCGTTGACGGAAGAGACGTTGAAGCCCTGCCAATCCTCCCCCCAGGCAGCACCTGTCGGGCGGAAGTCGTGATGGGACAGGAAAGAAAGGAGACGGAAATATGATACGCTTCGGTACCGGCGGATGGCGCGCAGTGATCGCGGATGAGTTCACCAAAGCCAATCTCCGCCTGCTGGCAGCAGGACTCTGCGAGCTGCTGAAAAAAGAAGGACATACCGGGGCAGAGCTCTGCGTCGGCTATGACAGGCGATTTCTCGCAAAGGAATCGGCGCACTGGATTGCGGAAGTGCTGGCCGGGTATGGATTCCGAACCCTGATGGTCAACCGCTCCTCCCCCACACCGTTGGTGATGTATGTGGTCAAGACCCACCAAATGCCCTGTGGAATGATGGTGACGGCGAGCCATAACCCCGCCATCTACAACGGTGTGAAGGTCTTCACAGCCGGCGGCAGAGATGCTGACCGGGAAGTGACGGACCGGATTGAGGCGGAAATCGCAAGAATCGATGGGACAGAGATCCCGAGCGTCGACTATGACGAGGCTGTCCGAATGGGACTGGTACGGGAGGACGACCCGTCGAATGACTATATCGACAGCATCCTCTCTCTGATCGACATCGACGCCATCAAAAAGGCCAGACTGAAGATCGCGCTTGATCCGATGTACGGGGTGAGCCAGACCAGTCTGCGCACCATCCTGATGACCTGCCGCTGTGACCTGGAAGTGATCCATGACCGTCACGACACGCTTTTCGGCGGGAAACTTCCGGCGCCGAACGCACGGACGCTTACAGCGTTGAGCAATTATGTAATCGACCGCTGCTGCAATCTCGGCATTGCCACCGACGGCGATGCGGACCGTCTCGGTGTGATCGACGAAATGGGGCAGTTTATCCATCCGAACACCCTGCTGGTGCTGCTCTACTATTATCTGGTCCGATATCGGGGCTGGCAGGGCGCCTGCGTGCGCAACAACTCTACCACCCATCTGCTGGACCGGGTTGCGGAGAAGTTCGGACAACAGTGCTATGAGGTCCCGGTCGGGTTCAAGTGGATTTCTGCCAAAATGGCGGAGACCGACGCCATTATCGGCGGTGAGAGCTCCGGAGGTCTTGCGGTGCGAGGGCATATCTCCGGAAAGGACGGCATCTATGCCGCGGCGCTGCTCGTAGAGATGCTTGCCGTGACACAGAAGTCCATTTCTGAGATCTACAGAGAGATCACTGAGGAAGTCGGGACTCTTGTTTATCGGGAGGCGGATTTCCGCATGACACCGGCACGAAAAGCTGAGCTGCAGGAACTGCTGTTTGAAGAGAAACTGATCCCTGCGCTTGATGGTGTCGTGCGCGTGAACCGTGAAGACGGTGTCAAGCTGTATTTTGAAGACGGGAGCTGGGTGATATGCCGCTTTTCCGGTACGGAACCGCTGCTGCGCATGGCGGCTGAAGCGGAGAGCGGAGAGCAGGCAGAGAAATACATCGGGGCCTGGAGCAACCTGCTGAATCTATAAAGAAAGACCATGTAACGCGGAGAGATAACCTCTCCGCGCTTACGGCTTTGGGGGTGAACAGACAGAATGAAGAGGAAAAAGCAGCCTGGGTCACTGCGGGAGAGAATGGTCGGGATGATGCTGATCTGCTGGGTGCTGCCCATCATGATCATCGTGACAATCGCTGCGGTTCTGCTGAATGCCAATTATGAAAGCAACCTGCGCACACAGCTGGAGACGGATGCAGACCATGCGCTGCAGCAGATGGAAGGGAAGCTCAACGCAGTGTTCGACTCCTCCAAGGCTGTGAGTTACGACGGCATTGTGCGCAGCGCCTATCGGGAGTTTCAGCAGAATGGGGACAGTGTGGCGCTCTACCGCAGCGTGAACGAATACCTGAACCAGAATTTCTCCAGAGAGGAGATGCTCCGGGCTGTGTTCATCAGCTTTTGGGAGGACCTTCGGATTTACCCCTATGTGATGAGCAGCGGGATCCAGGGCTACAGCATCCCCAGAAATTACCACCGCAGTGTAGAGCCAACAGTCCTTGAGGCGATGCAAGACGCGGACACTGCGATCCGCTTCCTGAACTACGACGGAGAGCTCTATGTGGCGCGAAACCTGTTGGACAACCACTTTGTGCCCTATGCCACGATCGCAATGCTGTGCGATCGGGAAGCACTGTTTGAGCCGCTGAACGATGTACAGCACATCAGTGGCGTATCCCTGGTTTTGGACGATCTGATCCTGGATGAAGAGGGCACGCTGCGCCCCCTGGACGAGGGGGAAGAAGCTCAAGCACGGGAGCTGTGCTTCGAAGGCAAGCTGGAAGGACACCGGCTCTGCCTGCAGGTCAGAATTGAACCTTATAACATTCTCAGCGACATGCCGGAGCTTCGTCTTGCGGTAGCGGCAGTAATTCTGCTGGTTCTGCCGCTTCTGTTCCTGCTGATTGTACTGTTCCGGAACCAGGTTACACGTCCGGTAGAGACACTCCTCTCGGCGACCGACCGGCTGCAGAGCGGGGAGCGGGGCTGTCAGATCGAGGAGCGGGCGAGAAGCAAGGAATTCGAACGGATTTACCGACACTTTAACGCAATGTCGACAGAGATGAAGAACCAGTTCGAGCGCTCCTGGCTGGAACAACAGGCCCTGCAGCAGGCCAGAGTCAAGGCGCTGCAGTCCCAGATCAACCCCCATTTTCTGAACAATACACTGGAGATCATCAACTGGGAGGCGAGACTTGCGGGAGATGAGCGGGTCAGCGCCATGATCGAAGCGCTCTCCGTGATGCTGGATGCAGCACTGGGGAGAGACGGACAGGGGGAGATCCCGCTCCGGGAAGAGCTGGGTTATGTCGATGCCTACCTGTATATCATACGCGAACGCCTTGGAGAAGCGCTTGTGATCACGAGAGAAATCGATCAAACCCTGTTGGGGGCCATGGTTCCGAGGCTCATCCTGCAGCCTCTTGTGGAAAACGCGGTGGAGCATGACCTGGCACCGAACGGGGGCGGCCAGCTCATCCTGAGGGTCTATCGCGATGAAGAACATCTGATCCTCGAGAGTGAACACGACGGCGTCATGAGCGATGAGGATCTGGCTGCAATCCAGAATATGCTTGCATCGGCGACTGCTGATACGGAGACCATCTCCGGGCAGGTGGGACTGCGCAATGTGAAGCAGCGGCTGCAGCTTCTCTACGGAGAGCAGGGAAGCATCACGGTACTTCAGCGGACAGAGGGCAGGATTCTTGCCCGTGCCCGTCTGTCGCTGCGAAACACCACAAAATAAGACAAGAAAAGGCAATGGAAGCTCTTAAGTTTCTGTGTTTCCTGCTTTATAATGACATCACTGACATGAAAGATGTCATCAAAATCTGTATAAAGGAGCGCAATCCAATGAAAAAGACACTTGCAATGCTGCTGGCAGTCATCATGATCCTGAGCCTTGGCTCGGTCGTGGCCTTTGCCGACAAATCTGTCACCCTGAACGTGGTCACCTCCTACGGCGGCGACGACGGCAACCGGAAGAACTTTGAAAACGCTGTCAAGGCCTATGAAGAATCTACCGGCAACAAGGTCAACGACGGTTCTGCCACCTCAAACGAGGAGTGGAAAGCCAAGGTCCTGACCGACTTCGAGACCGGCTCTGAGCCCGATGTGCTGTTCTACTTCACCAACGCCGATGCTGAACCCTTCATCTCCGCCGGCAAGGTCGTCTCCATTGATGAGATCCGCGCGGAATACCCCGACTATGCGAGCAACATGAAGAGCAGCATGATGGCTGTCGCGGCCGACGGAAAACAGTATTCCGTTCCCTCCTCCGGCTACTGGGAGAACATGTTCGTGAACAAGGCGGTTCTTGACGACTGCGATGTTGCGGTTCCCGGTCCGGATTATACCTGGGATCAGTTCCTTGCCGACTGTGAGACCATCAAGGAAGCCGGATATACTCCGATTGCCTGCTCTCTGGTGGAAGTTCCCCACTACTGGTTTGAGTTCACGGTTATGAACAATGGTACGGTCGAGAACCACCTCGATGTCCCGACCGCTGGAGATGACGCAGCCGCAGCCAAGTGGGCTGCCGGTCTGAACGACATCAAAGCTCTCTATGAAGCAGGCTACTTCCCCGCAAACACACTGACTGCGTCTGACGCGGAGACGGTGGAGCTCTTTAACGCCGGTGAGGCCGCTTTCCTGATCGACGGCAGCTGGAAGGTTGGATATTTCACCGAGAATGCAGAAGATCTGGCAGACTTTGCCATCGCCTATGTTCCGGGTAAGGGAGACCGCAGCGCCTCTGAGGCCATCGGCGGCATCTCCATGGGTTACTTCATTACAAAGAAAGCATGGGACGATCCGGATAAGCGTGAAGCCGCAGTTGAGTTTGTCAGCCAGCTGACCTCCGATGAAACCCTGAGCACCTTTGTCACCACCGAAGTGACTGCCCTTGCATCCGGCGCAAAGCCGGCGGGACTGAACCCCCTGCAGCAGTCCGCGGCTGATGCCAATGCCAACATCACTGCGATCGCAGGCGCCGTACAGGACCTCCTCACCGCAGAAGCCCGCGGAGACCTGTTCGCCAACGTCCAGAATGTTGTCACCGGCAAGATGAGTGCCGAGGACGCTGTTGCTTCCGCAATCGCACTGAACTGAACCTTTTGATCGCAACCGGCTCAAGGCTGCTGCATATGCAGCAGCCTTGAATTCTTAGATGGGGTGGTGTACGCATGAGCTCCATGATCTACAAAAAGAAGAGCCCTCTGATCCTTTTTCTGGTACCGGCTTTCCTTTTTCTGATGGTCTACCTCTATTATCCATTCTTTCAGAATATCATCAATACCTTCATGAAGATCGGCGGCCTCGGCAGAGCGGCGGAAGGACTGAACGCACCATGGTATGAAAACTACCAGCGGATGCTCGCAGACCCGTATATGAGAACAGCGCTGAAAAACACTCTGCTCCTGACCTTCTGCACCATCGTCTTCCAGGTCGGGATCGCGTTGATTCTGGCTCTGCTGGTGGATACCATCCGGGTGGGCGCACAGTTTTTCCGCACCGTATATTTCTTCCCGATCGTCATCTCGGCGACGGCACTCGGCCTGATGTTCAACCTCATCTTCCTCTACAAGGGAGGCATGGTCAATCAGGTTCTTCTCAGCCTCGGAAAGCTTCCGACAGAGGTCAAGCCGAGCGGAAAAGTTCTGGTGGAATGGCTCGACTGGAAGGACCAGGCCCATTTTCTTTTCACTATGTTCATGCCGGTCATGTGGCAGTATGTGGGATTCTATTTCGTAATCCTGATCACCGGCCTCAACAACATCTCCCAGGATCTGTATGAGGCAGCGGCACTGGATGGTGCTGACGGATGGAAGCGGACGAGATATGTCACGCTGCCCATGCTCCGCAATGTGCTCTGCACATGCCTCGTCCTTGCCATTACCGGCGCACTCAAGGTCTTTGACCTGCCCTGGGTCATGTTCGGTGCGGGCATGCCCGAGAATCAGGGCTGGCTTACCGGTACCTACATGTATGATCAGACCTTCAACAAGATGAACGTGGACTATGGTTCCACCATTGCGGTCCTTATCGTGGTGTTGGGCGTGGTGCTGTCCAACGTCGCAAACAGGGTCTTCAGACCCTCTGAAGACATCTGAAAGGAGGACGGAAATGAACACAGGAAGAAAAACACTTCCTCAGACGCTGACTTATCTGATCCTTGGCTTATGGGCGCTTACGACGATCTATCCTTTCATATGGGTACTCCTCAATTCCTTCCGCAAGAAGGGCCTCATCATCTCCGACTCCTTCTCTCTGCCGTTGGGGGATGCATTCACCTGGGACAACTATATCACCGCCTGGGAACGCTCGGATTTTAAGAACGCCTATCTGAACAGCTTCATCATCTCCGGCACGGTAACCGTTGCAGTGGTGATCCTTGCGGGGCTCGCGGCCTATGGTCTGGTGCGCTACCGCTTCCCAGGCAGGGGGGTCCTCTACAGCCTGATCATGGCAGGCATGATGTTCCCCGTGTTCTCCACGATCATCCCTGTCTTCCGGATGGAGGCAGTCATGGGCATTGCCGGGACAGGCAACCGCTGGCTCAGCCTGCTCGCGGTGATCCTGCCGCAGATCGCCGGCAATCTGTGTTTCGCGATTGTGATCCTCATGGGCTTTATCCAGTCGGTGCCGATCGAACTGGAGGAGAGCGCCTACCTGGACGGCTGCAATGTGTTTGGGATCTACTTCCATATCATCATCCCGGCTGCAAAGTCCTCATTTGCAACAGTGGCGATTTTTGCTTTCCTCTGGAGTTATAACGACCTGTTTACCCAGTCGTTCTTCCTCCGGTATCCACAGGAACGGGCCATTACAGGCCTTCTTAACGAGATCAGCTCTCAGGCCGGCGTTAATTACGGCCTGATGGCGGCGTCGGTGGTGCTGGTGGTGATTCCGGTGCTTGTGGTCTATGTCTGCCTGCAGAAGCACATCATTAAAGGCTTGACGGCAGGGGCAGTCAAAGGATAAAATCAGGACAGAAAGCCGGAGAGGTGAGCGACGTTGTACCGTGTTGTACTGATAGACGATGAGAAGCTAATCCTGGAAGGACTGACAAAAGTTGTCCGCTGGCAAGACTGGAACTGCGAGGTGGTCGGGACCGCGGGGGATGCCCGAATCGGGGCGGAGCTCATTCGCAGCCTGCATCCGCAGATTCTGTTCACCGATATCCGTATGCCCGGACAGGACGGGCTGACGATGCTGGCGGGGCTGAGGTCAGAGTTCCCGGACCTGCAGGTGACGGTCCTGACCGGATACCGCGATTTCAGTTATGCCCAGGAGGCCATCCGGCTGGGGGTCACCCGCTTCCTCCTGAAACCCTCAAAGATGGATGAAATCCGCGAGGCACTCACTGTGATGACAGGGCGGCTTGCCAGAGAGTCACGGACAGATGCAGAGCCGGAAGAGGAAACAGAGGCGGAAAACAGCCGTGCCGGGCGCTTCCTTGTCAATCAGGCGATGAACTATATGAAGCAGCACTTCACAGAGAAGCTGACCCTGCAGGAGGTGGCAGATGCATGCTATGTCTCCCAGTGGCACCTCTCCAAGCTCCTTAATCGATATACGGAGAAGAGCTTTTATGACATTCTCAACGGTCTCCGGATTGAGGAAGCGAAGCGGCTGCTGGCCGATCCGAGTCTGAAGGTAGGGGAAATCGGAGCGCGGGTTGGATATGTGGATATGGCACATTTTTCCCGTGTATTCAAAAAACTCACGGATATGAGTGCCAATGAATATCGCAACAGTCTGTAGAGAAGAATAGAAGACAGCAAAGGACGCTGCAAGCAGGAAAATGCTTCAGCGTCCTTAAAACTGTTGACAAAGCGCGGAAAAGAAATACAATAGAAGCGCTTTGCTATTTATCGGAGAGGTACCGCAAAATGAGCCATACGTTTATTGAGATCACGGATTTTCACGCGCCGGAACTGGACGTTTATGCCCGCCTGACCGAGACACAGCTGCGGAGCCACCATGGAATTGAGAATTCCCTCTTTATCGCTGAGAGCCCGCATGTGATCGAGCGGGCGCTGGAAGGCGGCTGCGAGCCGGAGTCGCTCCTGATGCTGCCAAAGATGCTGGACGGCCGGGAAAAGGGGCAGGAGATCCTCGCCAGGTGCCCGGATGTTCCGGTCTATGTTGCGGAGGAAGCCTGCCTCAAGCAGCTGACCGGATTCCCGATGACGAGGGGTGTCCTCTGCGCTATGAAGCGGCCCCCGCTGCCATCACCGGAAGAGCTTCTCGAGAACACCAGGCGTATTGTCGTGCTGGAAGATGTGATGAACCCGACAAACCTGGGCGCAATCTTCCGCTCCGCGGCTGCAATGGGGATGGATGCGATCCTTCTGACCCCGGCTTCGACCGACCCGCTCTACCGGCGCTGCATCCGCGTCAGCATGGGAACGGTATTCCAGATCCCCTGGGCCTGGATCGGCGAAGAGCTGACAGACTGGCCGGAGAAGGGAATGAAACTTATCCGAACCCACGGCTTTAAAACCGCAGCTATGGCACTTCGGGATGAGACAGTCAGTATTGACAACCCCAAACTCATGGCAGAGGAGAAGCTCGCCGTCATCCTTGGTACGGAGGGTGACGGATTGGCGGATCAGACCATCGCAGACTGCGACTATACCGTAAAAATCCCCATGGCCCACGGGGTCGATTCTCTGAACGTCGCCGCGGCGGGTGCTGTTGCCTTCTGGCAGTTGGGGAAAAGATAGTAAAGCAGAGTGGACAGCTTATCTCATCATGAAAACCAGAGGCGGCTTCGCAAGTTTGACTCAAACATGCGAAGCCGCCTTTTCCCATAGCTGATGTCTATGCTGTTCCTGCGCTGCACCAGGTTCTGCAGCCACCTTCCCTTGACAAACAACGGTTAGATGCATATAATGCAGCTGAAGATTAAACAAATCTAATTAAAAGAAGAGTGTTCTAATCTAACTCCGAACGAAAGCAGACATTAAGGATCATGTTTATTGAAATCCATGGAATCAAAAAAGCATTCGGACAGGGAGACAGCCGTGTTGAGGTCCTGAAAGGGATAGACCTCTCGCTGAGAAAAGGAGAGTTCTGTGTACTGCTCGGGCCGTCCGGCTCCGGGAAGTCCACGCTCCTGAATATCATTGGGGGCATCGACAGCGCAGACAGCGGGGATATCTGCATCAGCGGCGAGCATCGCTCTACAATGAAGGAAAAGCAGCTGACCCGATACCGCAGGAAACACCTGGGATATATCTTCCAGATGTATAATCTGATCCCGAACCTGACTGTCCGAGAGAACATTGAGGTCGGCGCCTATCTGAGTGATAAACCGCTGAACGTGGATGAGCTGCTGAAGACCCTGGGCCTTTATCCACACCGGGACAAATTGCCGAATCAGCTCTCCGGCGGTCAGCAGCAGCGCTGCTCCATCGGGCGTGCTATTGTGAAGAATCCGGATATCCTGCTCTGTGATGAACCGACCGGCGCGTTGGACTATAACACCTCCAAGGAGATCCTGAAGCTGATCGAGACCGTGAACCAGAAATACGGGAACACGGTCATCATGGTGACGCACAATGGAGAGATCCGGCATATGGCGGACCGTGTGGTGCGCCTGAGGGACGGTATGATCCGTGACAACAGTCTGAACACAAACAAACTTCCGGCAGAAGCCCTGGAGTGGTGAGGAGAGACCATGGGAAACCCTCTTCATAAGCGGCTGTTCCGGGAACTGAGGGACGAGGCGGGAAAATATGCGGTCATTTTCCTGCTGATGATTCTGTCGATCGGCTTCATTTCAGGATTCCTGGTAGCGGACAACAGTATGATTACGGCATACAACAACAGTTTTGAGGACTATAACATCGAGGATGGGCATTTTGAGACACAGAAAGAGATGAACCGGGCTCAGCGGAAGGCGGTTTCTGCTCTTGGAATCCGGATTTATGATCTGTACTTCATGGATGAACCGCTTCATAACGACTCGACAATGCGTCTCTTCGCAATCCGGGAAGAAGTAAACAGAGCCTGTCTTATGAAAGGGGACCTGCCGGTTAAACCGGGAGAGATTGCCATCGACCGGATGTATGCCGACAACAACAAGCTGTCGATCGGAGACACGCTGGAGAGCGACAGCTACCACTGGACGATCACGGGATTCGTCGCACTCTCGGATTACAGCACGCTCTTTGCTGATAACAGTGATTCAATGTTCGACTCGATCAAGTTTGGTGTGGCGCTGGTCACGCCGGAGGAGTTTGCTGATTACGGCAGGGACACCATGCGTTATGTCTACGCCTGGAAGTATCAGACGCCGCCCTCCGGTGAGCGCGAAGAGAACGACATGGCCGACGAGCTGATGAAAGCCCTCGGAAAGGAGATTAAGCTCAAGGACTTTGTCCCACGCTACCGGAACCAGGCCATCATGTTCACGGGCGATGACATGGGCGGCGATCGGGTCATGATGATGATCCTTCTGTACATCATCATTGTCATTATGGCTTTTGTCATGGCAATTACCATCAGCAATACCATTGCGAGGGAAGCAGGCGTAATCGGGACGCTGCGGGCATCCGGATACACCAGGGGAGAACTGATACGGCACTATATGGCAATGCCGTTGCTGGTAACGGTGATCAGCGCGATGATCGGAAATATCCTGGGGTACACGATCTTCAAAGAAGTGAGTGCCGCCCTGTACTATGGCAGCTACAGCCTGCCGACCTACGTTACTCTTTGGAATGCGGATGCATTCCTGCTGACGACTGTCGTGCCGCTGATTCTTATGGCGGCCGTGAATTTCCTGATCCTGCAGCGGAGACTTCGCCTGCCGCCGCTGCAGTTTCTGCGAAGAGAACTGACGCGCAAAAAGAATCGGAAAGCATTCCGGCTGAACAGACACATCCGCTTTTTTACCCGCTTTCGGCTGAGGGTTCTGTTTCAGAACAGGAGCAACTATCTGCTCCTGCTGGTTGGGATCCTGTTTTCAAATTTCCTGCTGATGTTCGGTCTGCTGTTTCCTGCTGTGCTGGAGCACTATCAGATGCATATCGCCGATAATCTGCTCTGTAATTACCAGTATGTGCTGACCATTCCGCTGGATGCACTGGATGAGGAGCACAAGCTTCGGAGCCTTGTGGCGATGATGGAGTTCGTTGACGGGGTGGAGACCGATAATACGGATGCTGAGAAGTTCAGCATTTTTACCCTGAAGACAACGGATGAACGCTATATGCTTGAAAACCTGATGCTCTACGGCGTAGAGACAGACAGCCGGTATGTGCATCTGGAGAGAGGGGTCAGCGTATCCTCTGCCTATGCGGACAAGAACAATCTCTCCGTCGGGGATACCGTCCACCTGAAAGAGCCATATGGTGAGAAAATGTACGACTTTCACATCGACCACATCTATCCCTACGACGGGGCGCTGGCGATCTTCATGGAACGGACGGCCCTCAACGATGTGATGGGAGAGGACAGGGACTATTTCTGTGGCTATTTCTCCGATACGGAGATCACGGACATCGACGAAAAGTACATTGGCTCTGTAATAACATTGGAAGATCTGACCAAGATATCCCGGCAGCTTGATGTGTCGATGGGGAGCATGATGTATCTGGTGGATGGATTTGCCGTGATCATCTTCATGATCCTCATTTATCTGTTGTCAAAAATAATCATTGAAAAGAATGCGCAGGCCATCTCCATGACGAAGATCCTGGGGTACTCAGGCCGGGAAATCAGTCATCTTTACATCATGCCAACGACACTGGCGGTTATATTCTTTCTGATTATCACGATGCCGACGGTGGAACGCGGAATGCGCTGGATCTTCCGGTATTACATGGTAAGCAGCATTTCAGGCTGGATCCCCTATTATCTTGACCCGGCTATCTTCGGAGAGATGTTTATGCTGGGACTCGGGACCTATGCGATTGTCGCCATTCTTGAAAACCGCCGCCTGCAAAAGGTTCCGATGGATCTGGCGCTGAAGAATGTAGAATGAGGAAGAGCATGGAAGACGAAAAGAACAGAATGAAAGAAAAAACAAGAACTGTGCTCTGTGGCCTGCTGGCATGCCTGAGCCTGCTCACAGCCTGCACAAAGAAACCAACAGAAATCATTTTGGATGCGGAAACAACCCCGGAGCCGGATATTACTGCTGAAGCAGTGATGCCGGCAGCATCTGTCGCCTTGCATCACGATTCGACAGAAGCTTTACCCGAAGTGCAGGAAACCCGCAGCGAAGACGGCATCGACAAGGAGGAGACAGTCTATATCAAGGCAAACCCCGACGGGAGCCTCAGGAGCGCAATGGTGGAGGCCATTCTGAACTATTCGGGAGAGAACGGGTACATTCTCGACAGAAGCAATCTGGACAGTATCCGTAACACCGAGGGCGACGAGGAATTCCGGCAGCGGGCAGACGGGACGCTTTTCTGGGAGGATCACGGAGAAAAGATCCATTATGAGGGGAAGAGCCGGGAAGGAATCCCGGTTTCGGTAAAAATATCCTATACACTGGACGGCGTGCCCGTTCAGCCTGATGCGCTTGCCGGGAAAAGCGGACACCTGAAGATCCGTTTCGACTATGAGAACAGAACCCGGGAGACAAGAAGCGTTTCCCTTCTGGGCAGTACTCCGCGGGATGTACAGACAAAGATCCCCTTTCTTGCCATCACAATGGCAATGCTGCCGGATGAAGTGTTTTCCAATATCAGAGTGACCAATGGGAAAATCCTGCGCCTCGGAGAACAGAATGCCTTCCTTGGCTGGGCGGTATCCGGACTGCCGGAAGCCATAACCTTTGCAGACAACAAACTGACGGAGGACCTGGAGTTTCCGGTTTATGCTGAGCTCGAAGCGGATGTCAGAGAATTCAAGCTGGACTTCACGGCGACGGTGTTTTCCAACGGATTGTTCGAGAATCTGGAACAGAAAGATCTGGACGACCTCTACGACCTCACCGCCGACATCGATGAACTGTATGACGCGGCGGCACAGCTTGCTGAGGGCAGCGAGGCTTTTGGTGACGGGATGAGCGCCTATACCGGCGGCGTGAACGAAATGCTGCGGACGGTGCAGAATCTGGCTGCTGATCTCCCTGCGCTGGAGGATGAAGTGATGAGAATTGCGGCAGAGGTCGGGGGGCTGGAGAATGCGCTTACCGAACCGCCACAGCAGCTGGACGATGCAAGCGATCTTCTGACTGAGGCGGCTGATTCTCTGAGCGGCCTGCAAAACGTTCTCTCATGGGTTGTGGAATACGGCGGCTATGCCTCCGGTGCGATTGAGGGAGCCATGGCGGCCAATGCCGCAGCTTCAGAAGCCTACGCCCGCCTCGCACAGGAGATTGATTCTGCACAGGAAGCTCTGCAGGAGGCCCGGATCCAGATCAACGAAATGGCGTTGACTATTGATCTTTCAGATGAAATGACCGGGATGGAGCTGAGTATAGAGCAGCAGAGTGCGCTGAATGCTACATTGAGCGCTGCGCTGGGCAGTGAGATTGACAGACTGTGGACTGATATCACGCAGCCGGTTGACATGGCCGGAGAAAGCCTGAATCAGACAATTGAAGAGATCGGAACCATCAGCTACAGTCTGGGCCAGTCCAACGATGCTCTCCAGCAGGCGAAAAGCTATACGGACGCCATTGCCGGGACAGGCGGTACGGAACTGGACATGATCTCAGAATCCCTGAGGGCGACGGCGGAACAGCTTGGGACAGCGGCCCAGACACTTCGGGCCGTTCGCGACTCGGCAGTGATTCAGGATTTTATCTATAAAGTCAGTGCACTCTCTGCGGGACTGGATACAACACTTCCAGAGGATTTCGATTACAACGCGGAGATCCAGAACCTCATCAACGCCGGTGAGCTGTTGAATAATGCAGCGCATCAGCTGGAGCAGGGCAACGCCGCTTTTCGAGATGGGATCGCCGAACTGGCGGATGACGGGGGATGGCGATTGCGCCGCCTGGCCCGGGAGCTGGCTGCGATGCGTGCAGCAGATTTGGAGTATACGAACTTCGGCGGGATTGCCGATGGAAGGAAAGGCAGCGTCCGGTTCATCGTGGAAACAGATGCTATTGAATAACATAGACGGGAAAACACAGACAAGAGTGCAGAAAAATCCCCTCGGCTTGTTTCATAAGTCGAGGGGATCAGTTCTTCTGCCTTATCTGTTTCGAGTCTGAAAGCCTATCTCCTATGAATTAAATAGGAATTTAATTGGAGTAAAACAGTGCACAAATCCGAATCTATTAGATTTCTGCACTAAAAACGATACACAAATTTTAATTAGTCGTCAAGATGCAATTAATAATAATGTTTTTCTGTGTATTTTGCTGATTGACCGGAATTTGACCGAGTGATAAAATAAAACTAAAATCAAAAGTGGGCATTTCGGAGGCGCCAACATGAAAAAAATGATGGTTCTGATCGGAAATTACGGCAGCGGAAAATCAGAGCTGGCGCTGAATTTTGCTTTTGCAGCAGCGGAGCGCGGAGAGCGAACGGAGCTGTTGGATCTTGACATGGTGAACACCTACTTCCGCCTCACTGAGCGTGGAAAGCAGGTAGAGATGAAGGAAATTCGTCTGGTCTCTCCAAATTTCGCAAACTCCGGCATCGAGACGCTCTCGCTTCCTGCAGAGGTCCAGTCGGCTTTCGCGATGGACTGGGATACGGTCATTTTTGATGTGGGCGGCGATGCAGTGGGTTCCACGGCACTGGGGCGCTATCACGAGGATTTCCTGCAGCTGGAAGAGGGCGCACTGGAGGTACTGAACGTCGTGAACATCCGCAGACCTCTTGCAGGTACCGTAGAGAAGGTCGTCCGCCTGCAGGAGGAAATGCAGATTCACTCTCGCCTGAAAATCACCGGGATGATCAACAACACAAACCTTGCCGAGATGACGACGGTGCAGGAACTGCATGATGGCTATGAGATCATCAAAGAGGTCTCAGAGCGTACAGGCGTACCGGTGAAGTACACCTCCGGAAAGAAGGAACTGCTGAACCGTTTTCTGGCGGAATCCGGCCATGATCCGAAATATATCGGGACGCCGCTTCCCATCGACATATACATGCGGCGTGACTGGAACAGCTGGATCAACAGCCTGGAAGAAGAGCGGCCGCAGCAACTGGAGTATTTATAATCTCATGTATTTCCCCGCGGAATGCGGTTGACCACATAGGACTACCATAATACCAATAAACAGAGAAAAGAGGTAGAGTTTATGGCAAAAGTGACAGTAACCATCAACGAGCTGGTCTGCAAGGGCTGCGGCCTGTGCGCCCGGGCATGTCCCAAGAACGTGCTGGAGCTCTCGAAGACCAAGCTCAATGCGAAGGGCTATCATCCGGCAGAGGTTGTAAGACCTGAGGACTGCATCGGATGCGCGTCCTGCGCGCGGACCTGCCCGGATGTAGCAATCCGGATCGAAAGAGACTAAGGAGGATACGAATATGGCACTGACTCTTATGAAGGGGAGCGAAGCAATCGCTGAGGCTGCCATTCGTGCAGGCGCACGCTTCTTCTTCGGATACCCCATTACTCCGCAGACTGAGATCCCTGAGTATATGTCCGCACGTATGCCCGAGGTCGGAGGCTGCTTCCTTCAGGCCGAGAGTGAAGTCGCGGCAATCAACATGGTGTACGGTGCAGCCGGTACCGGCGCCCGTGTCATCACTTCCTCCTCCAGCCCCGGCGTCTCCCTGAAGCAGGAGGGTATCTCCTACTGCGCCGGCGCCCAGCTGCCCTGCGTGATCCTTAATGTCATGCGCGGCGGCCCCGGCCTCGGCAACATCCAGGCTTCTCAGGGCGATTACTTCCAGGGCGTCAAGGGCGGCGGCAACGGTGACTATCACCTGCTGACCTATGCGCCGTCTTCTGTACAGGAGGCCATCGATATCATGATGTTCGCCTTCGAGAAGGCAGAAAAGTACCGTATGCCGGTTCTGTTCCTCGCCGATGGCATCATTGCCCAGATGATGGAGCCGGTGGAGATGCCGGAGATGGTGGATTACAAAGTCGATCCGGAGAAGAAACCCTGGGCCTGCACCGGTTGGAAACCGGGTGATGATCCCGCAAAGCGCGGCGTCATCAACTCCATCTATATCGACACCGAATCCCTGACCGAGCACAATGCCGTGCTGCAGGCGGTCTACGCTGAGGCACGCAAGAACGAGCAGATGTGGGAGTGCTACAAGACCGAGGATGCCGAGATCATTGTCACAGCTTTCGGCACGGTCGCCCGTATTGTGAAGACCGTCGTCGACCAGATGCGCGAAGAAGGCCACAAGGTCGGTCTGTTCCGCCCCATCTCCGTCTGGCCGTATCCCTATGATGCACTGAAAGAAGCATGCTGCGCCGATCAGGTCAAGGCAGTCCTGGACGTCGAGGTCAACGAAGGCCAGATGCTCGAGGATGTCAAGCTCGCCATCAACGGCGCGAAGCCTATTGAGTTCTTCGGCCACCTCGGCAGCCAGTTCCCGACCACCGCAGAGATCAGGCAGAAGATCCTCGAGATGAAGGAGGGTAAGTAAAATGTCCGTAGTATTTGAGAGAACCAAGCTTCTTACCGATAAGCAGTTCCATTACTGCCCCGGATGCAACCACGGCATTATCCACCGCCTGGTCGCGGAGAGCATCGACGAGCTGGTCCAGGAAGGCAAGCTGGAAGCCGGCAATGTCATGGGCGTAGCCCCTGTCGGATGCTCCGTCTTCGCATATGACTACTTCAACTGTGATATGTACGAGGCCGCCCACGGCCGCGCTCCCGCTGTCGCCACCGGTGCCAAGCGCGCCCGTCCCGGTACGCTGGTCTTCACCTATCAGGGCGACGGCGACCTGGCCTCCATCGGTACCGCTGAAATCGTACATGCCGCCCATCGCGGTGAGAAGATTGTCACCATCTTCGTCAACAATGCCATTTACGGCATGACCGGCGGCCAGATGGCCCCGACCACGCTGGTCGGGCAGAAGACCACCACCTCTCCCTATGGCCGTGACGAGGCCTGGTGCGGCGCACCGATCAAGATGTCCGAGATGCTCTCCGAAGTGCCCGGTTCCTACTACATCGAGCGCTGCGCGGTGAACACCAACGCGAACATCCTCAAGACCAAGAAGGCAATCAAGAAAGCGTTCGAGTATCAGCTG
>CADBWQ010000008.1 GCA_902798545.1 Oscillospiraceae bacterium
CCCGTTTGACCCCGCGGGTCGGATCGCCCTCCCACATACAGACATTGCTTTTTTCTCGGATGATGCGCTGGATGACAGCAGCCTGAAAGAAAAGATCCTAGCTGTGTCTGCCGCCGGGCCGAAGCTGGTAATCGCCACGCGCGGTGCACAGGGGAGTCTGGCCTATGACGGACGGTGCTTCGTTTCCTGCGCCCCCGCTCCCTGCGCCCTGATCGACACCATGGGAGCAGGCGACAGCTTTATTGCCGGCTTCCTGGTCAGCTGGCTCTCCGGGAACGCTTTGCCGGAATGTATGCAGGCAGGCGCGGAAAAAGCCGCCGTCACCATCGGCCACAAAGGCGCCTGGTAACAGCGGTGTTTCTACGAGCTCCGAAAACACATGGTGTTTCCGGAGAACAAGGTTTATTTTCTCTTTTTTGACTTTCTCAGGGGAAGTCCCAGAAGGTTTGCATCAAAGTCCTTGAGAATCTCCTCGAACCGGCCCAGATAAGCCCGGGCGGAAGCAATGAATGCGACAAAATCCATTGATACACTCCTGTGGATTCACGCGAGGATCGCTTCAATTTCCTGCAGTTCCTGTGCGGAAAAGTCCGGGAACTGCAGGGCTTTGATGTTCTCCCGGATCTGCTCCGGCCGGCTCGCGCCAATCAGCGCCGAGGTCACTCTTCCATCCCGCAGCACCCACTGCAGGGCCATCTGCGCCAGGCTCTCTCCGCGCTTTGCCGCCAGCTCATTGAGCCTGACTACCCGTGCAATCTTCTCTTCCGTGATCATATCGGGCTTCAGATAGCGGGGGTCATGGCCCGCTCTGGAATCCGCCGGAATACCGTGAATATACTTGTCGGTGAGCAGGCCTCCGGCGAGAGGCTGGAACACAATGCAGCCCATACCCTCACCTGCCAGCGTTCCCAGCAGCTCTTCTTCGATATTGCGGGTGAACATGTTGTAGCGCGACTGGCAGATCAGGAGCGGAACTCCCAAGGCCTTCATGATTTCAGCCGCCTGCCTGGCGCGGTCCGCCGGGTAGTTCGAGATCCCGACGTACAGGGCCCTGCCGCTGTCTACAATGGTCTTCAGGGCGCCCATGGTCTCCTCCAGGGGGGTCTCCGGGTCCGGACGGTGGTGGTAGAAGATGTCGACATAGTCCAGATGCATCCGCTTCAGGCTCTGATCCGCGCTCGCGATCAGGTACTTTCTGCTGCCGAAGTTGCCGTAGGGGCCGGGCCACATGTCATAGCCCGCCTTGGTCGAGATGATCAGCTCATCCCGGTACGGCCGCCAGTCGCGGTCCATATGGATACCGAAATTGGTCTCTGCTTCTCCATAGGGAGGACCGTAGTTGTTGGCAAGATCAAAATGGGTGATCCCCGCGTCAAAGGCTGTTCGCAGGATCTGCTGCTGCACGCCAAGGGGCGTGATGTTCCCGAAATTGTGCCACAGGCCGAACGAGAGCCGCGGCAGCATCAGGCCGCTGTTCCCGCACCTTCTGTAAAAATCGCTTTGCGCATAGCGCGTTTCACTCGCTGTATAGGATTCATATAACTGCATTCCGATCCCCTCCAGGTCAGACTTTATAATCCTGTGCTGATTCTACCCCGCTTCCGGGTCCATGTCAACAAATCCGTCTGAAGAACGTTCCGAAAAATGCACAGGTCTGCAAGAGGGTATTCTGCTGTCTGATAATTTCTTTACAAATCTGCACGTCATCTGTATAATCAGACCCAGAATCAGGTCCGGAAAAGAGGGGATCAGTGTGGCCGAGGAGTATTATACTGTTGTAGTTGCCGACGATGAGGAGGAACTGCGGGAAGCGGTCTGCAGCATGATTCGCTGGGAGGAGATCGGCTTTCGCCTGGTCGGAAGTGCCGGAAACGGCCTGGATGCTCTGCAGCTGGTTGAACAGCTGCAGCCGGATCTGCTGCTGACCGATATTCAGATGCCCTTTATCACCGGAACAGAACTGGCAAAGAGTGTCCGGGAGCTGCAGCCGCTCATTTCGATCGCATTTCTGTCCGGTTATGATGATTTCGAATACGCACAGCGCGCGATCGAAAACCGTGTCATTTCTTATCTGCTGAAACCGATCAGCGTGGCAGAGCTCACCGCCGCTCTGTGCGAAATCCACAAAAAAATGGAGAGGAGTTTTCAGGAGCTGCTGCCGGTTGATGTGCATGTCAGCAAGCATCTGACCACTGCCTCTCTCCTGCTGGATCCCTATGCGGAATACTCCGCTGAGGAGGCCGAAGCCCTGCTTCTGGAAAGCGGGATGGTTTTTACCCGGCCCTATGACATCGCTGTCTTTTCCGTCCGGGTTCATCATGCGGATCAGCGCTCTGCACATATGATCGACCGTATTCTGCGCAAGTATTTCAGCTGCTGCAGCTTTGCTTCGGGAGGCAGGATTCTGAGTCTGGTTATTTCGGAGAACGGGTTTTCTCAGATCGGAGCGGCGCTGGATGAGCTCTATTACGCCTGCCGGCGCATGCTGGATGAGAACTGTATTCTCGGCATCAGTCGTTTTTACCCGTCTCTGCGAAACTGCACGGAGGCCTGCCGTGAAGCTGTCGAAACACAGCAGAACGCTTCTGAAGCAGGTATTTTCCGATACGAAGACCGGCTCGCCCATTTTGGAACCGCCACATCAAGCATCTCCGTCAGCTCTGCCGGAGAGGGGGTTCGTTCTCTGTGCCGGCAGGCGATGAAAATTATCGCATCCGAGTACCCGGATGAAACACTGAGCCTGAGTTCTGTCAGCGAACGGCTTCATGTGAATCCGAATTACCTGAGTGCCAACATGAAAAAATATGCCGGTGATACCTTTATCAATTTGCTGATCAGGGAACGGATGGAGCAGGCGCTTCGGCTTCTTCAGCAGCCCGGTGGGATGAAAATTGCGGAAATTGCCACAGCCTGCGGCTACAGCGACCAGCATTACTTCAGTTACTGTTTCAAAAAATATCACGGAACCAGTCCGGTCAGGATGCGCCGCTCGGAGGAATCGGTATGAAGAATCGCGGTATCCACATGAGCACGCTTCTCACAATCTCAAATCTGGCTATCGTCCTTCTTGTTCTCTCCGGTGCAGTTTTTCTCTTTGCGCGAACATACCAGCAGCAGCTTACAGGAACCGCCCGGACAAACAGCCTCCGCACGGTAACGCAGGTCAGCAGTACCGTCGATGACTATCTCGCCGAAATCAACGCCGTGATGCGCACCCTGGAGGAGGAAATGAGCGACCCTGAGAAGCAACGGTCCGATTTCTTTGATGTCTTTCTTCGAACCCGTCCGGATGTGGTCGCAGTGTCCACTTATGATCCTGCGGGAAACCTCTCACACTGTTACAGTAGATTCGGTCCGCCGACAGGAACCCGGTCAGACGGCATTAATCTCTCTCTGGATCTGCAGCGCCTTCTCTCCGAGCCGGATGGATATGTTTCCGCCCCGCATGTTGTGACCTTCTTTCAGGATGTGTATCCCTGGGTTATTACGGTGGTCTCTCCGCTGGCGGAAGAAAGCGGCGAGCACTGGATCGCTCTGGACATCAGCTGCAGTGATATTTCCTACTACATCAGCGACAGCGGCATCGGGCGGCGCGGATACTGCTATCTGATGGACACGGACGGGAACATCGTCTATCATCCTCAGCAGCAACTGATCTACTCCGATCTTAAAACAGAGGACTCCACCCGGATTGCCACTCTGGAAGACGGAAGCTATGTGGAGGGCATGGTTATCTATGCCGTCAAAACCCTGAGCAACGGCCAGTGGAGGCTGGTCGGAGTCAGTTTTCTACAGGAATTTCTGGCTGAGAGTCTGCGGCAACTTGGCACAATTCTCCTGATTCTCGCTGCTTTGGTACTTCTTGCGGCACTCCTGATCAGTGCTGTCATGAGCACGGTGCTCTCCCGTCCTCTGCGGGATCTGGAACACGCCATGGAGCAGTTTGAGGATGACGCCGACCGGTTCAACTATGAGCCGCCGAAGATCGCCGTTCGGGAAATTCACCATCTCTCCGTCTCCTTCCGCGACCTCGTTCTCAAGGTTCAGCAACTGATGAAAACGGTCCGGGAGGAAGAGATCGATCTTCGAAAAACGGAGCTGCGCGCCTTGCAGGCCCAGATCAATCCACATTTTCTGTACAACACACTGGACTCGATCTCCTGGATGTGTGAACAGGGTAAAAACGCCGAGGCTGTCGAGATGGTCAATGCCCTTGCGCGCCTGTTCCGCATCAGCATCAGCCGCGGGCACGAGTTGATTCCCATCCGCAGCGAACTGCAGCATGCGGAGAGCTATCTGGAGATTCAGGCGCACCGCTATAAAAACCAGTTTACCTGGTCGATCCATGCCGAGGAAGCCTGTCTGGATTATCTCTGCCACAAAATCACACTCCAACCGATCATTGAAAACGCGATCTATCATGGGATCAACGGTCTTGTCGACGACGGAGAGATCCTGGTCTCCGTCCGGGAAGACGGAGCGGATATTCTCTTCACCGTAACCGACAACGGGTCCGGCATGACAGAGGAACAGATCTCTGCCATCATGCAGAAAGACCACAGTGACCGGGCGGGAATCGGGATCAAAAACGTGAATGACAGGCTGACCATTTATTTCGGTCCCGCATATGGCATTCAGATTGACAGTGAACCGGACCGCGGTACCAGTGTTCTGATCCGCATGCCCAAGGTGAGAGAGGAGACCGATTATGAGAAAAAATAAGGCTCTGCTCCTGCTCCTTCTGGTTTCGCTTCTGCTCAGCGCCTGCGGGCAGGCACAGGAACGTTCCTCGCCGTACAGGATTTACCTGATCTCCAAATCCACTTCCACCGAGTTCTGGCGTTCCGTTTTCGCCGGGGCAAATGCTGCCAGGGCGGAATACAACGTGGAACTTACCATCTGCGGTCCGGAGACAGAGGAAGACTATCTCGGACAGAACCGGTATATTGAAGAGGCGGTCCGGAATCACGCCGATGCCATTGTTTTTTCTGCCATCAGTTATACGGAAAACGCTCCTGCCATCGATGCCGCCGCAGAAGCCGGCATCAAAATTGTCGTGATCGACAGCGACGTCAATTCCTCCCGTGTCAGTGCCCGCATCGGAACGGATAACATTCAGGCCGGAAGAATTACCGCAGCCGCCGCGCTTGATACAGATGAGGCGCATCTTTCCGTCGGCATTGTGAATTTCGCACTTGTCAGCAGAAACGGAGAGGAACGGGAAATCGGTCTGCGGGAGGAACTCGAAAAGGACCCCCGGGTCGAGCAGATCCATACGGTCAACTCCCTTACCGATCATGTCGCGGCTCGGACGAGCGCGATCTCTCTGTTGGCAGAGTACCCGGAGATCAATGTCCTGATCGGGCTGAACGAGCCTCTCGGGGTCGGGGTCGCAGAGGCTTCTGAAACACTTGACCTGGGCAGCCGGGTCCGTGTGATTTCCTTTGATTCGAATATCCGCTGTATCGACCTGCTGCGAAGCGGTGCCGTATCCGCCCTGATTGTACAGAATCCTTACGCGATGGGTTATCTTGGGGTCGAGACCGCCTGGAAAGTTCTGGAAGGTCAGAGCTTTCGTCCCGATCAGCTGATTGATACCGCCACCTCCATTATCACAAGAGAAAACATGTTTACAGTGGAGGGGCAAAGAATTCTGTTTTCATTCGGGTAATTATGCACTCTGCACAATTTTAGATGTACATTTTTGACACTTTCAACGAGAGAAATGAAGAATCTTAACTTTTTTCATAAAGAAAATCCATTGCTTTTCTTTTCCGGTCTGCTAAGATAGTATTGGAAAAAGGGGATCTATCCCTGAATTTGAAATGGAGGAAAAAACCATGAAGAAAATCCTTGCAGTTGCCCTGGCACTGATGCTGGTCTTCTCCCTGGGCTGCACGGCTTTTGCCGCCGGCGTTCCCAACGCAGAGAAACCGGTCATCTGGTTCAACCGTCAGCCTTCCAACAGCCAGACCGGTGAGCTGGACATGGACGCTCTTACCTGGAATGAAAACACCTACTATGTTGGCTTCGACGCCATCCAGGGTGCTGTTCTGCAGGGCCAGATGATCGTGGATTATCTGCAGGCCCAGGGTGCTGAGATCGACCGCAACGGCGACGGCATCATCGGTTACGTCCTGTGCATCGGCGATGTCGGCCACAACGACTCCATCGCCCGTACCCGCGGCGCACGTCTGGCTCTCGGCACCGCTGTTCCCGACAGCGCCCAGGGCAAGACCGAGGTCGGCGACATCAACGACGTCGATCCTACTCCCATCGGCACCAACCTGGACGGTTCTGCCTCCAACGTGAAAGACGGCTCCATCGCCATCGGCGGACAGGACTTCGTCGTCCGTGAGCTCGCCTCCCAGGAGATGAAGAATAATTCCGGCGCCACCTGGGATGCTCCCACCGCCGGCAACGCCATCAACACCTGGAGCGCCGCGTTCGGCGATCAGATCGACGTTGTTGTCTCCAACAACGACGGCATGGGTATGGCCATCTTCAACGCCTGGTCCAAGGAGATCGGCGTTCCCACCTTCGGCTATGATGCCAACAGCGACGCCGTCGCCGCCATCGCCGACGGTTACTGTGGCACTATCTCCCAGAATGCCGACGTTCAGGCTTACCTGACGCTCCGCACCCTGCGCAACGCGCTCGACGGCATTGATATCATGACCGGTATCAGCATCCCCGACGCCGCGGGCAACGTCCTTTCCGAGGACCTGTACTACTATGATGAAGCAACCCGTTGCTTCTATGCTCTCAACGGCGCTGTCACAGCGGCAAACTATGAGGCGTTCCTGGATGCCACTGCTCCGAATCCCGCCTTCAGCAACCAGCTGAGCGAGGAAGATGCCGCGGTGAAGAACGTCTGGCTCGACATCTTCAACTCCACGGATAACTTCCTGAACGCCACCTACCTGCCCCAGCTGCAGAACTATGACAAGGTTCTGAACCTGAACGTCGAGTATGTCAAGGGCGATGGTCAGACCGAAGGCAACATCATCGACCGCCTTGCCAACCCCGACGCATATGAAGGATTTGCCATCAACATGGTGAAAACGGACAATGCCGCTTCCTACATGGCAAAGCTCAGCTGATCACTGCGTCGCGGATTCATAACATCGAAAGCCCCGATCACAAATCGGCGGACGGGGATGTGGCATTCACCACATCCCCGTTTTAATCATGCATAGGAAAAGGCAGGAATACAACGATGGCTGATCCGAATAGAAAAACCGTCTTATCCATCCGGGACATGTGCAAGTCCTTCGGACGCAACCGCGTTCTCGACCACATCGACCTGGATGTGAAAGAGGGCAGCATCATGGGTCTGATGGGCGAAAACGGCGCCGGAAAATCAACCATGATGAAATGCCTGTTTGGCACCTATCAGAAGGACGAAGGAACCATTCGCCTGAACGGAAAAGAAGTCAACTTTTCCGGCCCAAAAGACGCACTGGAAAATGGCGTCGCCATGGTCCATCAGGAACTGAATCAGTGCCTGGAACGTAATGTCCTGGACAATCTGTTTCTGGGACGCTATCCGAAAAACTCTCTCGGAATCGTCGACGAAGCCCGCATGAAGAATGAGGCAACAGAGCTTTTCCGAAAACTGAATATGACCGTCAATCTGACCGCACCGATGAAGACCATGTCGGTCTCAGCGCGGCAGATGGTGGAGATTGCCAAGGCAATTTCCTATAACGCAAAGCTGATCGTACTGGACGAACCCACCTCTTCCCTCACCGTCAGGGAAGTGGAGAAGCTCTTTGAGATGATGCGCAATCTCAAGGCGCAGGGTATTTCTCTGATCTATATCTCCCATAAGATGGATGAAATATTTGAAATCTGTGACGAGGTCTCCGTTCTGCGTGACGGCAAGATGGTAGTTACCACCGAGACCAAAAAGACGGACATGAACCAGCTGATTGCCTATATGGTCGGCCGCTCGCTGGCAAACCGTTTTCCTGCCGTGGACAACATACCCGGCGATGTTGTTCTGTCCGTACAGCATCTGTCCACCAAGTTCGCGCCCAATCTCAAAGATATTTCCTTTGATGTTCGCGAAGGCGAAATCTTCGGTCTCTACGGTCTGGTCGGTGCGGGCCGGACAGAGCTTCTGGAGACCATGTTCGGTGTCAGGACACGCGCAGCCGGCCGTGTCTACTACAAGGGGCGTCTGATGAATTTTGAAAGTGCGAAGGACGCCATGGCACACGGCTTCGCAATGATCACTGAGGAGCGAAAATCCACCGGGCTTTTCCTCGAAGGGGATCTGACCTTTAATACGACAATTACCAATCTGAGTCACTATAAAACCGGCATCGCTCTCTCAAAAGACAAGATGGTCAAAGCGACTGCCAATGAGATCAATGTCATGCGCACCAAGTGCATGGGACCGGCAGACCCGATTACAGCCCTTTCCGGCGGAAACCAGCAGAAGGTGATTTTCGGCAAGTGGCTGGAGCGAGACCCGGCGGTATTCATGATGGACGAACCCACGCGTGGCATCGACGTCGGCGCCAAATATGAAATCTATGAGCTCATCATCAAAATGGCAAAGCTCGGCAAGGCAATTATCGTTGTCTCGTCCGAGATGCCGGAGATTCTCGGCATCACAAACCGGATCGGCGTCATGTCAAACGGACGGCTGTCCGGAATCGTGAACACCAGAGAAACGAACCAGCAGGAGCTGCTGAGACTCAGCGCGAAATATCTTTAATCGGAGGCAAGACAGAAGCATGGATACGAAAAACGAAGCGATCCTTTCCGCCGAAGAAGAACGGAGCCTTCTGGCGCCCATTGACCAGTACATCGGCGGAATTCAGGAGAAAATCAATGCCCTCCGGGCGGAAGGCACCGACAGGGTCGTCTCTCTGACCAACCATATGGCGATTGTCAAAGAGAACGCCAACTATACCAAAGCGGAAAAGTCTGCCATCATCGCTGAGGATCGGAAAGCGCTGGAAAAAGCCAAGGCAGTGGAGGACGCGAACCGCGCAGAGATCAAGTCGCTGATTGATGAAGCGGTCAGCTATCTCGACGCAAACTACGACAAGGAATACTACAACAAGGTCGTCGCTTCCTGTGCGGCGGAAAAGGCGGAAGAGGACAAGCGCTATGAAGCGGAGCTCTCCGAACTGAAGCGCGAGCATGAAGCGGAACTGGCGAAGCTGAAGGACCAGGGCGAAATCAAGGATGAAAAATACGTCTACAAAAACCGTCAGTTTGATGCGAAGCTCAAGCATGACGCCACCCTTCAGGAAATCAAAGACCGGAGACATGATGCCTTTGCCTATCGTTATCACCTGATCGATCTGCTCCGGCTCTCGCACTTCACCCGCGGAGAAAAGCGGAAGCAGAACTGGGAAAACTATAAATACACCTTCAACGTAAAGCAGTTTTTCCTGACCAACGGTCTGTATATCGTGATCGTCTGCGTCTTTATTCTGCTCTGCATCCTGGCTCCGGTGATCAAGCATACGCAGCTGCTGACACTGAACAATATCCTGAACATTCTTCAGGCGGCATCTCCGCGCATGTTCTTGGCACTGGGTGTCGGCGGACTGATCCTTCTGGCCGGTACAGACCTCTCTGTGGGGCGTATGGTGGGTACCAGCATGGTGCTTGCGACGATGATCATGCACAAAGGCATCAACACGGGTGCGCTATTCGGGCATATTTATGACTTTACGAATATTCCGATTCCGGCTCGCGTGTTCCTCGCACTGCTGGCCTGCTGCATTGTCACGACAACCTTCACCTGTGTTGCGGGCTTCTTCACCGCCAGGTTTAAAATTCATCCCTTTATTTCTACCATGGCAAACATGCTGATCATGTTCGGCCTTATGACCTTTGCCACCAAGGGTGTTTCCTTTGGTGCGATCGAAATCTCCATTCCGAAAATGATCATCCCGAAAATCGGCAGGTTCCCGACGATCATCCTATGGGCTGTAGCAGCGGTCGCCATCATGTATTTTGTCTGGAACAAGACGACACTGGGCAAGAACATGTATGCTGTCGGCGGCAACCCGGAAGCAGCGTCTGTTTCAGGAATCAACGTGTTCAAGGTGACGCTGACCGCCTTTGCCATCGCCGGTGTCCTCTACGGTTTCGGCGCGTGGCTTGAATGCATCCGCATGGTGGGTTCCGGCTCCGCCTCCTACGGACAGGGCTGGGAGACCGACGCCATTGCAGCATGCGTGGTCGGCGGCATCTCCTTCAGCGGCGGCATTGGCAAGATCCAGGGCATTGTCGTCGGTGTCCTGATTTTTACGGCGCTGACCTATTCCCTCACCGTTCTCGGTGTGGATACCAACCTGCAGTTTGTCTTCTCCGGACTGATCATCCTCGCTGCTGTCACCATCGACTGCCTGAAGTACGTCCAGAAGAAGTAAGCGAACAAAGACCCTCTGCTTGAAATCCATTCCGGGGCGCTGCCAGACGGAGGCGCCCCGGTGTTATCGTGAGGAAGAGAATCGTGGATACAGCGACGGAAAAGTCTGATCAGATCGTCGAATGGGCGAAAGAACTCCAGAGTCTGGCGCAGGCGGGTCTCTTCTACGGAAGAGATGTCTTCGACAGGGAACGCTATCAGCGGATCCGGGATATTTCAGCAGAGATGATGGCGGCCAGAACCGGGATCCCCGCAGAAAAGATCGCCGACCTGTTCTGCGGGGATGTGGGGTATCAGACACCGAAAATTGACACAAGAGCGGCCATCTTTCAGAGAGACAGGATCCTCCTGGTATGTGAAAAGGGAAGATGGAGCATGCCGGGCGGATGGTGTGAATATAACCTCTCGCCGAAGGAAAACACGATCAAGGAAACCAAAGAAGAAGCCGGGCTGGACGTCATCGTAAAATCGGTAATTGCCATTCAGGACCGGGACAGACATAACTTGCCGCCCTACGCCTATGGGGTCGTGAAAGTGTTCTATGAATGTGAAATAATCGGAGGCACGTTTATGCAGAACTCCGAGACATCTGAGAGCGCTTTTTTCGCGCTCAAAGAACTGCCGCCTCTCGCAGAAGAGAAGTGCACCCGGGCACAGATCGAGATGTGCTTTTGGGCACATGGAGATGATCACTGGAAAACGCAGTTTGACTGATTTTTTCCGTATAAGTCAAGACCTCCGGCACAGCCGGAGGTCTTGACTTCTTTCTTCCCGGGCCGGTTCTTGAGACCGGCCCTTTCTTATTTCTGTTTTTCCGCCTTGATCAGTGCATCCAGAATCTGTCTCTGCACCGGCAGTCTTTCCCAGCGTTTGTAGAGTCCACCAAACTCTCCGACAAGTGCCCTGGCGTCTGATTCAGACAGCCTGGGGATCAGTCCAAGCGTCAGGCTCTGGACCGCGATCAGCATCCAAAAGGAGCTCTTCGGGTCCGGGTACTTTTTGGGTGCCTTATAAACCAAGGATAGGACTTCTCGAATTGCGGCGCTGTCCGGCGCCTCTTCGCCGAACGCCTCCAGCCACTCCTTCAGATTTGCGGCGAAACGATCATGGCAGGGATCATCCGATGGCCTTTTCCCTATTCCAAAGATTCCTTCACCGGGTTTGCGTGAGAGTTCGACCTTCCGCGCCTCGTCGAGATAGCTTTCATACAGCGCGGTAAGCTGTTGCATGTTGTGTTTCGCCTGCTCTCTCATACGTTCAGAACCGGGAAGATCTCTTTCATCGCCGGATAGATCCGGCTGAACTTCTGATACTGTGCCTCATAGCGGGCGCTGATCTTGGGATCCGGCTTCACTGTCGCCGTCACATGAACCAGCTTCTCGGCCGCTTCTTTCACCGAGGAAAACTCGCCGCAGGCGACCGCCGCCAGCATTGCACCGCCGTAGCCGGGGCCTTCTTCGGACTCAATCTGTTCCAGCTCAAGGTTGCAGACGTTGGCCATGATGGTCCGCCAGAGCGGACTCTTCGCTCCGCCGCCGCAGATGCGGCTCTTCCGAATATCAAGGCCCAGGGATCTGGCGACTTCCAGGGAATCGCGGATGGCAAAGGCAACGCCCTCAAGTACCGCCTGCATCATATCCGAGCGCGTGGAATCCATGCTGAGCCCCGTGAAGGTGCCGCGGGCATTGACGTCGTTGATGGGGGAGCGTTCGCCCATCAGGTAGGGAAGGAAGAAGACGCGGTTGCAGCCCAGCTTCTCCTCCGTGATATCCTTCTGCTCGGCCGCGTAGTCCGCCGTCTTGAGAATCTCTTCGCAGAACCACTTGTTGCAGGATGCCGCGGAGAGCATGCAGCCCATCAGATGATAGCCGCCGTCGGCATGGGCGAAGGAGTGCAGGGCGTTGTTCGGGTCAACGCCGAATTTCTCCGACGAGATGAAGATCGTCCCGGAGGTTCCGAGGCTGATGTTGCAGCCGCCCTCTCCGACGACGCCGGTCCCGACCGCGGCGGCGGCGTTGTCCCCGGCGCCGGCGACCACTTTGACCGTCTCCGGCAGGCCGAGCTCCGTCGCGACCGCCGGTTTCAGCGTCCCGACACAGTCATAGCTCTCAAACAAGTGCGGCATCCAGCTCTCCTCCACACCGCAGATCTCCAGCATCTCCTTCGACCAGCACTTATGTTCAACATCCAGAAGCAGCATGCCGGAGGCATCAGAGTAATCGCAGGAATGCACACCCGTGAGGCAGTAATTGACATAGTCCTTCGGAAGCATGATTTTCCGAATGCGGGCGAAGTTCTCGGGTTCATGCTTTTTCATCCACAGGAGCTTCGGGGCCGTGAATCCGGCAAAAGCAATATTCGCCGTGAGCTCGGAGAGTTTTTTCTTTCCGATCTCCGTGTTGAGCCAGGCGGTCTCATCCTCCGTGCGCCCGTCGTTCCAGAGGATGGCGGGACGGATGACCCGGTCCTCCGCATCCAGCGCGACAAGGCCGTGCATCTGTCCGCCGCAGCCGATCCCGGCAACCTGGCTTCTGTCAATGTCCGCTGTCAGTTCCCGGATTCCGTCAAAGGACTCCCGGATCCAGTCCTGCGGATCCTGTTCAGACCAGCCGGGCTGTGGGAAGCGCAGCGGATACTCACGGGAGACAACGTTCAGGATTTTCCCCGCGCTGTCCATCAGCAGGAGCTTGACTGCGGAAGTTCCAAGATCTACACCAATGTAATACATCCGTTTCTCCTTTATCGTACGTTCTATGATCTCTCTGCCTGTTCCGCTTCGCCCTCCGGCTCTTCCCCGGATTCATCTTCCGCTTCCTCCCCGGGCAGATCTTCCGTGGAGTTTTCTTCCGCAAAAGACTCGCTTTCGCTCTGTTTCCAGATGCGGAGGGCATAGAGTCCGAGCCAGACGGCAGCCACAGCAAACAGGATAAGAAACAGCCAGCGGATCATGGGCGTCATGGTCGTGTTTGTGTCATGGCGGTCCCGAAACAAACCGTAGCAGAGATAGAGGAAATATGCCGCTATGACGCCAAACAGGGTACTTCTTGTTTTGTCGCTATTTAACATCAAATGCTCTCCCGTGAAGAATATGATGGGCTCTGATTACCGCTCCTTCTTTTGGGAGAGGATATCGAACACCACGGCTGCCAGCAGCACAAAGCCCTTGACCACACGCTGATAGTTTGCATCCAGGCTGATCAGACTCATGCCCAGGTTGATAATACCGATCAGCGTGGCACCGATTACCATCCCCAGAACGGATCCGGCGCCGCCCGTCGCGGACACACCGCCGACGACGCAGGCCGAAATGGCGTCCATCTCAAAGTTCTTGCCCACATCCGCATACGCGGATTGAGAGCGGGCAACTACCGTAAAGGTTGCAATGGCGGTCAGGACTGCCATGTTCAGATAGGCCAGGAACATGATTCTTCGGGTATTCACACCGGAAAGTCTGGCCGCTTCCATGTTGCCGCCGACGACATAAAAATGACGCCCGATCGTGGTTTTTGACGTGATGAAACTGTAGATCAGGACAATGCCCGCGACCCAGAGGAGCGTCGTCGGGATGCCGCCGTCCCAGGCAAGTTTGTACATTACGAGAAGGACCGCCGCGTCGCTGATCACACTTTTGAGGCAGGCCGCACGGATGGTATCGGCTTCATAGCCTTTTTTGATTCGGTTTTTCCGGTTCAGAAAAATAACCAGCGTGATGACCGCCGCCGCAAGCAGTCCGGCGGCGAAGCAGGGGATGTTAAAGACACCCTTGTTGGTCGGAAACACCCGTCCGTAGAAGACGTTCTGGAAAGCCACCGGGAAGGGTGCCAGAGAGCCTGTCGTAGAGTTGTTGGACAGGATTGACGTCCCGAGTCCGCGAAATGCCAGGAAGCCGGCCAGAGTTGCAATCCAGGGCGGGATGTTGACATAGGCGATCAGGAAGCCAAGGATTACACCATAGAGGACGCCGATCAGTACCAACAGCAGAATCGAAACACCGGTTCCCATCCCCTTGACAATCATGAACATACCGCCGATCGCGCCCAGCAGGCAGACGAAAGCGCCGCAGCTCAGGTCAATGTTGCCGCCGGTCAGCATGCACATCAGCATGCCTACGCCCAGGATATAGACATAGGCGTTCTGGTTGATCAGTTCGGTAAAACTGGAGGATTGGAAAATGCCGCCCTTCGTCAAAACCAGGAAAAACAGATATACCAGGACCAGGATGATCAGCATGGAGTTCTTTTTCAGCGTCGCAGCAAATGACTCTTTATTCATACGTTTGTCCTCCCCGCTGCCTTATCGTTTCTGCCGCTTGGACAGCACATCAAACATGACGGCGATCAGCAGCACAATTCCCTTGACCACCTTCTGATAGTTGGCGTCCACACCGATGATGATCATGCCTTTGTTGATGACGCCCATCAGCGTCGCGCCGATGATCACGCCGGACACCTTGCCGGAGCCGCCGTATGCCGAAGCGCCGCCGATAAAGCAGGAAGCGATCGCGTCCATCTCGTAGCCTTCCCCGTATACCGGGTCAATACCCTTTGCGCGTCCGGCGGTCAGAATACCCGCAAGGCCTGCCAGCAGGCCGATATTTGCATAAGCGAACCAGAATACATTCCTGGTCTTGACACCGGAGAGAGCGGCCGCCTTCTCGTTGCCGCCCACCGCGTACAGGTGGCGGCCGATTGCCGTTTTATTCGTGATGTAGGCATACACGCCGAGAACGAAGGCTACCCAGATCAGGACCATTGGCAGCCCGCGGTAGCTGCTCAGCTTCAGGCCGAGCCACAGAATCAAAACGGCCAGAACTACGGTGGAAAGAATCTGTCCGGAAATCGACTGACTGATCCCCAGCTTCTTCTGCACCATGATCTTGCGGACCCTGGCGATCACCAGGATGATCGCTGCAAGGAGCGCGATCGTCATGCAGGTCACGTTGAATTTTGAAACGAAATTCTCCCCGATCAGCCCGGTGAGGAATGCATTCTCCGTCGTGAACACGTCATTGAGATTCGGGAACATATTCCGCATCACATCGGGGACATAACTGGTCTTGCCGTTGCCGAAAAGCATCAGGAACTTCTCGTTGGTGATGTCCACGCGATAGCCCTTGAGCACCACATTGGAAAAGCCTCTGAAGGCATACATCCCGGCCAGTGTGGCAATAAAGGCCGGTACATTGATTTTCGCGATCCAGAACCCCTGGAAAACTCCGATGCCCAGACCGATCAGCAGCATGACCAGCACCGCCAGCCACAGATTGGCGCCCCCTGCCATCAGGACGCAGCCGACCGCTGCGGTAAAGCAGACTACCGAGCCGACGGAAAGATCAATGTTGCCGCCGGTCAGGATGCACAGCAGCATGCCTGTGGCAAGTACGAAAACATAGGCGTTCTCGGCAATCAGTCCGGTCAGGTTGGACGGCAGCAGAATCAGCCCTTCCTTCCCTTTCCAGGTGGCGAAAATAACCGTCACGACGATCAGGGCGATGATCATCATGTATTTCTGAAGAAACGCCCCGACCTTGAACTTCTGATCATCCGAGAGCGTTTTCTTCCCGGAGGCAGCGCCTGTATTCTCATTCACGGTCACGCACCCCTTCCTGATTTAAGAATCGTCGCCATGATGTTCTCCTGTGTGGCGTCTTCCGCCTTCATCTCCCCGACAATCCTGGCTTCATTCATGATATAGATCCGGTCGCTCATTCCCAGCACCTCCGGCAGCTCGGAGGAGATCAGCACGACACATTTTCCCTCAGCGGCCAGATCGTTGATGATGCAGTAGATCTCGTACTTGGCACCGACGTCGATCCCTCGGGTCGGCTCGTCCAGGATCAGGATGTTCGGTTCGGCAAACATCCATTTTGCCAGAAGCACCTTCTGCTGATTGCCGCCGGAGAGGTTTCCGACCAGCTGCTCAACGGAAGGCGTCTTGATCTTCAGTTTTTCGCGGTATTCCTCCGCAACTGCGTATTCTTTATCTCCGTCAATGACCGTGTTCTTGGAGATCGCGCCGAGATTGGCGAGGGAGGTATTGACCTTGATCGACTGGGAAAGCACAAGGCCGTTTCCCTTCCGGTCCTCCGTCACGTAGGCAATCTTATGTTTAATCGCATCCGCTTCGCTCTTGCGAAGCTTCACGTGCTTCCCGTCCAGCTTCAGCTCTCCGGAGAAATTCACCCCGTAGCTCTGTCCGAAGATGCTCATGGCGAGCTCTGTCCGACCAGCGCCCATCAGGCCGTAGATACCGACCACCTCGCCCTGTCGCACATACATGGACACGTCATCCACCACTTTCCGCTCGGGATACAGCGGATGATGCACGGTCCAGTGGTTGACCTCCATCCGGACGTCGCCGATCTTGACGTTTTCCCGTTTCGGGAAGCGGTTGGTCAGCTCGCGGCCGACCATGTACCGAATGATCAGTTCCTCACTGACCGGTTCCTTTCCGTGATTGTCGATCGTTTCAATGGTGGAGCCGTCACGGACGACTGTGATCTTGTCCGCCACATAGGCAACTTCATTGAGCTTATGCGTGATGATGATCATCGTCATGCCCTGCTTTTTAAAGCTCAGCATCAGATCCAGCAGTGCGCGGGAATCCTCTTCGTTCAAAGAAGATGTCGGCTCATCCAGAATCAGCAGCTTTGCTTTCTTGGCAAGCGCTTTGGCAATTTCCACCAGCTGCTGCTTACCGGTTCCGATGGTCTTTACCTGAACCTTGGAGCTCTCCTCCAGACCGACCATTTTCAGGTATTTGTCGGCTTCAGAATAGGTTTTGTTCCAGTCAATTGCGTATTTATGTCCGCATTCATTTCCCAGATACATATTTTCGCCGATCGTCATCTCCGGAACCAGGGCCAGTTCCTGATGGATGATGACGATGCCGAGCCTTTCGGAATCCTTGATGTTGGAAAACTTGCAGACCTGGCCGTCGTAGATGATATCCCCTTCATAGGATCCATAGGGGTAGATCCCGCTGAGAACGTTCATCAGGGTCGATTTTCCCGCGCCGTTTTCCCCGACCAGCGCATGGATTTCGCCCTCTTCCACCTGGAGATTCACGTTATCAAGGGCTTTTACACCTGGGAAGGTCTTCGTGATATTCTTCATTTCCAACAGGATCTTAGCCATTGTGTATTCTCCCCTCTACAAACGATGCAGGCGAGCACAGCCCACCTGCATCGTCATTTCGTTTCCCGGAAATCTCCGGTGCATTTGGAATTACTTCAGCTGATCGGCGGTGTAATAGCCGGAATCGAGCAGCAGTTCCTCATAGTTGTTCACATCCGCGAAAACGGGCTCGCACAGGTAGGAGGGAACAACGATGACGTTGTTGTCATAGGTCTCGGTATCGTTGACATCGACTTCCTCACCCGCAAGGATCTGGCCGACCATCTTGACAACCTGAGCCGCGAGGGTGCGGGTGTCCTTGAAGACGGACATGCTCTGCTTGCCGGCGATCATGTTCTTCACATTGGAGATATCGCAGTCCTGACCGGTGATGATGGGCCACTCGCCGTCATATGCATCTTCCAGCGCGTTGGTTACGCCCAGTGCGGTGGAGTCGTTGGAGCAGAGCCACACATCGATGTCAGAGCCATCGGCATAGAAGGAAGACAGGATGCTGCTGGCACGCTGCTGGGCAACTTCGGTCTTCCAGGTCGGGGTGGCAACATCGTTGAAGTCGATCTGGCCGGACTTGACAACCAGCTTGCCTTCGTCAATGTAGGGCTGCAGAACATCCATCGCGCCCTGGTAGAAGTACCTGGCGTTGTTGTCGCCCGGGTCGCCGGCGGTTATTTCAAGATTGAAGGGGCCTTCCGCATTGTCGAGATCAAGCGCTTCCTTTACATAGGTGCCCTGCTTGGTGCCGACCATGTAGTTATCGAAGGTGGCGTAGTAGGAAACAGCGTCAGAGTCCATCAGCAGACGGTCATAGGCGATGACGGGAATGCCCTTTTCTTTCGCCAGATCCAGAGCGGAACCCAGAGAGGAACCTTCAATGGCCGCGATCACGATCACGCTGCAGCCGCTGTTGATCATATTGGTCACCTGGTTGAGCTGCTGCTGCACATCGTTGGAAGCAAACTGAAGGTCAACTTTATAGCCTGCTTCTGTAAGCAGATTCTTCATGTTTTCGCCGTCCTGGTTCCAACGCTGAAGATCTTTGGTCGGCATGGCGACACCGACTGTTTCACCCTCTGCGAAAGCAGATGTTGCACACAGTGCAAAAATCATGCAAAGCGCGAGAGCCAATGCGAGTAACTTTTTCATGTAGATCCTCCTTGTTTCTTTTCTTTCTTTTGTATTAGAAGTCGCTCGACTTCCATATAGTGATTTTACAAATATCAATTGCAACTGTCAAGTTCTTTTTCTCTTTTAACAATGATTTGTGTATTATGTTCAAATTCGATCTGCCTATTTTGTGCATTATGCTCAGCGGCCGCTGTAACTTCCTTAAATGCATCTTCCTTAAGTGGAGAATTGGCCATTGACTCTTCTGAAAAGCGTGTTAAAATAATAAAAAAGGAAAAAGAAGATTCTCATGTTCACCGAAAAGGAGGGACGATACGACAAGATGGCACCGATAGTCAGACAGACTCCGGTTTCGGTCCGGAGCAAAATCTATCACACCCTGTATGACGCACAGGAATTCTGCTCCAAGCAGATGCTGGCATCGAAATGCGGCATCAGCATGCCCACGCTGTATCAGAATCTCAACGAGCTGATGGAAGAAGGGTTGGTGCAGTATTCCGGCGAAGAAAAATCCACCGGAGGGCGCAAAGCCCAGGGACTGGACATCATTCCGGACGCCAGGCTTGCGGTCGGAATTGCCGTGAGTGAACACCGCCTGCGTTTTGTCCTGACCGATCTTCGTTTGCATGAACTCGCCTACCAGGCGATTCCCTTTGATTTTATCTCCTCTCTCTCGGAAGAAACCTCTTCTCTGCCGGCACTTCTGGAATCCTTTCTGGACGATCACCAGGTTGACCGCTCGAAGCTTCTCGGGATCGGAATCACCATCCCGGCCCTGATCACTCAGGATCATTCGCGCATCCATGTGGCTCCCACACTGAACATTCGGGACATCCCTCTGGAAGTGTTGACCAAGGGGATTCCGTATCCCGTCTATGTGGAAAACGACGCCTCCGCCAGCGGGTTTGCGGAGTTTTTCGTCCGGGGCGCCTCTTCGAATCTTGCCTACTTCTCTCTGGAATACGGCATCGGCGGTGCGGTCGTCATCGGCGGCCGCCCCTACGCCGGCGACAATGCACAGAGCGGAGAATTCGGCCATCTCTGCATCGAGCCCGGCGGGCTTCGCTGCAGCTGCGGGAAGAACGGCTGTCTCGAGGCATACAGTTCTCCGAGGCGGATTGAGGAGACTTTCGGCGTCTCTCTGGAAGACTTCTTCCGGGGAGTGGAGGAGCATCATCCAGACTACGAGGCGCTTCTCTACGATATGCTGCGCCATCTCGCCATCGCGGTCAACAGCGTCCACATGATTCTGGACTGTGATGTGATTCTGGGCGGCCTGTTTTCCGAGTATCTCCAGCCGTATCTTCCGGTGATCCGTGATTATGTTCAGGCGGGAAATCCCTTTACCTCCGATGCGGACTTCGTCAAGCTGAGCACCCTGCGGCACCACATCACGCCGTTGGGGGCAGCGCTCTACTTTGTCCGCGATTTTGTCAGCAGTGTATTTTAGCAGCATTCCTCTGCTTTACAGGCTTCCATTTTTCATTTATAATTATTAACATCAAGCACTTTTGTGATAAACAAACATTTCTTTATGGAGGTATCTTCTATGCCGATTCCAACCCCCCATATCAACGCGCGGAAAGACCAGATCGCCAAGACCGTACTTATGCCCGGCGATCCCCTGCGTGCCAAGTTCATCGCCGAGACTTTCCTCACCGATCCCGTGCTGGTCAACAATGTCCGCGGGGTCCAGGGCCACACAGGCACCTGGAAAGGCGTTCCTGTTACGGTCATGGCCTCCGGTATGGGCATTCCGTCCATCGGGATCTACAGCTGGGAGCTCTTCAATTTCTATGATGTCGACAACATCATCCGCATCGGCTCCGCCGGTGCCCTGCAGGATGATCTGAAGCTGCGTGACCTCGTCGCGGGACAGGCCGCCTGCACCAATTCCAATTATGTGAAGAGCTTCGGTCTCGGCGAGACCGCCACCTTCGCCCCCATTGCAGATTATACTCTACTCAGCACTGCCGTCGCCATGGCGAAGAACCGCGGCATCGACATGCGCGTCGGAAACATTCTCTCTTCCGACCCCTTTTACGCCGCCGAAGGCTGCTCCAAAAACGACCAGTGGAAGCGAATGGGCGTCCTTGCGGTTGAGATGGAAGCCGCCGGTCTCTACTGCAACGCCGCCTACGCCGGCAAGCGGGCTCTCTGCATCTGCACCATCTCCGACCACATCTACCGTCCGGAGGACAACCTTCCCGCGGAGGAACGCCAGAGCTCCTTCACCCAGATGATGGAGGTCGCCCTGGACACCGCCGCCGAGATGGCGAAGCTGAGCTGATCACTTTCGTACTATTGAAATCCGTTCTAGATCTCCCCGCCGATGGCGGGGAGATTTCTTCTGGTAAATTGATAAAGTTTTCCCTTGATTCTCTATACCGCCGCATGGTATAATCATTCATGGATTCAGAGAGACCTCTGGACAACAATTTTTATAATGGAGGAAAACAAATGAAGAAGATCCTTTCTATCGCACTGGTTCTCTGCATGGTCCTCGCGTTTGCGGTTCCCAGCGCTTTTGCTGCTGACACCGTAAAGATCGGCATGGTCACCGACGTCGGCGGCGTCAATGACAAGTCCTTCAACCAGACTTCCTGGGAAGGCCTGCAGGCCCTCGCCGCGGAAGACGACACCTTTGAGGTCGCCTACCTGGAGAGCAAGACGGATGCTGACTATCAGACCAACATCAACACCTTCATCGATGAAGAGTATGACCTGATCATCTGTGTCGGCTACATGCTGGCCGATGCCACCCGTGAAGCTGCCGAGGATAACCCGGATCAGCTCTTCGCCATCATTGATGACTCCAGCATCGACCTTCCCAACGTTGCCTGCCTGATGTTCGCCCAGGAGCAGGCCTCCTACCTCGTCGGCCTGGTTGCCGGTTCCGTCACCCAGAGCAAGACCGTCGGTTACGTCCAGGGCATGGTCTCCGACTCCATGAACCTCTTCGGCATCGGCTTCATCACCGGTGTTCAGGAAGTTTGCCCGGATGCCACCGTTCTGCAGTACAATGCCAACAACTTCGGTGACATCGCCGGCGGCTCCACCGCTGCAAAAGACATGATCACCAAGGGCGCCGACGTGATCTACCAGGCGGCCGGCGGCACCGGCATCGGTGTCATCAACGCCTGCGACGAAGAAGGCATCTGGGCCATCGGTGTTGACACCGACCAGTCCTCCCTCGCTCCCGAGCACGTCATCACCTCTGCTATGAAGCGCGTCGATGTCGCTTCTCAGGACATCTCCAAGGCTGTCGCTGCCGGTGAGTTTGCCGCCGGTGTGCATCTGTATGACCTGTCCAACGGCGGTGTTGACCTTGCCCCGACCCGTGACAACATCCCCGCTGACGTTCTCGAGCTCGTTGAGAATGCCAAGGCCGCTGTCATCGCCGGTGACGTTGTCGTTCCCACCAGCGTGGACGATTGCCCCGCTTTCACTCTGGACGACTGATTCCTGTTCGCTTCTCTGATTCCCAACGCAGGAATTCTGACTGCACTGTCCGAAAACGGACAGTGCAGTTTTTTTGAAAAAACTGTGAACTCCCTGTAGAAAAATGCGCTGTGATATGTTAAGATATCAGCAACTTAACAGTCAATTCTCAAAGGAGGCGATGAACTTGGCAAAAGAATATGTGGACATGAACACTCCTGTGATTGAGATGCGCAACATTGTCAAAAAATTCGGCAATTTTGTGGCCAATGACGGGATCAACCTCACCGTCCACAAAGGCGAAATCCACGCAATTCTCGGTGAAAACGGCGCCGGAAAGTCCACCCTGATGAACCAGCTCTACGGGCTTCTGAAGCCCACCTCCGGTGACATCCTCGTGAACGGGAAAAAGATCGTCATGAACAACCCCCGCGACGCCATCGACGCCGGCATCGGCATGGTGCATCAGCACTTCATGCTGATCCAGCCCTTTACCGTCACGGAGAACATCGTTCTGGGGACGGAGCCGCAAAAGGGCATTGCACTGGACATGGTCACCGCTCGGAAGAACGTTGTCGAGATCTCTGAACGTTACGGTCTCTCCATTGACCCGGATGCGAAGATCGAAGACATCTCCGTCGGCATGCAGCAGCGTGTCGAAATCCTCAAGGCGCTCTACCGCGGTGCGGATATCCTGATTCTTGACGAGCCGACCTCTTCTCTGACGCCTCAGGAAATCGTCGAGCTGATCGCCATCATGCACAACCTGGTCAAAGACGGCAAGAGCATTATCATCATCACCCACAAGCTCAAGGAGATCAAAGAGTCCGCCGACTTCTGCACCATCATCCGCATGGGCAAATACATCGACACCGTCGATGTGGACAAGGTGGATGAGAACGATCTGGCCAGCATGATGGTCGGCCGCAAGGTCAGCTTCAAGGTCGACAAGCCGGAACAGGCTCCCGGTGAAGTCGTTCTGGATGTCAAAGACCTGCACTGCAAAGACTACCGCGGCGTTGAAATCGTCAAAGGCCTGAACCTGCAGGTCCGGCGCGGTGAGATCATTGGCATTGCCGGCATTGACGGCAACGGTCAGACCGAGCTGGTCGAGGTCATTACCGGCCTGCGCAAGGGTACTTCCGGCCAGGTTCTGGTAAACGGGGTGGATGTCTTCAACAAGCCCCCGCGCTTCGGATTTGATCACGGCGTCTCCAGCATTCCCGCCGACCGTCAGAAGCACGGTCTGGTGCTGGATTTCTCCATTGAAGACAACCTGATTCTCCAGAACTATGAGGATTATCCCTTCTCTCATAAGAAAGTGCTGAAACGGGATCCGATCTTCCAGCATGCAAGCCAGTCCATCGAAAACTATGACATCCGCCCCAGGCAGAGTGAGAAGCGTCCTGCGAGCACGCTCTCCGGCGGCAACCAGCAGAAGGTCATCATCGCCCGTGAGGTTCAGAACGACAAAGACCTTCTCATCGCTGTGAACCCGACCCGCGGTCTGGATGTCGGCGCCATCGAATATGTTCACAAGTATATCGTCGATCAGCGCAACAAAGGCAAGGCCGTGCTTCTGGTCTCCTTTGAGCTGGACGAGATCATGAGTCTCTCGGATACGATAAAGGTTATCTTCGACGGACAGATCGTAAGTTCCATCCCCGGCAAAGAAGCGGATGAAAACACGCTTGGCCTCATGATGGCAGGAGGAGGGAAAGACCAATGACAAAGAAAAAGAGCTTTCTGGATTTTGTATCCGAGAATACTTTCATCCACATCCTGCTCTCCATTATCCTCGGCTTCCTGGTCGGCGCCATTTTCCTGGTTGTCATGGGTCTTTCCGTTGGCGCGGCCTACGGCCGTCTGCTCAACAGCGTGACCAGCCTGAAGGGCTTCTCCTATGTGATTGTCTATTCGGTCCCCTATATCGTCGCGGGCCTCTCCGTGGCCTTCTCCTTTAAGACCGGTGTCTTCAACATCGGCGCCGAAGGACAGTTCGTCGTGGGGTCCATGGCCGCCGCGGTGGTGGGAATTCTCTTCCCCAACATTCCGAAACCGCTGCTGATTCCCCTCTGCTTCCTTGCCGCCATGGCGGCCGGTGCGCTCTGGGGAACCATCGTGGCTTTCCTGAAGACCAAATGGGGCATCAATGAAGTCCTCTCCATGATCATGTTCAACTGGATCGCCTTCTACCTGTCGAACTTCATCGCCGGTATCCCGGCCATCAAGAGCGAGGGCTCCGCGGAAGCCACCAAGAACATCTCGGCAAACGCCAGCATGCTCTTCTCCAAGGACTTCATCAAGAGCGCCGGCCTCTGCCCGACGGCAAACTGGGGCATTCTGGTTGCCATTGCGGTGATGCTGATCGTCTGGTTTGTCATTGAGAAGACCACCCTCGGCTATGAGCTGAAGGCGGTCGGCTACAACAAGTTTGCGGCCGAATACGGCGGCATCAACGTCAACCGTTCGATTATAACAGCTCTTGCCATCTCCGGTGCGCTCGGCGGACTGGCGGGCGCGCTGCAGCTCATGGGCATGGGCAGCCGTATCTCCATCTTCTCTTCCCAGGAGGGCTTTGGCTTCGCCGGAATCGTCGTAGCGCTGATCGGTGTCTCCAATCCCTTCGGCGTCTTTATCGCCGGCATTTTCTACGGCGCGCTGATGTACGGCGGCAGCAAGCTGAACCTGGTGGGTGCCCCGACCCAGCTCATTAACGTCATCGTCGGCACGGTCGTCTTCTTTATTGCCATCTCTGTCATCTTCCAGAATCTCAAGAAATTCAAGGCCCGCAGTCAGAAAAACATTGAAGTCGCTGCGGACAAGAACAAAGCGGCAAAGGAGGAAAAGAAATGACAACCTTCTGGAACAGTGCAGGCATCATTCTCTATGCCACGCTGATTTACGCGACGCCGCTCCTCTATGCCGCGCTCGGCTCCTGCTTTTCCGAAGTTTCCGGCGTTGTGAACATCGGTATTGAGGGCATGATGACCGCCGGCGCCTTTACCGGCACCGTCATTGCCTACTTCACCGGCAACCCCTGGATCGGCTTCCTCTGCGGCGGACTGGCCGGCGCCTTCTTCGGCATGCTGCATGCCATCGCCACAGTCAACCTCGGCGCGGACCAGACCATCGCCGGTACCGCCATCAACATGCTCGGCCCCGGTATCGTCATCATGATTGCGAAGGTCTTGTTCAACTCCACCGACACCATCCCCCTGACGGCGACCCAGAAGATTCCGAAGCTTTTCCCCGGCGTCTTTGACACCACCACCGTATTCGGACGCTTCATGGACAACGTCTTCGCCAACTACGCCTCCACTTACCTTGTTTTCCTTGCGGTGATCGTCGTCTGGTTTGTGTTTTACAAGACCCGCTTTGGCCTGCGCCTGCGCGCCTGCGGCGAACACCCCCAGGCCTGTGAAACGCTGGGCATCAACGTCATCGCAATGCGCTTTGCCTGTGTCTGCATTTCCGGTTTTCTGGCCGGTCTTGGCGGCGCCTGTGTCACCATGACGGTCTCCACCCAGTTCCGTCCGATCTCCATCGTCGGCCAGGGCTTTATTGCCATCGCCGCGGTCATCTTCGGAAAGTTCCGTCCCCACGGCGCCCTGATCGGCTGCCTGCTGTTCGGGTTCTGCTCCGGCCTCAAGGTCGTCCTCGGCGGTTCGTCCGGCGTGAACATGCACCTGATCTCCATGATCCCCTACGTGGTCACGGTTATCGTGCTGATTCTCTTTGTCGGCAAGTCCCGTGTTCCCGCCGCCAACGGCAAGCCCTATATCAAGGCAAAATAAAACATCACCATACGACAACAAAACACACAGCGGTCAAACGGCCTCTGTGTGTTTTGTTGTCGTGATTTCTGCGCTGTCGGCTATACTACATATGCTTTTGTCGCGCCCAGTTCACGCGCCAGGGCGGCAAAGCGCTCGGCGTAGTCCGCATCGGTCTCAAATTCCCCGAGCAGCTTCTGATACCGCTCCCGTACGCCGTAAGGGCGATAGCGAATGATTTTATAGTAGCAGCCATCCTGAATGTGTTCCGCCACATAGCGGACGGTTTCCTCATTCTCCCGGTCGCGGCCGGGGAAGATCAGGGTCCGCACCTCATAAAGCTTTCCGGCCTGAAGCAGATAGTCGAGGTTCTTCAGCACCATGTCTCGCGGGAAGGAGATCAGCTCATCGCTCCAGTCCTTCCCCACCGCCTTGACATCCAGCATCACGCCCTCCGAGACTTCCAGCACCCTTGGGTCAGCCTCAAAGTCAAAGGATCCGTTGGAGTCGATCAGGCAGGTTTTGCCCAGCTTCCGGACCTCCGAAAACAGCGCGATCAAAAATTCGTTCTGCAGCGTGCACTCCCCGCCCGAGGTTGTGATCCCCGCGATATAGGGCAGCGCGCGCCTGACTTCCGCCAGGACCTCCTCCACCGTCATCCAGCGGATTTTCGGCGAGGCGTCGTGCGGACAGACTTTGATGCAGGTGTCGCACTGAACACAGACTTTGCTGTCCCAGACGACCTTCCCTTCGGCGTCGAAGCGCAGCGCCCCGGCCGGGCAGCGCTTCACACACTCGCCGCAGCTAAGGCAGAGATGGATGGTCTCCGGATTGTGGCAGAAGCGGCAGTTAAACGGACAGCCCTGGAAAAAGATCGACATGCGGTTGCCCGGCCCGTCCACGTTGGAAAAGGGGATAATCTTATTGACCGGCGCCTTCATCACGCATCTGAACCCTCCGGTCGAGGGCATGGCCGCCGTCCTGCGCCCCCATGCCGAAGACCGTCACGTTGTTGAGCGACTGTTTCTTCGCCCGCAGTTTCTCGATCTCGCTCTTTTTCACCAGGTAGCCCGTGACACGCACCACATCGTTGTTCTCCAGATATCCCGAGAAGTACCGCAGGCCGTTATCCAACGCGCCCTTGATGATGGCAAGAATCGCCTCCGGCGTCTTGAGCCAGGTCTCTTCGAATTTAAAGATGTCGCCGGTGCCGGTGGGGAAGTAGGGATGGAACTTTTCGTTGACCTCCAGCTGCTCCAGCATCGTCGGCTCCACGCCGATGGGGATACGGGTTCCGGGGGAATCGTCCATGCCGTCGGTGTCGATGCCCACCTGGGCGTGCAGACGGTAACGATGGCCGTAGGCATCACAGTACGGTGCCTCATGCGCCGCCACACGCGCGTCGATCGCGTCCATGATGCGAAGCCCGAGCGCCGTGGCCTCTTCATTCATGCCAAAGCCCTTCTTCTTGTCCGTGATTCCAAGCAGGTAGTTGCAGCACTCGGCAAGACCGACCACGCCGAACATGCCGGTAAAGTTCTCCTGCTTCACAAAGCCCTCCGTGACGAGGAAGTTTGTCTTGAAGAAGGAGGACTGCTCCACAATGAACTTCACACGCTTGTCCATATATTCCAGCTGCAGGTCAATGTGGCGGGGAAGCTCGCGCGCAAGGAAGTCCTCGGGGCTCCTGGCATCCAGGGCGCATTCGTACAGGCGCAGACGCGGCAGGGTAAATCCGCCGCCGCCGATGGACAGCCCGTTGTAGCAGGAGGCGATGGCATAGCGCTCGCCCCATTCTTTGACAAACATGCGGTGGTTGGCAAAGGAGGGCTTGGCCGTTTTCAGCATGCACCTGACGCAGGCGAGAGCAAAATCGTCGCTCGTCTTCTCAGGGTCATAGCGCAGCGTGAGATTCGGGATCGCAAGCTGCATCTCTTCGGTCAGTTCGAGCAGAAGGCGTGCGGTAACACTGTCTTCCGGTCCGATATCTGCATGTACGAAGGAGTCGGTCTGCACACGGTCGATGTTGCGCAGGAAGAGCCCCAAAACCTTTTTGGCATAGGCGCGGTCTTCCTTCACGACAAAGGGCTCCAGCAGCTTATCGAGATCACCAAGGTAGACCGGGAAGCTGGTGATGGAAGGGACGTGGCAGTAAAAAATCTCCAGCACGTTCACGGCTTCGAGAAGATCTTTCGGCGGTTCCAGTTCCAGGAATTTGCAGCCCTTCTGAAACAGCAGCTCGTAATCCGGGCAGATATAGCGGGGGCGGTAAGGCATGACGCCCTCGTTCAGGTCACAGAGCGCCCCTTTCCTTTTGGCCTCATAGTACGCGTCGGAATAGCGCAGAGAGTCGTCGGTGCTCTCGCCCAAGCGGGCCAGGGCGAGCAGTTCCTGATGATAAGTCAGGGTCGGATCCTGAATGATGTTCAAAGCTTCGGACATATGCTTTCTCCTTATTGTATTCATTAATATTATTCTCAAAAGATAGAGCTTTGTTGCTGCTCAATATTCATAGTGGCCCCGGCATGATAAAATCCGGATGTTTCCCTGCTCGTCAATATCATAGACCAGCCTGTTCGCATCATCGATTCTGCGCGAGTAGCCTTTTCGATACTTCAATTTTTCCGGTTTCCCGGTACCGTTCATCGGTCCGTTCCGCCTGATGTCTTCCAGGAGATCATTGATGCGGCGCAGCATTCGCCGATCTTCAGTTTGCCAGGAAACGTATTGTGAAAAGGCTTCTCTGGAAAACGTAAATTCATTCACTCCATCGTCCTCAGATCACGCAGCGATTTCATAACAACATCGCCGGTTTCCAGTTGTTGTCTGCTCTGATCAAGCATCATGAGATATTCTGCATTTCTTTTTGCTTTCTGCATGGTTTCATATTCCGCCTGAGAAATGATATAAACATTTCTGTTTCCCTTGCGCGGGACGAAGATCGGCTCTCCCGCGGAAGCACGGTCAAGATAGTCCTTCATGTTGGCTCGAATCTCCATCTGTCTCGCTACTGTCATATCCTAACTCCTTTCGACAATAACCGTACTCTTTCCAGTACGGTTATTGTACATAAAAAGGTCTTTCATGTCAAGTAGATCCTCCCATTGTTAATGTGCCTGGTATGTGTCAACTCTTTCTTGTTCCGGAAAACAAACTGTGATAAAATCATGTACATTCGTATATTTGACAGTGACACATATCTCAAAAATGAAACAGAGGTAAGCATGAAGTGCATGGAAACTTCGCCTTATCTTTTTCCGTACAGGCGCAATTGCTTATAAGAATCCTTTTTTAGGAGGTTTTTTATGGATCCCAGAACATTTCTCGAGATTCTGCATACCGCAGAGCGGCTGAAAGATGCCACCCGGCACTGCTATACATCCGAAGGGCGTCATGAGAGCGTTGCCGAGCACAGCTGGCGGATTTCTCTGATGGCTTACTGGATCAGCGATGAGTTTCCGGAGGCAGACATGAACAAGGTGCTCCGGATGTGTCTGATTCACGATCTCGGGGAGGCTTTTACCGGAGATATCCCCACATTTCTGAAGACCTCCTCTGATGAAAAGCGGGAAGACGAACTGCTCGCCGAATGGGTTTCGACTCTGCCGGAACCTTTCCGGGGAGAAATGGCCTCTCTGTACAAGGAAATGAGCGAGAGAAAAACCCTCGAAGCCCGGATTTTCAAGGCTCTGGACAGTCTGGAAGCCCTGATTCAGCACAACGAGTCGGATCTCAGCACCTGGTCGGAAAACGAATATGACCTCAACATGCACTATGCCGACGATAAGGTGGCCTTTTCCCCTTATCTCACAGCGCTGCGGGAGTTGATCCGGAAGGATACCATTGCAAAAATCGAGGCTGAATCGTCCTGAAGAAGCTCCTGGCCCATTTTATTCCGGTACTGCTCTCATCCGGTCAGCCGGTGGCAGCAGCATTTAATGTTAAATTATTATCTTGTGCTTTTTTCCTTTTTCTATTATACTGTCTATGGGCAATCAAATTAAAAGATATGGAGGTCAGCTTATGAAAAACGCGCGTAAGATCCTTGCCCTTGTTCTTTCCCTCGTAATGCTTCTGGCGCTCGGCGTCACGTCCTATGCGGAATATGACTATGCCGGCAACGCCAAGCGGATTCCCACCGACTACACCGGAAAAACCGTGATCCTGCATTCCAACGATGTCCACGGCAGGATCTGGGGCTATGCGGCCATGACCGCCATGAAGAGCGCCATGGAAGCAGCCGGCGCCGAAAAGGTTCTGATGGTCGATGCCGGCGACTTCAGCCAGGGCAACCCCTATGTCAGCACCTCGAAGGGTGAGAGTGCCATCACCATGATGAACGCCGCCGGCTATGATATCGTAACCCTCGGCAACCATGAGTTTGACTTTGGCTATGCCCAGCTGATGGAAAACCTGAAAGATGCGGAGTTTGAAACCATCTGCGCCAACGTGTATCTGGACGAGACCGGCGAGGCCATTCTCCCTGCCACTACCGTTGTTGAGATCGAACTGCCTGCGCCGGAGGAAGCGGAACAGGCGGCAGAGGGTGAAGAAACTCCTGCAGAGCCCGACACACTGAAAATCGGCTTCTTCGGTCTGGAGACCCCGGAGACCGCCACCAAGGTCAATCCCGGCCTCATCAAGGACATCTCCTTTGCCACATTTGACGATCTCTATGCCAGCGCCCAGCTGGCCGTCGACAGCCTGAAGGAACAGAATGCAGACCTGATCATCGGCCTGGTCCATCTCGGCATTGCCAAAGAGTCCGCTGCCAACGGCTACCGCTCCATTGATCTCTATGACAAGGTGACGGATATCGATTTTCTGATCGACGGCCACTCCCACACGGTTATGACCGCCGGCGAAAACGGCGAGCCCATCCAGTCCACGGGCTGCTACTTTGCCAATCTCGGCGTCGTAGTGATCGACAACGCCTCCAAAACCATTGAAGACCATTTTCTGATCGACTGCACGAATCTGCCTCTGGATGCCGATGTCGATGCGGCGGCACAGGAAATCATCTCCGCCGTTGACGCGGAATACGGCTCCGTATTTGCCACTTCCGAAGTTGACCTGAACGGGGAGCGCGCTCCCGGCAACCGCACCGAACAGACCAACCTCGGAACTCTGGTCGCCGATGCCATGGTCTGGAACGTGGTCTCAGGCGGTGCCATGGAAGCTTATTATAAAGCGCCGGCGGTCGGCGTCACCAATGGCGGCGGTATCCGTGCGCCCATCCCCGCAGGCGGCGTGACCAAAAGCGACATCAACACCGTCCTCCCCTTTGGAAATACCGTTGCCGTTATCTATGTAAAGGGCAGCGAGCTGCTGGAAGCCCTGGAGGCCTCTACCTTCTGCACACCTGATCCCATCGGCGGCTTCCCCCAGACCAGCGGCATTGAATGGACGCTGGATACCACCAAAGAATATGATCAGGGTGAGGTTTATACCCTTGACGGCAAGGAGAGCAGCTACTTTGCCCCCGCCTCTATTCAGCGCGTGACCATCCAGTCTGTAAACGGCGAACCCTTCGACGAAAACGCCACCTATGCCGTTGTCACGAACAACTTCTGCGCAGCCGGCGGCGATACCTATAACGTGTTCAACCGCGCCTACAGCGAAGGCTTCGGCTTTGACACCGGCATCCCGATGGATGAAGCCGTGGCGGATTATATCACGGAAGTGCTGGATGGCGTCATCGGGGAACAGTACGCTGAACCGAGTGCCCAGGCAGTTCAGATCCTGGCCGAATAAGAGACAGCCTGTTTCGGTACCGTTTCCCGATTCCGTCGTTTCATAGAAAACACCCCGCCGTTTGGCGGGGTGTCGTTCTTTCCGAGAAACTGTTTTTACTTCTTGATAGAGAAGAAAGCAGCCTTGCCGGGATACTGAGCGACGTCGTCGAGCTCTTCCTCGATGCGGAGCAGCTGGTTGTACTTCGCAACACGGTCGGTACGGGACGGAGCACCGGTCTTGATCTGGCCGGCGTTCATTGCAACGGAGATGTCGGCAATGGTGGTGTCCTCGGTCTCGCCGGAGCGGTGAGAGACGATGGCGGTATAGCCGGCGCGATTGGCCGTCTGGATGGCGTCGAGGGTTTCGGTCAGGGAACCGATCTGGTTGACCTTGATCAGAACTGCGTTGGCAGCGCCAAGCTCAATTCCCTGCTTGATGCGGGCGGGGTTGGTGACGAACAGATCATCGCCGACGAGCTGGACTCTGTCGCCCAGACGCTTGGTCATCTCGACCCAGCCGTCCCAGTCGTTCTCGCCCAGACCATCTTCGATGGAGATGATGGGATACTTGTTGACCAGGTCTTCCCACATGTCGATCATCTGCCCGCTGGTCATGACCGTACCGCGCTTGGGCAGGTGATAGCACTTGTCATCGGCGTTCCACCAGTCGGAGACTGCGGCGTCCATGGCAATCATGAAGTCCTCGCCGGGCTTGTAGCCGGCTTTCTCAATACCTGCAACCAGAGCCTTCAAGGCATCCTCATCGCTGGCCAGGTTCGGGGCATAGCCGCCCTCATCGCCGACACCGGAGGGAGGAACAACCTTCTTCAGGGCATGGAAGACTTCTGCGCACATACGCAGGGCTTCACGGAAGTTCTGGGCGCCGACAGGCATAATCATGAACTCCTGGATGTCAACACTGTTGTCAGCATGAGCACCGCCGTTGAGGACGTTCATCATCGGGACCGGAAGGGTCTTGGCATTGACGCCGCCGATGTAGTTGTACAGGCTCTGACCGGTAACTTCGGCAGCGGCCTTTGCACAGGCGAGGGAGACGCCCAGGATGGCGTTGGCGCCGAGGCGGGTCTTGTTCGGGGTTCCGTCAAGCTCGAGAAGGAGCTTGTCGATGGCGGTCTGATCCAGAACGTTCAGGCCGACAACCGCTTCGGCGATCTCGCCGTTGACGTTCTCAACAGCCTTCAGGACGCCCTTGCCGCCGTAACGGCCCTTGTCACCGTCACGGAGCTCGCAGGCTTCGTACATACCGGTGGAAGCGCCGGAGGGGACAGCCGCGCGGCCGATGGTGCCGTCGTCGAGGGTAACTTCGACTTCAACGGTGGGGTTGCCGCGGGAGTCAAGGATCTCACGTGCCATGACATCAACAATTTCAAAATACTGCTTCATGTTTTCAGTAATACCTCCTGTAGTTTGGTGCATTGATTATAACCCAAAGTGGTATAAAAAGAAAGACAAAAGCATAAACTGTTGACGAATTTGTCAAAAATGACGAATCTTTGGCAAAGAATACGAAAAAGTGGGCAGCTCTCTTGTGCAGGAAGATTGCGAACAGACAAAAAGTGTGGTATCATGCGTATTGAACTCTTCGTTTCCATAGGAAAGGCAGATAAAACATGAACAGAATTCGCCGCTTTCTACCGATTGTTCTTTTGATCCTTGTCCTTGCGTTCTATCTCTATCCGTCCGGGGATCATACCGCCACACCCACAGTGGATTCCGCTGTCACAGACGCCACGGATGCACAGAATCCTGCCGTGTCCTCTCCAAATGCAACGTCGCAGTCCAGTGCAGCCCCCGTGAGGCCAGAATCAGAAGCCCAGAAGCCCGCGGCGAACTCCGCTGCTGACAGTAACTCGGAAGAAGCGCTTCTCCCGGAAGACGGCACCTATACTACCAAGGACGATGTGGCGCTGTACCTGCACCAGTACGGGCATCTCCCATCCAACTTCATCACCAAGAAGGAAGCACGCGCAGCCGGCTGGCCCGGCGGCAGCCTGGAAGAGTTTTTTCCCGGCATGTGTATCGGCGGCGATTATTTCGGCAACTATGAAGGGAAGCTCCCCAAGGCCAAAGGCAGGAGCTGGACCGAATGCGACATTAACACCCTGGGCAAGCGGTCCCGCGGCGCAGAGCGCATCATCTTCTCCAACGACGGCCTGATCTACTATACTGATGACCATTACGAGAGCTATACACAGCTCTATTAAACGTATCCGTTCTCCTCAGGGCGGAAATGTCCGGGTGCTCTGCACGGCTAACAAGGCATATTGGGTCTGTCAACGAAATAGCTATCGTTGACAAGTCTTCCCAAGACCGATATGATGTACAGGTGATCAAACGCCTGTACATTTTCTTTTCAGGGGGCTGGCAGTATGAACGGGTTTCAATCATTTCTGAAGAGGAAGAACATTGTTTTCTCCGGAAAACGCTATGGCATTGACGCTCTCGGGGCTATGGCCCAGGGCCTTTTCTGCTCCCTGCTGATCGGCACCATCATTCGAACGCTCGGGTCACAGCTGGGGATCTCCTTTCTGGTTGATATCGGCTCTTACGCCATGGCTGTCTCCGGACCTGCCATGGCCGTAGCCATCGGCTACGCGCTGCAGGCGCCGCCGATGGTACTGTTCTCTCTGGCCGCCGTCGGCTGGGCTTCCAATGCCGAAGGCGGTGCCGGCGGCCCTCTCGCTGTACTGATCATCGCCATTATCGCCGCGGAATTTGGCAAGGCCGTCAGCAAGGAGACCAAAATTGATCTTCTTGTAACGCCCGCCGTGACCATCATCATCGGTGTTGCCCTGGCCAAGCTGATCGCCCCGCCCATTGGCAAGGCGGCTTCCGCCTTCGGCATTGTCATTGACAACGCCACAAAGCTGCAGCCCTTCTGGATGGGGATTGCGGTTTCGGTTCTGGTTGGCATCGCACTGACGCTGCCGATCTCTTCGGCGGCTATCTGCTCGGTTCTGCAGCTGACCGGACTTGCGGGCGGCGCAGCCGTGGCAGGCTGCTGCACACAGATGGTGGGTTTTGCGGTAATGAGTTTCCGTGAGAACCGCTGGGGCGGTCTGGTTTCACAGGGTCTCGGGACCTCCATGCTTCAGATGCCCAACATCATACGCAATCCCCGTGTCTGGATTGCGCCTATCGTCGCCTCCGCCATTACCGGCCCCATCGCTACCTGCGTGTTCAGACTGCAGATGAACGGCGCACCCATCAATTCCGGGATGGGCACCTGCGGTCTCTGCGGTCAGATCGGCATCTGGACGGGCTGGGTCGATCCCAGCGCCGAAGCCATCGCAAAAGGCGCTGTCGCCATCACGCCCTCCGGCTTTGACTGGCTCGGTCTGTTGCTGATCTGTTTTGTGCTTCCGGCCGTCCTCTGCCCGCTCCTGAACAGCATCTGCCGCAGGCTCGGCTGGGTTCGGGATGGAGATCTGACGCTGAGCTGATCGTCCTCTGTAAAATTAATGCAGCACGGAATCCTTCACCCGGTTTCCGTGCTGCATTTTTTCATTGGGTCGTTTACCTGATCTCCCAGGAGACATAGTGATAATTCGGATCGTAGCGCTTGATACTGTAGAGCAGGTCGTCATAGCCCATCTGATCCCTCAGCAGCGCGTAGCGCGGCGCATAGGCTTTTCGCTTTTCGCTGTAGTAGGGCTGCTGCATGTACCACTCCAGTTCTTCGCCTTCCAGACAGGCATAGCGCCGCCATCCCGCCTCCGAACTCTCGTAGGCCGTGTTGTCCACTTCGCAGTCCGGATGGAGTTCTCTGTAGTGGTCCACCTGTTCCGGCGGCACCGGGCAGGCGTTATAGAATCCCAGATAGAACCGTTCCAGGTCCAGATCATAGATCGGCGAGATGTCTCTCAGATAATAGCAATGTCCGACGTTGAGGTGCTTCAGGTTTTTCAGTCCCGCCAGCGGGGACAGGTCATCCGTGTTGGAATAGAACAGCTCCAGGAATTCCAGGTTTTCACAGTCGGCAAGAGGCGTCAGGTCGCCCAGCGGGTTCATCGCGACGATCAGCACCTCCAGATCCGGCATATAGCGGACAAAAGACAGGTCGTGGATCACCTCGTTATGGCCGATGTCCAGGTATTTCATCTTGGTAAAGTACTTGAACTTCGCCACGTCACGGTCGGTGACATTTCCGCCCACAGAGGGGCTTGAAGCAAGGATGCGGGTCTCGTTGGTCCGGGCGGTGTAGTATCCGCCGAAATTGATGCGCCAGATGACTTCGGTGTTCGGGAGCGCGTCCCGGATTGTCGCCATATCCTCATTCTGGACGCCGCAGGTATCCATCAGAAGCGTTTTCAGCTTTGGCATGCATTTCGCAATCTCCAGGACTTCCGGCCAGTTGTCCCCGATGTTGTTGTAGCTGATGTCGACTTCCTCATCCTCCAGTGTCAGCGGAACGCCATAGAGTGTGAAGCTGTAGTGAATTGCCGCTTCCGGGGCAGCCTCACGCAGCGCCTGTATCGTCCCCCACCCGGGGTGGGTCTCATCCTCGTCGCTGCCAAGCTCAATCTCCTCCAGCGCCTTCATCCCGGAGATTCCATCGAGCATGCCGCGGATCTGCGCCTCTGACAGGCCTCTCAGATCCAGCCGGGTTTCCAGGCTCCCGGCCTCGTTCTGCATTTCACCTTTTGTCTCTGTCTCAACAGGAAGCACATCGGTAAGGGTCGTTTCGCCGCTCTGAGACCGTTCTTCCTTCTCCGCGTCTGACGCTTCTGCCCGCATACCGGTGTGAAACACCAGCATGGCCGCCAGCAGAGACAGGAAAAATCTTTTGCTCCTGTTTTGATTCATACTTTTTCCTCCTCTCCTACCATCCAAGATACCGGTAGTCCGGATCGTCCCATCGCGTACTGTAGTGCAGACCGTCATAACCCATCTGATCCCGCAGGAGCGCATAACGCGGCGCATAGAGCTTTCGCTCTTCACTGTAGTAGGGCTGCTGCATATACCATTCCAGCTCTTCGCCTTCCAGGCAGGCTGCCCTTCGCCACGCGCCCTCAGAGCTCTCCCAGAGCTCATTGTCGACCTCGCATTCCGGATGAAGCTCCCTGTAGTGGTCCACCTGTTCCGGCGGCACCGGGCAGGAAGCGAAAGCCCCGAGGTAAAACCGCTCCAGATCCAGGTTGTAAATCGGCGAGATATCGGTCAGATACGGGCAATGCCCGACATTCAGGTGCTTGAGGTTCTTGAGTCCCGCCAGAGGAGACAGATCATCGGTCATGGAATAAAACAATTCCAGGTATTCCAGATTCTCGCAGTCCGCCAGCGGAGTCAGATCCCCAAGCGGGTTCATCGCGATGATCAGGACTTCGAGATCCGGCATATACCGGACAAAGGAGAGGTCCGTAATCTGCTCGTTGTGTCCGATGTCGAGATACTTCATTTTCGTAAAGTACTTGAACACAGCCACATCGCGGTCTCCGAGCGCGCCGCCGATCGACGGGCTGGAGGCAAGGATCCGCGTCACATTCGTCCGGGCGGTGTAGGCTTCTCCAAAATTGATGCGCCAGACCACCTCGGTATCCGGCAGGGCATCCCGGATCGTCTCCATATTCTCATTGCTGACACCGCAGGTGTCCATCAGCAGCAGTTTCAGGTTTGGCATGCATTCCGCAATCTCCAGGACCTCCGGCCAGCTGTCCCCGATGTTGTTGTAACTGATATCGACTTCCTCGTCCTCAAGCGTCAGCGGAACATCGTAGAGGGTGAAGCTGTAATGGATCTCCGCCTCCGGCGCCGCTTTTTCCAGCGCACGGATCAGTGACCAGGAGGGCGCATTCTCCCTCTCATCACTGCCCAGGTCAATGGTTTTCAGACCCCGCAGGCACGCGATGGTGTCCATAGCCGCACGGATCCGGTTGGGGGAGACATCGGTCAGATCCAGTGCTGTTTCATCCAACACGCTGTCTTTCCCAAGGAGCCTGCAGTGGTATTCAAAGTCGATGTCCGGATAAACATCCCGGAATTGAAGCAGTGTGGCCGGAGAGAGGCCGTCCCTGTCGCTGCCGAGGTTCACGGATCGGAGCTGCGGCAGATATGCCAGTTTCTCCATCGCTTCTTCCGCCTCCGCGTCCTTCAGACCGGTCAGGTCGACTTCATGGATGTTGTTCGCCGCGCTGATATCTCCCGGGAACATGACCGTATAGGTGACCTCCACCTCCGGATGCCGTTTGGCCCAGTCCGCGAGTTCCTCGTAGCAGGTACTGCCCGTAAAATCCGCCGCGATCAGCTTTTCAAATCCATCCAGCTTATCCAGATCCTCCGGTGTGACGACCGCGGCAATGCTCTGTACATTGTCCTTTACAGTCCCGCTGGAGAGCTCCACCTTCGCAGCGCAGCCGCACAGGGCAAAGGCCGAGACACACAGGATCGTATATAGTAATTTCAGCGTCTGCTTCATAGATTTCCTCAGGGATTATATTCCCTTGCTCCATCCGTGTCATCCGGACCTGATCCCATTTTCACAACCATGATCCCATCCAGGAGCTGTATGCAGCCCTCCGTGGGATAGGCCGGCATTTCCTGTACCCGGGGATCCTCCTGCATCACATTCCACGTGCTCCAGTCCGCCATCACGGCCGGATTGTCCAGCAGGTAGCGGAAATACGCCGCATAGGCATTATAGTTATAGGACGACCTTGCCTTCACGATCGGAGAAGCCGCTTCACAGCCGGTGATGTCGTAATATGCTTCAAAACCCGGGATTTTTTCGTTCAGCTGATCACTGATGCCCACAAGAACCAGCGGTGTCTCTCCGGGCTTATAGTCCTCCTGCTCTTCCAGACGGTACAGGACCCGGGTCATCAGAGACCGCGCCGCCTCCTGCTCCAGTGTTTTCTTGGTATAGACAGTATTCGCCGTCTGGATATTGGAACAGAGCAGCGCCAGTACCAGCACCGTGCCTGCAATCACAGCAAAGCCAGGTTTCTTCTCCCTTGGGGCCAGAAAAGGCGGCAGCAGGCACAGCACATAGAAAAGCCAGAAGGAGAACTTCATCAGATCATGCACATTCCGCGAAAAGCTCAGCTGTGCGGTGTTCATTCCGATGGGAAGCAGAATGAGCAGAAGTCCGCACAAGAGCTTTTCTTTCCCGCCGGTTTTTCCTTTCAGAAACCACATCAGCAGGCTGCCCAGCCATGCCAGCGCCAGCAGGAAGTTGATCCCCCGGACAATGGGCTCAATGTGTGCTTTATCCGGGTTCCAGAACGCCCAGCTCCAGGTCTGATATACATGTCCGATCCGTTCGAGAAGCGATGCGGAAACTGCCTGATCAACACTGTTATAGCTGTCCATGGCAAGGTTGATTTCCTTGAGGCTGCACATCATGCGAATGCCGAGCCAATAGAGCAGCGCACCGCATCCGAGCATCACGATTGCCCGGAGTCCCTTCCGGAACACAGATGCGGCACGCTCTCCCCGCAGCAGCGCGGCCACACTGAGAAGCATTGCGAGCGTCACCGGAACAGAAACCATACTCTGATAGGTCCCCATACAGCAGGCGGTGAGCAGCGCACCCGACAGCACACCGGGCCAGCCGTAACGGTCCCAGCAGAAAACCGCGCACACGCCCAGCAGCACCGCGAAGAGATCTGCATCCATCTCATAGAGATAGGTCGCTGTCATAGCGACGGTTGTAATGTTGACGGTCAGGATTCCGGCTACAAGGACGGGGAAGAGTCTTCCCCGGATCCGAAACAGCTTCGCCGTCAGATATGCAGAAAGACCCAGCCAGAGAAGGCTCAGCAGCCCCAACTGCCAGGGAGCAGCGATCACGCCGCGGAAGAGGCGGCGGTAGAGAACAATGCCCGGCCGCCCCAGCTGCATCTTCCAGTAGGTTTCCACACGGTCTGCCACGAGGGCGTTCAGCATATCGTGGGAAAAGCTGGCGTTCAGAAAACCATAGGCGTGCGCGGCAAGACCGAGGCCGAAAACCGCCGCAAAACACAGCAGCAGGATGTTTCGTTCCTCTGTACCGCTGCGGCCGTCCAGCCAGCCCTCCGATATTCTGCTTTTCCAGTCTCCGCTCATTATTTCGCCTCATAGTATCGGATTTATCCGTTTATTTATAACTGTAATCCATACTACCACACACAGCAGAAAAACACAAGTTGAGAAGAAAAACCAGGTTGCTCAAACAGGAGCAGCCTGGTTTTGTTCGATTGATAATTATTATGCTGCAGGTCCCGCGCTGCGTCTGGTGCCAAGATACTGCCATGCAAAGGCAGCTGCGAAGACTACGATACCAATTACATCGGTAAGCGTTCCCGGATACATCATCAGAAGGCCGCCTGCCGCAAAGAGAATGCGGATCAGCGGATTCATCTGACGGAACAGGTATCCGTTCAGCGCGCCTGCCACACCGAACATCCCGACGAAGGACGTGATGACGACCATCACAACCTGTACCGCAGTGGTGTCCACAAAGAGCATCGCCGGATTCAGTGCAAAAATATAGGGGACAATGAAGGCCGCAATTGCGAGCTTTGAAGCATTGAAAGCCGTCTTCATGGGCGGCGCCTTCGCGATGGCGGAACCGGCATAGGCGGCCAGCGCAACCGGCGGGGTGATGTCAGCCACAATACCGAAGTAGAACACGAAGAAATGTGCCGCAACCTGGGGGACCCCGATGGTGATAAGGATCGGCGCGCACGTGGAGGCCATGATGCAGTAGTTCGCCGTGGTCGGAACGCCCATGCCCAGAACGATGCAGCAGAGCATTGTGAGCAGCAGCGCAATCATAATGTTTCCGCGGGAGATGGTGACCACCGCGGTGATGAGTTTGGATGCAAGCCCGGTGGAGGTGATGGAACCCGCCACAAGACCAGCCATGGCACATGCGACAGCGACTGTGACACAGCTCTTGGCGCCCGCTTCCAGTGCATCAACGAATTTTGCGAGTGTCAGATTGTCGCTCTTATCCCCGCTCTTGGTCATATTGGAAACGACGTTGTTGAAAAGACCGACCAGAATCGTAATCACGATGGCGACCGCCGCAGAAAACTGCATGGTGCGCTTGTTCGTGGCGACCAGCCATACAAGTACCACCAGTGGCAGGAGCAGATACACCCGGGGAAGGAGCTCAAGCAGACGGGGCAGCTCATTGCGGGGGATACCCTTCAGGCCCAGTTTCTTGGCTTCCAGGTGAACCGCAATGTAGATGCCGGTGAAATACAGCACCGCCGGGAGAATCGCCTTCAGTGCGACCTGGCCATAGGGAATACCCATGTACTCGGCCATCAGGAAGGCGGCCGCACCCATAATGGGGGGCATGATCTGGCCGCCGGTGGAGGCGGCGGCTTCCACCGCACCTGCAAACTCGGGTTTATAACCGGTCTTCTTCATCATCGGGATCGTGACAGAGCCTGTCGTGACCGTATTGCCGACCGAGGAGCCGGACACCATGCCGCAGAGAGCCGAAGAAATAACCGCAACTTTTGCCGGTCCGCCGGAAGACGCGCCTGCGATGGAATTTGCAAGGCTGATGAAGAAGTTCGATATTCCTGTTCGTTCGAGGAACGCACCGAAGATGATGAACACCACGATATACTTGGCGCAGACATTGATCGGCGTACTCATCATGCCCGTGGTGGTATAGAACAGGTCATAGATGACCTTTCCGAAACGGACATTGGTAAATGCATAGATCAGCAGGATACCAACCACGCACAGGATCGGAATTCCGACACATCGGCGGCAGAGCTCCATATAGGCAAGGATCGCCACCACCGCCATTACAACCATCTTCGGGTCACGGGTGACACGGGCGGCAAGCTTGATGATGGAGTGGGCGTTCAGTGCACAGTAAAAGAAGGGAATCGCTCCGACAATCAGAATCACAATATCATACCAGGGGATATAATTGGGGCGAACATGCTTCTTGCTGATGGGATAGTTCAGATATCCCAGAACGAGAATCAGTCCGAGGAAGAGGTTCAGCTTCTCCTCCGGCATCATGGTGCTGAAGAGCGTGACCCAGATACAGTAGACCGAGAATGCCGCGCAGAGATAGCGTATAATCTTACGGGGTACCCCTTCCCAGATTCTGACATTCGACTCGCGGTCATACTTCTTCATCATCTCTTCGACATCCTGTGCGGTGCCGACTTCGATCTCTTCCGTCTGAGCGTTTAGTTTTTTCTCTGACACTTGCTCATCTCCTCCGATGGAATATGGATGCGGATCCCGGATCCGCATCCGTAAGAACGAAAAGCAGGGCGCCGTATAAGCGGCGCCGCTGCATCAAGAAAGCGCTAAAGATTTGTAATCCGGCTACAAAGATTACTCCGCGGGAACCTCAATGCCCTTGTCGGCGAAGTACTGCACAGCACCGGGATGATAGGGAACACCGACGAAGGAAGAGGCAAACTCCAGGCTCAGCTCGTTGGCCTTGTCATGGACCTTCGCCAGGTCGTCAAGGTTCTCATAGACACCGCAGAGGAAGTTGTAGACATCCACATCTGCAACATCGTTGGAGGCAATGACCACAGCACTGACGGCAACAGTCGTTGCATCCTCAGGCATACCATAGGTATCAGCGGGGATAACAGCTTTCGCGTAGAACGGGGAAGCCTCGATCAGGGCGTCGATGTGCTCATCATCCAGACTGACCAGATAAACGCTCTTGCTTGCTGCAAGGGATGTGATGGCTGTGGTGGGAGCACCGGCAACCACGAAAGCGGCATCAATCTGGCCGTCCTGCAGAGCCTCAGCGCTGTCGGCGAAGGACTGGTAGGTGGGCTTGATGTCATCCTCCGTCAGACCATAGGCACCGAGGACGTCGATTGCGTTGAAGTACACGCCGGAGCCGGCGGCACCGATGGAGACAGCCTTGCCCTTCAGATCAGCAACCGTCTTGATGTCGGGGTTCAGGGTAACGATCTGGACCTGCTCCATGTAAAGGGGAGCAACAATGGAGAAGTTGGTGACAGCACCAATCTCTTCAAAGGTGCGCTCTCCGGCATAGGCATAGGCCAGAACGTCAGACTGGGAGAAGCCCAGCTGTGCATCGCCGATGTCAATGGCATCGATGTTGGCAGCGGAGCCGCCGGAGGTGATGGCCGTGACATTGGTGCTGGTGACATCGCTCACCTTCTGCGCCAGAACGCTGCCGAAGCCGTAGTAGGTACCAGCTTCGCCACCGGTGGTGAATGTTACCTTGCTGCCGCCGTCTTTCGGGGCAACAGCGTCATCTGCAAATGCCGTTACGCCGAGGGCGCAGATCATGGCAAGCGTGAGCAGAATTGCGAGTATTTTTTTCATGTTGTTTTCCTCCTTTATCTTGCGAGTTTTAATAAAGTGCTGTATTATATTACAACAAAATCTTATAGAATGCAAGAGTAAATGTGTGACAATATTTAAATATACTTGTATACAATTATTCTGTTGAGGAATCATATGAATGTAAAACTGATTGCATTCGATCTGGACGGAACACTTCTGGACAGTGAGAAGCATCTGCCGCCGGAAAATCTCGCCGCACTGCGGGCCGCCTATGACATGGGCATCGTGCTGGTTCCAGCCACAGGGCGGATCCTGAAAGCAATTCCGGATGAGCTGATGGCACCAGGTCTCTTCCGCTATTTTATTTTCGCCAACGGCGCGGAGGTCTATGATCTTCAGGAGCAGCGGGCACTACACCGCGCAAGAATTGAGCCGGCGCTCGCCATCCGGCTGTGCGAATACATGGACACTCTCCCGGTCCTGTACGACTGCTACCGCGGCGAACGAGGCTATATGACTGCATGGATGTACGATGCTGCCCCGGCTTTCTTTGAGACCGAGCCTCATATTCTGAAGCTGATCAAGAGTCTGCGCCTTCCGGTTCCGGACCTGAAAGAGAACATCCGTATGTCCAATATTCCACTGGAAAAGCTCCAGATGTTCTTCCGGCCGGAGCATATGGATGAACGGGCACGCCAGCTGCAGGAAATTCCGAAGCGCTTCCCGGAGCTTATGGCCTCCTCTTCTCTGAGCAACAACATCGAAATCAACAGCGCCCGCGCCGGGAAAGGGAACGCCCTGAGGAAGCTCTGTGAGCTGCTGCACATTGACTGCGCTGACAGTGTCGCTTTCGGCGACGGTCTGAATGATGCGGATCTGCTCCGTGCCGCCGGTCGCGGCTGTGCCATGGAGAACGCCTTTCCACCGCTCCGGGAATGTGCAGACGTCATCGTCGAGAGCAACAACAACGCCGGCGTCGGGAAGGAGATCTTCCGTCTTCTGCGCAGCGAAAAAGGAATTGGCAAAATTAAGAATTTTTCATAGCATTTTCAGACCGTTCGCTGTATAATACAGTCTAAGTTCAGAGTACAAGTATATTATGAACCTTATGATTGACCATTGGAGGGTAACTGTGAAAAACACAATTCGGATTTTCAGTCTGTTATTGACCATTGCCGTGCTGGCCTCGATGCTGACCGGCTGCTCTCTTCTCCGGAGAAACGCCCCCGGCGCCGCGGTTACCGTGACAGAAACCGCCACCCCCACACCGGTTGCTGTCCAGACGCCGGTTGCAACCCCGGTACCAACCCCGACCCCCACACCGGTAGCCACCCCGACGCCGACACCGGCTCCCACGCCCACTCCTACGCCGGTAGCCACCCCGACGCCGACACCGGCTCCCACGCCTACCCCCACGCCGAAGCCGGCCGTGTCCAATCTCCCTGTCATCACCAAGAGCCCGACGGATGAGACCGTCCCGGTCGGCGGCAAGTGCCAGTTTGTCGCGAAGTATGAGAACGCCAAATGGGCTGAGTGGCATTTCGTGAGTCCGGACGGAACCCGCGACATCGACTATGTTGCTGCTCAGAAAGAGTTCCCGAACCTGAAGATCGTCAACGGCTATGCCAAGGACATGACGCTCGACAACATTCCTGAGGCGCTCAACGGCTGGAAAGTCTACTGCCGTTTCAGCAACGATTCCGGCTCTGCAAATACGGAGAAAGCCAAAATCACCGTGAACGGTCCTGCTAACGGAACCACGGGTACCGGCATCCCGAAAGTCACCAAGAGTCCCACCGGAGAAACCGTACAGGCTGGCGGCAGCGCCTGGTTTGTCGCAAAGTATGAGAACGCCATCTGGGCGGTCTGGCATTTCGTGAGCCCGGACGGTACACAGGATCTTGCCTACAGCGATGTCGGCGGACAGTTCCCCGGCCTGAAGATCATCGGCGGTGATCAGAGCACCCTGCAACTGCAGAACATTCCCTCAGAGCTGAACGGTTGGAAGGTCTACTGCACTTTCCGAAACAACATGGGTTCTGCAAACACCTCCCAGGCTGCCATCACAGTCAATGGCTCCGCGACCGCTCAGAATGTGACGCCGAATCAGCCCTCCGGCACGGTTATCGTTCTGCAGAACAACACCGATTATACCGGGACCTTTGTCGAACCGATTGCCGGACGCGGCACGATGCAGATCTCCAACGCCTCCGGCCGATATAACGTTTATGTCCGGTGGTCCGGCAGTGCTTATGACTATGCGGAATGGACCTTCAGCGGGACTTTCAGCGATAACGGCGTTCTTACCTACACAGACGCTGTCATGACCATCGTCGACATGGAAAAGAACACCTCGACCATTCAGTTCCAGAACGGCTCCGGAACACTTACATTCAAAAACAGCAGTCCGAGCGGTGTGTACTGGACGGAGAACCGGCAGGAGGCTTCCGCCAATAACACCTTCTTCCAGAAGCAGTAATCCCTCATCCGCGAAATCGGCTATACCTGAAAATGAACCAATACCAACAGGGCCTGTATCGCCGCCTTCGGTGATACAGGCCCTGTTCATGATATCATCAGGTATTCCGATATATTCTGTCTTCTTATTCACAGATCAGCGTCTCGGCGATCCGCTTCAGGTCGTCTTTGGCGCCAACATTGCCGGGGAAGATCACATAGGGGAGGCCGGGAAACCTGCTCTCCTCTCCCGTCTGCCAGACCGGAATGCCCGGGCGGATCTGCCCCTTGACCAGCGCCTTCCGAACCTGCAGCGCCTTGGTGCCGACATCGCTGGATGTGATGCCGCCTTTGGCAACGATGAAAGAAGGCCGTACCGAAAGCTTCCCGATGACACTGGTCAGGGCATCGGAGATCTGTGTGGAGATCTGCAGCTGTCGGTCTTTGTCCGCTGTCGGGAGATCCAGGCGCTCCCTGCGGGTGAAGACGGCAACTGACTTTCCTTCCGGAAGAAATGCCTCTACCAGAGCAAGTACGCGGGCGACCTCATTTTCAAGACCGTTTTTCTCCAGCACCCGGTGCTGGTCGAACTGAATGAATTCCATGGGCAGACCGCTGTTTTGCAGTGATTCCAGCTGGCGGGTTGTCTTGCTGACATGGGAGCCGACCAGGATGATACCTCCGCTGCGGTTGCCCCGGTCTACCAGGTCTTCCCGGGTGAGCAGCGGAATATCCCTGACACCGCCCAGCACTTTCGGCAGGGCCGCGGCGCAGCGGAAGAGAAATTCCTTCCCTGCCAGGATTGCCTCGCAGAGCGCTGCGGTAAAGACTGCCACATCCTCGTAATCCGCACTGTCCACGGTGATTTTTCCGAATCCGGAGACCGATTTCAGTGTTGCAGCAATCCCGTCCACATCTCCGGCGCGCAGCTCTTCGAGTCCGATCCGGCAACAGGAGGCCGCCGGGAACCGTCCTCCGGACTTTTCCTCGCACCATTCGGACAGGGAAGAGGTCGTATACCCAAAGCTTTTGTCCTTCGCAAATTCCGTCTGCCCCGCAGGGACCAGCTGTTCCCCCTGAAGGACATAATGGATGTCATTCAGAGTATAGCGCCCGCCCTCCCGGAAGAAGGGATAGATCACCTCGCCGTCAAATCGCGTATGGTTCCCGCGCTCCAGGGTCTCACGCAGCACCTCGGTCTCCATCGGCCAGTGACCGCGGAGAGTAGAGTCACCCCGGCTGAGAAGAATGAATTTTTTCCCTGTCTCCGCCGAGACTGCGGCCAGGTTTTCTGCAATCTCCCGGTGCTGCATCTCGCTCTCCGGCGCTGTAAGTCCGCGGGAATTGGTGAGGACAAAAAACATCTTTTCGGGCGCCTGGAAGGCATTGAGGAGCGTCTCGCGGTCCCAGCTGGTGTAGACATAGACATTGTTCACAGTCTGTACGCCGGTGGGGTCGTCATCCAGAACAACGATCTTCCGGTCCAGGCTGTCCAGCGCAGCCGAAAGCCGCGTCCGGATTTCTCCGCGGTGTGGTGGAAGCTGCTCCAGCGTCTCTGCCGGAATCACAGAATAAGAAGTCATGAGAATGTCTCCTTTTGTTGATGAGAGAACACCCGGCCCCTTCCCCAGGGGGAAAGAACCGGGTGGTTTTCATTTCAGCGGGTGCCAGGGCAAAGACCCTCTGCCCTGGCGGAAGGGGATTACTTTCCCTGCAGTTCCAGTGCCCTGGCGACGATGTTCTCCACCGTAACGCCGTTCATTTCCAGGAGTCGCTCATAAGGGGCAGACTGGCCAAACTGGTCCTGAATACCAATGCGTCTGACGGTGCCTTTGCCCATCTCTGCAGCGACACAGGCCACGGCAGAACCAAGGCCGTTAATAATGTTGTGATCCTCAACGGTGACGATCTTCCCGATGTCATTCACACAGGCAGTAACCGCCTCGACATCCAGAGGCTTGATGGTATGCATATCCAGCACGCGGGCCCGGACGCCCTTCACAGCGAGTTCTTCCGCCGCCTGAACAGCGAGACGCACGGTGTCGCCGTTTGCGATGATGGCAACGTCCCTGCCATCAGAGAGCTGATGGGCCTTACCGATCTCGAACACGGTGTTTTCATTGTAAATCTCGGGGATCGCATCACGGGTGAAGCGGAGGTAAACCGGCCCTTCATACTCCGCAGCCGCGCGGACCAGCTTGCGTGCGGACTGATAATCTGCCGGCATAATAACCGTCATATTCGGGATCGTGGCAAGAATGCCCATATCCTCGATGGCCTGGTGGGAGGCGCCGTCGTTTGCCGGTGTCACACCGCCGTGCGAGCAGGCGATCTTCACATTCAGACGGGGATAGGCAATCTCCTGACGGATCATCTCACACATGCGCATGCTGCCGAAAGCTGCATAAGTCACAACAAAGGGGATCTTTCCGCAGGTGGCGAGGCCGGCTGCCACACCGGCGCAGTTCTGCTCCGCAATGCCGACGTTCAGGTACTGCTCCGGCAGTTCCTTCCGGAAGGCACCGGTCTTGCAGCTCTTGCCGATGTCCGCGTCTACAACGAGGATATTCCTGTTCTCTTTGCCAAGGGCGACAATCTCATCGCCAAAGCCGTCTCTGGTGGCAACTTTTTTTCCTAAAGTCATTTTCCTGTCCTCCTCAGCACTTCACATACTGGCTGTCCAGCTCTTCCATGGCCTGTTTATACTGTTCATCGTTCGGGGCGACACCGTGCCAGCCGCACTGGTTCTCCATGAAGCTCACGCCCTTGCCCTTTACGGTTTTTCCGACGATGCACTTGGGCAGGCCGTTCTTTGATGCCAGTGCCTTGTCCAGCGCCTCGACAACTTCAGCCATGTCGTTGCCGTTACACTCCTGCACTTCAAACCCGAAGGCTTCAAACTTCTTTGCCAGACTGATGGGGGGCATAATCTCTTCGCAGGTGCCGTCCAGCTGCAGATTGTTCCAGTCGACGAAAACAACCAGATTGTCCAGCTTGTACTTATACGCAGTGCCGCATGCTTCCCAGATCTCACCCTCATTGCACTCGCCGTCGCCAACTGCGCAGAAGACATTGTAGGTCTTGCTGTCCAGCTTCGCCGCCAGCGCCATGCCGACCGCGCAGGCCATACCCTGGCCGAGAGAGCCTGTGGAGATGTCAATGCCGGGGCACTTGGTCATGCTGGGGTGGCCCTGCAGTGGAGAGCCCTCTTTGCGCAGTGTATCCAGCACTTCCATCGGGAAGTAGCCCTTCATTGCGAGCGCCGCGTACTGCGCCGGGCACACATGGCCTTTGGACAGGACAAAACGGTCGCGATCCTCCCATCTGGGATTCTGTGGATCCACATTCATGGCATGCCAATAGCAGGCTGTGACAAATTCTGCCACCGACAGAGAACCGCCGGGATGGCCGGACTGCGCCTTGTAGATCATGGAGATGGCGTTCTTCTTCAGGTCGATACACTTGTTCTTCAATTCTACGATGCTGAGGCTTTCTTTCATAGATGGCATCCCTTCCTTACATGTTTTAATTCTGATTTCTGGCAGGACTGCTGTTTGCCGAGGTTCCGAAACTTGTCATGTTGTAATGTTGTATGATAACTTACTGTTTGTATTATAAAGGAAAAGCCGTTAATTGGCAAGAGAATATTGAAACAATAGCAGACAGGCCCTCTGCCTCGTCCGGTCTTTTCCGGGTTGCAGAGAGTCTGTCAGTACATGTATGATTTTCCGTTAATCTGGAATCAGGCTTTTCCGGCCTGCAGCTGCTCGATCATCTCGTCACAGATCTCGTCCATGTCGCCCACAATGCCGTAGTCGCAGTAACGGAAGATCTGGGCATCCGGGTTTCTGTCTACAGCTACAAAGACCTCCGCGTCCACACCGGCGGTGTGGTTCACCGCACCGGAGACACCGAAGCTGATGTAGAGCTTTGTCTTTACCATGACGCCGGACTGGCCGATCTGCAGTTTATAGGGCAAAATCCCCCGGTCATAGAGCGGCCTCGTGCAACCGAGTTTGCCGTTCAGGAGCTTTGCCAGCATGCGGTAACGCTCCAGATGCTCCGAATCCTTCAGTCCGTTGCCGACACAGACGATGCAGTCGGCGTGAGCGATGTCCATCTCCGGGTCCGCCTCGTCCGGGAGGAAGTCTATATGCCGGCAGCGGATTGCATCAGGATCATAGGATATTTCCTCGTGGATCACCTCGATGTTCTCCTTTGCTCCCGTCGGCGCATATCGGAAAGTGCCCGGGCGGATGGTGCCAATCTGCGGGCGCATGACCGGCACCGTAATAACAGCCATGATCTTGCCGCCGACCGCCGGCTCGATGAACTGGATATCTCCTGTTTCAGGGTCATAGGCCAGCTCCATGGCATCGGAAGTACATCCGGTATCCAGCTGAACCGCAAACCGCGGCGCAAAATCGCGCCCGTTAATGGTGCCGCCCACAAAGATGGCAGACGGTTTATACTTCCGGGAGAGCACGGCAAAGGCATTGGCCCAGGCGTCGGTATTGAAGAATTCATATCCTGTCCCACTCACAAAAATCAGCCCATCGATTCCGCAGCCCTTTACCTTTTCGACCTCCGTTTCGCAGAGATCACCGAGGATCACCGCATAGAGCCGGTCACCCGCTGCATCGCAGAGCTTTCGAATCTCACAGCAGAGTTCGAGTCCGACCGGTGTTGCTGTTTGGCCGTCATGCTCGATATATACCCACATGTTCTTATAGCCGGATTTCTGCATCCCTGTCCCCTCCTCAGATTGAACCTTTCTCCGTCAGCAGCGCAAGGAGTGTGCCGACGTCGGACCTCGAACTGCCGGTGCGGATGATCTGGCCGGGTTCCGGCAGCTCGGGTGGATAGATTCTCGGAACAATAGTGCCGGAGCCCGGTACGCCGATCTTCTCGTGATCCAGTCCGTCGATGTCGTTTTCCGAATACATGGTGATCTCGGCAGTCTTCGAAGCAAGGTAAGCCTTCAGGCTTGGCAGTCGCCCATAGAAATTGTCCTTTTCCACCGTGATGAGACAGGGGAGTGTCGCCTCGACGATTTCCCTGCCGGTTTCGAGGGTACGGGTCGCGCGGATTTTTCCGCCGGAGATTTTGTCGATGCTGAAGCAGCAGGAAATCAGGGCGGCGTCAAAGCGCTCGGCAAGCTGAGATGCCATCTGGCCGGTCGCCCCGTCCAGGGATTCCTTTCCGCAGAAAATGAGGTCAAAACTTCCCTTCATCTCTGCCGCCTTGACGATGGTATAGCTGGTAGAGAGGGTATCTGCACCGCCGAAAGGCCGCCCGGTGATGAGAATCGCATTGTCGCCGCCGACTGCCAGTCCTTCCCGCAGAGTACTTTCAGCCGTGGGCGGCCCCATGGTGATGAGGGTAATCACCCCGCCGTATCTCTCTTTCACCTGCACGGCAGCTTCCAGCGCATTGAGATCCAGCGGATTGGTCAGCGTGGGGACGCCGGTGCGGATCAGGTTTCCGGTTTCAGGGTCCATCTTCACAAGGTCCACATCCGGAACCTGTTTGACACAGACAAGAATTTTCAGCATACTGCGCTCCTTTCAGCCCACCAGCGACTCATCACAGACCTTGCCCGGGTTCAGAATGCCGTCCGGATCAAACACCTTTTTGATTTCTCCCATGAGCTGAAAGACATCTTCTCCGACGGATTCCTTCAGATATACCATCTTGGCATGGCCGATGGAGTGCTCACCGGAGACCTGTCCTTCCAGCTCCGCACACTTGGAATAGGCCTTGTCCATGATGATCTTGACCCGCCGCTTGAACTCCCCTTCCTCCAGGGCGTTGGAGCAGCAGTAGATATGAAGATTACCGTCACCGGCATGGCCGAAGTTGCGAATCCGGATCCCGATCTCCTCTCCGAGCCTTCGGATATAGATCAGAAACGCGGGAATCTTGTCTACCGGCACCACCACGTCCATCTCGTCAATGAGCTTCGTATCCGCCTCGATGGCGGTGAGAAAGCTGGACCTTGCGGACCAGGCGGCCTTCTTGTTGGATGTTGTCGCGACCACCAGAACATCCAGTGCACCGGCTTCTTCGGCTATTTTGCCGAGTCTGATCATTTTCTGGTCCAATTCATCCTCATCACTGCCCACAAAAGTGACCAGTACGGAGGCCCCGACATCCTCGTTGTTGACCGTTTCAGGAAAAATGGGATTCCCGGTGAAAGCCGCAGAGGAAGTCACGATGTCCGCGTCCATAAACTCGATGGACTGGGGATCGAGGTTTGCCATTTTGATTTTCGGTACGCAGCGGATGCAGCTCTCCACATCCCGGAAGGGTACCAGGCAGGAGACATCACAGATGGGATTCGGGATCAGCTTCAGGGTCATCTCAGTGATGATGCCAAGGGTACCCTCCGAACCGATCATCAGGTGCAGGAGGCTGTAGCCGGAACTGGTCTTGCAGACTGATTTGCCGAGCTCGATGACTCTTCCGTCCGCCAGTACCACCGTGAGGGCCAGGACGTAGTCGCGGGTGACGCCGTACTTGACTGCGCGCATCCCACCGGCGTTGGTGGAAATGTTGCCTCCCACCGTAGCGGTCTTCTCTCCGGGATCTGGCGGATACATGAGTCCGTGGCTCAGCGCGTCAGCCGCCAGATCCTTTAAGAGAACACCGGGCTGGAGCCGAACCACCAGGTTATCCATGTCGTATCCCAGAATCCGGTTCATGCGACGGGTACACAGGACCAGACCGCCGGCAAGCGGGACACAGCCTCCCACCAGCCCGGTTCCTGCCCCGCGGCAGGTGACGGGGATTCTGTTTGCCGAGCAGATCTTCATGATCTCGGAGACCTCCTCCGTGGTCTCCACATCCACAGCGGCCTCGGGCAGATGCCGGCCGTAGATGGGCATCTCGTCATGGCCATAATTGGGGTCGATCTCTGCACCTTCAAAAAAACGCTTTTCTCCGACCACAGCCATGAGCTGCGCGGCTATTTCTGGCGTGATCTTGTTATACGCTGCCATAAATGCTCTCCATCCATTGAGTGCCCGCTCAGACGAGGAGATCTGTGAGTGCGCCGTCCGCGCCGATGGCGCCGATCTGGCGTGCAAGGTCTGTCAGCTCCGCCTCCAGTGCGTCGGAATAATCGTTGCCGGTAACTTTGCGTTCCTCAATCAGGCGGGCTTCGATCTCGCCTGGCATGAAGATCTCCTTCACGCCGGTGGCAGTCCGGCTGTTCTTGATCATGCTCGCATAGAGAGAAGCGTGCTCCTTGAAGCGGTCGACATCAATGAAGTGCGCAATATCCAGCAGAATTACGGCAAAGCCGGTCTCCTCGGGTCTCATATCCTCCACAAACGGAATCTCCGGGCTGGTGAGCGCATCCGACAGAACGCCGCCAAACATGTCGACAAACACCGCGAGACCATAGCCTTTGTGCCCGCCCATGGGCCGGACGCAGTAGGCCTGGTGCGGATCGGTGGTCGGATTGCCATCATAGTCGTTAGCCCAGTCGGGGGGCATCTCCTTGTTCTCACGGCGATAGGCCTGGACCTTTCCGATGGCAACACCGCTGGTGGAGACGTCGATTACAATCGGGCGGTTCGGATTGGTTGTTGGGCAGCCGAGGATGATAGGGTTTGTGCCGATCAGGCGGTCCGCGCCGCCAAAGGGAGCCTGGCAGGGATAGGTGTTGCTCACAACGATACCGATCATGTTATCCTCCGCCATGCGGTGGCCATAATAGCCGCCGCATCCGATATTCGCGCTGTTGCGCCCAACACCCGCGGCGACACCGTACTTCCGGGCGCGTTCCAGTACCGCATCGTAGACCCGGTTTACTGCAACAATGCCGGAGCCTCCACCGCAGTCGTAGACGAGGGATGCGTCCGTATCCTTTACGCAGCGGAAGTCGGGCTGCGCCACGAGAGCACCCGCCATATACTGCCGCAGATAGATACAGAGCCGGGACAAGCCGTGAGAATAGGTCCCTGTAAAATCAGAGTGCGTAACAACAGCTGCCAGCGACGCGGCGTCATCCTCCGGGACGTTCACTGCCGCAAGCAGGCGCTTGATCAGTGTGATCTGCTGCTCATATGAGAGATGCATCATGGTTTTTTCCTCCAAGCTTGTTTTTTTGTTTGATTATCCTGTTATCTATTGTACCGGGAAAGAAGCACCGTTGCAAGACTATTTTACCTGCGGTCTATAAAAAAAGACCCTGCCTCCGTAGAGCACAGGATCTCTTGATAGTTATGCTTTTGGGACGTCCGATGGTTTACCGGGTCAAACGGGCAGCACTTACCCGTGCCGAGACAGAAGCGCAGGGAATCAGCAGTAGTACTCCATCGGATAGGTGAGGTACTGGTTCTGGTCAAACTGATCTACCGTCACATAACCTGCAGGAGCAAGCAGCAGGGACGGTATGCGGTTGACGATGGTCGCGCAGGTATGCTCGACGGTGGCGGGCTTTACAACATGGAACTCAGTGTTGGGCTCGCCGGTGATCCACCAGTCGCACATATCGCCGTCGTCCGGGCCGTAGACCTTGCCGATGGTCTCTTCTTCCACAACGATGCCCTGCATGGTTTCAATAGTGACGACAGCGGACATGCCGATGCATTTGCCGGCTTTGATCTCCTTGCCCAGAGTGGAGCTGTAAATGTCATGATCGATCACATAGGGAACATGCTTCTGATCGATGCTTTTAATGGTGAGGCCGAGCTTGTTGCAGATGGCCTCGGCGGCATTCCATGCATAGGAAGGCTCAAATTCTGTGGGATGTGCAATCTTCTCTTCAAACTCTTCCGGTGTCAGGTCACATCCGTGTGCTTCGGCCAGAGCAATACCGTATTCATCCACATTGTAGCTGTATGCACCTTTGATTTTCTCAATCTTGTGGATACCGCCGGCAACGAGGCCGACCATGTTGATCCAGAAAATGTCCTGCATGCCGCTGCCGCAGACAGTACAATTGTTGGCCTTTGCGAGCGCATCAATCTTGTTGATCATCGCGGCGGACGTTGTCCAGGGATAGATGGCTTCTTCGCAGGTGGTGATGACATTGATCCCACGGGTGACGCACTGCTCAATGGCGTCATAGATATCGCCGATGAAGCTGCGGGTGGTGATGATCGCCACATCTGCGCTGCATTCGTCGAGGACCTTCTCGGCGTTGTCGGAGATAATCACACCGGTCTTGATGCCGAGATTGGCCCAGTCGCCGACGTCCTGTCCGAGAGATGCGCCACGTCCGATTGCGCCGACGATCTGTGCTCCATGCTCATGGAGGTACCGGAGGGTGTATTTGCTCATTTTTCCGCAGCCATACTGCACAACTTTAATTTTGTCCATAACAGGACCTCCTTTATTTGTGATGGAATTATCATACTCCCTCCTGTTGGATGAGAGTCAAGTCTTTTTTTGGAAGGTTACCGGGATCTGCAGACGGAGGAACATATTGCGCTGTCGGGTGTCAAAAATGTTAAACTCCGTCAGCTCTTCACAGATATAGTCTCCCGCAATCGTATAGCCGTTTTCCCGGCAGTATTTTAGCAGTTCCTTCGCGCATTTGATTTCATCATCGAAGTTGTCCAGATAGATGCAGGCGTACATGCCGCTGTCGAGGATACGAATATTATTTCCGTATTCCTGCAGCTGCCGGTCGCCGAAAATGAACACCTGATCCGGTATAAACCGTTCCTCTTCAAAGTCCTGCTGCGTGACGGAGGTTCCCAGACTGTAGGAGAGAATCTGAGGCAGATTTCTCTCAATCAGCTGTGTGCGGAGCTCCTGAATGGTCTCTTCATATGCCACGATTCCCATCTCATAGAAATTGGACACGCAGGGGGCGAACAGAATGTACCGACGGTCAATGAATTCGAGAGAGATGGTACCGCTTTCCGGGGATTTTCTGAACCGCTCGATGGACTGGATCGTTCGGTCGACGGCCTCGTGCATGGCTTTGAGTTCCCGCATCTGCTGGTGAATCTGGTTGTTCTTTTCGATCAGCTTCTCTTCAATCAGGGTAACATCCTCCCTCTGAAGCAGATCCTGAATATCCGACAGGCTCAATCCGAGTTCCCGCATATAACGGATAAAATCCAGACGTGAAGTCTGCCGGATATCGTAATATCGGTATCCCGTCTCTGTATCGATATAGCTCGGTCTGAGAAGTCCCATCTCATCATACAGTCGCAGCGTGGCAATGGTTACCCGGTTGACTTTTGCCATTTTTCCTATTGAAAGCAGGCCTCTATTCTTCTCTGTTTTCATCATCACACCTCCGCAAACTCTGCTGTTGGATGAGAGTTTGATATGATTATAACACAAATTTCCGGAAAAGAAACTGCCTGAAAATCCCGGAGACAATCGAACGGAGACAAAAACCGGCCGGAGACGGAACCATGATGGAGTCTGTCTCCGGCCGGAGCTTTATATGCGTTTTCTTTCAATCAGATCTTGTCAAAAGCCTGCTGCAGATCGCTGATGATGTCCTCGGGGTTCTCCAGACCGACGGAGAAACGGATCAGACCGGCCGGGATTCCGGCGGCTTCCAGTTCTTCTTCCGTATAGGGGGAGTGGGTCATGGAGGCAGGATGCTCAATCAGCGTTTCGGTCGCGCCGAGGGATACTGCCAGCGTTGCGACCTTCACGTTGTCAGCGACGATGGCGGCGTTTTTACGGCCGCCCTTGACGATAAAACTGACCATACCGCCGTACATGCCATGCATCTGTTTTGCGGCGATGTCGTGGCCCTCATGATCCTCCAGGCCGGGGTAGAAGACTTTTTCGACTTTGTCGTTGGTCCTGAGGTACTGTGCAACCTTCATGGCGTTCTCGCAGTGGCGCTGCATACGCAGTTCCAGGGTTTTCAGGCCGCGTGCGACGAGAAAGGCCTCATTGGCCGGCATAAAAGCGCCGGTCATGTCCTTGATACCGACCAGTCGGATCTGGTTGATGGTCTCCGTATCGCTGACGACAAAACCCGCCAGCAGATCGCCGTGCCCGTTGATGTACTTGGTAGCGGAGTGAACAACAATATCCGCCCCCAGCTCCAGCGGGCGCTGGATGTAGGGAGAGCAGAAGGTGTTGTCGCAGATGACCTTGATCGCGGGATTGAATTCATGGGCAATCTTCGCGGTCTTCTCGATGTCGGTGATCTTGAGGTTCGGGTTGGCCGGCGTCTCCAGATAGACGATTCTGGTCCTGTCATTCAGGGCGGCACGGAGCTCTTCCTCATTGGTCATCTCAATGAAGTGGACCTTCACGCCGAATCGGCTCAGATGATGCTCAAAGAACTCAAACGTGCAGCCATAGAGCGTCTTATCCGCAACAATCTCTTCTCCGGCAGAGATATTCGTCCAGATCGTTGCCGTGATGGCGCCCATGCCGGAGACCGTCACGATGGCCGCTTCGCCACCTTCCAACTTTGCAAAGGTCTCCTCCAGCGCGGCGCAGGTTGGATTGCCGAGACGGGCGTAGATATAACCGGGCTCTTCCAGCGCAAAACGGGCTGCGCCCTGAGCCGTGGAATCAAAAATAAAGGTGGACGAGTTGTAGATCGGGGTGATGAGTGCACCGTTGGCGTCCTTCTGGGTGCTGCCGTGTATGGCTTTTGTCGTAAATCCGTACTCTTGCTTGTTCATATCAGACCGTTCCTCCGTTTTCTGTCTCCCCGGCTGTAAGCCGTGGCTGAAAATCGCTTTATTATATGCTTGAACTCTGTCGCTGTCAATCCGTGATCTGCCACACCAGCGTATTCCACCCTGACAGATACGGAAGACCCAGGCAAAACAGGTTCTTGAGTTCCTGAATTGCCCGGGTCTTTCTCTGTCGTTTTTGCAGAGGCTGTTCTCTGCACTTTCGGTTTATTCGCCGAGGTAAGCAGCGCTGAGGGTATCGTCCGCCAGCAGTTCCTTGCCGGTGCCGTAGCGCACCACCAGACCGGTCTGCAGAATGTAGGCGTGATCGGAGATCTGCAGAGCCTTGTTCGCGTTCTGTTCAATCAGCAGGATGGAGATCCCCTCCTGGTTGAGCTCCTTGATAACCTCAAACATCTGCGATACGATCACTGGCGCAAGCCCCAGAGAAGGCTCATCGAACATCATGAGCTTGGGACGGGCCATGATGCCGCGGGCAATGGCCAGCATCTGCTGTTCACCGCCGGAGAGAAGACCGCCGTACTGGCGCTCACGCTCCTTCAGGCGGGGGAACATCGCATATACCCTCTCAAAGTCCTTCTTGACGCCGTCCATGTCCTTGCGGTTGCCGGCTCCGACGCGAAGATTCTCTTCCACGGTGAGCTTGGCAAAGATCTGGCGGGCTTCCGGGACCTGGACGAGGCCGGCTTCCACGATCTCATAGGGTTTATTGGAGATCGGCTTACCGTCAAATTCAATGGTGCCCTCTGTGCGCTTCATGACCGCCGAGATGCACTTGAGCAGGGTGGACTTGCCGGCGCCGTTGGCGCCCAGGACGGAGACGATCTCCCCCTCTTCAACTTCGAGGGATACCCCGCGGAGGGCGTGAATACCGCCATATGCCGCCTTCAGATTTTCAATCTTTAACAGTGTGGCCATTATTCGTTCCCTCCCAAGTAGGCGCGGATGACTTCCGGATTGCTCTTGACCTCGGCGGGCGTGCCGACGGCGAGTGTCTTTCCGAAATTCAGCACCGTGCAGTAGTCACAGAGATTACTGACAACGTCCATATGGTGTTCGATCATCAGAATCGTGATTTTGAAGTGATCGCGAATCTCTCTGACGAAATCGACCAGCTCCAGGGATTCGTCCGCGTTCATACCAGCCGCCGGTTCGTCCAGAAGCAGCAGCTTCGGATCCAGCGCCATGGCACGGGCGATCTCCAGCTTGCGCTGGTGGCCGTAAGGCAGAGAGTTTGCGCGCTCATTGGCCTTGTCCTGCAGACCGACAATCTCCAACAGGTTCATGGCTTTGTCGTTGAGCAGCTTTTCCCGTTTCTTGAACCTATCACTGTGGAAGATGGCCTGGGGCAGGTTATAGGTCGCATCCATGCCGCTGGCGATGACCACGTTTTCCAGTACCGAGAGGTTGGAGAACAGGCGGATGTTCTGGAAGGTACGGCCGATGCCCAGCTGGGCCACCCGGTGCGGGGAAGAGCCGGTGATGTCTTCGCCCATGAAGATGATCTTGCCGGAGTCGGGGGCGTAAATACCGGTGATGTTATTGAAGATGGTGGTCTTGCCGGCACCGTTGGGGCCGATCAGACCGTGAATCTGGCCCTGCTCGATCTTGACGGAAAAGTTGTCGATGGCGTGGACGCCGCCGAAATGCTTCTCCACATGCTGCATCTCCAGCACCGGGTTCTTGCTTTCCAGCGCGTGGACCTTGGCTTCCAGATAATCGATCTTGCCTTCCAGCTCCGAAATCTTTTCTTCCATCGAGAGGTTATGGATTACATCACTCATTTATGCCGCCTCCTTTCCGGTCTTTGCCTTACCGCCCTTCAGGCGGTTGATCAGGCGCTTGAGAGAGAATTCCTTATAACCATAGAGGCCGTTTGGACGGAACATGATGATGAGGACCACCGCAAAGCCGTAGATGAGCATACGATAGTTGGACAGAGAACGGAACACCTCCGGCAGGAGCGTGACCAAAAGTGCACCCAATACGGAACCAGTCAGAGAGCCGAGGCCGCCGATAACCGTGGTGGTGATGAGCTCAATGCTCTTATTTAGCGCGAAGTTCGTCGGCACGACATACATCATGTATCCCGCGAACAGGGCCCCCGCCCACCCGGCATAGACAGCAGAGAAGGTGAAGCTCAGCCTCTTGTAACGGAAGGCATTGATGCCGACCGCTTCAGCCGCGACTTCATTCTCACGGATGGAGGTGAGATTCCGGCCGTACTTGGAGTGGATGAAGCGCCAGGCGATGAAGAAGGCCAGGATGGCGCAGATGACGCTGAAGAGCATGCTGGAGTAATTGGGAATGCCGGGGAAGCCGGCAGATCCGCCGGAGAACTTCTTGAAGTAGTTCAGCAGGACGCGGACACACTCACCAAAGCCCAGGCAGGTGATGAGGAAGTAGTCACCCTTGAGCTTGAGCGTCAGTGAGCCCAGCAGGAAGGCTACAAAGCCTGCCAGCGCCGCGCCGATCACCATGGCGATCAGGAAGTTGAAGTTATGACGCACGATCAGGATGGCCGCACAATAGGCGCCGATGGCCATGAAGCCGGCGTTACCGAAGGAGAAGAGCCGGGTGAAACCGGTCAGAACCGCCATGCCGAGGATGGCGATGACGTTAATGCACACCAGGACGACAACACCCTGAATATAGGGATTGATGTGCAGGAAGCCGCAGACGGCGTTGTTGATGCTGTTGAAAACTTCTATCATAATTCAACGCCTCCTTTATGCCTTGTCCTGGACGTCGACACCGAACAGACCGCTCGGCTTGACGAGGAGAAGCACAATCAGCAGCGCGAAGGAGAAGAAGTCACGCAGGCTTGAGCTGATGTAGCCGGAGACAAAGGTCTCCAGAACACCGAGCAGCAGTGAGCCGACGATTGCACCGGGGACACTGCCGAGGCCGCCGACGACGGATGCGACGAAGGCCTTCAGACCGATGTTGCCCATGGTCGGGAAGACGTTGTACTTCATGCCGTAGAGGATGCCGGCAACACCGGCCAGGGATCCTGCCAGCAGGAAGACAGATGCAATGGAGCGGTCGACACGGACGCCGAGCACGCGTGCCGCATTGGCGTTACAGGCGATGGCGCGTACATTCAGGCCGAACTTGGTCTTGTTGATGAGGTAGATCAGGAAGACCAGAATCACCGCCGTGAGTACCAGACTGATCAGGTCCAGCACGCCGAGATAGGCACCGGCGATCTCGATGGTCGAAACCGGGAGCTTGAACTTGAAGGAACGGTACTGGCCGGTAAAGACCAGGTTGGCAACCTGCTGGAAAATGGTGGACAGGCCCATGGCGCCGATCATCAGAAACATGTTGGGGGCGCCAGTGCTGCGGATGTGACGGTAGACGAGCTTCTCACAGAGGAAGCTGATGAGTGCGCCGCCGCAAACGCCCAGCAGCGCCGCCAGCATGAAAGGCAGGCCGACCATGTTGGCAAACACAATCGCGAAATAAGCACCGAGCATGGCAAACTCACCATGTGCCCAGTTGGAGAAGTCCAGCAAGCTGTAGATCAGGGAATAACCGGTCGCCAGCAGCGCATAGATGCCGCCAATGGAGATTCCCGTAATAAGCTGTTGCAAGAACATAAGGCTTTCTCTCCTATTTATCCTTTAATCTAAAAGAGGGGGAGGAGCAAGTCCTCCCCCTCTTGCGGGAATCAATATGGTACTTGAAAATCAGTCGACAACCGCTTCGACGGTCTTCACAGGCAGTTTCACGTGGGCGCCGTCTTCCGTGGTAGAGAACTCGAAGACTTCGCAGGCCATTACCGGGTTGTGGGTCTCGGCGTTCATGACCAGCTGACCGATCAGGCCTTCATAGACTTCGGTAGCCTCAAGGGCATCGCGGATGGCAGTCGGGTCGGCAGAGCCGGCACGGGTGATGGCATCGGCAATCCAATACACGCCGTCACGTCCGAAGAGGCACTCGGTCTCCTTGGTTCCGCCGTATTTCTCGACGATCTTGTCGGCGAAGTCATTGGCTTCCGGCATGGCAAAGCCGATACGGCTGACAAACTGGCAGCCGTCGAGGGCGCCCTGGGCTTCCTCAGCAAGCTGGTCGGAGTCCCAGCCGTCATGGCCCATCAGCATGCACTGGATGTCCATTTCGCGGGCCTGCTTGGCAAAGGTGGCATTCATGGCATAGTCGTTCATCACGACAAAGATGATGTCCGGATTGGCTTTCTTGATCTTGGCCAGCTGGGCACGGAACTCTCTGTCACCGGCCTGGCACTGCTCTTTGGCAACGAACTCACCGCCGTTGGCAACATAGGCTTCTTCAATGAACTGGCCGACAGCTTCGGAGTTGGTGTCGCCGTTGATGGTGAACAGAGCGCCCTTCATGAGGCCCAGATCCTTGGTAGCATAGGTGCCGACCACGGTGCCGATGTAGGCATCCAGGAAGCACATGCGGAAGGAGTAGGGATGCAGATTGCCCTGCTCGTCGATGGTGACAAGCTCGTTGGAAGCGGCGGTGCCGATGATGGGAACCTTCAGCTCATCTGCAACAGATGCCATGGGGATGTTGCAGGAGGAGAAGTTGGTGCCAATCTCAGCGACGATGCCGTTATCGGTGATGAGCTTACGCAAGGCGTTGACAGAGTCGGCGGAGTCGCCCTTGCCGTCCATCGGGACGAGCTCAAGCATCTTGCCATCCAGAACGCCGCCGGCGGCGTTGATCTCTTCAATGGCCTCCAGAGCGCCGAACTTACCTGCGTTGCCCCAGAGAGCGGTGGACTGGGAAAGGTCTCCGATGTAGCCGATCTTGATGGTATCGTCCGCGGCACTGGCAGCGGGCACTGCGAGGGCAACGATCAGAACGATCATCAGAACCAGGGACAATGCTTTTTTCATTTTGTTGTTTTCCTCCTTTGTTTTTCAGAAATATCTGCTCAGCAAATACATGCTTGTAGGTATAGTTTAAAAAAAATCGGTCATTTTGTCAAGACCGATTTTGTTAGTTTTTGACCGATTTCGTTGATGTTATTTTGGGCTAATTGATTGCAAAAATCAGTCTTTTCAATGAATTTCTTTGATTTATTGAACTATTTGTTGTTTTTTGCTTTTTTGGTTTTTTGTGTCTTTTCGATAGTTCCTTTTGAAAATTGTCGCAGTGCATAAAAATAAGCACTATATTTTGTGCAATTTTCATATATGTCTCTTTGTCTGCAAACAATCAGCGCAGAGGCCCTGTGGATTCCTCTGCGCTTTCGTGCTGTTTCCGGATGCTTTCATTCCTGCGCATACAGGATTTTAATCTTTCTCCTTTCCGCAAAAGCGGCGAAGTCTTCCGGGAGCCGCTGATCCGTGATGATTGTATTCACGTTTTCAAGGCCGTCAAAAAGATGATTCGCAGTCCCTTCGAACTTTGTGTGATCCGCCACAATAATCTTTGTCTGCGCGCTCTTGAGCATCTGTCTGCGGACATTGGCCTCGCTGATGTGGTTATCGGAGAGGCCGAATTCCACACTCACTTTTGGGCAGCTGATGAAGGCTTTGTCGGCATAATAGTGCCGCAGTGCCTCTACCGTGTTTGGGTCGGCAAAGGAAGATGTTCTGCGTCGGAAGACTCCGCCGATCCCCACGACGCTGATATTGGTGTTAGCCTCACTGAACAGATTACAGATGGCGAGGGAGTTGGTGATAAGCGTTACGTTCATCTGCCGGGTAAGGATTGCCTCTGCAATGGCGAGACAGGTGGTGGAAGAATCCAGCATGACCATATCATTTTCCTGAATTTCCCGGATGGCAACATCCGCCATACGCTCCTTGGTGTGCTGCATATAGGACTTGCGCAGTTCGATGGGATAGCCCTTGTCGTATTTTTCAACCAAATAGGCGCCCCCGTGGGTACGGACCAGCTTCCCTGCCGATTCCATCTCTCTGAGGTCGCGCCGGATGGTCTCTTCGCTGCAGTCCAGCGCTTCACTCAGGCTGGGAACCAGGACAAACCCGGCTTTCCGGATTTCCTGATCAATCAGGTTTTGTCGTTCGATTTTCAGCATGATTCTCTCTCCTGACAGTCACAAAAGCAATGTGCGCCTTATTTGGAGTCTGTTTTTGAATTCAGATCCGTTTTCTGTATTAATTTTATTATACAACACGGTTTGACGTGCCGTCAATTTTTACTTTCCTTTTTCTGTTTTCAGTTTGTGTGCCTGTTTTTTTTGGTTGCTGTTGACTTTTGACCGTTTCTGGTGTAAAGTTTGATTATAAGCGACCGATTTAAAGCAACTGTCATTGGACTGCAGATGTCAGGAGGCTTCCATGCGCGACTTTAGTTCTTTTTTTCTCATGAGTACAGAGGATGTCCGGCGCTATGCCGTTGAGGTCCTTCACCGTTTTGCGCCCGATGAGGAGACGGAATGCCGTGAAATCGGTGACGGCAACATCAATTATGTCTTTCAGGTTCGTTCCCTTTTGGACGGGCATTCTGTCATTGTCAAGCAGGCAGACCGCCTGCTCCGTTCCTCAGGCCGCCCGCTGGACCTCTACCGCAACAAGATCGAGGCGCGGATTCTGCAGCTTGAGGGCGAGCTTGCCCCTGGCTATGTACCTGAGGTGTATTATTATGATGAAGCCATGGCCGCAACCTCCATGGAAGATGTCTCTTCCTGCCGCAATCTCCGCAAGGAACTGATGGAAAACCGGGTTTACTCCCATCTGAGCGAAGGGATCTCCAGTTTTCTGGCGGACACGCTCCTGCCCACCACCGATCTTGTGCTGGACGCGGAAGAAAAAAAGCAGCGCGTCCGGTTCTTTACCAATCCGGAACTCTGCAAGATTACAGAAGATCTGGTTCTGACTGAGCCTTACTATGATTATAAGGGCCGCAATATCATTACGGCCGGTAATGAGGCTTTTGTCAGGACTTTTCTCTATGAGGACGAAGCGCTCCTCGCTGCCGTTGCGAGTCTGCGTCTCAACTTCATGAACAATGCCCAGGCGCTTTTGCATGGGGATCTTCACTCCGGCTCCATTTTCATCAATGAGCAGGAGCTGAAAGTCCTGGATCCGGAATTTGCTTTTTACGGCCCGATGGGTTACGACATCGGCAATGTTATCGGGAACCTCTTCTTTGCCTGGGCAAACAAGGCTTTCACCTGTCCCGAACAGGAGACTGTTATCAATGCGCTGGCACAGAGCATTGCGGAGATCTGGGACAAGACCGGTGAAAAGCTCGCCCTCCGTTATGATGAACTGGTCACATTCCCGCTCTATCGTACTCCAGCCTTCCGGAAAGCCTGGTTGGATTCCGTGATGGCCGACTCCGCCGGCTATGCCGGAACGGAGATCATCCGCCGTACGGTGGGGGACTCCAAGGTCATGGAACTCAATTCCGTGACAGATCTCACACTGAAGCTGCCCATGGAACGCGCCCTTATCAAGCTCGGCATTGCCCTCATCAAGCAGCGGAAAAGCTTCCGGCGCGGACGGGATCTCACGGATCTTTTCCGCCTCATCCTCGCATAAGCAGGGAGGTTCTTTTTATGGAACGCAAGGATCAGAACATGCCCTTTCTCCTGCGGTATGAAAATGTAGCCTGGTATGAGGACGGAAAAGTCCGTATCCTCGACCGCCGCATCTTTCCGACGGAAGTCCGGTTCGTCGAGTGCAAAACCTATCAGGAGGTCCGACAGGCAATTGCCGATATGGTAACGCAGAGTGCCGGGCCTTATACCGCCGTCGGCATGGGTATGGCTCTTGCCGCCTGGCAGGTGCGAGGGGAAGCTAAGGAGAAGCAGATCTCCTTTCTCCAACAGGCCGCCTACGATCTGGCTCATGCCCGTCCCACGACAGCCAACCGCTACGGTCAGATCACCTTCCGTGCGGCAGAACTGGCGGAAGCTGCCCTGGAAGAGGGCCGGGATCCCATCGACGCTATCGTAACTTCAACCGTAGATTCCCTCAACCGCCGCTACAGCACCATGCAGATCGTCGGCAACTATCTTGCCGAACTCATCCCCCAGGGGGGAAGTATCCTGACCCAGTGCTTTGGGGAGACCATCATCGGCACGCTCATCCGTGCTTCCAGGGAACAGGGAAAGGATTTTCGGGTCTACTGTGCGGAGACCCGCCCCTATCTGCAGGGCGCCCGGCTCACCTCCAGCTGCTTTGCCGAGATGGGTTTTGAGACCACGGTCCTCACCGACAACATGATCGCCTATGCCATGCAGAACGAAGGCATCGACCTCTTCACCTCCGCTGCGGATTCTATCGCCCGCGATGGCCACATCGCCAACAAGATCGGTACCTTCCAGATAGCGATCCTGGCCAAGTATTTCGGCATTCCCTACTATGTCACCGGCATTCCGGACAGGGAGAAGTACTCCAGAGACGACATTGTCATCGAGATGCGTGACCCGGACCAGGTACTCCGCTACCGCGGAATCCCGAACTGCCTGCCCCAGGTCAAGGCAATTTATCCCTCTTTCGACATTGTGCCTCCGCATCTGATCTCGGGCGCGGTGACGGACAAGGGGGTCTATGTCCCCTATCTTCTGGACAGTTACTTTGACGGTGAGGCCAGAACCTTCTATTAATTCCCTGCATTAAGCGCTTTCTCACCTTTGTTATACATATTAATCTTTTAATACATTATAAAAAGGAGAACTGCCATGAAAGTCTACGTCCGCGCCCCCTATCCCGAAAACCGTCTTGACGAGCTGAAGGAGCTGTTTGACGAAGTTTTGTATGAGCCCTGGAACGACACCGGCGAGCGGTATTATGAAGACGAGATGCTGGAGCATCTGCTTAAGGAACAGCCTGATGTCCTCATCACCGAGCTTGACCGCGTAACCGAAAAGGTCCTGAACGGCTACAAGGGCCTGAAGCTCATCGGCGACTGCCGTGCCACCCCGGCCAATCTGGACATCTCTGCATGCACAAAGGCCGGCGTTCCGGTTCTCTGCACCCCCGGCCGCAACAATCAGGCAGTGGCAGAACTGGTCGTCGCTTTGATCATCATGCACATGCGCCACGGTCTTGAGTCGATCCAGTGGATCAAGGATGGCAAGTGGGTCGCAGGAACCACGCCGTACTTTACCTGGATGGGTCATGAGCTTCAGGGTAAGCGGGTCGGCCTGGTCGGCTTCGGCGCAGTGAGCCAGGCCGCGGCAAAGATCCTCGACGGTTTCGACTGCGACGTCTGCTACTACGATTACAAGGGCCGCGCCTATGGGCACTACACCCCGCTCTCACTGGAAGATCTCTTCGCCACCTGCGATGTGGTTTCTCTCCATCTGCCCGTCAGCGATTCTACCCGCGGTCTTGTGACCGAAGAACTGTTGCGCACCATGAAGAAAGACGCACTGTTTGTCAATGCCGGGCGCTCCGCACTGGTGGATACCCAGGGCCTGATCCGGGTTCTTAACGACAGAGCCATCGCCGGTGCAGTTCTCGACGTCCTGGACAATGAGCCTCCCACGGCTGAAGATCTTGAGATCATGAACTGCCCCAACGTGATCCTCACCCCGCACATCTGCGGTGCCACCTACGAGGTTACCAATCATCAGGCAGATATTCTCAATGCCCGCATCCGCCAGTGGCTGGCAGGAGAGAACCTGTCCAAGATCGTCTACAACCGCGACGTCCTCTCGCGCTGAACCATGGACTACGACCTCCTCATCGACCTCGGCACTGGCAGCACCCGTGCCGCCCTGGTGGACCGCAGCGGAAAAATACTCGCCATGCGCAGTTTTCTAAACCGCTATTACCGGGACGAGGCCTACCCGGATGCCCAGTTTTTCCTGCCCCAGGAATGGCAGTCCGAGATCCTCCGTCTCTGTCTGGATCTTCATGCCGAGCATCCGGATATCCAGGTCCGCTGTGTCTCCGCCGCCGGAGCAAGACAGAGCATTGTCCTCCTGGACGCTGCGGGAAAGCCCTTCTTCGGGCTGCCGAACATCGACAACCGCGGCCGGGAATTCATGGGGGACATCGGTCCGCAGGATCTTATCTATCGTTGTTCCGGAAAGTGGGTCACGGAGGATTTTCCCGCGGCGAAACTCCTTGGCCTGCGCAAACGGCGTCCGGAGCTTTACAACAGGATTCACACCGTTTTGAGCCTTAGCGGCTTCATCGCCTGGATCTTCACGGGCATCTCCTGTTTTGAGCCTTCTCAGGCCTGTGAAACCCAGCTCTATGACCTTGAAAAGGGCACTTGGTCTGATTATCTCTGTAAAATCTACGGCATTGATCGTGCATTTCTCCCGCCTCTAAAAATGGCTGGGGAGTATGTCGGTCCCATCCTTCCGGATCTGGCGGAAGATCTCGGCATGCGTCGGGATGCCCGCTTCGTCGTCGGCGGTGCCGACACCCAGTGCGGCCTGCTGCAGACAGGGATCATGCCCGGGGACATCGCAATTGTATCCGGCACCACCACCCCTGTTACCGCACTTGTGGACCACAAATTCTATGACGAGCAGCAGCGCGTATGGGTGGATGCAAACCTCTGTGCACAGGGCTATCTGATCGAGATGAACCCCGGTGTTACGGGACTGAACTATCAGCGCATCAAAGATGTTCTGGCTCCGGACCTCAGCTACGAGGAACTGGAGCAGGCATACAGCCGCAAACAGAGCTTCCTTGCCACGGCTTCCTTCAGTTCCCTGCTCTTTTACGAGCGGCGCTCTCTGCGCCACGGCGGATTCTTCCTCCCCTCTCCCTGGCCGGACAACATGACAAGGGTCGATCTGCTCTGGGCGGCACTTGCCGATATTGCCTGTTCCACCTATGAGCAGCTGCAGCGGCTCATTGATCTCAGTCGCCATCAAAGGGACTACGTCTTTGGCTGCGGCGGAGGCCTCCGCTCCGGGACCCTCTGCCAGATGATTGCCGATCTCTCCGGGCTGGAACTGCGGCTTCTTCCCGGCTTTGATCAGGCTACACTCTACGGACTGACGGTTCTGTGCAACCATGCCTGCCATACCGACACCACCGCCATGGAGGGTTCTGTCCTGCGCTTTACCCCGGGCAGCAGCGACCTCATCCGGCGCTATCACGAACGCTGGCGCGAGGAACGCCTGTCTCTCAATCCACCTGTCAGTAATAACTGAACGATAAATACTTTTATGGAGGAAACTGAACATGTTAATGCAAGAAGAACGCGAATTGATCGTCGAAATCGGTAAGCAGATGAGCACTTCCGGCCTCTGCCCCGGCACCAGCGGCAACCAGAGCATCTACAACCCCGAGCTCGGCCTGATGGCCATCAAACCCTCCGGAATCGGCTATATGGAGACGACACCGGAAGACATCGTCGTCATGGACCTGGAGTCCCATGTGGTAGACGGCAAACGCAAGCCGTCCAGCGAGTGGGATATGCATACGGAGTTCTATAAGAACAAGCCAAACTGCCGCGCCATCGTCCACACCCATCAGCGCTTCTGCACCACCTTTGCCGTCCTGGGTATGCCGATCCAGGCGGTGCATTATGTACTGGCGGATGCCAACTGCTATGAAATTCCCTGTGCCCCCTATCACACCTTTGGAACACCGGAGCTGGCCCAGGATGCGGTCAAAACCTGTGGCACCGGTGATGCGGTCCTGCTGGCCAACCATGGCATCGTCGTATGCGGCAAGAACCTGAAGAGCGCCTTCGGCCTCGCAAAGAATCTGGAATACATCGCGGAACTGCAGTATCGTGCCCTGTGCATCGGCAAACCCAACGTCCTGGGCAAGGCAGAGATGGATGAAGTATTCGAGGGCTTCAAGTCCTACGGACAGCCCGCCAGCGGCAAGACCGGTTATTGATCTTCCGGTTATGAACAGAGGAGGACTATATGAATTCCTTTGATTTTTACAGTCCCACGTATTTTGTCTTCGGCCGTGACCGTGAGAATGAAGCGGGCCGCTATGTCAAGAAGTTCGGCGGCAGCCGCGTCATGATCGTCTACGGTGGACAGTCCGCCAAGAAATCCGGCCTGCTGGACAGGGTCAAGGACTCTATTGCGGCTGAAGGCCTGAGCTCCATCGAACTCGGCGGCGTCAAGCCCAACCCGCGCAGCGGCCTCGTATATGACGGCATCTCCCTGGCCCGCCAGGAGAAGGTCGATTTCCTTCTTGCCATCGGCGGCGGCAGTGTTATCGACACCGCCAAAACCATCGCCATGGGTGTCCCCTACGAGGGAGACTTCTGGGACTTCTTCTCCGGCAAGACTCCGGACACGGCTCTTCCTGTCGGCGTGGTGCTGACCATCGCCGCCTCCGGCTCCGAGGGTTCCCCCAACGCCATCGTCACCAATGAGAAGACCCTGGAGAAGACGGCCGCTGAGGCTGACTGTATCCGTCCGAAGTTCTCCATCATGGACCCGGTGCTCACCGAGAGTCTGCCGCCTTTCCAGACCGCCTGTGGCATTACCGATATCATCTCCCACGCTTTTGAGCGTTACTTCACACCCACCAAGGACGTGGAAACGACGGATCGCATGCTGGAGGGCATCGTCCTCGCCATGATGCACGAGGGCAGACGCGTAATGAAGAACCCTCACGACTATGAGGCTCGCGCCAACATCATGTGGGCCGGCATGGTCGTCCACAACGATGTGATGGGCGTTGGAAGAAAGCAGGACTGGAACAGCCACCATTTGGAGCATGTGCTTTCTGCTGTCTATGACTGTGCCCACGGCGCAGGTCTCTCCGTCATCATGCCCGCGTGGATGAGCTATTGCGTAGAGCACAGCGACGCTCTGCGCTTTGCCCAGATGGCCACTCGTATCTTCGGTTGCCAGATGGATTTTGATGATCCCAAACGCACGGCCCGCGAGGGTGTCGAAGCCTTCAAGAATTTCCTGCGGGAGCTGAATATGCCGCTGACCTTTGCAGAAATCGGCGCGGATCCCGAGTCCATCCCCCGTCTCGTAGAGATGAACAACATCGGTGAAGGTGTCACCGGCGGCTATGTCGGTCTCGACCGCGCTGCGCACTTTGAAATCTACGAAATTGCCGCTGGTCTGCGCTGATCCGTCCGGTTACAATTTAAGAATTTGAAACTTGGAAAGGAGAATCTGAGCAATGTTTGACCTCAACAAATGCGGATTTGCCACAAAACAGATCCATGCCGGCAAGCATGAGAACGCCGCAGGTGCCCTTACCGCACCGATTTATCAGTCTTCCACCTTTGAGTTCTGCTCGGTTGAGCAGGGCGGCCGGCGTTTTGCCGGACAGGAAAACGGCTTTATCTATTCCCGTCTCTCCAACCCCACTGTGAATGTGGCGGAAGAGAAAGTCGCCGCTTTGGAAGGCGGCGAGGCTGCCCTCGGCACTGCAGCCGGTATGGGTGCGATCTCCGCAGCGCTCTGGAGTTCTGTGGTCGCAGGGGATGAGATTCTCGCCTCTGACACGCTCTATGGCTGCACGTTTTCTCTGATGAATCACGGCATGAGCAAGTTTGGCGTCTCTGCAAAGTTCCTGGATCTGGCCAATCTGGAGACTCTGAAAGCAGCCCTGTCTCCAAAGACAAAGGTCGTGTACCTCGAGACCCCCTGCAACCCGACACTGAAGATCGTGGACATCGCCGAAGTCGCCCGGATCGCTCACGAGTACAATCCCGAGATCAAGGTGATCGTTGACAACACCTTCGCCACGCCCTATCTCCAGCAGCCGCTGAGGCTCGGCGCCGATGTCGTCGTCCACTCCGCGACCAAGTACATCAACGGCCACGGCGATGTGATTGCAGGCTTTGTGGTCGGCAAGGCGGATTTCATCAACACCGTCCGCACCTTTGGTCTGAAGGACATGACCGGTGCCGTTATGAGTCCCTTTGATGCGTTCCTGATTGCCCGCGGTCTGAAGACACTGGACATCCGCATGGAGCGCCACTGTGCCAACGCCATGAAGATTGCCCGCTTCCTGCACGACCACCCCGCCGTGGAGAAGGTCTATTATCCCGGCCTGGAGGACTTTGAGGGATATGAGATTGCAAAGAAGCAGATGAAGCTGCCCGGCGGCATGATGGCCATCGAACTGAAGGCCGACCGTGACACCGCCGCTGCCGCGCTCAACAAGCTGCAGCTCTGCACCATCGCCGTCTCTCTGGGCGATGCAGAAACCCTGGTGGAGCACGCCGCAACCATGACCCATTCCACCTATACCCGTGAAGAACTGGCCGCCTCCGGCATCTCCGAAGGTCTGGTCCGCATCTCCGTCGGTCTGGAAGACCCGGAAGACATCATCGCCGACTTTGAACAGGCCTTTACCCATCTCGCAAAATAAGGCTCCTGTCCCTGTACCATATGCCAAATGCTTTACCCCTGCCGCAAAAACCGCGGCAGGGGCTTTTTTTGAAAATAATATCCCCCCCGGGGGCTTCCGCAGGGCAGCGGAAAAGCATATAATCACTGTATGATGGTGTCATTCTGAAAACGGAGACGGTAATGTGAGAAAGTATGTCTTACAGCGTTTTTTACAGCTGATCCCGGTGCTGATCGGGATCACTTTCCTTTCCTTTGCCATGATGCGCATGGCGGGCAGTGATGCGATCACGGAGCTCTACGGGGATAAGGGGGCGGTTGCCCAGGAGGTCATCGACGCCAAGCGCGCCGAACTTGGCCTGGACAAGCCCTTTGTCCAGCAGTATTTTTCCTGGCTGGGCGGCATGCTCACCGGTGATATGGGAAAGAGTTACGTGTCCGGGCGCGATGTCTTTAAGACCTTCACCTCCAAGCTCCCGGCGACGCTGCTGCTGACGGCGCTCTCCATTCTGGCGACGATCGTGATCTCGATCCCCCTGGGTGTTCTGGCCGCGGTACGGCACGATAAGCTGACGGACTATCTGCTGCGCTTTCTCAGCTTCATCGGCAACTCTCTGCCGAACTTCTTTGTGGCCATGCTGCTGATGGAGCTGTTGGCCATCAAGCTGGGCTGGCTGCCGGTCATCTCCAACGGGACCACTGTGCGCAGCGCCATCATGCCGACCCTGACGCTGGCCATCGCCATGTCTGCGAAGTACATGCGGCAGGTACGGGCGACAGTGCTGGAGGAACTGAACAAGGACTATGTGACGGGGGCTCAGGCGCGCGGCGTACGCAACCGTGTGATCCTTTGGAGGAGCGTCATCAAGTCCTCCATGCTCACGATCATTACGCTGTTGGCACTGTCCATCGGCAGCCTGCTGGGCGGCACTGCCATCATTGAGAGTATCTTCATGTGGGATGGTGTGGGCAAGCTGGCCGTGGACGCGATCACCATGCGCGACTATCCGCTGATCCAGTCCTATGTGGTCTGGATGGCGATCATCTATGTGCTGGTGAACCTGATCACCGATCTCCTCTATCATGCGCTGGATCCGCGGATCCGACTGGGGGTGAGCGAGGGATGAGCACGAGGAACGAACCGACTGTCCGGATTCAGAAGATCAAAAAGGACACCATTAAGACCCGCCTCATTATCTTCGGCGCCCTCGCGCTGATTCTTTTGCTCTGCTCCGTTTTCTGTGAGCATCTGACGCCCTACGATCCTTATCTTCAGGATCTGAAAAATGCCAAGGCGCCACCCTCTCTGGAGCATCTCTTCGGTACCGACCGCTATGGGCGGGACATGCTCTCCCGCGTAATCGTCGGCAGCAAGACAAGCATTTTCTCCACTCTTTTGCTGGTGGGCATCGTGACCGTCCTCGGCACCATGGTGGGCGTATTCTGCGGCTGGCACGGCAAGTGGATCGACACGGTACTGATGCGCATTTCGGATATGTTTCTTGCCTTCCCCGGTCTTGTGTTTGCCATGGCCGTTGCCGGTGTCCTGGGTGGTGGATTGCAGAACGCGATCATCGCACTTGTGGCCATTTCCTGGCCAAAATACGCCCGCATCGCGCGAAGCCAGACCCTGGCTCAAAAGGAGACACCGTACCTGAAAGCGGCGAGGCTCTCCGGCAGCGGTACCTGGAAAATCATTTTCAAGCATATCCTGCCGAACATTGTCGGACCGATTCTCGTCACCTCCATGCTGGACATCGGTACCATGATGATGGAACTGGCCGGGCTGAGCTTCCTCGGACTCGGTGCCAAGCCCCCTACGGCGGAGTGGGGCAGCATGATGAGCGACGCGCGCAGCCTCCTGTCCTCCGTGCCCTGGGTTACCCTGGCCCCCGGTTTTGCGATTTTTATCTCTGTCATGATCTTCAACCTCTTGGGCGACACCATCCGCGACTATGCGGATCCGAAGTCACGGGGGAGGTAGAGCGATGGCAGAAATCTTACGTTACGATCACGTCGATATTGCCTATAACGGCGTTAAAGTCATCAAGGACGTGAGCTTCACGGTAGACGATGGGGAGATCCTTGGCATTGTTGGCGAATCGGGCTCCGGCAAGTCCACATTGATCAAAGCGGCCATGGGCTTGCTTGGTGAAACCGGCCTCGTCACCCGGGGCGATATCTGGTACAAGGGCAAAAACCTGCCTGATCTCTCCGCCGGTGAGCTCCGAAAGCTCAACGGTCCGGAGCTCGGCATGATCTTTCAGAACGCAGGCAGCGCCTTCTGTCCGATCCGCACCGTCGGTGCGCAACTCTATGAGAGCGTGACAGAACATGAAGCGATCAGCAGAGCAGAATTCCGTTCCCGCGTTATGGAGCTGTTACAGAAAATCGGCTTTGAGAACGCCCAGCGTATCCTTGACAGCTACCCCTTTGAGCTCTCCGGCGGCATGCAGCAGCGCGTCGGCATCGCCGTGGCGATGCTCCTCAGCCCCAGCGTCCTGCTGGCGGATGAGCCGACCTCGGCGCTGGACGTGTCCGTCCAGAAGCAGGTGGTGGAGGAGATGCTGCTGGTACGTAAGACGTTCGGCACCTCCATCGTTCTGGTGACCCACAACATCGGCGTCATCGGTGCCATGGCGGACAAGGTCCTGGTCATGAAAAACGGCGAGATGGTGGAATACGGAGAGACGCAGCAGGTGCTGAACCATCCGAAAGAGGACTATACCCGTCTGCTCATGTCCGCCGTGCCCAAATTGAAGAGGTGAGAGAACAATGGAACCTGTCTTAAAAGTTGAAAATCTCACCAAAGTTTTCACCCGCAAGGGGCAGCCCGACTATACCGCAGTCAACCACATCAGTTTTGAGATGTCTCCGGGAGAATGCCTGGGGCTGATCGGCGAAAGCGGCAGCGGAAAGACCACGGTGGTCAACATGATCACCCGTCTGCTGGACAGCACCGAAGGCCGCATCCTGCTGGGCGGTGAGGACATCACCCGCCTGAGCGGGAAAGGGCTGCGCAAGGCCTACCGTGAAATGCAGATGGTCTTCCAGACACCGACGGACTCCTTCGATCCCCGATGCACACTGGGCGACGGCATCGGAGAGAGTCTCCGCAACAACGGCTGGTCGCGGAAAGCGGCAAAGGATGAGGTTGTGAGGCTGCTGGAAGTGTGCGGCCTGTCCGCCGACTTTGCAGGCCGCTATCCGCATCAGGTCAGCGGGGGCCAGTGTCAGCGTGCGGCCATCGCACGAGCCCTGGCCATTCGGCCAAAGCTTCTGATCTGCGACGAAGCGACCTCTTCTCTGGACGTGACCATCCAGCAGGAGATCATTGATCTGCTCAACGAACTGCGCTGGACAAAAGGCAGCGATCTCTCGATCCTGTTCATCTGCCACGATATTGCCCTGGTACAGCAGTTCTGTGAATATGTTCTGGTCATGTATAAAGGCGACATCGTCGAACAGGGTACTCCCGGTGAAATCATTCAGGATCCGAGAGACCCATATACAAAGCGTCTCATAGCCAGCATTTTATAGCCCGGACTCCGCTCTGTGCCAGAGGGAACACGGAGCACAGCATAATAACAGAGAGGTACAGGCAAATGGAACTGATCAAGCATCGCGTTTCCCACTACTGGTCTCATCGGGCCGAAGGCTTTGAGACCCAACGTCTCCGTGAATTTGAGAGCGAAAAGAAAGACCGCTGGCTCGCGGAATTTCGGAAGTACCTGCCGCAGGGCAGAACGTTGCGCGTTCTGGACATCGGTACAGGCACCGGTTTCTTTGCCTGTATTCTGGCCGAGCAGGGGCATGAAACCACCGGGATCGATCTGACTCCGGACATGGTGGAGCATGCGGAGCACATGGCTGCCGTCCTCGGTTTGGACGCCAGTTTTCAGGTCATGGACGCAGAGAATCCGGAATTTGAGCCGGAGAGCTTCGACGTTCTGGTCACGAGAAACCTGACCTGGACGCTGCCGCATATCGCGAAGGCTTATCAGGAGTGGTACCGGATTCTGAAGCCCGGCGGCGTACTCATCAACTTTGACGCGGATTACTGCGCCGCGCTGGAGGACGAAGAAGAAGTCGAACTGCCGGATAATCACGCGCACAAGCTGGTGCCGGATTTTCTGACAAAAGAGAACGAAGCCATCACGATGGAGCTCTCCGCTTATCAGCAGCCGCGTCCCCAGTGGGACGTCCAGCTCCTGGTGGAGGCCGGGTTTGAACGGATCTGTGTCGATATGGGCGTCTACCGTCGCATCTATGCCGAGATCGACGAGTTTTATAACCCAACACCGATCTTCACCATTGCGGCATACAAGTAACCCGTCGCCTTACAGTCTAACGTAAAAAAGCAGCCGCCCCTTGAGCCGTAGGAAAGCACAGGGCAGCTGCCGAAACTGGACAGATGGCGGAGAACCGCCAACGCCGTCTCCAGTATAACCCCCGGGGCGGAAAGATTCAAGAAAAACTGGAGGAAAAACACAACATGAAAAAAGCACTTTCCCTCGCACTGATCCTGTGCATGATGCTCTGTCTCTTTCTTCCTGCCGCATCTGCGGACGGGAAAAAGATGGTCATCGGCGACACCACCTTCAACGCGGAAAACTGGGAAGAGACCATCGACCCGCACCGCACCTACAACGGCTGGCCCTGCATCCGCTACGGCGTAGGCGAGACCCTCGTGCACTACACCGACAACATGGAGCTGGATCCCTGGCTCGCCACCGAGTGGACGAACGACGGCAACAACACCTGGACCATCACCCTGCGTGACGGCATCAAGTTCTCTTCCGGCCGCGACATGGACGCTGAGGCTGTCAAGCAGTGCTTTGAGCATCTGCTCGAAAACCACGACCGCGCCCCTGGCGACACCAAGATCGAGAGCATGGAGGCCGACGGCCAGGTTCTGACCATCGTCACCTCTGAGCCGAACCCCGCCCTGATGAACTACCTGGGCGACCCCTACGCCTGCATCATCGACGTGGACGCCTCTGACTTCGAGACCGGCATCTCCGTCGGCACCGGCCCCTACAAGGCCGTTGACATGCTGATGGACGACCACATCACCCTGGTTCCCAATGAGTACTACTGGGACGGCACCCCAAAACTGGACGAGCTGACCATCCGCACCATCTCCGACCGCAACACCCTGGCTCTGGCCCTGGAGGGCGGCGAGGTTGACGCGGCCTACGGCGTGGCCTACGACGCCTACTCCAAGTTTGAAAATCCCAACTTCCAGTTCTCCAGCATTCAGACCTCCCGCGCCTTCTTCGGCTGCATGAACATGCAGAGCGAGATCATCCAGGATCCCGCTGTGCGTCAGGCCATCGTCATGGGCATTGACCGCGAGGGCTTTGTTATCGCGCTGCTGGACGGCCACGGCGTGCCGGGCTACGGCCCCTTCCCCGAGGGCTTCAGCACCTTCGGCAGTGGGTCGACACCGACGGCGACGGCATCCGCGAGAAGGACGGCCAGAAGCTCACGATCCGCTGGCTGACCTATCCCAGCCGTGCGGAGCTGCCTCTGCTGGCTGAATCCGCGCAGGCGACTCTGAAAGAGATCGGCATGGATGTGGACATCAACTGCACCGCCAACCGCCGCGAGTTCCTGGCCACCATGGACTTTGACGTCTACGCCTCCGCCCTCGTGACCGCTCCCTCCGGCGACCCGCAGTACTTCTTCACCACCAGCTGCGTGCCCGGCATGAGCTACAACTTCGGCGCCTATGAGAACGAGCACGTGAACGACCTGCTCCATGAGCTCTCCACCGAGTTCGACACCGCCAGGCGCGCCGAGCTTGCCATCGAGCTGCAGCAGACCATCCTGGATGACAACGGCTATGTCTTCTGCTCCTTCCTCGAGATGAGCATGATCTCCAAGGCCAACGTCCACAACTGGAACGCTCACGCCTGCGACTACTATGAAGTTACCGTCGATCTCGACATCGGCTGATCACCCTGATCGCATCAGATTCCATAGCCCTCCGAATGGAGGGCTATGTTTACAGAGGGAATCGATACTGCGAAGGAGTTTAGCATGGATATTGCAGAATACTTTGATTCAATCGCATCCTATTGGGACGATGATTACTCTGACGCCAGGCCGGCACGTATTGTTGCTTCGGCGGTATCCATCCCCCGCGGTGGTGCCTGTGTGCTTGATGTAGGCTGCGGAAACGGCGCCATGTTCCTGGATCTTCTGGAGAACGGAGCATGCGAGATCGAAGGCATTGATGTTTCCCGGAACATGGTCGAGATAGCCCTCGACAAATTTTCCTTCGACCCGCGCATCCATGTGACACACGGGGATTTCCTCACACACGAGCAACCCGGTTATGATGTTCTCATGGCGTTTTATTCCTACCATCATTTCTTGCAGCCTCGCGTATTTCTGCAGAAAGCAAGAGAGCTTCTGCACCCGGGCGGGCGTCTGACTGTGGCGTTCCCGTTCAACCGCGATCGCATGAATACGCTCAGCGCTATTCTTCCCGCCGGACTGGCACGCGGTCTGTTGCCGGCTGCCGAGGAAATCGTTTTCTGGAGAGAGTGGTTTGAGATCGACTGTGTCTGTGACAATAATGGGCTGTATCTGATCTCCGGGACAGCAAAATAAGAGAACGCCGAAAAGCAAAATCGTAATAGAAGTGTCCCAAACTTTGTTTCAAAGGCCCGCAAGGGAATTGCTTCCGTTTCTCATAAGGATTCTATGCTGCCGGAAATGCAGCAACCAACAGGAAACGCACACCTGCCCAGAAGGACAGATGTGCGTTTTCCATATGCTGGTTTATCAGCAAACGTAACTGTTTTTACTTTGCGGCTTTTTTCCGCAGGCTGGCTTTGACAACCCCCTTGGGGTCCTTGATGAGCAGGATGACTAGCCAGAGAATCAGGCCCAGAGCCACTACAGAGAGACCGAGGAATGCATCGTTGAGCATATCCTCCGCCGCCGGGGTGAAATACTCCTCATGCAGCTCGGCATACTCGAAGATCGCATCGCCCAGCCACATGAGAGACGCGCCCCAGAACAGGACACAGGGCACGCCCAGCATCAGGCTGTCATCCTTGCGCTGATACCATTTCACCGTCGCTATGATTGCCGCAAATACACAGATCAGAAGCGTCATAACATTGCTCCTCCTCACGCAGCCGCCTTTTCAGGCTCTGCATCCGGACGCTGCATGATCCTGTCTGCGACAAACATCATAATCGCCCATGTGACTGTAACGATGATTGCCATGGTCACACCGATTGTACTCATTTCATGCAGCATCTCGGCGGTGTCACCGGGATCGTTCATTGCTGTCAGGAACGGGAACCATGGTACTACTTCTCCGTGCCAGATATGCTCGAAGCAGAGCAGAAAAGCGCCGCCCCATAATAGCTGCGCCAGAATCATCAGCTTCTTGCTCCAGGGGAGGACCTTTTCCTGTCTGGTTTCGACAGCGGCTTTTTTCTCCAGCTTCAGGGACTCCGCCTTCATCTCACTGTTCTTTGCGGCTTGCGCAGCAGCTGTAACCACAATCGCTTCAGCCGTAGATACTAAGAAACATGCCATAAGCTGTTCCTCCTAAATAATATTTGCAGGGGGACTTTACCCCGGATGCACTATTTCCGGATCGCTCTTGTGAGCTCCGCTTTGAACTGTTCCACCAGCTCCGGATTGCCGGATCGTCGGTATTCCTCCGTGACCTGCTCGGCATACTGTACCATGATGTTGCTGCAGATGCTGTCCAGCTGTCCCCTTACAGCAGCGAGCTGAATCAGAACATCTGTGCAGTCTGCTCCGGCTTCCACCATGTTCCGCACCAGCCTGACATGTCCGATGGTTCTTGCTATTCTGTTGGCGACATAACGCGTATCATATCTGCTTTGCAGTCTGTCTGTTTCCATTCTTCACAATCCACTTTTCCACATTGTTGGTATTGTAATCCTGTTCTTCACGCTCCACAACCCGGGTAGGGGGATATGATTTTTTCTCTGTTATATCCCCCCGCAGGGGTTTTTTTGGGCAAAGTGACGAACTTTGCAGACCTGTTTCTGTCATCTTGCCGATGCAATCGAATTAGTTTTCTTTATTTACTCCGATATTCTTTAAGAAAATTGTAGCATTTGATGAATAAACCCCCTTGGGGGGATCGTCATTCCGTCATTCCGTTCTGCATTTTTATCCCCCTGGGGGGCTTCCGTCCGGTGTTTTTTTCTGCTATGCTTTGTTCAGATCAGATGCTTGTATGGTTGCCGGGAATACCCCTCAATCCCTGTGCCTCTCACCTCTTTGGCACATACGGCAGCCACAGATCTCTCCTGCAAAACCCCTCCGTGCTGGTCACACGGAGGGGCTTTCATATGAAGGTGGAATTCGATTTGAAGAAGGCTCTGGATTTAACAACCGGGTCCATCAGCAGAAAGCTGATCCTTTTTGCGCTTCCGCTGCTCTTTGGCAGCCTGGTGCAGCAACTTTATAATACGGTTGATCTTATCTTTGTCGGCAACTTTATCGGGAAATCCGCATCCGCCGCCATCGGTGCCAGCAGCCTGCTGATCACCTGTCTGGTCAGCTTCTTCGGCGGTATGTCCGTCGGGTCAGGCGTGGTGATCTCACAGATCTTCGGCGCCAGAGATTATAAGAGACTCAGTCGGGCCGTCCATAATACGGCAGCGCTGTGCCTTGCGGGCGGTCTTGCCCTCATGGTCCTGGGATATCTCCTCGCCCCGGTCTTTCTGCGGCTTATCAACACCCCGGAAGCGATCCAGCCTGCGGCTGTCGGTTATCTCCGGATCTATTTTCTGTCCTTCTTCTCGGTGATTTCATATAACCTGGGCTCCGGTGTGCTCCGTGCGCTTGGCGACAGCAGAACACCGCTCTATGCCCAGATCATAGGCGGACTTACCAATGTGGTGATGGACTACATTTTTGTGCGGGTGTTCTCCAACGGCATCAACGGTGTAGCATGGGCAACCCTGATCTCCCAGTCCGTCGCTGCGTTCTTTATCCTATGGAGACTCACGAAACTTGAGGACGCGTATGCTCTGCGGTTTCACAGAATCGCTTTTGACAGGCCGATTTTGAAAGAGGTTTTACGGATTGGTATTCCGGCAGGCGCGCAAGCCCTGGTGATCACTCTCTCCAACGTGATCGCCCAGTATCATATCAACTCTCTGGGAGAGGACGCCATCGCCGCGTTCACGGCTTATTTCAAGGTGGAACTACTGATTTATCATCCCATTGTTGCGCTGGGACAGGCCAATATGACTTTTTCCGGTCAGAACAAGGGGGCCGGAAATATGGAACGCGTGAGGCAGGGGACGCTCCGCTGCACCCTGATCTCCATGGCGCTTGCGGTCGTAACGGCTGCTTTGGCCCTGCCGTTTGGCGGTGTGTTGTTTCGCATTTTCAACAAAGAGGCGTCGGTCATTGCGCTGGGACGTCAGATTATCGGCGTTACCTTCCCGTTTTATTTTATCTACTCCATCTTACAAATCGTGGGCGACAGCATGCGCGGCGTTGGAAAATCCCGTGGTCCGATGCTGATCGTGATGATCAATATCTGTGTGATCCGGACGATTATGCTTTTCATCATCGTTCCACGCTGGCAGGATATTCGCGGGGTTGCTGTGGCTTATCCGATCACCTGGGCACTGACGGCAATCTGTATGCTGATCTATTATCTCCGTTATCATCGCGGGTGGAGATCTGCGGCGTCCGTACAGGCCGTCTGATCAGAGATCGGATCCGCAGCCTGCAAAAAACAGCCTGTTCTTTTTGAAAATATCCCCCCGGGGGGCTTGTGGAGCCGGTCCCGAGGGGATATCATATTTCCATGAGGGTACAATCTGATCTGATCAAAAACAGAAGACGGAACCGGACGGCGCTTGTTCTGCTCGCTTCGGCAGTACTGGTACTTTCCTTTGTATGCCTGTTTGTCGGTTCTTCTCATATGACCATTACGGAATGCTTTGCCGCACTCGTAAAGAAAGGCAGTCCGGCGCAGGTGCGCATCATCTGGAACATCCGGATTCCGCGCGTTCTTGCGGCGATCATCGCCGGGGCAGGTCTTTCAATCTCCGGCCTCATCATGCAGACCGATCTCAACAACCCGATGGCCTCCCCTTCCACGCTGGGCGTCTCCAACGCGGCCGTGTTCGGCGCAAATCTCTCCATCATTGCCTTTGCAGGTGGATTTCTGGATACTGGGAACCATCTGTCGAGCTACACCGTGGGCGCCAATCCCTACGCCACCTCACTGATGGCGTTTCTCTTTTCCACGGTTTCCATTCTGCTGATTCTCGGCCTCTGTCGCCTGCGGGCCTTTCAGCCGGGCGTGGTGGTGCTGGCCGGTATCGCCATCGGCTCCGTATGGACGGCGGCCACTACCATTCTGCAGTTCTACGCCACCGACGTTGGCCTCTCCGCCGCCGTCATCTGGACCTTCGGCGATCTGGGCCGCGCCACTTACCGCACCGACTGCATCATGGCGGCGGTCGTGCTGATTGGTCTGCTGTTCTTTCTCTTTATGAGCTGGCAGTTTAACGCCCTGCTCAGCGGGGATGCGGCAGCCAAAAGCATAGGGGTAGCCGTAGATCGATTGCGTTTCACTTCCATGTTGCTGGCTTCGGTGATTACCGCCGTCTGTGTGTCTTTCCTCGGCATAATCGGGTTTGTGGGCATCATCTGTCCCCATGTGACAAAGAAACTCCTCGGGCAGGATCACCGGGTCTCTGTTTCGGCCTCGGCCCTGAGCGGCAGTATTCTGCTTCTCTTGGCGGATACACTCTCCCGCAGTCTGGGGAACGGCTCCGCATTGCCAGTCGGTGCGATCACTTCTCTGCTGGGTGCCCCCTTCTTCCTCGCCATCATCTTCAACCGGAAGGGGGAACACAGCTGATGCTGGAGATTCAGGACCTGAGCTTTCGCTATTCACACCGCAGTCCTCTGGTGCTGGACCATATCGATCTGCAGCTTCGGGACGGCGAGATTGGCATTCTTCTGGGGAAAAACGGCTCCGGAAAGACGACACTGTTCAAAAACATCCTGGGAATCCAGAAGCCCCTGAGCGGCTCTGTCCGATTTGACGGCGAGGACCTGCTGAACATGAACCGTCGAGAGCGGGCACGCCGCATTGCCTATGTGCCTCAGAGCATTCACTTCGGAGCGCTGAGCGTATTTGATACGATTCTGATGGGGCGGATCTCCTACTTCGGATACAAGGCCGGGAGAGAAGACGAAACCGCAGTGGAAGCCATTCTCCGTGATATGAAGCTGGAGAACTTCGCAGCACGGAACGTAGAAGAACTCTCCGGGGGTGAACGGCAGAAGATCGCCATTGCCCGCGCATTGGTGCAGGAGCCGCGTCTCCTGATCTTCGATGAACCCACAGGGAACTTGGACATTGCCAATGAACAGCTCATTCTCGAAGAGGCGCACCGTGTTTCCAGAGAGAAAGGGATCGCCATCCTCACCTCTCTGCATGATCTGAATCAGGCGCTCACTCTGGGCGATCGCTTTTTCTTTATGAAAGACGGGCAGATCCGTCACACCGGCGGGAGGGAGAGCGTGACAGAATCCGTGATTCAAGAAACCTTCGATGCGGAAGTCCGCATTGTTGAGATAGAAGGTAATAAAATCATATTGAACGGAGGACAGAAAACATGAAAAAAGGAATTGCTCTGCTGCTTGCGCTGGTGATGATGCTCAGCTTCGGCGTTTTCGGGGCTGAGGCAAAAGCCGAAGAAGAAATCACCATCACCGATATGATCGGGCGGGAAGTGTCCGTCACTCCCGGCAGCTATGAACGCGTCGTCTGCATCGGCGCAGGCGCCCTGCGTATGTTCAGCTACATTGGGGACGTGAACCTGCTCTGTGGCGTAGAGGACATCGACAACACCTCTCTCGCCGAGCGGCCGAAGATGTTCGATTCCGTCGCAAGGCCCTATATGCTGGCTTTCGGCGATGCATTCACCGCGCTTCCGTCCTGCGGTGTGGGCGGCCCGCAGGCGCAGACCGCCGAAGCGGAAAAGATTCTCGCCTGCAACCCTGACATTGTCATTTCCGAGTATGAGGATGTGGAAAAAGAGGATGCACTCCAGGAGCAGCTGGGCGTACCCGTCATTACCCTGAAAGCCGGCCCCGGCGGCGTTTTCGACGAGAACTTCTTCGGCACCATGCGCATGCTCGGCACCATTTTCCAAAATGAGGAAAAGGCTGAACAGCTCATCGCCTTCATTGAAGCTGAGCGCGCAGAAATTTCCCGCCGTACCGCGGAGATTCCGGATGAGGAGAAGCCGTCGGTTTATATCTGCGGTCTCGGCAACTGGGGCACCACCAATCACCTGATGACAGCCCAGAACTACATCGCTTTCACGGTTGCCAATGTGAAGAACGCCGTCACAGATCTGGCCGCTCCCGGCATTCAGGCTATTGAAGAAGAAAAGTTTGTCTCCCTCGGCGAAGACATGGATATCATGATCATGGACGCGGCCGCAGTGAAAAATATCAAGCCGCTCTATGCAGAAACCCCGGACATGTTCGACACCTGCAAGGCCTGGCAGGACGGACAGGTCTATCTGGAGATGGCCTACAACGCCTACTACACCAACTATGAGATTGCGCTCATCAATACCTGGTTCATTGCCAAAACCGTCTATCCGGAGCTCTTTGAGGACATCGACATGACCGCCAAGACCAATGAAGTCACCGCAATGTTCCTGGGGCAGGAACTGGCGGAGCAGATTGCGGCAGCGCCTTCCAGCTTCGGCGGCTATCAGCAGATCGACACTGCCAGTTTCTTTGCCTGATACCATGATAGAAACGAAAGATGTAATCAGTTTCTTCGACCGCCTGGCTCCCGGCTGGGATGCAGAGCTGATACGGAACGACGAAGTGATCAATCTTATTCTGGATCATGCCGCTGTGACGCAGGGAAAAGACATCTTGGATGTGGCCTGCGGAACCGGTGTCCTGATTCCGGATTACCTGAAGCGAAACGTGGCCTCTGTCACCGGAATTGATATCTCCCCGAAGATGGCGGAGCTTGCCCGCAGAAAGTTTCCTCAGGAAAGCGTCAGCATTCTGTGCGGAGATGTGGAGACAGTAGAGTTTGACAGACAGTTTGACTGTATCGTTGTTTACAATGCTTTTCCACACTTTCCGGATCCGGAGCGGCTCATCCGGATTCTCTCAGAGAAACTGCGCGACGGTGGGACGTTGACGGTCGCCCACGGCATGAGCCGGGATAAAACTGATGCTCATCACCACGGTGCCGCAAGCCATGTCTCCAACGGGCTGATGCCTGCAGAGGATCTGGCCGCTATTTTCAGAAAGCATCTGCAAGTGACGACAGTACTGTCCGATGAACGGATGTATCAGGTGGCAGGCCAAAAGCTCTGAACCTGAAAAAGCAGAAGATCCTGTGCTCTTCGGAGTCAGGATCTTCTGCTTTCTGTGATACTATTGTGAATCATTCTAAGGCAGCAACCAGGAACTCTTCTCCCGGGGTTATTAACAATCTCCCTCTTGCATTCTCTCCCACTCTCATGTAAACTGTTTTTACTTTAGAAAGTTCTGGTGTTTACATGAAAATTCTCGGTGCTCTGTTTATTCTTGCGGGCGTGATCCTCTTTGCCCAGTTTCAGTATCTCCCCGCTTTTATCTGCGTCGTCCTCGGCGCCATCTTTATGGGGAAGCCACGGCCTCAGCCGGATGAGGAAGAAGAGGAAGAAGCCTCTGACCGGGAGCTTGTCCGCGTCGATGCCCCTCTGCAGAAAGTCCGTACCGCCGGCGCCGAACACCGCCGCCTCGCATTTCCTGTGGATGGCGTCACGGTCAACAATGACGACGGAAGCTCCCGGCAGGAGATTCTCCGTGACCTCTGCGATGGCGAGGACATGGCCATTGTGGAGCTGTGGTTTGACGACTATCTCTTCGGTGGCAAGCTCCATATCCGCGTCATGACGGATCGGGGCTGTATCGGTGAGATCCGTCTGAAGGATGTCCCAACCGTTCGAAGCTACTTTGGAAAGTCCGTGCGCATGATCTACGGAGAGCTCAACCGAGAGGAGCGGGAGAACGGCACAGAGGTCTACCTTGCCGATGTCGTGATCATTGAAGACATGGTGGCAAAGGAAACTGCAGAAGCGTAAAGCAAGAAAATCAGACAGCGCGTTTTCCGACCTTGTCGGTCAGAAGCCGCTGTCTGATTTCTTTTTCTATGTTGTTTTCTTTCTCAGTTCTGCGGGATCTCTTTCAGATCTCCGCCGTGGGCGGAGGCAAAATAGATGATATCGCTGATTTCCTTTTCCTGTCCGAACTGAACGGGATTGATGAGCTGACCGCCAAAGACGGTCGTCGCGGTCTGTCCGCCGTCGAGGGCATAGGCTTTGATGCAGCCGCGCTTCAGCATGGCGTCTGCCTCCTGGCGCAGCGTTGCCAGATTATAATACTCCGTTCCGGGCTGGGCACAGTTGATGTTCATGGTCAGATAGTGATGCCGCTCCAGAAGTCCCAGCGCCGCCCTGGCATAGGTGTCGGTGACCTCGCCCCAGGGGTAATTCTCCGGCGTAACGTCCCGACCGTCGTCGATCAGCACGGGACCGAAGACCAGAGAAAACAGCACATCGTTCTCTGCGGCAAACTGTTCCGCTTCATACTGCATCTCGAACTGATTCCGATAGGAGAAGAGCATGTCTCCGTCCGATGTAATATAACAGGTGTCGCAGGTTTTTGGATCAAAGCGGTAGAATTCTCTCTGATAGATCCCGATACCGCAGGCACGGCCGTGATAATAGAAGTCTCCGCCGAAGGCCAGAACCGCATTGGCATCCGCAGCAAACTGTGAAGTGGTCTTGAAGGCGAAGCTCCAGAGCTCATCGGCCGAGATCTTCCGTCGCAGCTGGGATCCGTCCGCGATGATGACTTCTGAAAATGTTCCTACTGCCTGCGCTTCTACTTCCTGCCAGACAATACAGAGGATAGTCTCGTCAAAATACCAGCGGATCGGAGTATCCGGATATCGTTCAATGCTTTCGTTCCAGAGCAGATTCTTGTCTTTGAGCAGTTCCTGCACTTCTTCTCGCTGCAGAAATTCGGTCAGCTCTCCCGCATCCATACTCTCGTGATACCCCTCCGGATTCGGAATCATTCCCCAGAGCGCATTTTCCTGTATGGTCTGAACATAGACCGGCTCCGGCGTGGGTGTCGGTGTTGGTGTCGGTGTTGGCGTCGGTGTGGGGATTGGAGTCGGTTCCGGTGTTGGCTCCGGTGTATCAATACGCTGCGTTACCGCGGTCTCTCTGCTGAGCAGAACATTCTGCCAGAGGAGAAATGCCGCCGCGGCCATCAGAAGCAGAAGAACCGGCAGCAGAATCAGATTGGATTTCTTTTTCATGGTATCTCCAATGATTTCCAAAAGAGGCTGTCTCATTACGAGGCAGCCTCTTGTCGTCATTGTTTCACGTGAAACAATTCGCTTTGGATCAGAAATCCGCGTTTCCTGTGGTACGGGGATGCAGTTCCACATCGCGGATATTGCTCACACCGGTGAGGTACATGACCAGGCGCTCAAATCCGAGGCCATAACCGGCGTGACGGCAGCTGCCATAACGGCGCAGATCCAGATACCACCAGTAGTCTTCCTTCTTCAGACCCAGCTCGTCCATGCGGGCTTCGAGAACACTCAGGCGCTCTTCTCTCTGGCTGCCGCCAATGATCTCGCCGATTCCGGGGACCAGGCAGTCGGCCGCAGCAACGGTCTTGCCGTCATCGTTGAGGCGCATGTAAAAGGCCTTGATGTCCTTCGGATAGTCTGTGACGAAAATCGGTTTCTTGAAAACTTCCTCGGTGAGATAGCGCTCATGTTCCGTCTGAAGATCGATCCCCCATTCTACAGGGTAATCAAATTTTCTCCCGCTTTTCTGAAGGATCTCCACCGCTTCGGTATAGGTGACCCGACCGAACTCATTGGAGACAACGTTCCCAAGGCGGTCCAGCAGGCCTTTGTCGACAAACTGGTTGAAGAAGGTCATCTCCTGGGGGCAGCGCTCCAGAACCGTATTGATCACATACTTGACCATGGCTTCCGCGGTATTCATATAGTCATACAGGTCGGCGAAGGCCATTTCCGGCTCAATCATCCAGAACTCGGCTGCATGCCGCTGGGTATAGGAGACCTCTGCACGGAAGGTCGGTCCGAAGGTATAGACATCGCCGAAGGCCATTGCGAAGTTTTCTGCATTCAGCTGTCCGGAGACCGTCAGATTGGTTGCCTTACCGAAGAAGTCCTTGCTGTCATCGACCGTGCCGTCTTCCTTCAGCGGCAGATTGTTGAGATCCAGCGTGGTAACACGGAACATTTCACCTGCACCCTCAGCATCCGAGCCGGTAATAATCGGTGTGTGGACATAGACAAAACCGCGGTCCCGGAAAAATTCATGAATTGCCTGTGCGGCTACACTGCGCACACGGAAGACAGCGGAGAAAAGATTCGTTCTCGGACGCAGATGCTGGATGGTCCGAAGGAACTCCACACTGTGGCGCTTTTTCTGCAGGGGATAATCCGGCGTGGAAACGCCTTCCACGGTGATTTCCGATGCTTTCAGTTCAAAGGGCTGCTTTGCTTCCGGCGTGAGGACCAGTTGCCCTTTGACGATCAGGGCCGCGCCCACATTCTGTTTTGCGATCTCATCGTAGTTGGACAGGGTTTCACGGGCGAACACAACCTGCAGAGACTTGAAGCAGCTTCCGTCGTTCAGCTCGATAAAACCGAAGTTCTTCATATCACGGACGGTGCGGACCCACCCGCAGACGGTAATCTCCTGATCCGCATAGCTCTGCGCATCGGCATAAATGAAAGATATCTTTTCTCTTTTCATGTCTTATCTCTCCTTCTAACTAAAAAATCAACTGAACCGGAGCATGATAATTGCAGAGCTCAATAGCCTTGTGTTCTCCGCCCGCCTCTCCGTCCCGAGTCCAGGCGATTGGCTTATCAAAAGTAAACTTTGCATGTTTTGTATGGAGGATTCTCAGGTAATTGCTGTCAAACCGTCTGGACAGCACAGATGCGGCAAGCTCTCCGTAGGCGTCAATGGTTCCGGGATCCCGGACCAGTACCAGTTCGCTCATACCATCTCCCAGGGAAACCATTTCTTCACGAAGATGAACGATTCCAGCGACGGAGGTGGAGTTGGACATGCTGCCATAGACGAGATCGTCTTCCAGAACACCGTCATCATATTCCACCTTCGTATGGATGATCTCAATCTTTCCGAGCTGTGCCGCGCCCTGGAGGACATAGGCTAGATGTCCGAGTGCCCGCTTCTGATCCTGCGGGGTGGCATAACTGACTTCCGTAAACGCGCCAAAGGCGGCGATATAGGCAAAATACTCATGATCTCCGAAGCCGCCCACATCGAAAGGATGGGGAGACCCGGAAAGGATTCTTTTTGCAGCGCCGATGGTGTCATTCTTGGGAAGTCCCAGCGTCGTTGCGACATCATTGGCTGTACCCATTGGAAAATAGCCGACCGGTGGGGGATTGTTGATTTTCATCAATCCGGCCAGAACCTCACTGAGGGTACCGTCTCCGCCGATACAGGCAACCACATCAAAGTTTTCCGCATTTTCCGCGGCAAATTTTGTAGCGTCGCCTCTCCCGGCCGTAAAGAACAGACTCGGCTGCAGGCCTCCTGATGCCAGAACCTGCATGGCTTCACCGAAGAAGCTCTTAAAGCCGCCCCGTCCGGCAACCGGATTCACGATGAGCATCAGCTTTTTCATCATTTTCCTCCAAAAAAAGCCCAAGGGACGCATAGACTGCGCCCCTTCGTCATCCCATTAAGATGTTCTCAATGCTCAGTTCAAGCCATTGAGCTTTCCGGCCATCGCGGACTTTTTCCGAGCCGCGTTGTTCTTATGCAGCAGGCCCTTACCGGCTGCACGGTCAACAGTCTTAACAGCAACTTTATAGGCATCGGCGGCTGCATCTTTGTTTCCTTCGGTCACAGCTGCCTCGAACTTCTTCAGTGTGGTCTTCAGAGCGGTCTTCTCTGCACGATTCTTTGCACGAAGCTCCTTGGACTTAAGGTCTCTTTTGGCAGAAGACTTGATATTTGCCATGCGGTTTGCCACCTCCCTACTCATTATATTATTACGCGTGAAATCACTCGCGTTTAGTGATTATAGCAAAGAAATATTGGAAAAGCAAGCATTTTCTTATGCTTTTCCCGGTTTTTTTTAAATCAGATTAAGAACTCCTATTTCTTGTATGTTGGTTTGTTTTCAGACCACCATATTTGGTTATTGAAGGATTCCAATTCTGTTCTCTGTAATGTTTCACGTGAAACATTTTTAGAAAAACTTTTTGTTGTTTCACGTGAAACATTGCATTTGCTGTCGAATGCTGTTATAATTCTCCTGTGATTATACGAGGAGATTCTTTGACCTATGGCAAAAATCGTCGCCTTCGCCAACCAGAAAGGCGGAGTGGGAAAAACAACTAGCTGTGTCAACCTTTGTGCCTCTCTGACTTTACTTGGAAAGCGTATTCTTCTGGTTGACTGTGATCCGCAGGGGAATGCAAGTTCCGGAATGGGCGTGAAGAAAAACCGGTCCCCAAATATCTACGACATGATGATACATGACGTGCCAAGCGAGGACTGCGTTGTCCATACGGCATATGGAGATGTTATTCCAAGCGGAAGGGAATTTGCCGCAGCTACGGTGGAGCTTATTTCCCACCCAAATCGTGAAAAGACACTTTATACTGCTCTGCAGCGTCTTTATACGGAATATGACTATATGTTTCTGGACTGTCCGCCCTCTCTGGAACTTATCACAGTCAATGCACTTGCCGCAGCAGACAGTGTTCTGATTCCGATGCAATGCGAATACTATGCGCTGGAAGGAATCGCTGACTTGATCAGCAGCATCCGGATGTGTTCTACCCGTCTCAATCGCAGGCTCCACATAGAGGGGATTCTTCTCACTATGTATGACGCGCGGGCAAATCTGACGCTCCAAGTGGAAAATGAGTTGCGCCGGTTTATGCCTGAAAAGGTGTATCAGACTGTAATTCCCCGTTCTGTTCGTCTGTCAGAGGCGCCGAGTCACGGTCTCCCTGGTGTGATCTATGACCGAAACAACAAGGGCAGTAAGGCCTATCAGGCGTTGGCAGAAGAATTTTTAAGCAAAAGCGAAGGAAGACGATCATGGCAGTAAAAGAAAAACGCGGTCTTGGCATCGGTCTGGAAGCATTGTTTGGCACCGACCTTCAGATGCTGCAGGAAGAGGATATCATCTCGCTCCCCATCTCAAAGGTAGAGCCGTGGCAGGATCAGCCGAGAGACCACTTTGACGAAGAACGTCTTCAGGATCTGGCTGCATCCATATCCCGTCATGGCCTGATTCAGCCTGTGATTGTCAGAAAACTCGATTCCGGTGTCTATCAGATCATTGCCGGCGAGCGCCGCTGGCGGGCTGCCCGGCTTGCCGGACTGACTGAGATTCCGGTCCGTGTGCTGCGCGCCGATGATCAGAGCGTTGCAGAGCTCGCTCTGGTGGAGAATCTTCAACGTGAAGACCTGAATCCCATGGAAGAAGCCCGTGGCTATCAGAAACTCATGCAGAACTACTCCCTGACCCAGGAAGAGGCAGCTGCCGGTGTTGGGAAATCCCGTTCTGCCGTAGCAAATGCACTTCGTCTGCTGAATCTCAGTGTGCCGGTCATGGAGATGGTCGAGAGTGGAACTCTGTCTGCCGGCCATGCCAGAACACTTCTGGCCCTGGATAATCCAGAATTACAGAAGAGGGCCGCCGACCAGGTGCTGGCAAAGACACTTTCCGTTCGTAAGACGGAACAGATGGTCTCCAGACTGAAAAAGGAAGCAGACCGAAAAGCAGAAGAAAAAACAGAGATTGATGACGCTGTGAATGCGGTGGACTATGCTGCAGCACTTTCAGAAGAACTCTCCTCTGTGCTCGGCCGCCGTGTTGCTCTCATCGAAAAGAGCAATCGGGGAAAAATTGAGCTTTATTATGACAATGCGGACGACAGGGAGGCTTTGATTGCTGTCCTGCGCGCCCTGCAGAAATAAAAACCCCCCTATTCCGTACAACTGTAGAGAAGGAGAAACACATGCTGGATATCAGATTTGTCCGGGAAAATCCGGATCTGGTCAAGGAAAACATCAAAAAAAAATATCAGGACTTCAAGCTCCCGCTGGTAGACGAGGTTATAGCACTGGATGAGAAAAACCGCGCTGCCATCACGGAGGCCAGTGATCTTCGCGCACAGAAGAATAAGCTGAGCAAGGCAAATGGTCCCTTGTTCGGCAAACTCAAAAAGGCTGCTGAAGAAGAAAAGGCTGCTATTCAGGCGGAGATTGATGCCAATATGGCCGCGGTAAAGGCCAATGATGAGCGTCTGGAAGAATTGGAAAAGCTGGAAGAAGAGTACGCTGCTGAAATCTACAAGCGCATGCTGCTGATTCCGAATATCATTGATCCTTCCGTTCCGCTAGGTCCGGATGACAGCTGCAATGTCGAAGTTGAACGTTTTGGCGATCCGGTAGTTCCGGATTACCAGATTCCCTATCATACAGAAATCATGGAGCGTTTCAATGGCATCGACATGGATGCAGCCGGAAGAACTTCCGGCAATGGCTTCTACTATCTCATGGGCGATATCGCCCGCCTTCATTCCGCTGTTTTGGCCTATGCCCGTGACTTCATGATTAACAAAGGCTTTATCTACTGCATTCCTCCTTTCATGATTCACGGCAACGTAGTCGAAGGCGTCATGAGCCAGAATGATATGGATGCCATGATGTATAAGATTGAAGGGGAAGACCTCTATCTGATTGGCACCTCTGAACACTCCATGATTGGAAAGTTCATCGACCAGATTTTAACAGAGGATCAGCTTCCCCAGACACTGACCAGCTATTCTCCCTGTTTCCGCAAGGAGAAGGGTGCCCACGGCATTGAAGAACGCGGCGTCTATCGTATTCACCAGTTTGAGAAACAGGAAATGATCGTCGTCTGCAAGCCGGAGGACTCCACGGCCTGGTATGAAAAGATGTGGCGTCTTTCTGTGGAACTTTTCCGCAGTATGGAAATCCCCGTCCGGCAGTTGGAGTGCTGTTCCGGTGATCTGGCCGATTTGAAAGTCAAGTCCTGCGACATTGAAGCCTGGTCTCCTCGCCAGCAGAAGTACTTTGAGGTTTGTTCCTGCTCCAATCTCTCCGATGCCCAAGCCCGTCGCCTGAAAATCCGTGTCAAGGGAGAAGATGGAAAAACCTATCTCCCTCACACGCTCAACAATACTGTTGTTGCGCCGCCCCGTATGCTCATTGCATTTCTTGAAAATCACCTTCAAGCAGACGGAAGTGTCACCATCCCAGAAGTTCTCTGGCCCTATATGGGCGGAACAAAGGTCCTGATTCCAAAAAAGTAATCATACTGTATAATTACGGTTTCGTACCGTAAAATATAGAAAAAGAGAGGTATCATCAATGAAAAAGTTTGTTGAAGAATTCAAAGCGTTTATTTCCCGCGGCAGCGTTTTGGACATGGCCATCGGTGTTATCATCGGCGGAGCGTTCGGTGCAATCACCAGCTCCCTGGTGGCTGACGTCATCACCCCGCTGCTTGCAGCCCTGTTCAAGAGTCCGAATACCGACGCTCTGAACATCACTCTGCGTGCTGCAACTGAAGAGTCTGATGCAATTGTTCTCGGTCTTGGCACGTTTGTTGGGACGATCATCAACTTCCTCGTCATTGCACTGGTCATCTTCTCCATGATCAAGGCCATGAACAAGGCATCCGAGATGGCAAAGAGCCTTGCAAAGAAGCAGGAAGAGGAAGCTGCTGCCGCAGAAGAAGAGCCGAAGCCCACTTCTGAAGAACTGCTCGCGGCCATTCTTGATGAACTGAAGAAGAAAGAGTAATCATTTCCATTATTCATCAAATGTTATGAGAGTCCGGATGATCCGGACTCTCTTCTTTATTTATATTTATATCTTCTCTTTTTTATTGCATGTTGAATGATAATCTGTTATAATAGATTGGTTTATAATGTACGAGTTAAAACAGTTTTTCCGTCGATCAACACTGTTTGGAAAGGGGACCTGTTCATGAATTCACTGATGGACATCTGGCAGGAAATTTTGCATCATCTCTCCTCTCAACTGACCCCAACTGCAATCAACACCTGGTTCTCTGACTGTGAACCTGTTGCACTGGAGGAGAACTGTCTCGTCATTCGGACACCTTCGGAATTTAAGAAAAGTATCATCTCCCAGCGCTTCTCTTCTATTATCATCTCATATCTCTCTGATCTGTTTTCCTGTGAGTTTGATCTTTTAATTCTGGTTGGCGATGAGGAATACGAAAAAGATTCTTCCGGAGATGACGATGATCTTCCGGAAATGGCCGGATACACCTTTGACAATTTTATTGTCGGTAATTCCAACAAATTCGCACACGCCGCTGCCATTTCCGTCGCTGAAAATCCCGGAAAAAACTATAATCCTCTTTTTATTTACGGTAACTCCGGTCTTGGTAAAACACACCTGCTGTGGGCAATCGGCCACTCAATCCGGGAACGTTTCCCGGAAAAAAAGATCTCTTACATCAAAGGTGATGATTTCACTAACGAGATGGTCAAATCCATCAAAGAAGGAAAGACAGAAGAATTTCGGAATAAACACAGAAATGTGGATCTGTTTTTGGTGGACGACATCCAGTTTATAGCCGGAAAACAGAGTACACAGATTGAGTTTTTTCATACATTCAATTACATCTATGAAGCCGGACACCAGATTGTGATTACCTCAGATCGGCCTCCGATGGAAATGTCACTCCTTGATGACCGGCTGAGGACCCGCTTTGAAGGCGGTCTTATGGCTGATATTGCTCCACCTGACCTTGAAACAAGAATGGCCATTGCACGAAATAAGGCCTCTCGCCTCGGTCTTTTTCTTCCGGATGATATTATTGAATATATTGCATCCACTATCACTGCAAATGTCCGGCAGCTTGAAGGCGTAATTAAGCGTCTCACAGCTTACAAGGAAATACTGAACAGTGATATTACCAGAGCTTCTGTTGACAGGGCAATCGAAGATGTGACCAAAAAAGGTACCGACATTCCGAAGCCAGATAATATCATCCGTGAAACTGCAAAGTATTATTCTCTCAAGCCGGAAGATCTTAAGGGCAACAACCGCTCAAAAAACACTGCCATGGCAAGACAGATTGCCATGTATTTAATGCGCCAGCTTACAAATCTCTCTCTTAACGACATAGGCAAAGAGCTTGGGCGCAACCATACCACCGCCCTCAGCTCCATTCGGAAGATCGAAGATCTGATGCGCAGCGATCCTGATATGACCGGCGTTATCCGCGATATCACATCTAATATTACTACGAGTTCCGGTTCCGTATGACTTTGAACTGTTCACGGTCGAAAAGTTTAAAACATTTTGTTCATAAAAAATAATACCTTTTTTTCAACATTTTCGACAAAGTTTTGAACAGATTTATCAAACGAAAAACACCCCTGATTACAGGGCTCTTTACAAGTTTTCGACAATTTTTTTCTCTACTATCATTTATACTAAAAAATATAATTATCTTTCTTTAATGAGGTGATTTTTTGAAAATCAGATGTGAAAAAAAAGATCTGCTGATCGCTGTCAGTAATGTCTCCCGTGCAGCTCCTTCCAAGAGTCCGATTCCCGCACTGGAGGGTATTCTTTTTGAAGCTCAGGAAGAGAAAATGAAACTCACAGCCTATGATACCAGAATAGGGATCTATACAACTGTAGAGTGCAGTGTTCTGGAAGAAGGAAATATTGTCATTCCAGCCAGATTTCTGTTGGAACTGGTTCGCCGTCTTCCCGACGGAATGGTTTCCATTGATACGGACGAAAGCTTTTCAACGACAATCCGCTGCGGAAAAACAGAAGTTCATGTCATGGGTCTCGATCCGGAGAGCTTTCCTGAGCTGAATGTCGTCAATGCGCTGCAGACCTTTGAAATCCCGGAAAACGTGATGAAGAGCATGATCAACCAGACGATCTTTTCTGTCTCAACATCGGAGACCAGACCTCTTTATATGGGAATTCTATTCGAAGTAGGAGAGTCAGATCTGACGCTGGTTGCAGTCGACGGTTATCGTTTGGCTAAACGAAATGAGACACTGGAAAATGCAAAAATGCAACCTTGCAGCTTTGTGATTCCTGGTACTTCGCTCAGTGAAGTGGAAAGACTCTGCAATTCTGAGGGAGAAAACAGAGTTATTATCGCTCTCGGTGAAAAGCACGCTTCCTTTGCCATGGGAAATACCGTTTTAATCACACGCCGCCTGGAAGGCGAATTCATGAACTATCGGAAATCTATTCCGACCAGCTTCCGGTATGAACTTGTTGTCGAAAGAGAAGAACTGATCCGTGTCATTGACCGTATCTCACTGGTAATCAAGGATAAGCAGAGTTCTCCAATCAAAATGATTGCGGAAGACGGTAACATACAGTTTTACTGTACCACTTCCTTTGGTCATGCAGAAGACAGCATCATCTGTGAAGGGACCGGAGAAGGAATTAAGGTTGGTTTCAATGACCGCTATTTCATGGATGCGCTGAAAGCAGCCAGTGATGAAAAGATCCGAATCTCTATGAATACGCCATCTGCTCCTATTGTCATCGAAGGTGAAGAAGGTGGAAATTATCTTTATATGGTCCTTCCTGTCCGTCTGAGAGAAGGCGATTGATACAGAAATGGAAATCATTTCAATTACGGGTGACTTTATTAAGCTGGATGCGCTGATGAAGTATGCCTCCCTGGTTGGATCCGGTGGAGAGGCAAAGATGGCCATTGGAGACGGTCTCGTCTCTGTAAACGGCGAAGTCTGCACCATGCGCGGAAAGAAAATCCGTCCCGGAGATATTGTCTCTTTCTGCGGACAGGAGCTCTCAATCCGGTCAGATGAAGATCAGTAAAATTGTTCTCAACGGATTTCGGAACTACGAGTGGGAAACGGCAGATTTCTCTTCTCAGACGAACGTGATCACAGGGGAAAATGCTCAGGGAAAGACAAATCTTCTGGAAGCGGTCTTCATGCTCTCATGCGGGAAGAGCTTTCGGACGAGATTTGACAGAGAACTGGTCGGATTTGATTTTTCTGAAGCAGAGATACTCGCGGAAGTATTCAGTCATGATCGGGATCAAACAATCAAGATCAGACTCTGTCCCGGGCAGGCAAAAAAGATCAGCGTCAACGGTGTGAAAAAAACGGCGGCGGAGCTGTCAGAAACAGTCAATACAGTCCTGTTCTGCCCGGACGATCTCAATCTCATTAAGGATGGGGCATCCGTACGCAGAAAAATGATGGATCAGGCCATCTCCCAGATCCGTCCAAAATACGCCATTCTTCTGACAGAGTTCAATAGACTATATGAGCACAAAACCCGTATTCTAAAAGACTGGAGGGAAAAGCCCTCTCTTCTGGATACACTGGACTCCTTCTCTGATGCGCTCTGCCGGACTTCCGCTCAGATCATCCGCTACAGGGCTTCCTATATGAGTCGGCTGAATACGGCGGTCAAGCCGATTCATGCAGATTTTTCCGGAAAGGGAGAAGAGATTGAGCTGATCTACCATACGGTCAGTACAGTCAGAGATCCATTTGCCTCGGCAAAAGAAATCTACTATGATATCTGTGAACACCAGGAAAGCCATCGACAGGCGGAACTTGACAGTGCACAGTGTCTGACAGGCGCACACAAAGACGATGTGGAAATTCTCATAAACGGCCGTTCTGCCAGAAGCTTTGCCTCACAGGGACAGACCAGAACTGCGGCACTCTCTGTCAAACTTGCAGAACGGGAGATCATTCTGCAGGAGACGGGGGAATATCCAATCCTTCTTTTGGACGATGTGCTTTCGGAACTGGATGAAAAACGACAGGAGTTCGTACTCAACCGCATCGGCGGAGGACAGACTCTTATCACCTGCTGCGAGGATACGGACATCTCCGGACGGACGGGCGGAAAAGTCTTTTCTGTCAACGGAGGAAAAATCAGAGAATGTACCTGAACATCGGAAAAACAACAGTCATTCAGGATAATGAAATTATCGGAATCTTCGATTTGGATAACTGTTCTCAGTCTTTGTTAACAAGAGAATTCCTCTCCGCAGCGGAAAAAAAAGGCAGTGTTGTCAATGCTGCGGAGGATATTCCAAATTCTTTTCTTCTCTGCTCTGAGAGGGAAAAGAACACAAGTGAAAAGACGGCAGTCTATCTGTCTCAGAGCACATCCAGAACACTGGAAAAAAGAATTCATCAATTGCAAACAGAACGGAGAAACACATGGCGGAAATCAATGAACTGACACAGAAAGTTACAGAAGAATATGATGCTTCGCAGATTCAGGTTCTGGAAGGACTGGAAGCTGTCCGCAAACGGCCCGGTATGTATATCGGCTCCACTTCTTCTTCCGGTCTGCATCATCTGGTATATGAAATTGTCGACAACTCCATCGACGAAGCACTCGCCGGATACTGTACACATATTGAAGTAATTATTGAACCGGGAGATATCATCCGTGTTTCCGACAACGGACGCGGAATTCCCGTGGATATCCAGGAACAGACTGGAAAGAGCGCACTGGAAGTTGTCTTTACCGTTCTTCACGCCGGCGGAAAGTTTGGCGGCGGCGGATACAAGGTATCCGGCGGTCTGCACGGTGTCGGTGCATCTGTTGTCAATGCCCTCTCCGAGTGGCTGACGGTTCAGGTACACAAGGATGGGAAAATCCACGAGATGAGTTTTTCCCGCGGTGACATTGTGGAGCCGATTCATATCGTAGGCGAGACGGATCATACCGGTACCACGGTTCGATTCAAACCGGATCCGGAAATGTTTGACGATACGGTCTATGACTATGAAATTCTGCATACCCGCATGCGGGAACAGGCTTTTCTCAATGGCGGTCTGAAAATTACGCTGGAGGATCGCCGAGAGGGGCAGGAGCAGAGCGAGAGCATGTGCTATGAGGGCGGTATCCGGGAATTCGTTACCTGGCTCAACAAGCATAAGACCCCGATCCATGAGGACGTGATCTATCTCTCCGGAAGCAAAAGCGATGCGATCGCAGAGATTGCCATGCAGTACAACGATGGATTCAATGAGAATCTCATCTCTTTTGCCAATGATATCCACACCCCGGAAGGCGGTATGCATGAAACCGGCTTCAAGACCGCACTGACCAGAGTCATCAACGCTTATGGACAGAAGAATAACATCATCAAGGGCGACGACAAAGTCTCCGGTGAAGATGTGCGTGAGGGAATTTCCGCGGTGATCTCCGTGAAGCTCCCGGAGGCTCAGTTTGAAGGCCAGACCAAGCAAAAGCTCGGTAATGCCTATATCCGCACCCTGGTAGACTCCATCGTCAACGAACAGCTGACAGAATACTTCGAGGAACATCCGGCAGCAGCCAAAGCAATTCTGGATAAGGCCATGATGGCAAACCGTGCCCGCGAAGCAGCCCGAAAGGCACGGGAATCCGTACGGCGCAAAACAGGTCTTGAGAGCGGCCAGATGCCGGATAAGCTGCAGGACTGCAACGAGCGCGATCCGTCGCTCTGCGAGATTTACATTGTCGAGGGAGACTCCGCCGCAGGTTCCGCAATTCAAGGCAGGGACAGTCGATTCCAGGCTATCCTCGCTATGTGGGGCAAGATGCTGAATGTGGAAAAAGCCAGAGCAGATAAAATCTATGGCAATGACAAGCTCTACCCGCTGATTGTGGCACTGGGCGCCGGCATTGGCGATGAATTCAATATCGAAAAGCTCCGCTATCATAAGATCATTATTATGGCGGATGCCGATGTAGACGGATCCCATATCCGTACACTGCTGCTGACATTCTTCTTCCGCTACATGAGACCGCTGATTGAGCGCGGTTACGTCTATTCCGCAGTTCCTCCGCTTTATAAGCTCACGAGAGGAAAAACGCAGCGAGTTGCGTATTCCGACGAACAACGTGACGCCATCAGTGCAGAAATGCGCGGTGACAATCCCAATGTAAAGATTGACATTTCCCGTTTCAAGGGACTTGGCGAGATGGATCCGCACGAACTCTGGGAAACCACCATGGATCCCGAAAAACGCTCTCTCCGCAGAATCACGCTTGGAGACGCCATTCAGGCAGATCAGGTCTTTACCGTCCTGATGGGTGAAGAAGTCGAGCCGCGCAAGGAATGGATTGAGCGCAATGCCCAGTATGTGGGCAATCTGGATATCTGAGGCTAAACAAATATGGCACATAAAAGAGATTATAAACCGGAAGATATATTATTTCCAAATCAGGTTATTACGGAATCCGAACTGGTTGGAGAAATGCAGCGCAGCTACATCGACTACGCCATGAGCGTCATCGTCGGACGCGCGCTGCCGGACGTGCGCGACGGTCTGAAGCCGGTGCACCGCCGCATCCTCTACACGATGTTTGAATCCGGACTGACCTCTGACAAACCCTTCAAGAAGTCCGCCACCTGCGTCGGTGACGTGCTGGGTCACTATCATCCACATGGCGATGCGTCGGTATATGACGCCATGGTGCGTCTAGCCCAGGACTTTTCCATGCGCTATATGCTGGTGGACGGGCACGGCAACTTCGGCTCGGTGGATGGAGACCCCCCGGCAGCCTACCGTTATACCGAGGCGAGACTCTCAAAGATCTCCAACGAGATGCTCCGGGATATTGAGAAAGACACTGTCGACTGGGACACGAACTTCGATGAGAGCCGGAAGGAGCCGAGGGTACTTCCCTCCCGTTTTCCAAATCTGTTGGTCAACGGTTCCAGCGGTATCGCCGTCGGTATGGCCACCAATATCCCACCCCACAATCTCAAAGAGGTCATCGATGCCTGTGTCTGTGTCCTTGAGAATCCGGAGGCGGAACTGAGCGATCTGATGCAGTATATTAAGGGGCCGGATTTTCCGACCAAGGGCATCATCATGGGCCGCAGCGGCATCCGCCAGGCCTATGCCACAGGCCGCGGCAAGGTCGTGCTGCGCGCAAGAACGGAATTTGAAGAGCACGGGCAGAATCGCACCCGCATCATTGTTACCGAGCTTCCTTATCAGGTAAACAAGCGCCAGCTCATTCGCAACATCGCCGATCAGGTGCACGAAAAGCGTCTGGAGGGTATCTCCGACCTGCGTGATGAGACCGACCGCAACGGGATGCGCATTGTAATCGAACTCAAACGCGATGCCAATCCTCAGGTGGTGCTGAACCGCCTGTTTGCTCAGACACAGCTTCAGTCCAGCTTCTCCATCATCATGCTGGCGCTGGTCAATAACCAGTCCCAGCCGAAGATTCTGACGCTGCGGAATATCCTGGATGAGTATCTGGTCTTTCAGGAAGACCTGATCGTTCGCCGCACCCGCTATGATCTGAGGAAGGCGGAAGAGCGCGCTCATCTGCTGGAAGGATTGCTGAAGGCACAGGACAACATCGATGAAGTTATCCGGATCATTCGCTCCAGCTATGACAACGCGAAGCAGAATCTGATGGAACGTTTCGGTTTCTCCGATGTCCAGGCACAGGCCATCTGTGATATGCGTCTGATACAGCTGCAGGGCCTCAACCGTGAAAAACTGGAAGAGGAGTACAAACAGCTGGAAGAGAAAATCGCCTACTACAACGAACTCCTGGCGGATCCTGAAAAAATCAAAGGTGTACTGAAGGACGAACTTATTGCCATCCGCGACAAATTCGGCGACGAACGCAAAACTGAGATTCAGGATGTGGCAGATGAGATCGACATCGAAGATCTGATCGAAGAGGAGCAGTGCGTCTATACCCTGACTCATGGTGGATATATCAAACGCCTGCCGGTCAGTGAGTACCGCGCCCAGGGCCGCGGCGGCAAGGGTGTCCGTGCCATGGCAACAAAAGAAGAGGACTATGTACAGACGGTCTTTACTGCCTCCACCCACGATCATATTCTGTTCTTTACCTCCAAAGGCCGTGTCTTTGTACGCAAGGGATATCAGATTCCGGAGGCCGGAAGAAATGCCCGCGGCACGAATATTGTCAACATTCTGCCTATTGAACTCGGTGACGAGAACGAAAAGGTCAGCGCTATGATCCGTGGCCGGGGCTATGAAGAGGACAAGTATCTCTTCTTCGTGACAAAGAATGGTACCGTCAAGCGCATCAGTCAGGCATCCCTCAAAAACCTCCGCAACATCGGCATCCGTGCTATCACCCTTGAAGAGGGAGATGAGCTGATTTCCGTTATGCCGACGGAAGGCGACGAGAACATCATGATCGCCACCAGAGACGGTATGGCTATCCGTTTCCCGGAGGACGACGTGCGCGTTATGGGACGCACGGCCGTCGGCGTCCGCGGAATCCGTCTCCGTGGAGACGACGTAGTCATCGGCGCGGGCAGCAGCGCGGAGGGCGTGGATATTCTCAGTATCACCGAGAAGGGATTTGGCAAGCGGACCGATGTCGGCGAATACCGTTATCAGAGCCGTGGCGGCTTTGGCGTCACCAGCCACAGAGTAACAGAAAAGACCGGACCGGTGGCATCCGTCAAGATGGTGCGTCCGGGTGAAGACATCCTGATCGTCACGGATGACGGCACCATGATCCGCGTGGCGGTTGAACATATCTCACAGTACGGCCGCTCTTCTCAGGGTGTGCGCGTCATGCGCCTCGCAGCGGGCAGCCGTGTCATCGACATGGAGAAGACCGAGCGGGAAGAAGTAACGGAACCGACCGAGGCGGAAATGACCGCAGAAGCACCGGAAGAGGAACCTGAAAACGAATGAAAAAGGTCAGCATCTACACCGACGGAGCCTGCAGCGGTAATCCGGGTCCCGGTGGATGGGCAGCCATCCTGATCTATAATGATGTGGAGAAAGAGCTCTCCGGAGGTGAAAGGCAGACCACCAACAACCGCATGGAACTTTCCGGTGTCATCGCTGCGCTTCAGGCTTTGAAGGAACCCTGCATGGTAGATCTCTGGTCCGATTCCCGCTATGTTATTGACGCCCTGGAAAAAGGCTGGGCAGAGGGCTGGAGAAAAAAAGGCTGGATGCGAAACAAGAAAGAACCGGCGATGAATCCGGATCTCTGGGAGACGCTGCTGAACCTGACCAGGCAGCATGAGATGCACTATCACTGGGTCAAAGGACATGCGGAGAATCCTTATAACAACCGCTGTGATGCCATGGCTGTCGCAGAGAGAGACCGCTATGCCGCGGAGTGAGCAGAGATCGACAATCCACGCCCGTCTTTAAGGAATGAAGGAATTAGTCAATCAGATCTTAACCCATAAGGAGCTGGCCGCCCTCCCATCTTTGCTGGAGGGCGGTGGGCTTCCTGCGCTGATTTCAGGGCTATCGGCAGTCCATCGCGCAAATTTAGCCGCAGCACTATGCGAAGAAACCGGCCGGTCACTCTTTGTCATCTGTCCGGATGACACAGCTGCGGAAAACTTCGCCAGAGATCTGCGAAGCATGCTGAAGCGTCAGGCGAACTGCCTGTGTCTCCGGGAATTCAGCTTTTTGCCGGCGGAAGCCGTGTCCCGCCGCGTCGAACAGCAGAGACTGGCAGTGCTGTCGGACCTTCTGGACGCTGAACAAAAAGAAAACATCTCCGTGACGGTGGCCTCCGTGTCGGCCATTCTGCAGAGGACGATCCCAAAGGAACTGCTGAAGAAAGCAGCTTTTACCATTTCTTCTGCAGAGAGCTATGCCATTGAGGACATCGAAGAAGCGCTGCTCCGCTGCGGCTATGAACGGACCGAACAGGTAGAGGGTCCCGGACAGTTTGCAAGACGCGGCGGTATTCTGGATCTCTTTTCTCCGGCAGAGGAACAGCCAGTACGCATGGAGTTCTGGGGCGATGAAATCGACTCAATGGGATATTTTGACATCTCCTCCCAGCGCCGGGACGAGAGTATTCTCGAATGCCGGATTCTGCCGGCAGCGGAAGCGCTGCCGACTCTTACACCGGGAGGTGTCGAGACTCTCAGTCGGAAAATGGAAGAAATGGCCGAGCGCTACCAGAAGCGGAGAGGAAGTGCATCCGCAGGGAAAATTGCCTCAACCCTGCGCCAGGATGCCGAAAAACTCCGGAATCGACTGCTCATGCCGGATCTGGACCGATGGCTTCCCATGCTGTATCCGGCGGCAACCGGTTTTGACTATATCCCGGAAGATGCGATTGTGTTTCTGGACCAGCCGACCCGCTGTGGCGAGATGGCAAAGGAATATCGCAAGCAGCTTGGAGACGACCTGCACGCGCTTCAGAAAGACGGGCTTTGCCCCTTCGAAGCAGACAGCTTCTGTTTTCCACCGGATGAAATTTGGAAGGAGCTGGAGCATTTCCCGCTGTTTGCCGGGGACGCTTTTACACTCGGACGCGGCGGATTTACACCGAAGACGCTCTTGAGCATCCCTGCAAAGCAGCTGCCCTCCTACGCCGGAAATGCACAGGCAGCGGCAGAGGACCTGAAAATCTATCTCAAACAGAACTATCGGGTTATAATTCTTGCGGGCGACGAGCGCAGAGCAAAGGTTTTGCAGGAATTTCTGAGAGAGCATGATATGCCGGTGATGCTCCGCCCGGAAATGGAAAAACTCCCGGCCGAGGGGGAATGCAGCATAGGTGTTGGTGCGCTGTCTTCGGGAATCGAATACCCCGCGCTGCATCTGGCAATTCTCACGGACGCCCAGCTGATCCGGGGAAAAAACAGGAAACGATCCTCCAAAAAACTCCCTGCGGACCGGAAACGGATTGAGAGCTATTCCGATCTCTCAGTCGGTGACTATGTTGTCCATGAAACCCACGGAATCGGCCGCTTTGCAGGCATCGTAAAGATGCAGGTTGACGGCTTTGAAAAGGACTACATCAAGCTCAGCTATGCCGGAACGGATATTCTCTATGTCCCGGCGACACAGCTGGATATGGTGTCCAAATACACCGGCGGCGGGGAGGAACGCCCGGTCAAGCTCTCTAAAATGGGAGGAACCGAATGGGCGAAGACCCGCTCCCGTGCCAAGGGCGCGGCCAGGGACATGGCCCGCAAGCTGATCGCCCTCTATGCCGAGCGGCAGCGCCTGCCGGGCTATGCCTTCTCTCCGGACAGCAGCTGGCAGAGAGAGTTTGAAGAGAACTTTCCTTATACAGAGACGGATGACCAGCTCCGCTGTACGGCAGAGATCAAGCAGGACATGGAGTCCTCGGTCCCGATGGACCGCCTGCTCTGCGGCGACGTGGGCTTCGGCAAGACGGAAGTCGCATTCCGGGCTGTCATGAAGTGCATTCTGGACGGAAAACAGGCAGCGATCCTGGTACCGACCACGGTTCTGGCCCAGCAACATTATCAGACGGCGATACAGCGCTTTTTTGGGTTCCCGGTGGAAATAGGGCTGCTGAGCCGGATGGGTGTAGGCGGCGAAAACAGCAAGACCCTCAAAAACCTGGAGAGCGGTAAGTGCGATCTGGTAATCGGAACCCATCGCCTGCTTTCCAAAGACGTCAGATTCAAAAACCTCGGGCTTCTGGTTGTGGATGAGGAGCAGCGCTTTGGCGTGACCCACAAGGAACATATCAAGGAGCTCTCCCGCGGTGTAGATGTGCTGACACTGTCCGCAACGCCGATTCCAAGAACGCTGAACATGGCCATGAGCGGTATCCGCGATATGTCCAATATCGAAGAAGCACCTGAGGATCGGCTGCCGGTCCAGACGTTTGTCATGGAGCACGATTGGGGCATTATCGCCGAAGCAATCCGGAGAGAACTCCAGCGCGGCGGCCAGGTCTACTACCTCCACAACCGTATTGAGGATATCGACCGTACGGCTTACCGCCTGTCCCAGCAGCTGGAGAATGTCACGGTGGCAGTTGCTCACGGAAAAATGGACAAAAATGAGCTCTCCCGCGTGATGGAGAGCGTGGTCCGGGGAGAGACTCAGGTACTGGTATGTACCACCATCATCGAAACCGGTATTGATATTCCGAATGTGAACACTCTGATCGTAGAGGATGCGGACAAGCTGGGGCTTGCCCAACTGCACCAGATCCGGGGGCGCGTGGGCCGTTCGACTCGCAGGGCATCGGCCTATCTCACATTCCGTCGAGACAAGGTTCTCACCGAGATTGCCGAAAAACGCCTCACAGCCATGCGGGACTTTGCCCAGTTCGGCGCCGGGATGAAGATTGCCATGCGCGACCTGGAAATTCGCGGAGCGGGCAATCTGCTTGGTGCGGAGCAGTCCGGACACATGGTGGATGTGGGCTATGACATGTATATGAAACTCCTGAATGAGGCTGTACTCGAGGAGCGGGGAATCCCGGTGCCGCAGCGGGCGGACTGCTCGGCAGATCTCGCCGTTGCGGCGAATATCCCGGACCGCTATATTCCGTCCTCGGAGCAGCGGATGGATATCTACCGCCGCATCGCCATGATTCGGACGGAAGAGGAAGCGGACGACCTGCTGGACGAGCTGATCGACCGCTACGGAGATCCGCCTCCAGGTGTGAATGCCCTTATCCAGGTGGCAATCCTGCGCGGTGTCGCGGGAAATGCAGGAATTACGGATATCGTACAGAAGCAGGGTGAGCTGCGCTTTACCGTAAAGGAATTCGACATGGAAAAAGTGTCGGAACTCTATGCGCGGCCCGCATACAAAGGGAAACTTCGTGTGGAGGCGAGATCCAAGCCCTGTCTCAGCCTGAAGATAAAGTCCAAGAAAAACGTCATCGACGAAGCGCGAGAATTTGCCCTCGCCTGGGGTGGGGACAAAAAGGAAAGGAGTACAACATGAAAAAATTTATTATTGGCCTTTTGGTCCTCTGTCTGGTGGTGATCGGGGTTCTCGGCCTGACTGGAACTTCTATCGGCAAATCCCCGGCAGTCCAGCATATCGTCTCTGAAAACGCGGCGGAGGCAGGGGTAATCGGCGGAGCGGACAGCGAAACCGAAATCCAGGTGACGGAAGAAGCCGCTGCAGAATCAGAGACCACAGCGTCAGTGGAAGCACAGCCGGAGCAGGCCGATGCGCCTTCTACGGTTCCTGATGAACCGGCTGTCGTCTCCGGGCGGATCAACTACGAGGCCCTCTACAGCCTGTATGAGCCGGAAGAGAAAGTCCTGAAGGTCAACGAAAAAGAAGAAACCTGGGGGGATTATTTCTACATTCTCTTTACCCAGTGCGGGCAGATCGAGCAATATTTCGACAGCATGGCCGCCTATTACGGCATGCAGTTTCACTGGGACGAACCCGTCGAGGAAGAAGGAGAGGGCGACACCTATGCTGAGGCCGCGCTGGAGAGCGTGGACAACCTGATGATTCAGCTCAGTGCGCTGGAGAAATTTGCTGCGGAGAACGGCGTCGAGGTCAGTGAGGAAATGCGCGACATGATCGAAGCGCAGAAGAAAGAGGACATCACCTCTGCCCTCGGAGAAGAAGGGACGGAAGAAGCCTTCTACGAGTATCTGGAAAAAATCCATCTCTCCCGGGACATGTATGACCGCATCGTGACCCAGAACTATCTGTATCAGGAGAGTTTCAACCGGCTGTACGGTGAAAACGCCGTCAATCTGCCTGACGAAGCCGCACTGAAGTTCCTTGAGGACAAGGGCTATGTGACCGCTGCCCACATCCTGCTGCTCAACACGGATGAAGAAAGCGGAGAAAAGCTGGACGAAGCCGCTCTGGCTGAAAAGAAAGCGGAGCTGGAAGCACTTGTTTCGGAGTTACGGGCCATCGAGGACGATACAGAGCGCAAGGAGGCCTTTCTCCAGAAGGTAACAGAGATCAGCGAAGATCCGGGCAGTGCCCGGTATCCGGAAGGCTATACCTATACCGCCGGAACCATGGTGCCGGAATTTGAAGCGGCTGCTGAGGCACTGGAAGACTATGCCGTCTCTGACGTGGTGGAAACCAGCTACGGCTATCACATTATTCTCCGTCTACCGCTCTCACCGGATGCCATCGTGGAGTTTAACAGCAGTTCCGGTGACGCAAGAACGGCACGGATGCTGGCGGCAAACCAGGAATACGGCGAGAAACTTCAGGCTACAGCCGACGCCCTCAAGCTGGAGTGGCTTCCTGGCCATGAGCAGCCGGATCTGATGTCATTTGTAGCAGAATAAAATCTCAGTTCTACATTCGGAGAGGAAAACAATATGAAAGTATCGGAACTGCCCTATCACAGAGTAACCATCGAAGAAGTCACCGCTGTCATGGAGGATGTGCTGGCGAGAATCAAAAACGCTGCTTCTGCAGACGAGATCCTGAAGGCACGCGAAGACTATCTGAAGATCCAGCTGGAGTATCAGAGCAATACCGCCCTGGCCTATATGCGCTATTCCATCAATACCGTGGACGAGTTCTATGTCGCGGAGAACGAGTATTATGACGAAATCGGCCCCGCCGTACAGAATTACAACGTTCAGTATGCGTCTGCCCTGCTGGATTCTCCATTCCGCAAGGAGCTGGAGGAGAAGCTCTCTCCCGTGCTGTTCAAGGCGATGGAAGTAGAGAGAAAGTCCATGTCTCCGGAGATCGTTGAAGACATGGTTGAGGAAAACAAGCTGGTGCGGGAGTATTCCGACCTCATGAGCGGGATGGAGTTTACCTTCCGCGGCGAGACCATGCCCCGTGCCATGCTGATGAAGTACGCCAAGAGCGAAGACCGCGAGACGCGCAAGGAGTGCTATGAAGTCCTCGGAAAGGGCCTCGCCGAACACCAGGAGCAGCTGGACAGTATCTACGACCGCATGGTCCATGTGCGCGACCGCATGGCGAAGAAAATGGGCTATAAAAACTTTGTAGAGCTGGGTTATCACCGGATGGGCAGGCTCTGTTATGATGAGGAGAAAGTCAGGGTATTCCGCGAGAACATCCTGAAGGATATCGTACCGGCGGTCTCTCATCTCCGCACCGAGAATGCCAGACGGCTCGGAGTTGAAGATTATCACCTCTATGATGACGGTGTCATCATACCCGGCGGCGACCCGAAGCCCTTTGGCAAGGCCGAGATCTTTGCTGCGGCGAGGGAAATGTACCACGCCATGGGCAAGGAGACGGCATCTTTCATCGATATGATGCTTGAGAATGAAGCCTTCGATGTGGACAGCCGCAAGAATAAGTGGGGCGGCGGATACTGCACGGAATTCCCGAAATTCAAGCAGCCCTTCATCCTCGCCAACTTCAACGGGACCGCCGGGGATGTGGACGTCGTGACGCATGAAGCCGGTCATGCGCTGAACGCCTACCTGATCGCTGATAACCGTTTCGCACTGGAACTGGGCTGCGGCGGAATGGAGACGGCAGAAACCCATTCCATGAGCATGGAATTCTTCGCATGGCCGTACATGGAGAAGTTCTTTGGTGACAGAGCAGACGCCTACCGCTTCATGCATGCACTGGACGCCTTCTCCTTCCTGCCCTACGGGACGATGGTAGACGCCTTCCAGCACATCGTGTATGAGAATCCCGACATGACTCCGGCCGAGCGGGATGAGGCCTGGCTGAAGCTGGAAAAGCAGTTCCGCCCGCACATCTCCATGGAGGGCATGCCCTATCTGGAAAAGGGCACTCGCTGGCAGTATCAGATGCACATCTATGAAAGCCCCTTCTACTACATCGACTACTGCCTGGCTCAGACGGCAGCTTTCTGCTTCCTGCTTGCCTCCCAGGAGGACTATGATGATGCCTTTGCACGTTACCTGCGCCTGAGCCGTCAGGGCGGCGAGAAGGTCTGGACCGACCTGCTGCAGGAAGCCGGTTTCCAGTCTCCCTTTGAGCCCGGGACATTGAAGACCCTGGCAGAGCGGATTGACGCTTTGTTGGAGAAAATCAGGGTATAAGAAACTCTGCCTGCAGAATAAAAGCAAGGCGCCGGATGAGAAAGAATTCCCATCCGGCGCCTTGTTCATTTTTGCAATATTCGGTGAAGCAGCAGTGCGAATTATCTTTTCGCGGCGTTCTTGCCAGCCAGACGGCCGAAGGTAACGCTGCGGCCTGCGGCGGCGCCAGCCAGCAGGTTCGGATAGCTGGTGGCAAAATAACCGCCGGAGCAGTCGCCTGCGACATAGAGGCCCTCAATGGGGTTGCCCTCGGTGTCAACGGCGTTGATATCGGTGTTGATGCGGATGCCGTCCATAGTGCAGATGAAGTAGCCGCCGCTCATGCGGACGCCTTCAAAAGGCGCGGTGCGCAGGGCGGAGAGGCGGTAGGCTTCCTTGCCGAAGTCTTCGTCCTCCTGTTTGTCGAAGAGTTCGTTGTAGCGCTCGACGGTCTTCTTGAAGTTCTCCACCGGGAGGCCGAGCTTTACAGCAAGTTCCTCAATGGTGTCGGCTTTCACGACGATTCCCTGATCGCGGTACATAGGCATGAAGTAGCCTTCGTTCAGAGCCAGAGGCCAGACGGATTCCGCGCCGTTCTCGTGGTCGAACATACGGCTGCAGCCGTGGGTGTCAAACCGCATCATATCCTCGACATAATTGGCATCCCAGACCATGGCATAGGTCATGCCGGGCTGGGTGTAGGCTGTGTGCAGGATGTGGTCATAGCAGCCGGACTCGTTGGTGAAGCGCTCGCCCTCAAGGTTGACCTTCAGGAAAGGCTGGCTGCCCATCCAGAAGAGAACGCCGGGCGTCTGGCAGCCGACCTGGTCCGGCATGACGGCTCCGCGGTCAAAAAGCATGCCGCAGTGGGTTTCATCCATGGCGGCACCGGCCCACAGGCAGGCTTTGATGCCGTCGCCCTGGCTGCCGGGATAGGAGTAGTTGATGTTGATCATCTTGGCGGTCTCAGGCTGCAGCGCTTTCAGCATGTCCATATTCAGGCTGTAGCCGCCGGTGCAGACAATAACGCCTTTGGAAGCGTTGTAACGGACATAGCCCTTCTCAGTGGAGGCATAGATGCCGGTTACGGTGTTTCCGTCCTTGATCAGCGATACCAGCGCGGTCTTGTAGTGAATTTCGAGGCCAAGCTTCTTTGCATACTCTTTCAGAATGTTCGCCGTGGCACCGTGGGCGCCCTCGGTGTCACTCATCTGCAGGGAGTGACCGACATCATAAATGGGATAGCGGACTGCTTCCGTGTGGCTGTCGACCTCATGGCGGAAGCGCAGACCGCCCTCAGTCACGCGGTCGGTGTACCAGTCGATGGCTTCGCCGGAGTTATCGGCCCAGAGTTTGTAGAGGCGCTGGTCACCGTAGCCGTTGGACTGGCGGTAGAGCTCGGTGATGACGCCGAACTTGTCCGGATTGTCTCCGTCTTCCAGCTGTTCACGGCTGCCGATGGCGGCGAGGGTGTCGCGGATGCCGGAACCACCGAATTCCTCGTCCATCTTCTCAATCAGGATGGTCTTTGCGCCTTCTTCAACTGCGGCGCAGGCGGCGAACAGGCCTGCCGTGCCGGCGCCGATGACCAGAACTTCGGTATCGACGGTCTCAACAACTTCGCTGTCATCGATGACAGGGGCTTCGCCGAGCCAGTCCGTGCTGCTCTGGGAGTCTCCGGAAGCCGCATCCGCAGCCTGCAGGAGACTGACATCGATGCCCTTGGCCTGTGCGATACAGGATTCGCAAGCCTGCTTCACAGCGCGGGAGGTGCTGGTAGCACCGCTGACGGCGTCGATCTGATAGGTCTGAAGTTCGAGGATTTTGTCCTTGAGCTCGACCGCGGCGACCTGGCCGATGGATTCCGTCTCGCCGTCGGCAGTGATGCTGGCGTCAAGGATGCGGGTTTCATCGACCGTGATGGTCACGGTGACATCGCCGCCAAAGCCCGGAGCAGTGGCAGTATAGGTGCCGGGAATGAATTCTGCCGGGATCTCCTCTGCGGAGGCGTGGGAGAGACCGAGTGCGGAGCCGGTGGCCATCACGCCGAGGGCCGCAGCACCGCGGAGAAAGTCTCTGCGGGATAAGGTTCTGTCAGACATAAAGAAACCTCCATGATGTTACTATTTGCCGGGAAAAAGAATTGTGTGAAGAAAATATAACATCTTTACGCAGAAGGAAAAAGAATATATAATAAGAAGGAAAACGCAGGCAGAGCCTGCGTTTGAGAAGGGAGGGGACAGCATGAATATCACTCAATTGAGATATTTTCTGAAGACAGCCGAAGTCCTGAACTACTCCAAAGCCGCCGATGCGCTCTTTATCGCACGACAGTCGCTGCGCCAGGCCATCGCGGCGATGGAAGCGGAGATCGGCAAACCCCTCTTTGACAATGTGCGGAACAAACTGACCCTGACCGAGTATGGAACCTATCTTAACACGGCCGGGCGCGATGTCCTGCGGGCTTTTGACGAGATGGAGCAGGGACTGATCAACCTGACCGCCGGGTCAGCGAGCCTGAGAATCGGCTTCTCAATGAGCCTGTTTCCGTTTATTCTTCCGGATAACGAGATCATTTTGCGCAGTTTCCGATGCCGCTTCCCGGATATCCGGCTTCATGTGGAACAGATGGAGAACGACGCGGTGATCCGCGCGGTAATGGACGCGGAACTGGACGCAGGCTGTGTTCTGCAGATGCCATGCCGCCGGGAAGGCTGCCGCATGCATGTGCTGAAGGAATACGAGGTCGCCCTGGATTATGAGGATCCTATGTTTTTTGGCGGGAAACGCTATCTGAAACCCGAAGACCTCGAAGGCGTACCCTGCCAGGGCATGGGAAGCCTGGAGATCAGCATGCAGCCATTCTGGGAGCTGTGCGAGAAGAACGAGATTCATTTCCCGTATCAGAAGGTCCCGCTGACGCTGGATGCGTTTTATCAGATCAAGCACGGAAGAGCAGCAGGCTTTGACATTCTGAAGACAAATGTCCCGGAGTTTGACTGGAACAGGACCAGTGTGCTGACAGGCTTTCACTGGGAACTGGGTTTTCTCTGCTCAGAGAGAAGTGAGAACCAGGGCCTTCTGAATCTCTTCTTCCGGTTTATGGAGGGAGAGTACACCGCCCGCTGGGAACAGTACGACCGTCTTTTTGCCAGACCGGAACCGTCAGATGACGGAGCCTTGTATTTGGAGTGATAACATGAAGAAAAACAAATTTCTGGATACCGGACTCGGCGTTTTTCTCGCGGCGATCCTGGCAAATCTCCTCTGGGGCAGTGCCTCACCCTGCATCAAGCTGGGGTACCAGCTGTTTCAGATTTCGTCAGATGCTGTCATGAGCCAGATCTTCTTCGCAGGGATCCGGTTTACCCTGGCCGGGGTACTGACCGTGATCTTCGGCAGCCTTACGGAACACAGGCTGCTTGTCCCAGGAAAGGGCAGTGCCGGCATGTTGATTGCCCTGGCGCTGACACAGACGATCCTTCAGTATACCTTTTTCTACATGGGACTCTCCAAGGCGCCGGGCTACAAGGGCTCGGTGATCAGTCCAAGCAGCGTATTCTTTGCAGTGCTGCTGGCCACAATTGTGCTCCGCCAGGAGAAGCTGACAGTGAGAAAGATTCTCGGCTGCGTCATCGGGTTTGCCGGTGTGGTGCTGGTCAGTCTCCAGAGTGCCGGGGACGCAGGGGGCTTCCGCTGGGACGGGGAGGGTTTTCTGGTCCTGGCGGCCTTCTCTTATGCCTGTTCCACCGTCCTGATCAAACGCTTTTCTCAGCGCGAGAATCCTGTGACACTCAGCGGCTATCAATTCATCATCGGCGGTTTTGTCATGGCGGCGGTCAGCTTCCTGGGGGGAGGCCGGCTCCAGCCTGTTTCAGCGAAAGCATGGCTTCTGATGCTGTATCTCGGTCTTCTCTCCGCGGTGGCCTACACACTTTGGTCCCTGCTGCTGCAGCGGCACCCGGTTTCCCATATCACGGTTTACAGCTTTGCAAACCCTGTTTTCGGCGTCATCCTCTCTGCGCTCCTCCTGGATGAGGGGAAAAACCTGAATGTGCCGCTATGCCTGCTCTCCCTGCTTCTGGTGAGCCTCGGGGTGTGGATTGTAAACAGCAGATCGAAGGGAGTGAAAAGAGAGGTGTACACCACATGATTTATCTGATTCGCCATGGACAGACCGAACAGAACAACAGGAAGATTCTGACCGGCAGAGCCAATTATCAGCTGAACGAAACCGGACTTGCCCAGGCGAGGGGCGCCGGAGTCTGGCTTCGGGAAAGAAACATCCACGTTGATCTTGTTTACGCAAGCCCGTTGGACCGGGCTTTGGATACCGCGGCACTTGCCGCGCCCGGCGTGGAAACACGGATTGACGAGCGACTGATCGAAATGGAGTTCGGCCCCTATGAGGGGATGGACCTGCTTCATCCCGCCCCGGAGGTAAAAGCCTTTTTCAGCGACTTTGAGCACAACCCGCCGCCGGAGGGAATGGAGCCGCTGCATGAGATCACCGCGCGGCTCGGTGCGCTTCTGGAGGAGCTGAAGCCGTTGGCGGCCGAAAAGAATATCCTGCTCTCAACCCATGCCATTGCCATGAAAGGCGCGCTTTCCTGGCTGACGCCGCCGGAGAGGGGCAGCTACTGGTCTCGGTATATAGAAAACTGCGCCATCTACCGGACCGAAGTCAAAGACGGAGCGTATACCGAGCCGGTCCAGATCCGGTGACGCGGAATTCAATAACAGAAAAGAATGAAGAAATGCGCCCTGGGCAACCAGGGCGCAAAAAACATGCTCATTCCGGTTCCGGCTGCTGCAGGGCAACCCGCAGGACGAATTCCTCGTCTTCGATTCGGCAGGAGAGGGTCCCATCATAGTGCTCAGCCAGATACCGCATGTTCCGAAGCCCGTAGACGTGATTCCCGGGGTCGTCCTTTGTCGTCGCGGGGAGGCCGTCGCGCAGATTCGGCGCCGTCAGGAAGGTGTTGCGCACGGAGAGGACCACGGTGTTTCCCCGTTGGGAGGCGTGCAGGCGGATAGAGCGGCGCTCTTTCTCCGGGATGCGGCGGCAGCTCTCAATGGCGTTGTCCATGGCGTTCCCGATCAGGGTACAGAGATCCAGGGGCTTCACAAAGTCCAGCAGATGCCCATCCAGATAGGGGATGCACACGATGTCCTCCGCTGCGCAGGCCGCCAGCTTTTCACCCAAAATCACGTCCACCACTGCATTGCCCGTGGAGACGGCGGTTCCATAGGGTTCGATGCTCTCCATGAGCTGTTCAATGGAAGTGTTCAGTTCCTGCTCACCGCCCTTATGAGCCCGCAGGTAGAGCAGAAAGTTTTTCATGTCGTGGTACTTGCGGTTAAGTTCGTCGGCGTCCTGCAGTTTCTGCTCAAAGATTGCCTGTTGCTGACGCAAAACGTTTCTCATCTGTTCCTCCTGTCGCTTTTCATACTCGCTGGAGGAATGGCCGATCTCGGCGGCCAGAGTGATGACCGCAATGAGACAGCAGACGGTCATGAGAATCTGTTCGAGCTTGTTGTCCTGACTGAGGCTCTGCCCCACAATGGTGCGAATGTAGAGAAAGGGAATCACAATGGTCGCGGCGAGCACAATATCATACACACTCAGGCGGATCTTGTTGATTTCGGGCATGAACCGCCGGATTCCACAGACCAGTCCGCATTCCAGAAGAGAAAGAGCCAGAATGAAGGGAATACGCAGCGTGAGATGCCCTTCATAGAGATAATTCATCCCCCAGAGCTGCCGGGAGACGCTCGGCCTGCCCGCCGAGGAAGAGACCGGCGGCTGGGGCGGCAAGAAGTAAGGGAAAGGAGATACGAACATGAGTGTTGCAAGATTTGACCTGAACAAATGCATCGGCTGCAAGTCCTGCGTGACCGTCTGCCCGATGGACGTCTTCCGCTTTGACGAAAAGGCGAACAAATCTGTCATCGCCTATCCCGAGAACTGCCAGAGCTGCGGACAGTGCTTTGTCAACTGCCTGGGCCGGTCGCTCACCATCGTCAACGACATGTACGGCTATGCCCAGACCAGCTATCGCGCGGCCACCACGGTCGCCATGAACCGGACTGCACAGAAGGTCATCGACCGGTAGTTTCCAATCTAACTAATAAGATGAGGTATTAAATACTATAATTGCAAAAATATTGTTTCATTGCTGCGGGTGAAGTGCCAGGTGGTTTCCGCGACACGATGCGAGTGGACGCATTGCCGGCAGAAATGCAGCGGAGACTGCACTGGCTGCTTAATCTCAGCGTATAGAACAAATAGAGCAATACAGACCCCGCGGTTTGATATGCCGCGGGGTCTTTGCACAATTGGATCAGATTCGTACGTATTATCGCCTGGGACCGCCCTGAGGACCACGGCCCTGGGAATGCTGGGCAGGACCACCGGCGCTCTGCGGTCTTCCGGCATGCTGACGGGCTGGTTCGGGGGCTTTTCTCTGCGGTTCCGGCCGACGGATGGTCCGCCTTGGCTCTGCAGGCTGTGGATCAATGTGAGGCCGAAAGCTGCGCTGATACTTCGGCGGCTCCGGCTGATAATTGAGGTGGAACAGGCGTTCCAGGAGAGAGGGCTTCTTATACCGGCGGTAGGTCTTGATGCGGTTGGCTACCGGTATAACACGGGAAGTTTAGACAAAGCTTAGAAAAGAATAACGCTGCAGTCTTTTTCAGAGACCGCAGCGTTATTGATGTGACTTTTATCCATTGAAGAAGCCCCTGATTTCTGCTATACTTTCTAAATAACAGATGATTCGGGAGAGAAGGGGGTGAACGGATCATGCCAGAGGAGTTAAAAAAACGGGTTTACCATACCGGCTATCAGGTGATCGAAAAACCGGATGTTCACTACGGAAGGAAGAACGCTGATTTCGGTCAGGGCTTTTATCTGACAGCACAAAGCGAGTTCGCAGGGAAATGGGCGAAGGAACGGAAGGGCCAGCAGATCGCCCTGAACACCTATGAGCTGGATCTGACGGGCCTGGAAGTTCAGCGCTTCACCCGTGACAGCGCGTGGTTTGACTACATTTTCTACAATCGTGCAGGCAGCGCGGATTATGTCAGTGCCGATGTGATCATCGGTCCGATTGCGAATGACACAATCTATGATACGCTGGGTATCTTCACCAGCGGGATTCTCAAGAGAGAAGAAGCGCTGGAGCTCCTCATGGTCGGTCCGGAATATGAGCAGATTGCACTGAAGACAGAGAAGGCCGCGGAGCAATTGGCCTGGAAATCTGCAAGGGTCATAGAGCCGGAAGAAATTGCCGAATTCCGGGACGCGGTCGCGAAGGAACAGGAAGAATATCTCCGCGCGATTGGCACAGCAATGGAAAACAGGGAGGAAACATGATGCAAGGAGAAAACTCCGGTGTCCCGGTACACGGTACCGTGGAAGACGCCCTGAAACTCATTCGCAGCGGCGACGTGATTGCGACGCCCTGTTACGCCAACGAACCGTCCATCTTTCTGAGCCGGCTTCACACCGTTGCGGCATCTCTGGAGGGGGTGCAGCTCTGGTCAACCAATCCTGTACAGGCCTATCCGGTCATCACGGACCCGTCTCTGAACGGACATATTGATATTCTGAGCATTTTTTACGGCGCTGCCAGCCGCAGCGGGCACCCCCTGAAGCGAATCAGCCTGGCGCCCACCAACCTGAGCGCCTCGGGGCCGGTTCAGGTCCATACCGCAAAGCCGACCGTCTTTGTCGCGGCGGTCACACCCGCGGACGCCGACGGCAATGTGCACCTGTCGGTGGACCTGCAGTATTCTCTCGACTGCATGGAAGCTGCGGATCGCATCATTTTCGAGATCAATCCGAGGCTTCCCATGACTTTCGGAGAGACAGCGATGCCGCTCACAACGGCGGATCTGGTCTATGAGGCGGACACACCCCTGACCTGTGCGCCGGAGATCCGCTCCACAGCGGTGGAGAAGGCCATTGCCGACTACGTCGTGTCTTTGGTGAATGACGGCGACTGCATCCAGATCGGCATCGGCGGCACACCGAATGCTGTCGGTCAGGCGCTTTCCACAAAGCATGATCTCGGCGTCCATACCGAGATGATCACCTCGTCCATCGGGGAACTGATTCGCAAGGGCGTGATCACCAACCGGAGGAAAAACTTCTGCACGGGGAAAACGGTCGGTGCCTTTGCCTGGGGTGACCAGGCGCTCTATGATCTCATGGACGGCAATCCAGACTTTCTCCTGAAGCGATCCTCCTGGGTCAATGACCCCTTTGTGATCGCGCAGAATGACAACATGGTCTCGATCAATACCGCGCTTCAGATCGACCTGACCGGACAGGTGTGCTCCGAGAGCATCGGACCCCGGCAGTACTCCGGCAGCGGCGGTGCTTTCGACTTTGCATACGGCGCGTATCGCTCCAGAGGCGGGCGCAGTATCATTGCCATAAACTCTACGGCAAAGAACGGCAGTATTTCCAAAATCCAGACCTCGCTCACACCGGGTGCCATTGTCACCATCAGCCGCAATGTGGTGGATTATGTGGTCACCGAATACGGGATTGCCAAGCTGCGGGACCGCACGGTGCGCCAGCGGGTAGAAAACCTGATTGCCGTCGCGCATCCGGATTTTCGTGCTCAGCTCCGGGAGGAAGCGGAGAAGAACATGCTCTGGTGACGGAATTTGACAGAGCAGAGACAAAGAGATAAAGAATAAAAGCGCCGTGGTCCGAATAGGACCACGGCGCAGTTTGCCTGATGTTATTCCAGCGCTGACAGATGACGGCGACGGCGGACAGAATGAGCATAATAAATAAGCTCCACCGTACAGCAGCAAAACCAGCCGACCGGGTATCCGAAGCCAACGATCCTGGGGGTGTTGGTGACGAAGTGCGTTACCAGATAGAGGTAGATCTGCCGCACACCGACAAAGGTGCTGAGCATGATGATCATGGGGCCGCGGGAGTCACCCCGACCGCGCAACGCGCCGGCCAGAACGTGGTTGACACAGTTGAAAAGCAGAAAGGGAACATTGGTACGGATAAAGAGCACGCCGTATTCGATGACTTTCGGATCGGGAGAGAACAGCCGCACCGCAGCAGGCGCATAGATCATCAAAACGGCAATGATGACTCCGGTGACCCCGCTGGTCAGCAGCATCGACGTTACCGTACCTTGGTCGGCTCGCTGCTCCTCCCGGGCACCGACATTCTGGCTGACGAAAGTGGTGGCGGCCATCGCCATACTTTGAATGGGCAGCAGAATGAACTGGTCCAGCTTGTTATAGCTGCTCCAGCCGGCCATCACATCCGAACCGAAGTAGTTGATATAGCTCTGGACAAAGATGTTGGAGAACGCGGTGATGACAGACTGGATTCCGGTGGGAAGGCCGATGGCAAATATTTTACGAAGAATGGGGAAATCCAGCTTCAGCTCCTTCCAGTCAAGACGATAGATTTCACCTGTCCTTGTCAGCAGACCCAGAATCAGGATGGCAGAGACAAATTGAGAAAGGATCGTCGCAACGGCAGCACCGGCAATGCCGGCCTTCAGCACAATGATAAAGAACAGGTCGAGAACAATGTTCAGGATGCTGGTGAGAATCAGAAAATAGAGAGGACGAATCGAATCGCCGACGGCGCGAAGAATACCGCTGCCCATATTGTAGATCAGCAGCCCGGAGATACCGGCCAGATAGATTCGCAGATAGGCAGCCGCGTCCCGAAATACATCGTCCGGGGTGTTCATCATGCGGAGAAGGGGGTTCACAAGGATCACGCCCGCCACGGAAAACAGCAGACTCAGCAGAAAGGTTGCGGCAAAGGTGGTTTCAATCGCCTTATGAAGACCTCTTGTGTTCCCGGCACCGAAAAACTGGCTGATTACCACGCCGGCGCCGACGGAAAACCCGTTGAAGAAAAAAACCATCATATTGACGATCATGGTAGTCGAACCAATGGCTGCCAGCGCCTGCTTACTGACAAAGTTCCCGACAATGACCGAGTCCACCGTGTTGTAGAGCATCTGAAAGACATTGCCCAGCATGAGCGGGAGGGCAAAACCGATCAGCAGACGGAGGATGGAGCCCTCCGTCATGTTGTGGGTAACGGTTTCAGTTTTCCGGTGAACACTCTTAAACATCGAAGCCTGTCCCTGCCGATCCTGATCTTTCTGTTTTTTGTTTACGCTCTGCGATAGACCACCTGTCCGTCGATGATGGTTACCTCCGCTTCGCCGCCGATGCTGGAAAGCGGATCCGCGGTCCAGATGACCACGTCCGCGTCCTTTCCGACTTCGAGGCTGCCCACCCGGTCTTCAATCCCGAGACTCCGGGCCGGATTGATGGTAATAGCTTTCCAGGCCTCGGTTTTGTCAAGACCGGAGTTCACGGCTAGACCGGCGCACATCGGCAGATACTGCAGCGGGATCACCGGTGCATCTGTGATGATGCTGACACAGAGACCCGCCCGGTTCAGTATACCGGGGGTGGTGAAGCTCTTGTTGGCGAGTTCAATTTTGGACTTGTGTCCGAGGCTGGGGCCGATGAACACGGGAAAGTTTTCCTCAGCCAATTCGTCGGCAATCAGCACACCATCCGTACAGTGGTCCAGCGTTGCACGAAGCCCGAATTCTTTGGCTATCCGGACTGCGGTGAGAATGTCATCCGCACGGTGGCAGTGGCACTTCAAAGGAATCTCGCCCGCCATGACAGGCAGCATAGCTTCCAGCTTCATGTCAAAGGTGGGTTCTTTTCCGGCAAGTTTGTCGTCACGATAGCGCCTGGCTTTGAACAGAAGTTCGCGGAGGAGCGCCGCAGTACCCATGCGGGTCATCGGGGCTTTGCTTCCGGCTTTCCCGTAACAGCCCTTGGGATTTTCACCAAAAGCACATTTCATGGCGGCGGGGTCTTTCAGAATCATCTTGTCCACCCGTTTTCCGTACAGCTTGATAACAGCGAAGGTGCCGCCCACCACGTTGGCGCTGCCCGGACCGGTACAGGCGGTGGTCACGCCGCCCTGGATTGCGTTTTTAAGCCCCTCATCCAGTGGATTGATGGAATCGATCGCCCTCATCTGGGGAGTGATGGGATCGACCATCTCGTTAAAGTCAGCGCCCTCCCAGGCCATTGCCTCGTTGTCCAGACCAACGTGGCAGTGTGCCTCAACACAGCCAGGCGTAACAAGATGACCCCGGGCGTCAATGATTTCGGCGTCCAGCGGTGCGAGAATATCTGTGCCGATGGCTGTGATTTTCCCACCGTCGAGGAGCAGGCAGCCATTTTCAATCTCTTCTCCGACAATTGGAAGAATATGCGCGTTTCTGATGAACAACATGCTTGTTTCAACCTTTCTTTCCATTCCATGGGCAGGCGCTACAGGCCTGATTTGAAAATCGGAGAGATCAGGACCGGATGCCTGCTGATATTAGTATAGTATAGCACGTCAGCCCGCTTCGCGCAACGCGAGAGCGCAACACAGGCAATAAAACGGAATAGATCCTGTATATGGAATGAAAAAATACTTGTTTTTTGGGCCGTAATGTGTATAATTCAACTATGGTAAAATAAAATGTGTCCTAAATATGCTCTGAAAAAAACCAAGGATCTCCAATATACGGGTGCTCCATGACAGAAGGCGGAGGCAGAGCTTATCCAGGTACACAAAACTATCAGACAAAGGAGACGAACCATGAAACGTTATCTGGCATTCGTGCTCGCCGTTGTGCTGTGCCTGTCTCTGGGCATCACCGCACAGGCTGCCGGCAGTGAGAAAGACAAGGAAGTTCTCCGCGTTGCGGCCAACGCTGAAGCCTCCACGCTTGATCCCGCACAGACCACTGACGCATCCTCCCAGCAGATCTTCAACAACATCTTTGAGACCCTGGTCTACGAGGATGAGGATCATAACATTGTCGGCAAGCTCGCCGAGAGCTATGAGCAGGTCGACGATGTCACCTATGTCTTCCAGCTGCGCCAGGGCGTGTACTTTACCAATGGCGAAGAGCTGAAAGCCAGCGATGTTGTTTTCACCTATACCCGCGGCGCTGAGTCTCCCAAAATCGCCTCCTACTTCCGCGATGTTGCCTCCGTTAAGGCGACCGGTGACTATGAGGTGACCATCACCCTCAGCAAGCCCTCCGCTCCCTTCCTCGCCGGACTGACCTTTGCCTCCACTGGCATCGTCAACGAGAAAGCTATCACCGAAGCGGGTGAGAACACCGGCACCCAGCCTGTCGGCACCGGTCCATACAAGCTTCAGGTCTGGGACAAGGGCGTAAAGCTGGTCCTTGAGCGCAATGAAGAGTACTGGGGCGAGAAGCCCGTCTTCCGCACAGTCCAAGTTGTTGCAGTCCCCGAGAGCACCAACCGTACCATCGAGCTGGAGAGCGGCAATGTGGATATCGCTCTCGAGATCCCGACCACCGACCTCAACCGTGTCCGTGATACCGAAGGCCTCCAGCTGCTTGAGCAGCCCGCCCGCGCCACCACCCTTCTGGGCATGAACTGCAGCAAGGCACCTCTGGACGATGTCCGCGTCCGTCAGGCCATCTCCCACGCACTGGATGTTCCCACCCTGGTGAAGGCCATCAAGGGCGACACTGTGGAAGTAGCCTACAGCGAGATCAGCTCCAATATGAAATACTACAAGGAAATCACAGAGTCCCATGACTACGATGTGGAAAAGGCCAGGGAGCTTCTGAAGGAAGCCGGCTATGAAGACGGTTTTGAGATCTCCATTCTCGTCGACGAGAAGAAGGAAAACCTCGACATCGCGACCGTGGCGCAGCAGATGCTGCAGGCCGTAGGCATCAAAGTGAAGATCAACACCATGGAGTTTGCAACCATGTGCGCAGAGGCCTATGCCGGCAACTCCGAGCTGTTCATCGTCGGCTGGGGCAGCGGCACCATGGATCCGGACACCGTCCTGTTCAACTGCTTCCACTCCTCCAATGCGGTGGACGGCGGCAACAACTGGGCCCGTTTTGTGAATGACAAGGCCGATGAACTGCTGGAAAAGTCCCGTGTCGTCTTTGACGATGACGAGCGTGCCGCGGTCTACGGCGAGATTCAGGATCTGCTGGCCGAGGAATGCCCCTGGATCAACATCTGGGTCCGCAAGTACTTTGTCGGCATCGGCGGCAATGTGGATTCCATGGTCATGGATCCCAACAGCTGCTACGCCTACTACAAGGTCAAGTGATCGATTCGCTTTTTCCGGGGGTGCGGCATGACACAGTGCCGCACCCCCTCTTGATTATTTGACAGCCGGAGGAACGCCAATGATAAAATACATTCTGAAGCGAATACTGTATCTGATCCCGGTCATGCTCCTGGTGACGCTGATCGTGTTCTTCCTGATGTCCATCACCAAGGGCGATCCCGCCCGTATCGTGGTGGGCGAGTCCGCTTCTCTGGAAGAAGTCGAAGCGATGCGGGAATCCATGGGCCTGAATGACCCGTTCTTCATCCGCTATCTGCGCTATGTCCGGGACCTGTTTCTGCACGGGAATATGGGTACGTCATATAAAAGCGGCCTGCCCGTCATGAAGGAGATCATGAGCGCTTTGCCGTCCACCATCCGACTGTCTCTGGCGGCCATTACGATTGCCATTCTGATCGGAATCCCGATCGGCATCATCTCGGCCACGAAGCAGTATTCCTTCTTTGATAACTTCACGATGATCCTGGGGCTGATCGGTATTTCCATGCCCGTATTTTGGCTGGGCCTGCTGCTGATTCTGCTGTTCTCGGTGCGGCTGGGCTGGTTCCCGCCCTCGGGACTTACCAGCTTCCGCCATGTGGTTCTGCCTGCTTTCACGCTCGGCACCCAGTCTATCGCCGTCTTCGCCCGGATGACCCGTTCCAGCATGCTGGAGGTCATCCGCCAGGATTATATTCGTACCGTGCGGGCCAAGGGACAGACGGAGACTCGTATTACGCTCGATCACGTGCTCCGGAATGCCCTTGTTCCCATCGTCACGGTGGTCGGCATCCAGTTCGGCAATCTCCTGGGCGGCGCGGTGCTCTGCGAGACGATTTTCTCCATCAACGGCGTCGGCCGCCTGATGGTGGATGCCATCAAGCAAAGGGACTTCCCGGTGGTACAGGGCGGTGTCCTGTTCATCTCCCTGGCCTTCTGCCTCATCAACCTGATCATCGACATCGTGTACTCGTTCCTTGATCCGAAGATCAAGTCACAGTACAAGTGAGGGGAGGGCGAAACATGAAACCGAAAAAAGAAAAGCGCTACAGTCTTGCGAAGGAGACCTTCCAGCGGCTGATGAAGAACAAGCTTGCAATGTTCGGGCTGTTTGTGCTGTTTGTGCTGGTGCTGACCGCCATTTTCGCTGATCAGATCGCCCCATACTCCTATGACGAGATGGACTTTCTCAATGCCTATCAGCCCCCCTGCAAGGGACATATCTTCGGCACGGACGAGTTCGGTCGCGACATCTTCAGCCGGGTGGTCTATGGATCCCGGATCTCTCTGAAGGTTGGCTTTATCGCGGTGAGCATCTCGGTGGTGGCGGGAGGCCTGCTGGGCGCGGTGGCCGGCTACTACGGCGGCTGGACAGATAACCTCATTATGCGTGCCATGGACGTCATCATGTCAATCCCCGCCACACTGCTGGCCATTTCCATCGCGGCGGCGCTGGGCGCAGGTCTCACAAACCTGATGATTGCCACAGGAATTGCATCCATTCCCACCTACGCCCGAATTGTCCGCGCGTCGGTGCTGGGAATCAAGGAACAGGAGTTTGTCGAGGCGGCCAAGGCGGTGGGTACCAGGGACTTCACCATTCTCTGCAAGCACATTCTGCCAAATTGCCTCGCACCCATCATTGTGCAGGCAACGTTAGGAGTTGCCTTCGCAATTCTGACGGCGGCGGGCCTGAGCTTTATCGGCCTCGGTATTGAGCCGCCCACACCGGAATGGGGCGCCATGCTCTCCAACGCCAGAACCTATATCCGCGACTATTCCTATATGTGCCTGTTTCCGGGCCTGGCCATCGCCATCACCATCTTCAGCCTGAACGTGCTGGGTGACGGTCTCCGGGACGCGCTGGATCCCAAGCTCAGACAGTGATGAAAGAGGTACCGAGCGCATGAATGATTTTTTAAAAATAGAAGGCCTCACCGTGGAATACCGCTCCGGCAGCCGTCGTGTCCACGCGGTGAACGATCTTAACCTGCATGTGGGCGAAGGCGAAGCGCTGGGCTTCGTGGGTGAGACCGGCGCGGGCAAGACCACGACGGCGCTGAGCATCCTTCGGATTCTGCCGAACCCGCCGGCAAAGGTGCTGAGCGGCAAGGTGTTTTTCAAGGGAAAGGACCTCTTCCAGCTGAGCGATAAGGAGATGCGGGCGATCCGCGGCGAGGAAATCGCCATGATCTTCCAGGACCCGATGACCTCGCTGGACCCGGTGAAAACCGTGGGCGACCAGATCTGCGAGATGATCCTTCTGCATGAGCACTGCTCCAAGAAAGAAGCCTGGGAAAAGGCTGGCGACATGCTGGAAACCGTGGGAATCGACCGGGACCGCGCGGAGGAGTATCCGCACCAGTTCTCCGGCGGTATGAAGCAGCGCGTGGTCATCGCCATCGCGCTGTCCTGCAACCCCTCGCTCCTCATCGCCGATGAGCCGACGACGGCGCTGGATGTGACGATTCAGGCGCAGATCCTGGAGCTCATGAAAAAGCTCAAAAGAGAGTATCAGTCCTCCATGATCATGATCACCCATGATCTCGGCATTGTGGCGGAAATCTGCGATAATGTGGCCATCATGTATGCCGGCGGCGTGCTGGAATATGGAAGCGTCTTCGACATCTACAAGGATCCGCAGCATCCTTACACACACGCCCTGTTCGATTCCATCCCGGATGTCCATCGGGACCAGGACCGGCTGAAGGTGATTTCCGGACTGCCGCCCGATCCCACCGACATTCCCGCCGGGTGTCCCTTCCACCCCCGCTGCCCTCACTGCACCGAGCGGTGCAAAACAGAAAAGCCGGAGGCAGTATATCTGAATGAGACCCACTGGGTCAAATGCTTCCTGATGCAGGGAAGGGGGGGAGAGAGCCATGAGTGAACCACTGCTGGAGGTACGGCATCTTAAAAAATACTTCACCACGCCAAAAGGGCTGCTGCACGCCGTGGATGACGTGAGCTTCACCATCGAAGAGGGCAAAACCCTCGGCCTGGTGGGTGAGTCCGGCTGCGGAAAGTCAACCACCGGCCGTGTGATCCTCCGCCTTCACGAAGCGACCGACGGAGAGGTTCTCTACCGCGGCAGAAACATTCTGAAGCTCTCCCCCCGAGAGATGAGGGAGATGCGCCGGAAGATGCAGATCGTGTTTCAGGATCCCTATTCCTCGCTGAATCCCCGTATGAGCGTGAAAAGCCTGATCGAGGAATCTTTGCGGCAGCGCAGCCGCGGTATGAGCTCCGCAGAACGTGAGAAAAAGGTTCTGAACATCATGGATCTGGTGGGACTGGAACGGAGACTTGCAAACTCCTATCCCCATGAACTGGACGGCGGACGGAGGCAACGCATCGGAATTGCCCGTGCGCTGATTCTGGAGCCGGAGTTTGTGGTGCTGGACGAGCCGGTATCCGCGTTGGATGTGTGCGTTCAGGCACAGATCCTGAACCTGCTGATGGACCTGCAGAAGGAATTGAAGCTCACCTATCTGTTCATCTCTCACAATTTAAGTGTTGTAAAGCACATCAGCGATGAGATCGCGGTAATGTATCTGGGAAAGCTGGTGGAGACAGCGGATCACGAGACTATTTTCGAAAATCCTAAACACCCCTACACCCAGGCGCTGCTCTCGGCGATCCCCATCCCGGATCCCACGGTGCATCCGGACCGGATCATCCTGGAGGGAGACGTTACCAGCCCGATCAATCCGCTGCCCGGCTGCCGCTTTCGTACTCGCTGCCGCTGTGCCATGCCGGTGTGCGGCGAGGAATGTCCCGAGCTCATGCCAAACGGGAAGAGCATTGTGGCCTGCCACCTGTACAGCGGAACTGATGCCAAAGCCGGTCAGAGCGGAGGCCAGGAGTAAACAATGGAGCACGGTACTGAAAATCGTTTCAGGGCGCTCATGCAGAAAATCGACTATCTCACCAACATCAGCCAGACCCTTTCCTGGGACATGCGAGTGATGATGCCGAGAGATGCAGCGGAATACCGGGGCGAAGAAATGGGTTTCCTGGCCGGACAGATCCACACACTGGAGACCTCGGCGGAGATGGCGTCGCTTCTGCAGGAGTTAGAGGCGTCGCCGCTGGAAGACGCGGTTCTCAGGGCTATGGTACGGAAGGCGAGGCTTGTCTTCGACAAGCTGTCAAAAGTGCCGGAAGAACTCTATGCCGCATATGCAGACCACAATCTGAAGACCGAGCATGTCTGGACAGAAGCGAGAGCGAAGAATGATTTTGCGATGGTTCTGCCCTGGCTGAAGCAGGAGTTTGCCTATAAGAAGGAGCTGATCAGCTGCGCCGGATTTGCCGCAGATCCTGTGACCGGACTCATGGACGAATGGGAAGCAGGCACAACCCGCGAGCAGATCGACCGGCTCTATGGGGAGCTGAAGGCATTTCTCGTGCCTTTTGTTCAACGGCTGCAAGCCCAGCCCCAGCCAGACCAGACGCCCATGAGAGGATTTTTTCCCATAGAAAAGCAGAAGGCCTTCTGCCGCGAGGTATTGCAGGCTGTGGGATACAACTTCGACCGAGGCCGGGTGGACGAGGGAGCACACCCCTACACCACCTTCAACTTCCGCAAGGACATCCGTTTCACCTGCCGGTACTTTGAGGATGACTTTACCCGTGCGACTCTCTCGTCTCTCCATGAAGGCGGCCACGCCATCCACTGGCAGAATATGGGCGCGGATCTGGACGGTACGACACTGGCAGTGTCCACGTCGCTTTCGGTTGACGAGTCCCAGTCCCGATTCCAGGAGAACATTCTGGGACGCAGTCTTTCGTTCTGGGAGTACTTTCTGCCGGTGGCAGGGAGGTATTTTCCGGAATTGAACGGTGTTTCCCCGGAGAACTTCTACCGGGCGCTGAATGCGCTGCATATCTCTCCGATGCGGCTGAAATCGGATGAACTCACCTATAATCTCCATATCATTCTGCGATATGAACTGGAGAAAGCGCTGTTGGATGGGGATCTGTCGTTTGAAGATCTCCCCGCAGCCTGGAACGAAAAATCGAAGGCCTATCTGGGTGTCTGCCCAGAGAATGACGCCGAGGGCGTGCTGCAGGATATGCACTGGTTCAGCGGTTATATCTGTTATTTCCAGAGCTATGTGCTGGGCAACTGCTATGACGGGCATTTCCTCCATGCCATGCAGCGGGATATCCCCGACATGTTTGACCAGGTTCGGCAGGGAGATTTCTCGCAGATTCTGAACTGGAACGTGTCGCACATTCACCGCTTTGCCTCTACCAAGACGCCTCGGCAGGTACTGCGGGACGCGACGGGAGAGGATCTCTCGGCACGACGATATCTTCAGTATCTGAGGGATAAGTATACCGGGATTTACAGACAGTAAGCAGTTATTGGTGGATTCTCTCCGCCCGGCGGAGAAAACAAAACCCAACCTGTTAAGAGGAGAAGATATGAACAGCAAATTCAAGCGTATTCGCTGCGGCCGCCTCTACGACGGTGTTACGGAGGAGTGGAAGATCAAGTGGGAAATACTGATCGAGGGTGACCGTATCGCCGCAGTGGGGCCGTCGGTTCCCACACCCGAGGGGACGGAAGAGATTGATCTGAGCGCATACCAGGTGACACCCGGCTTGATTGACGCCCATATGCACATGGACTTCTTCGATTGGCATACCATACGGGAGGAAGTCTATACTACCTCGGAAGAATCCAAGACCCTTGCCATTGCCCGCTGTGCAAAAAAGGCGCTTCTGAGAGGTTTCACGACGGTGCGTCATGTAGGCGGCATCACCGGGAAAGGCTATGGCGTACTGGATGTGAAACGAGCCATCAACGCGGGATATCTGGAAGGGGCGCGTCTTGTGGCGGCGCCGCTGTTTCTGTGCTCTCCGGGGAGCCATGGCGACCTCTCCCAGGGGTTTTCACGGAATCCGGAACTCTCCGCGATGCTCCAGCATCAGAGGACAACACTGGGCAACGGAAAAGACTTTTTCGTCGGCGCCGTAAGGGAACAGATCAAGTACGGCAGCGACTTCATCAAGATCATGGCCACGGGCGGCTTTTTCACACCAAACGATACCCCTGTGCAGCAGCAGCTTAACGATGAAGAACTGGAGGCCATTATCCGCACCGCCCATGAACTGGGTAAAACTGTGACCGCCCATGTCTATACCCCTGCACTTATGCAGAAGCTGATCCGCTTCGGCATTGACGGCATGGAGCACGGCTCCCTCATGGACCGGGAAACAGCAGAAATGATCGAAGAAAAGGGCCTGTATCTGGTTCCAACCTTCTCTCCCTATGAGGAGGCAGTCCATTATGATCCCGAGGCCATCAAGGACAAGCAGCCAGAGTTCCGACAGAAGCTGGAGATGTACAAGGATGCGCTGCAGGCCGGCCGGGAGGTCATCTGCAGCAGCAACATCAAACTGGGCTACGGCACGGGCTTTGTGGCCAATCACCAGAATTATGAGAGCGGCTATGAATTCATGGCCTGGATGAACAGCGGGATGGATCCCTTCCGCGCACTGAAAGCCGCAACCCGCATCAACGCTGAGATCGTGGGGCTTCCGACGGAGATCGGATCCATCGAGCCCGGGAAAGCCGCAGATGTCGCTGCCTGGCGACGGGATATTATGTGTGATCCAAAGGCACTGCTGGACTGTGTGTTTGTCATGAAGGCGGGTAAGGTTTACGAGCCTGAATCCTGCCTGGACTGACCCGCTGACCGGACTGCACATGGCGCGGCTGCTCAGGAAACCATCATTATGAACAATCTGCCTGCTTCGGACAGCTTTTTCGGCGATCAGAAGCAGGCATAACTCATAAAAATGAGGGATGAGCTTGCAGACAGACAGCCTGAGTGGTAAAATCTAACACAATTTGGCATGATTCATCTAACGCTTGTCGGGGAGAAGGAGACCTATATGACGTTACGAGAATTGCAACCCGGCCAATCTGCCCGGGTGGATCTTGTCGGTGGAGAAGGCGCACTGCGGCAGCATTTCCTGGACATGGGCGTGATTCCGGGGACAGAGGTGACCGTGGTGAAGCTGGCACCGCTTGGTGATCCCATGGAACTTCGTCTGCACGGATACGAACTGTCGCTGCGTCTGGCGGACGCGGAGAAAATTACCATCAGGCCGATTGATGGCCAGACAGCGACCCCGATCTCGAAAAAGCGCAGTGCAGCCGTCCATCCGGGTCTTGGTGAAGAAGGCAAGTTTCATCCGAAAGGCAGCGGAGATCCTCTGCCGGATGACACACTCCTGACATTTGCCCTCGTGGGCAACCAGAACAGCGGCAAGACCACACTGTTTAACCAGCTGACCGGCGCCAATCAGCATGTGGGCAACTTCCCGGGCGTGACAGTGGACCGTAAGGACGGTGCCATCCGGGGGTATGAGAGAACCTCCATTACCGACCTTCCCGGCATCTATTCGATGTCTCCATATTCCAGCGAGGAGCTGGTATCCAGGAACTTCGTCCTGAATGAAAGGCCAAGGGGCATCATCAACATTGTTGATGCGACCAACATCGAGCGTAACCTCTATCTGACCATGCAGATCCTGGAGATGGGGATCCCGACCGTTGTTGCGCTGAACATGATGGATGAGATGACCGGCAACGGCGGCAGTGTGGACGTCAATGCCATGGAAGCCATGCTGGGAGTTCCGGTAGTCCCGATCTCCGCAGCAAAGAATCAGGGCGTGGACGAGCTGGTGAGGCATGCCATTCATGTTGCCCACTTTCAGGAAAAGCCGCTGCGCCAGGACTTCTGTGACAAAAACGACTACGGCGGCGCGGTACACCGCTGCATCCACGCGGTAAGCCATCTGATCGAAGATCACGCCGAGAAGGCGGGCCTCCCCTTGCGCTTCGCGGCGGTGAAGATCATCGAAGGCGATGCACTGATTCTGAATCAGCTGAATCTGGATCAGAATGAAAAGGAAATGCTGGAGCACGTCGTCCTGCAGATGGAGACTGAGCGTGACCTGGACCGCAGCGCAGCCATCGCGGATATGCGGTTTGCATATATCCAGAAGGTGTGCAGCGAGTGTGTGGTCAAGCCTCGGGAGAGCAAGGAGCACCTTCGAAGTCAGAAGATCGATCAGATCCTCACGGGAAAATATACGGCCATCCCGATGTTCATTGCAATAATGGGCCTGGTATTCTATCTGACCTTCAATGTGATCGGCGTTTGGCTGCAGGATCTGCTGGCAGCTGGAATCGAGAGCCTGACCGCGGCGCTGGACGGAGTCATGACCGCAGCGAATGTCAGTCCTATGCTGCACGGACTTGTGATCAAAGGTGTCTTTGAAGGTGTCGGCAGTGTGCTGAGTTTTCTGCCGATCATCGTGACCATGTTCTTCTTTCTGTCCCTTCTGGAGGACAGCGGCTATATTGCCCGAGTCGCCTTCGTGATGGATAAGCTGTTGCGGAAACTGGGACTCTCCGGGCGCAGTATCGTCCCGATGCTGATCGGCTTCGGATGCACGGTACCCGCTGTAATGTCCACCAGAACGCTTCCGAGTGAGCGCGATCGGAAGATGACGATCCTGCTGACGCCTTTCATGAGCTGTACAGCGAAACTCCCAATCTATGGGTTCTTTGTCAACGCCTTTTTCCCAGGCAGGGGCGGTCTGATTATGATCGGGCTCTATGTGCTGGGAATCCTGACCGGGATTGTTGTGGCGTTGCTTTACAGAAAGACCCTGTTCAAGGGCGAGGCGGTTCCATTCGTAATGGAGCTGCCGAACTATCGTATGCCCAGCGCGAGAAACGTGCTGCAGCTGCTGTGGGATAAGGCCAAGGACTTCCTGCAGAGGGCCTTTTCCGTCATCCTGATCGCGACGATCGTCGTCTGGTTCCTGCAGAGCTTCGACTTCAGACTCAATCTGGTAACCAACTCTCAGGACAGCATCCTCGCGGTTATTTCCGGGGTTCTGGTGCCGCTGTTCCGACCAGTGGGACTCGGGGACTGGCGCATCTGCACCGCGCTGATCAGCGGGTTCATGGCCAAAGAGAGCGTGATCTCCGTGATGAAAGTCCTGTTCGGTGGCGAAGTCGGTGTGACGGCAGTCATGAGTAATCTGACAGCAGCCTCAATGCTGGTATTCAGCCTGCTCTACACCCCCTGTGTTGCAGCTGTTGCATCCGTCAAGCGTGAGCTCGGGGGAAAGTGGGCGATCTATGTGGTGCTGTGGCAGTGTGCGATCGCATGGGTCGCAGCGCTGATCGTGCGCGTGATCGGGCTTGCGCTCGGCCTTGGCTGATATATGCAGAACATTCTATATGATCGTTTCTGACAAAAAATTACTTGACAATCCAAAAAACCGGTGGTAATATTTAGAACAATTCAACACACTAAACCGATGAAGCGGAGATAACGGCGGGAATGCCTGCACAGAGAGCCTGCGTTGCTGAGAGTCAGGTGAGAAACAGCCCGTCAAATGGACCGCCGAGGGTGCAGTCAAATGTGCGGCTGTGAATCAGCGCACAGAGTATTCTGCAACGTGGAGGCATACGTCAGTTGCCGGGGATATGTTGGTATCCTGACAAGCGCACGGTTCGTACCGTGAATCAAGGTGGCACCGCGGATAACAAGCTTATTCGTCCTTGACAGAAGAGCATATTCTGTCAGGGACGTTTTTTATTTCTCCTGCAGAGAAAAGCGGGATACGGGACCATAACCAGAGTGAAAAGGAGTGGACAGGATGATACGCGAAGCCATTGAAAAAATTGTCAACAAGGGAGACCTCAGCTATGACGAAGCCTATACCGTCATGAACGAGATCATGAACGGCGAATCAACGCCAACGCAGAATGCGGCTTTCCTCGCGGCACTGTCGACAAAAAGCGCCCGGGCGGAGACCACGGACGAGATTGCCGGCTGCGCGGCGGCCATGCGCGAGCACGCAATAAGGGTGGAGACAGGAATGGAGGTCTTAGAGATTGTCGGCACCGGCGGGGACAACGCAAAAAGCTTCAATATTTCTACGACATCCGCACTGGTGGCGGCAGCCGGAGGTGTGAAGGTTGCCAAACACGGGAACCGGGCGGCCTCCTCCCTCAGCGGGACGGCCGACTGCCTGGAGGCGCTCGGTGTCAACATCCGCCAGAGCCCCGAGCGATGCGTCGAGTTGCTGAACGAGGCGGGCATGTGCTTCTTCTTTGCCCAGCAGTATCACACGTCGATGAAGTATGTCGGGTCGATCCGAAAGGAGCTGGGTTTCCGCACAGTATTCAATATTCTCGGACCGCTTACCAATCCCGCACGGCCTTCCATGCAGCTGCTCGGCGTGTATGACGAATATCTGGTAGGGCCGCTGACGCAGGTGCTCATCAACCTGGGTGTCCGCCGCGGCATGGTGGTATACGGCCAGGATAAGCTGGATGAGATCTCTCTGAGCGCGCCGACCACGATCAGCGAAATCCGGGATGGTTGGTACCGTACTTCGGTGATCAGTCCGGAGGACTTCGGCTTTGCGCGATGTGCGAAGGAAGAGCTGAAGGGAGGGACACCTGCGGAGAACGCTCGGATTACCCTGGACATTCTGAACGGGTTAAAGGGACACAAGCGAAATGCGGTCCTGCTGAATGCGGGCGCAGCGCTCTATATCGCCGGCAAGGCAGAGAGCTTGAAAGCAGGAACCGTCCTGGCTGCAGAGCTGATTGATTCGGGCAAGGCACAGGCCACTTTGCAGAAGCTTATCGAGGTCAGCAACCGGCCGGAGGCAGAGGTGTGAACATTCTCGACCAGCTGGCGGATCACGCCCGGGAGCGTGTCAGGCTGGCAAAACGGAATCTCCCGGAGGAGACCGTACGGCGATATGCCCGCACCCTCCCAAAAGGAAATTATGCCTTGGAAGAGGCACTGCGGAAACCGGAGCTCTCCTTCATCTGTGAGTGCAAGAGGGCTTCGCCCTCAAAGGGCCTGATAGCCGAGGATTTCCCCTATCTGCAGATAGCGAGGGAGTACGAAACAGCGGGAGCGGACGCGATCTCCGTTCTCACAGAGCCAAAATGGTTTCTCGGGAACGACAGTTACCTGCGGGAGATTGCCGAGGTCGTTTCCGTTCCCTGTCTGCGAAAAGACTTTACCGTTGATTCTTATATGATCTATGAGGCGAAACTCCTGGGGGCCTCGGCGGTTCTGCTGATCTGCTCAATCCTGGAGCAGAGTCAGCTGGAAGAATACCATGGGATCTGCGAGGAACTGGGGCTCTCGGCCCTTGTTGAGGCACATGACGAGAGGGAAATCTGCATGGCACTTGATGCCGGAGCAAGGATTATCGGAGTCAACAACCGGAACCTGAAGGACTTCTCTGTCGATACGGAAAACAGCCGCCGCCTGCGGTCGATGATCCCGCCGGAGGTGCTCTTCGTCTCTGAGAGCGGCGTGAGAGACGCCGGGGACGTGGTGCGACTTCGGGAGATCGGAGCGGATGCCGTACTGGTGGGCGAGGTGCTGATGCGCGCGGAAAGCAAGCGCCGGATGCTGCGGCAGCTGAAAGGAGAAGCATGACAAAAATCAAGCTGTGCGGCCTCTCCCGGGACTGTGACATTGAGGCTGCGAACGCACTGCGGCCGGATTATATCGGATTTGTGTTTGCCGTGAAGAGCAGGCGCTATGTGCCGCCGGAAACGGCAGCCGAGCTGAAACAGCTGCTGATCCCGGAGATCCGCGCAGTCGGCGTCTTTGTGGACGAAGCGCCGGAGAGGGTGGCACGGCTCCTGAACGACGGTGTGATAGACCTTGCCCAGCTCCATGGGAGCGAAGATGAGGGATACATCCGGCGGCTGAGAAATCTGACTGACGGGCTGCTGATTCAGGCCTTCCGGATCCGGACAGAGAAGGATCTCCGTCGTGCAGAAATGAGCACGGCGGACGAGATCCTGCTGGATGCCGGGGCCGGGACGGGGACCGTTTTCGACTGGACGCTGCTTCAGGGCGCGGAGAGACGATACTTCCTCGCCGGGGGACTGAACCCGGAAAACGTGAGAGACGCAATTCGAAGCGTTGGCCCCTACGGAGTGGATGTGAGCTCCGGAATCGAGACAGATTCCCGGAAAGACCAGGAAAAAATGGCAGCCTTTGTGGCTGCCGTGCGAGAGGAGAACAGGCAATGACAAACCCGAGAGGACGGTTCGGGATTCACGGGGGACAGTATATCCCCGAGACCCTGATGAATGCGGTCATCGAGCTGGAAGCAGCGTATGAACACTATAAAGCGGATCCGACATTCAACCGGGAGCTCACAGAGCTCTTCAATGAATATGCCGGTCGCCCGTCCAGACTTTATGCTGCGGCAAAGATGACCAAAGACCTGGGCGGTGCAAAGATTTATCTGAAGCGGGAAGACCTCAATCACACCGGCGCCCATAAGATCAACAACGTATTGGGACAGGCCCTCCTCGCAAAGAAAATGGGGAAGACCCGCCTCATTGCCGAGACCGGCGCCGGGCAGCACGGTGTCGCCACCGCGACGGCGGCGGCCCTGATGGGAATGGAATGCGTTGTGTTTATGGGCGAGGAGGACACCCGCCGCCAGGCACTCAACGTCTATCGGATGAAGCTGCTTGGCGCCGACGTGATTCCGGTCACGACCGGCACCGCCACGCTGAAGGACGCGGTGTCCGAGGCCATGCGCGAGTGGACCAGCCGCATCAGCGATACACACTACTGCCTGGGCTCGGTCATGGGGCCGCATCCCTTCCCGACAATCGTGCGGGACTTTCAGGCAGTGATCTCCCGGGAGATCAAGGCGCAACTGATGGAGAAGGAGGGGCGACTCCCTGACGTCGTACTGGCCTGCGTGGGCGGCGGATCCAACGCGATCGGAAGCTTTTACCATTTCATCGGGGAGCCATCGGTTCGGCTCATCGGCTGTGAGGCGGCAGGCCGCGGCGTGGATACCTTCGAGACGGCGGCGACCATCGCCACAGGCCGCCTTGGGATCTTCCACGGGATGAAGTCCTACTTCTGCCAGGACGAGTACGGTCAGATTGCCCCGGTGTATTCCATCTCGGCCGGCCTGGACTATCCCGGGATCGGCCCGGAGCATGCGTATCTGCACGACGTCGGGAGGGCGGAGTATGTTCCGGTGACGGACGAGGAAGCGGTCTGTGCGTTTGAATACCTCGCAAAAACCGAGGGGATCATCCCTGCCATCGAGTCGGCCCATGCGGTGGCCCATGCCATGAAGCTCGCGCCGACCATGGAGAAGGACCGGATCATGGTCATTACGATCTCCGGACGGGGCGATAAGGACTGCGCCGCCATCGCGCGCTACAGAGGGGAGGATATCCGTGAGTAAGATTCATCAGGCGTTTGAAAACGGGAAGGCATTCATCGCCTTCATCACCTGCGGAGACCCGGACCTGGAGACCACGGCCGCCGTGGTGCGGGCCGCGGTGCAGAACGGAGCGGATCTCATTGAGCTCGGGATTCCGTTTTCCGATCCGACGGCAGAGGGCCCGGTGATCCAGGGGGCCAACCTGCGCGCGCTGCAGGGCGGCGTCACAACGGACAGAATCTTTGACCTCGTCCGGGAACTGCGCCGGGATGTGAGCATTCCCATGGTCTTTATGACCTATGCCAATGTCGTCTATTCCTATGGCGCCGAGCGCTTCATCCGGACCTGTCAGGAGATCGGAATCGACGGGCTGATCCTGCCGGATGTGCCCTTCGAAGAAAAAGAAGAATTCCTGCCGATGTGCCGCCGGTACGGCGTCGATCTCGTCTCCCTGGTCGCACCGACCTCCGAGAACCGCATCGCCGAGATCGCGGCAGAGGCGGAGGGCTTCCTCTACATCGTCTCAAGCCTGGGCGTCACCGGAACCCGCAGCGAGATCACCACCGATCTCGGCGCCATCGTGTCCGTCGTGCGGCAGCATGCGAAGGTGCCCTGTGCCATCGGTTTCGGTATCTCGACACCCGCGCAGGCAAGGGCGATGGCATCGATCTCAGACGGGGCCATCGTGGGTTCCGCCATCATCAAGATCCTGGAGAAACACGGCAGAGACGCCGCCCCGGAAGTCGGGAAGTATGTCAGAGCGATGAAGGACGCCCTGCGGTGAGGAAGTCCTGATAACCTCTGTGCAGCAGGATTCAGAAAAAACGGTTCAGAGATGAAGGGTCATTTCCCAGCAGATGGAAATGGTTCTTTCGGAAGATGACAATCCCCTCCCGATGCATCTTTCCCAGTTCCTTCGACAGACTGGTCCGTTCCAGATTCAGGTAGTCCGCCAGCTGTTGACGGTTAAAAGGAATATCAAATTCCGCGGAATGTTTCTGCAGAGAGACAGTATTCAGATAAGCAAGGATCCTTCCTCTGGCGCTCTTCGGTGCGGTGTGAAAGCTCCGGCCAGTGAGCGCCAGATTCTTATGTGCGGAGATGCGCAGCATGTTGCGCGTCAGCTTCTCCTTCCATGACGCCGGCATTGGATCGCCGAAAATACAGGAGACATCGAGAAAGAGAATACAGCAGTCCTCATTGGCCCGGACATCGACCAGCATGACCTCACCGGGGAGCAGCGCGTATGTCTCGGCGAAGAATTCTCCTGCTTTAACATGGCTTAGGATGGTGCAGTTTCCCCAGACGTCGTTGTTCTCAATGGTGACGCTCCCGGAGAGAACCAGGCCCATCCGGTCTGTCCGATCTCCGGCGTAGAGAATGACAGCGCCCTTTCCATAGGCCTTTTCCTGTGCTTTCAACGCAGTAAGACAGGAGGATATCTCCTCACCGGACATGTCCTGAAACAGAACAACGGGATGCAGCAGCTGCAGTTTCATGGTTCTTTCTCCTAAAAAATAAAAATGTGGTTCAAACCACATACATGATGACCTGATTTTACTATAATGATCCCGGAAATACAAGAGGAGGTACAGAAAATGGTAAGGAAGATCATCCATATTGATGAAGAAAAATGTAACGGCTGCGGTCTCTGCGCCAGGGCCTGCCACGAAGGTGCGATTGATATCATCGACGGAAAGGCGAAGCTGATGCGGGAGCACTTCTGCGACGGCTTCGGCGACTGTCTGCCAAACTGTCCCACCGGTGCCATCACCTTTGAGGAGCGGGAAGCCCCGGCCTATGACGCCGAAGCGGTAAAGGAGAGCCAGCGGAAGAAGGCGGAGGAGAAGGCCATGAGCGTACACGAGCAGAAGATGATGGCTCAGATGGCACAGCACGCTGCGGGACATGGCTGCCCAGGTTCCCGCTTTATGGCTTTGAAGCACAGCGGAGAGAACGCGGAGGAGCAGGTTACATCTGCAGCGGCGACAGGTGAAAGGCCCGTCTCACGACTGGCCCAATGGCCCTGCCAGATCAAGCTTCTCCCGACGAAGGCCCCCTTCTATGACGGGGCAAAGCTCCTGATCGCGGCGGACTGCACTGCCTATGCCTATGCCAACATGCATGAGGACTTCATGAAGGGAAAAATTACGCTGATCGGCTGTCCAAAGCTGGACGACGTGGACTACAGCGAAAAACTCACCGAGATCATTTCCGCAAATGACATCAGAGGCGTCACGATTGTCAGAATGGAGGTACCCTGCTGCGGCGGGCTGCAGCGGGCCGCCGAAACTGCCCTGCGCAACAGCGGAAAGTTCATTCCCTGGCAGGTTGTGACCATCTCTCGCGACGGCAGAATCATTGACGACTGAATACGATAAGGCAAGCAGAGCACCCACCGGTGATGCCGGTGGGTGCTCTGCTTCGAAGCAATGTATTCAGCTCTCGTGAGAAAAAGAGATTGACAGTAACCCGCACTGTTTTATAATATGTGGTCGGCAATGCTTTGGGATTAGTTGTTTCTATCGCTTTACTGCTGCCGTGGCAGCCTCTCATAGCTAAGGTACAGAAGGGAAGTTCTAATGGATATTTGCAGAAAGGTTACCGGACTTGACAACCTGGCAGGAGCAGCGCTCGTCCATACCAACAGCTGTGACGTCAAAATCATTTTCGTCACCGACGAGATCGTACGGGTGCGGGCCTCCTTCGATCATGAACTCGCGGAGGAATCCTATGTCCTCATGACGACGGCGTGGGAAGACCGTCTCGATCCCCTCTTTGAAGGTCAGCGCACACGGGTAAACCCCGTGGAACCGAAAATCATCGAAGGGGAGAAAACCATCGCCTTTGAAAGCAAGGCACTGCGTCTGGAACTGGATCGGGACCCGATCTGTATCCGCCTGTACGACGCAGACAGGACGGAACTTTACTCCACCCTTTCCGGAAGCCCCTTTATCCTCGACACCAACAAGCGCGTTACCGTCTACAGCCGCATGGAAGAGGATGACTGTTTCTATGGGTTCGGCGAAAAAGGCGGCTTGCTGAATAAAAACAAAGCCTTTCTGCGTGAGCGGGCAACCGACGCCATGGGCTATGACGCAGAGCTCACGGACACACTCTACAAACACATCCCCTTCTATATCCGGCTCAACCGTACAAGCAAAAAGGCGGTAGGACTGTTCTATCACAATTTTTACGAATCCGTGTTCAATATGGGGAAAGAAAAATCCAACTACTGGCCACGGTACACCTACTGGCAGGCTGACGGGGGAGATATCGACCTGTTTCTGCTGGGCGGCAATACCCTGAAGCGAATTATAGACAACTATACGCTGCTCACAGGCCGTCCCGCGCTGCTGCCGAAACGTGCGCTGGGCTATCAGGGCTCCAGCATGTACTATCCCGAATTGGAGAAGGACAGCGACGAGGCGGTTCTGGACTTCATCGACACCATCAAGGACGAGGGCTTCCCGATCGACGGGTTCCATCTCTCCTCCGGCTATACCAGCGTGAACGGAAAGCGCTGTGTTTTCACCTGGAATACCGAGCGTTTCAAGGATCCCCGCGCCTACTTCGCGGCTATGAATGAAAAGGGAGCTCAGAACGTGCCGAACGTCAAGCCCGGCATCCTTCTCTGTCACCCCCGGTTCGACGAGTTCAACAGGAAGAATGTCTTCGTCAGGGACAGCGAGAACCCGGACACCTATGCGGTCGGCTCCTGGTGGGGCGGCGACGGCGCCTTCTGGGACTTCACCAAGCCGGAAGCACGCAGCGCCTGGAAAGATTATCTCATCGAAAATGTCATTGATATGGGTACGGACTCCATCTGGAACGACAACTGCGAGTACGACAGCCTGCTCGACAAGGACGCCAGGGTGGACTTTGACGGAAAGGGCGGCACCATCGGACAGTTGAAGCCCCTCATGTGCACTATTATGTGCCGTCTTGCAAACGAGGCAGTAGAAGAGCATAACCCGGATGCGCGGCCTTATGTGGTCTGCCGCAGCGGCAGTTCAGGGATTCAGAAATACGCCCAAACCTGGTGCGGGGATAACTATACCAGCTGGAAGAGCCTGCAGTACAACATTCCCATCATAACCGGCATGAGCCTCTCCGGGCAGCCAAACGAAGGTGCGGATATCGGTGGCTTTGCAGGACCTGCACCGAACGAGGAGCTCTTTGTCCGCTGGGTGCAGAACGGTATCTTCCAGCCGCGTTTTTCCATCCACTCCGCCTCCAACGACAACACCGTCACCGAACCCTGGATGTTCCGTGACGCCACACCCCTGATCCGCGACGCGATTCTCCTGCGCTACCGCATGACACCCTATCTCTACTCCGCCGAGTATGAGGCGAGCCAGACCGGCGCGCCAATTATGCGGGCTCTGGTGTATGAATTTCAGAATGACGAGAAGGTCTATGATGAGAGCTTTGAGTTTCTTTTCGGACGCGACCTTCTGGTGGCAAATGTCATAGAGCCGGGCGCGCAGACTCGCAAAGTCTATCTCCCTGCCGGCTGCAGATGGTATGACTGGAACGACAAGTTCCGCTGCTACGAGGGCGGGCAGAACGTTGAGGTTCCGGTCGGTCTCTCAACAATTCCCATGTTTATCCGGGAAGGAGCGATCATCCCAATGGCGGACAACCAGCTCATGAGTATGGAGCGCGACCACACCACCGCGCTGCATCTGATCCTCGCACCGGATGCTAAAACACACAGCTACACACTCTTTGATGACGACGGTGTTTCTAACAACTTCCGCAAGGGAGGCTTCCGCAAGACGGAGATCAGCATGAGCGGCGAAAGTGTCATGAGGGTCAATTTCAAGGCTGAGGGAAACTATACCGATTTCGTTGAAACCGTCACGGTTGAGATTATCCACAAAAACAGCAGTCCATTCTGGGTGATGCTGGGTGATCGGAAACTGAAGCACTATCTCAATCGTCGCCAATTCGACGAAAACTCTGAGGGCTGGTACTACAGCCAGTCCAAACGCGCTGTGCTGGTCAAGTACGCAAATCCCAAGAAGGATGTGTCCCTCACGGTGAGCTTTGAAAACTTTGATCTGATTGGAATGTAAGGGAGCCGGAAAAGCCTGTGCCAATAGGAGGATGGGATACTTTTCCAACAGCAGATAAAAAGCACCAGACGGGGGCATGATTGAGAGAACCCCGTCTGGTGCTTTTTTGGTGGATATCAGGATGCGTGCAGCAGGGCGACAGCGACGTCGTTGACGTTGGTCCCGGTGGGACCGGTCATGATCAGGCCGTCGATGGCCTTCAGGGCGTGATAGGCATCGTTGTCGGCAAGGACCGAATGAAGGTTCAGACCGGCTGCTCGGAGAGCAGAGAGGCTTTCGCCATCGATGTATCCTCCCGCAGCATCCGTGGGACCGTCGGTCCCGTCACTGCCAACGGAGAAGACCGCAGCGCCGGGAAGCCCTGCGATGCCCTCACAGGCGGCAAGCGCCAGTTCCTGATTCCGCCCGCCAAGGCCTTTTCCGGTCAGGTGGACGACGGTTTCGCCTCCGGCGATAAAAGCGAGGGACTTGCCGTCGGCGACATGGCTCCTGAGAATATTTGCGAGGAAACGTCCGGCCTCCCGCGCCTCACAGGAGAGCTGGTCGGTCAGATAAACCGGTTTGTAGCCGAGCTTTTCCGCTGCAAAAGCCGCTGCAGCGCAGAGCTCGCGGACCGAGCCGTTGATGTGGGTCTCCACGTTGTGCAGTTTCTTCGGCGTCTCCTGTGCGAGCAATGCCAGCGCCTCGGAGGAGAGCTGCAGGTGATACTTTTCCACCACAGCCAATGCCTCGGCGCAGGTGCTGTGGTCGGGGTAGGCGGGGCCGCTCGCGATGCTGTCGAGGGGATCGCCCAGAATATCGCTGAGGACAATGCTGAGGACCTTTGCCGGCTCACAGGCCAGGGCAAAGCGTCCGCCCTTCACGGCAGAGAGCCGTTTGCGGATGCGGTTCATCTCCACGATGTCGGCACCGCTGGAAAGCATCTGGCGCGTGATATCCTGCAGCTCATCGCCGGGGATCAGCGGAAGCTCAAAGAGCGCGCTGCCGCCACCGGACAGCAGAAATATTACGGTATCTTTCGCACTGAGACCCTGAACCAGGTTCAGTGCTTTTTTTGTCGCGTTGAAGCTGTTCTCATCCGGGACGGGATGACCAGCTTCATAACAGCGCACGCCGGGGAGCTCGCCTTTCACATGGTCGTATTTCGTGATGACGACGCCATCGTCGACCTGGCCCAGCGTGTCCAGCGCAGCTTTGGCCATCTGCCAGGCGGCCTTGCCGACCGCGACGAGGAGCGTGCGTCCGTCTCCGGGCGCATAGTCCTTCAGAGCGCGCTGGACCGCGGTGTCAGGGAGAACTGCGGCCAGAGAAGTGCGGACAATCTCATCCGCGTCCCGGCGTAGCGCGGTATTCATGAACGGGCCTCCCGGGGCTTGTTCACGACGTTGATGGGTGCGCCGTCCACATAGGACTGGAGGTTCTGGACCGAGCAGGCCATGATGCGCTCACGGGCTTCTTTCGGTGCCCAGCTGATATGCGGGGTGATAAAGCAGTTCCTGGCCGTGAGCAGGGGATTGTCGCCCTTGATGGGCTCGGTGGATACAACATCCAGACCGGCGGCAAAAATCTTACCGCTGTTGAGCGCATCGGCGAGGTCCTGTTCCACGACCAGCTGTCCGCGGCTGTTGTTGATAAGAATGACGCCGTCCTTCATCCTGGCGATGGATTCCTTGTTGATCATGCCCTCGGTCTCAGGAAAGAGCGGGCAGTGCAACACGACGACATCGCTGCGGGCAAGGAGGGTATCACGGTCGACATACTCGGCAATGGCTTTGCCGGCCTCGGTTTCACGGCTGCCGCTGGCAAGGACCGTCATACCAAGCGCCTTCGCGATCTTGCCGGTGGTCTGACCGATCTTGCCAAAGCCGATGATGCCCATGGTTTTGCCGGCAAGCTCAATCAGCGGATAATCCCAGAAGCACCAGTCGTCGTTATGCTCCCAGCGTCCCTCATGCACGGCCTCGGAGTGATGCGCCACATGATGGCAGATCTCCAGCAGCAGTGCGATGGCAAACTGGCCGACGGCGGCGGTGCCGTAGGTCGGGACATTGGAGACACAGATACCCTTCTCCCAGGCGTAGTTATAGTCCACAATGTTGTAGCCGGTGGCGAGGACGGAAATATACTTCAGGTTCGGGCAGGCGTCGAAGACCGGTTTCCGAATGGGGCACTTGTTGGTAAAAACCACTTCCGCATCACCGATGCGCTCGGCGATAACGGCGTCATTATAAGGCGTGCGGTCATAGACCGTCAGATCGCCGAAAGCGGCCAGAGATTCCCAGCTCAGATCACCGGGGTTTTCGGTGTAACCATCGAGGATAACGATTTTCATAGTGACATCTCTCCTTTAAGAATTTGTATACTGACAATCTTCTTATCTTATTTCATTTTGATGCTTGTCGTCATTATGTCATGCACAGGTAAAAAAGTCAATAAAGCGGAAAGATCCAATCAGATCCTTCCGCACGCTGTGTTACATCTTGGTGTTCCGCAGCGAAAGAGGCTGCAGACAGACAGAGGAAAACAACAAAGAATCTTGCAGAGGAGCTCAGCCTGTGCTAAAATGCGTAGACGTTGTAAGAAGAAAACACACGGAAAAAGAGATTGGAACATGTAAAAAACGCACTTTGCCTGGTATGTTTGCATCGGCTGTGCGCTGCTGCTGGGTGGATTCACGAGCGTCGGATACAGCCACCTCACGGTTCATCTCAACGCCCTCGGTTATCAGCCGACGGTGACAGCGCTGGCCATCACGGTTTCGGGTGTCGCTCTGATGGCGGGGAAGACCGGTTATGGTGTGGTCTCCGATCGCATCGGGAATTATCGCACCAACTGGCTCTTCGGTGTCATCCTGCTGATCGGTCTGACCCTGTGCTGTGCCATGGGAAATCGGCTTCCGCTGATGTTTGCAGCCATGTGCGCCTATGGCATCGGACTTGGCCTCACGACAGTGGGCCTTACGGCCTGGGTCGGAGACTGGAGCAGAGAGGACCAGTATGACGACAACACCAGGCGTTTTCAGCTGGGCTAGCCTGCATGTGGAGGACCTGCTCTTCGACACACCGATCTACCTGGTCGGCGTTGACGGAGTAACCAGTGCGACTTTCGTCTCCTTCGGAAATTCGAATCTGGCCTGACGCTCAGATAATACATCAATAACAGAGACCCGTCGACCTGAAATTGACGGGTCTCGTGCTATCCTTTTTTCAACTGACTCAGAAAGTATCGAAATGCTGCATCCCGGATGTGGTCTTTCCGGTAGATGAAAACCACATCGAGCGCGGAAAACGGGTCTTCCAGTGGATATTCCACCATAACCCCTCTTTCTATATACGGTTGGACAATAGAACGGGGGAGATATCCGCATCCGATTCCGGCACAGATGTTTGCGATCATGGCGCCGAGGGAGTTCAGAACAGTGAGTCTGTCCATATAGGGCAGAGACCTGGAAGAGAGCAGAAGCTCCAGTCTGCGGCGGAACACGCTGCCCTCAGGAAAGGTGACCAAGCATCTGGCGAAATTAGAACGATTTTAATTCTGCCAGTATTAAGAGAAAGGCGGCGAAGCCGTCCATGTGACCGCTCGTAGCAACCAACGCTCTCTCAGGTCTTTTCAATCTGTCTCCTGTCGTACGAGGAGAAGAAATCCTTTGCGTCTTTGACCACAATGTTGCCGAACAGAATCAGCGAGAACAGGTTGGGGATGGCCATCAGACCGTTGCAGACATCTGCTGCGTCCCAGAGGAGTTGTACGCTGATGAGCGCACCGAGGGCGCAGATCACCATGTGCAGCACCCGGTAAATCTTTACCCTATGAGTGCCGAACAGAAAAGCAAAGGCGGATTCACCGTAGGTATACCAGCCCAGTACCGTAGACAGGCAGAACAGAATCAGAGAAATAACGATCACGACTTGCCCAAGCCCGCCCAGATTCCACACGCCGCTGACCATGACAATCAGAGCGGTAAAGGTGCAAATGACGAAGGTATCGAAAAAGACCTCAATAATGCCGTAGAGCGCCTGCTTGACCGGTACATCCACCTTGGCCGTGGCATGCACCATGGCCGAGGAGCCGGTGCCGGCTTCGTTGGAGAAGACGCCGCGCTGCACGCCGCGTCGGATCGCGACGCCCATGGTGGCGCCCGCCACACCGCCGATCACCGCATCGCCGGTAAAGGCGGACTTCACGATAAACCACAAAGCTTGCGGAATAAGCGTGATGTTCATGATGAGGATCACGAGCCCGAAGCCCAGATAGATCAGCGCCATGATGGGGGTCAGAAAGGTGGTCACGTCAGAAATCTTTTTGACGCCGCCGAAGATGACCAGCCCGTCGACCACCAGGATTAGAATCGCAACAATCCACGGAATCACGGTGGTGTTGCCCACAAAACCGCTGACAGCGCTGTTGATGGTGTTGACCTGCAATGCCCCGCAGGAAACAACGGAGACAAAGACCGTAAACACCGCGAAAGCGCCGCCCAGGATCCTGGCAATGGTCTTGTGTTTCATTCCCCGGGTCAGAATATACATGACACCGCCACGGAAATTGCCGTCTTCGTCCTGTATGCGAAAATGCATGGCCAGGGCGATCTCGGCAAACTTCGTCGCCATGCCGCCCAGAGCCGCGACCCACATCCAGAAGATTGCCCCCGGCCCGCCGACGGCAATGGCGTAGGCCACACCCACGATGTTGCCGTTGCCTACACAGGAGGAAAGCGCCGTGGCCAGTGCCTTGTAGGAGCGGATCTGACCGATGCCGTCGTCCGTCTTCTTCCCGACATTGCCGACCACTTCCCGAAAGGCCGTTTTAAAGCGCGTGAATTGTACACCGCGCAGGCGGATTGTGAAGTACAAACCCACCCCGAAAAAGACCGCCAGCATGATCGGGCCGAATAAAAAGGTCCCCAGTTCTCCCAAGATTTTTCCGATGACAGCTTCCATTTTCTTTTCCCCTTTCCATTAAATTCCATTAAATAAAAACCGGGGACTCGATCTTGAGTCCCTGGTTTTGTGCTTCTGTTCCTGTGATGTTATGAAACAGACCAACGCGTGAACTCGAAAAAAGGCGCGAAAAAACACATGTACATGCGCTCAGACATGCACAGCATCTCGCAGCTCATTTTTTCGCAGAATTTCACGTTCATTTCACCCATTTAACCTATTGACTTGATATGTTATTTTGTTTATACTGCATTTGTTTTCCTTTGTCAAGGGGGAAAAGAAAGGATTTTAGACGATGATGATTCAGGTTTCCGGAAAGAAAACAGAAGTTGAAAACGGAATAACCGTCATGCAGTTGATGGAACAGCAGAAGGTGGAGACGCCCCAATATGTGACCGTTGCGGTCAACAACGCATTCCTTCCGATGGATTGCTACGAGTGCTTTTCGCTGAAGGATGGCGATGCGGTGGAGTTTTTGTACTTTATGGGAGGCGGTTGCGATGGCGCTGAGCAGTGAACAGCTGGAACGCTACTCCCGGCATATCATTCTGAAAGAAGTCGGGCTCAGAGGGCAGAAGAAGCTGCTGAACGCGAAGTTCCTCATCATTGGGGCAGGCGGGCTCGGATCGCCCGCCGCCATGTATCTGGCCGCGGCCGGTGTGGGAACCATCGGCATCGCGGACGCGGATGAGGTGGATCTCTCCAATCTCCAGCGGCAGATCCTGCACGGCAACGCAGATGTAGGCAAGCCGAAGGTAGACTCCGCAAAGGAGACCATGGCGGCGCTGAATCCTGACGTGCAGGTGATCGCGCATCACTTGTTTGTCAACGCAGAGAATATCATGGATCTGATTGAACCCTATGATTTCATCCTTGACGGGACGGACAATTTTGCGGCCAAATTTCTCATCAACGACGCCTGCGTGCTGGCGGGCAAGCCCTTCTGTCACGCAGGGATCATCCGCTTTCACGGCCAACTGATGACCTATGTGCCCGGAAAAGGCCCCTGCTATCGCTGTGTGTTCCGACAGCCGCCTCCGAAGGATGCAGTGCCCACCTGCCGCGAGGCGGGCGTAATCGGCGCTATGGCCGGCGTCATCGGTTGTATGCAGGCGCTGGAGGCCGTCAAATATATCGTCGGCGTGGGGGATCTGCTTATCGGACGGCTGCTGACCTTTGATGCGCTGGATATGGAGGCGCATGTCATTCAGTTGCCGGACAATCCTGACTGTCCGGTATGCGGTGCGCATCCGACCATTTTGCAGCCTTTCGACGAGGGCGTGGTGGAGTGTGATCTCAAATGATCCATCTGAAAAAAGCGGACTATCTTCTGATGCTCTCACATGCCCGAGCCTGTCTCCCGGAGGAGGCCTGCGGTCTCCTCGCCGGGCAAAGCCGGGGTGAAGAAGCCTGGGTGGAAAAGGTCTATTGTCTGGAAAATGCAGATCATTCTGCCTCCCATTTCACCATCGCGCCGGAAGAACAACTGAAGGCGATCCTGGATATGAGAGAGCGGAGACTGGAGCTGCTGGGCAACTGGCACAGCCATCCGGAAACGCCCTGCCGACCCTCTGCGGAGGACATCCGTCTGGCGCTGGATCCGACAGCCAGTTATCTGATCCTGTCGCTGGAGGAAAACGAACCTGTACTGCGGTCCTTTCAGATTCGGGATGGGCAGGCGAATCGGGAAGAATTAGATATTGAGGAGTAGAATTCCATGGATGAAATCAAACATATCTCCGTTGAGGAGTTTTTGAAGCTGGAGCGGAACAGCCTGACACTGCTGGATCTGCGTGAGCCGGACCAGGTTCTGCTGGGGGCCGTGGAGGGCGCTGTCAACATCCCCTTTTCCCGCGTCGGCAAGGAGCTGGAGAAGCTGCCAAAGGATAAGCCTGTCTATGTGTTTTGCCAGGAGGGCTCTTTGAGCACGGAGATCACGGAGCAGCTGCAGGATTGGGGCTATGACGCGACCAATCTGGACGGCGGCTGGCGAGCGTGGAAAAAGTGGCTGGAAGAGGCGGAGCCGATCACGCTGGATGCCAGGGGACTCAAATGCCCCGGCCCGATCGTAAAAACCGCGGACACGCTGAGAGAGATGGTGGGCGGTCAAAAGCTGAAGATCGAGGCGACCGAGGACGCGTTTGCCCCGGATATTTCGGTATGGTGCGAGCGGACCGGCAACAAGCTGCTCCGGCTGGAGGTCAGGCCCGAGGGCATCGAGGCGCTGGTCGAGAAAGCCGAGGCGCCTGTTCAAAATCCCGCTGCCGCACAGAACGACAAGACCTTTGTGGTTTTCTCCGGCGATCTGGATAAAACCATCGCCGCCTTCATTATGGCAAACGGTGCAGCGGCCATGGGGCGCAGGGTGACCATGTTTTTCACCTTCTGGGGGCTGAACATCCTGCGGCGGCCGGAAAAGGTTTCCGAGAAGCTGGGGCTGAGCCGCATGAACATGGGCGGCCTGGGTGCCAAAATGATCCGGGGCATTATGAAAGAGAAAGGCGTCAGTTCTCTTGAAGAACTGATCGACAGTGCCCGCGGGCACGGTGTGCGGCTGGTGGCTTGCCAGATGTCCATGGACATCATGGGGATCAGGAAAGAAGAGTTGATCGACGGCGTGGAGCTGGGCGGTGTTTCCACCTTCCTGGGCTCCGGTGAGCAGTCGGATATGAGTCTGTTTATTTGAAGGACAATGAACGAAAAACGAAATCAATTAAAAGAATATCTGCTGTCTCAGGGCAGCATGGCTGTGGCCTTTTCCGGCGGCGTGGATTCCACTTTCCTTTTGAAGGTGGCCCACGACACGCTGGGCGACAAGTGCGTCGCCGTGACAGCCTCCTCCTGCTCTTTTCCGGAGCGGGAGCTGAAAGAAGCAAAAGCTTTCTGCGAGACAAACGGAATCCGCCATGTTGTGGTGCGCTCGGAAGAGTTGGAGATCGAGGGCTTTCGGCACAATCCGAAAAACCGCTGCTATTTCTGCAAGCACGAGTTGTTTGAAAAAATCTGGGACATTGCCCGTGAGCTTGGCCTGAATGCCGTGGCGGAGGGCTCCAACATAGATGACAACGGGGATTATCGCCCGGGCCTTGTCGCGGTCAGAGAGCTTGGCGTACTCAGCCCGCTGCGTCACGTCGGCCTAAACAAGGCGGAGATCCGGGAGCTGTCCAGGGAGCTGGGTCTCTCCACCTGGGACAAGCAGAGCTTTGCCTGCCTGTCCTCCCGCTTTGTGTACGGGGAGACGATCAATGAAGAGCGGCTTTCCATGGTGGATCGCGCGGAACAGCTGCTTCTGGATCTGGGTTTTTTCCGGGAGTACGGTTTTGCCTATGTGACCATGGATCTGACCGGCTATCGCACGGGAAGCATGAATGAGACGCTCGAGAAGACGGAATAAAGGAAAGTAAAGGATATAAATCGGAGATATGCTGAATGAATTTTCCCGGACCCAGCTTTTGCTGGGGCCGGAAGCCATGGACAAGCTTGCGCACAGTCGGGTGGCTGTTTTCGGAATCGGCGGCGTGGGCGGCTATACGGTCGAGGCTTTGGCAAGAACGGGGATTGGCGCGCTAGATCTGATCGATGACGACAAGGTCTGCCTGACCAACATCAACCGGCAGATCCTCGCCACGCGAAAGACCGTGGGAAAATACAAGGTGGATGTGGCCGCCGAGCGGATCGGTGAAATCAATCCGCGCTGCGCGGTACGGACCTACAAGACCTTTTATCTGCCGGACACGGCGGATACATTCGATTTCTCCCAATACGACTATGTGGTGGACGCCATCGACACGGTGAGCGGCAAAATACAGCTGGTGCTGGCGGCTCAGGCGGCCGGAACACCGATCATCAGCTCTATGGGCGCGGGCAACAAGCTGGATGCATCCGCCTTTCGCGTGGCAGATATTACGCAGACCTCGGTCTGTCCGCTGGCGCGTGTCATGCGGCGGGAACTCAAGAAGCGCGGCATCCGACACCTGAAAGTCGTCTACTCCAAAGAAAAGCCGATCCGGCCGCTGGAGGATCTGAGCATCAGCTGCAGTGCCCACTGCATCTGCCCGCCGGGGACGAAGCGTCACTGCACCGACAGGAGAGATATTCCCGGCTCCGTGGCCTTCGTGCCGTCGGTCGTAGGACTGATCCTTGCGGGAGAAGTGGTAAAGGATTTGTGTAATGTGAAAGGACAGAGGTAGTCAAGCCGTGAGAGAAGTTTCCATATCCGAGCTGGAGCGCATGGAAGAAGGCAGTTTCCTTTTGATCGACACCAGAAGCGCGGACAATGTGCGGTATGGCATGATCCCCGGGGCGGTCCATATTCCGGAGACAGAGCTGATGGAGAACGCGGCGCGATATGCCCGGGAACTGCCTGACGGCAGGACGCTGATCGTTTACTGTCAGCGAGGCGTTCGTTCGATCGCTGTGTCTGAAGTGCTTGCCGATTGCGGCAGAGAATGCTTCAGTCTGGCAGGAGGATATCTCGTCTGGCTGAGAGCAAGCACAAATAAAGTCGAGGACAGGCAGGAGCGTCAGAAAAAGGCCGAAGACAGCATTCGCGGGAAATTCCATAAGCAGCTCTTTTCTCCGTTTGCGAAAGCCTGCAAAGAATACCGGCTCATTGAAGACGGAGACCGTATCGCGGTCTGTATCTCGGGCGGAAAAGACTCCATGCTCATGGCGAAGTTGTTTCAGGAGCTTCAAAGGCACCGGAAGATCTCCTTTGACCTGCTGTTTCTGGTGATGGATCCGGGCTATAACGGCGACAACCGGCGCCTGCTGGAGTACAACGCAAAGACGCTCGGGGTTCCGATCACTGTTTTTGAAAGCACAATTTTTGACGTGGTGGATACGGTGGAGAAAAACCCCTGCTATCTATGCGCGAGAATGCGCAGGGGGTATCTTTACAGCAAGGCGAAGGAACTCGGGTGCAACAAAATTGCGCTCGGTCATCACTATGACGATGTCATTGAGACGATTCTGATGGGAATGCTGCACGGGGGACAGGTTCAAACCATGATGCCGAAACTGCACAGCACCAATTTTGAAGGTATGGAGCTGATCCGTCCGATGTATCTTATTCGGGAAGCGGACATCTGCCGCTGGCGGGACTGGAGCGAACTGCACTTTCTGCAGTGTGCCTGTCATTTTACCGACACCTGCACCACCTGCCACGAGGACGGCACCACCGCCTCAAAACGCCTTGAGACGAAAAAGCTGATCGCAGCTCTGAAAGAGACAAATCCACAGATCGAGGCCAATATTTTCAAGAGTGTTTCCAATGTGAATCTCAACACGGTGATCGCGTATAAGAAAGACGGCGTCCGGCACCATTTCCTGGAGGAGTATTAGGGGAAAATCTTTTTTCTTTTTTCCGTTGACAAAGCGAGATGTTTGTGATATAAACATATTAATTCGATATGAAAAGTAGGATTAACGGAGGACTTGAAATGCGTCAGGCGAGCTTCAACTGCATGATGTGTTGTGACATGCGCTGTGAGATGCGCATGCGCTTTGCCGTGCCTGTTTGAGTTCTCCTACTGCTTTGTCGACGACCGGAGAGCCCGATGGGCTCTCCGGATTTTTGTTTTTGAGGGATGAAACGATGAAAGATCTGTTTGAGCTGTTGAACCGGCACAATTTCAGGAACGGACGAATGACGTCGGAACAAGGCCATAAGGTCATGGGACCGCATGAGTTCGGCTCCATTGACCGGTGACTTTGTTCCTGCTCTCCCGATCAAACCTGCTCCGCTGGGGTTTGATCGGATCATAAAAGCGGAAATATCATGAAAAAGAGGTACATATCATGTCTAACTATAAATTTGAAACGCTGCAGCTTCATGTCGGCCAGGAGCAGGCCGATCCCGCCACCGACGCACGAGCCGTCCCCATTTATCAGACCACGTCCTACGTGTTTCACAACTCCGCCCATGCGGCGGCCCGTTTCGGCCTGCAGGATGCGGGCAACATCTACGGCCGCCTGACCAACTCCACCCAGGATGTGCTGGAAAAACGCATCGCCGCGCTGGAAGGCGGCGTGGGCGCGTTGGCTCTGGCCTCCGGCGCCGCAGCCGTGACCTATACCATCGAGGCCCTGGCGCAGGCGGGCGATCACATTGTCGCGCAGAAGACCATTTATGGCGGCAGTTACAACTTGCTTGCCCACACGCTGCCCCTCTACGGCATCCAGACCACCTTTGTGGACGCCCACAATCCGGCGGAGGTGGAGGCCGCCATCCAGCCCAACACCAAGGCCATCTATCTCGAGACCCTGGGCAACCCCAACTCCGACATTCCGGATATCGACGCCATCGCGGCCATCGCTCACAAACACGGTATCCCCCTGGCCATCGACAACACCTTTGGGACCCCTTATCTGATTCGGCCCATCGAGCACGGCGCGGACATCGTGCTGCACTCCGCCACCAAGTTCCTGGGCGGCCACGGCACGACGCTCGGCGGCATCGTGGTGGACAGCGGCAACTTTGACTGGAAGGCCAGCGGCAAATACGCTCCCATCGCTGAAGCGAACCCCAGCTATCACGGGATCTCCTTTGTGGACGCGGCCGGCCCTGCCGCCTTTATTACCTACCTGCGCGCCATCCTCCTGCGCGATACGGGCGCCGCCATCTCCCCCTTCAACGCCTTCCTGCTGCTGCAGGGGGTGGAGACCCTGTCCCTGCGCCTCGATCGCCATGCGGAAAACACGAAGAAGGTCGTGGAATATCTTGCGAATCACCCGCAGGTGGAAAAGGTCAACCACCCCTCTCTGCCGGAGCATCCCGACCATGCGCTGTTCGAGAAATACTTCCCCAACGGCGGCGCGTCCATTTTCACCTTTGACATCAAGGGCGGCGTGAAGGAGGCCCACGCCTTCATTGACGCGCTGGAAATCTTCTCGCTGCTTGCCAATGTGGCGGACGTAAAGAGCCTCGTCATTCACCCGGCCACCACCACCCATTCCCAGCTCACCGCAGAGGAACTGGAGGATCAGGACATCCACCCGAACACCATCCGCCTCTCCATCGGCACGGAACACATCGACGATATCCTCGCCGACCTGGAGAAGGGCTTCGCCGCAGCATCTAAAGTATAAAAAGGAATAATTTACAAGGAATCCCTCTTTTCTTTTGCGATCGCCCCGGCGCCCGTCTTCCGGCATCGGGGCGGTCCAATCAAGAGCAAGGAGAAATGAACATGGCGCAATATCAGCATATCGAATCCGCCCTGATCCACGGCGGCATTTACGGTGATAAGACCACCGGCGCGGTCAACGTGCCGATCTATCAGACTTCTACCTATGAGCAGCAGGGGCTCGGCCAGAATACGGGCTGGGAATATTCCCGCACCGGCAATCCGACACGCGCCGCGCTGGAAGCGCTGATCGCGGAGCTGGAGGGAGGAACAGCGGGCTTTGCCTTTGCCTCCGGCCTTGCGGCGATCACGACGGTGCTGAGTCTGTTTCGTTCGGGGGATAAGATCCTGATCTCCAGCAATGTCTACGGAGGTACTTTCCGCCTGCTCGATCAGGTGTTCCAACAGTTCGGAATCGGTTACGCCATTGCGGATACCACGAATCTGGCCGCGTTCGAGGCGGCCATTACGCCGGAGGTCCGGGCCGTTTTGGTGGAAAGCCCGGCAAACCCGCTGCTGACGGTCACGGATCTGGCCGCAGTCTCGGAAATCGCTCACAGACACGGGCTTCTCTCCATCGTGGACAATACCTTCATGACGCCCTATCTGCAGCGGCCGCTGGAGCTGGGCGCCGACATTGTGGTGCACAGCGCGACCAAGTATCTCGGCGGACACAGCGATCTGATCGCGGGGTTGGCCGCGGTCAGGGACAGCGCTCTGGCCGCAAGGCTTGCTTTCCTTCAAAACGCGGCGGGCGCCGTGCTGGGGCCGTTTGATTCCTTTCTGCTGATCCGCGGGATCAAGACGCTGGGCGT